>JASJPF010000001.1:0-33648 GCA_031426835.1 Thiobacillus sp.
CTCACATTAGCGGGCGTGGCGCTGTCCTTGTAGGCCGCGTCCGCATTCAAACAGTCCGTTCGGGTTAAGAACGAACACCAGCTTTGCTGGCCAACATCGCAAACCTCTCCATCCCACTGTACGTGAAGCGCCAGACCATCAACGCATCAACGATGATCAGCCACAGAGCCTTGCGGCGGCATGGGCGCAGTGGCTAGCCGATGGCCGGGTCTTTTGGCAGCAGATGGATGCGCTTGTCGAAATTTGGACAGCCTGAAAAAGCCATGATGATATGGCGCGATTTTCATGATTCGCGCCAAATAAATAATTTAAGTGGCGCAATTAAGCTGTTGCGCGCCAAATAAAATGGCGCGATACTGTGCCTCGCGTCACAAAAAGAGTGAATGGCATGCCAAAAGTGATTTCATCTCAAGAACTCGACCAGATTGTTGAGCTGATCGGCCAATATACCGACGGCATTGGCGTGGAAGGGCTTGTGCAGGCGATTGACCCAGGCATGCCGCGTCGCACGTTACAGCGTCGCCTGGCATCGTTGATCGAGCAAAAACGAATCGTCAGCGAAGGCGTGGGGCGGGCACTTAAATACCGAGCAGGCGCCACTTCTGGTGATGTGACTGTCGCTCTGACAGGCATGGCGGCCACGGTATCGGCCGGTCAAATCATGGCGGAAGTCTATGTTCCTACTTCACCCGAAGGCGAGGAGATCAAAGCCTACGTTCGCCAACCGCGCCAACAACGCAAACCGGTCAGTTACAAGAACGAATTTCTTGAGCAATACCACCCCAATCAAACGACCTATCTGCCTGAAGCGTTACGCGCCCAACTGCACAGCCTCGGACGCTCGCCTGCTGAGCAATCGCCCGCAGGCACTTTTGCGCGCGATATTCTGAACCGCCTGTTGATTGATCTCTCGTGGGCATCATCAAAGCTGGAAGGCAACACCTATAGCCGTCTCGACACCGAGCGGCTGATCGAATTCGGCCAGGCTGCCGAAGGCAAGGATGCGCTGGAAACCCAGATGATCCTCAACCACAAGTCAGCCATCGAATATCTGGTGCGTGACACCGAGCACGCAGGCGTCAATCCTGAAACCATCATCGCCTTGCATGCCTTTCTATCCGATGGCCTGATGCCCGATCCGCTCACGTGTGGCCGTATCCGAAACCGCCCAGTGGAAATAGGCGGCAGCGTCTATCTGCCGATTGCCATGCCGCAACGCCTGGAAGAGCTATTTGGCATTGTGATGAGCATGGCTGCGGAAATCCGGGATCCTTTCGAGCAGTCTTTCTTCCTGATGGTGCATTTGCCTTACCTGCAACCCTTTGAGGACGTGAACAAGCGCGTCTCACGTCTGGCCGCCAATATCCCGCTAATCCAGCACAATCTGTGTCCGCTATCCTTCGTTGACGTGCCACAGCAAGCCTATGTGGACGGCATGATCGGCGTTTATGAATTGAACCGCATTGAATTGCTGCGGGATATTTACGTCTGGGCCTACGAACGCTCCTGCCAGCAATACGTTGCCGTGCAGCAGCAACTCGTTCCGCCGGACACCTTTCGCCTGCGCTACCGCAATGAACTGGCCGAGACTGTGCGCGCCATCGTTCGCGATGGACAGCCCGCCGTCGAAACAGCGATTCTCACCATCATGCCCACGACGGTGGTGCAGGAGGATCAGCCGCGCTTTGTCGCATTGGCGCTGGAGGAATTCAAAACCCTGCATGCCGGCAATGCCATTCGCTTTGGCTTGCGCCCATTGGAATTTGCCGCCTGGCAGGAGAGGGGTGCCGAACGTGGCTGAGAGAATCTGAACCTGGGCTGGCGCATGGTGAAATCCGGTGAAGTGGTGTGGCTATCGAAGGCGCGCTCTGCCGATCCACTCACCGATGGAGTCGATCGATACGTCGGCTTGGAACGTATGGAGCCCGGCGATTAGCACATCCGCAGTTGGCTCAGCCCAGGACGGTCATGCTCACGCTGTTCAAGATCGCCGCCCGCGTCAAACAGTACAAAGACCGGGTGCTGCTGCATCTGCCCAGCAGCTGCCCGGTCAAGGGGCTGCTGGCGCAAAACACACAATTCCGGCTACGTGTAGACCACTTCACGACATCACGTAAAATACATGTTATAAGAATTTATATGTTATATTTTTCTATAACATACGGACAAGCGCATGGACCCACGGAACGACAGCCCACAACAACGCCTCACCCTTCTGGAATTGCTTCTGGTTTGGGAAGGGCGAATTTACCGTTCGCGGGTGTGCGAACTGTTCGGCATCGGTCTGCCACGGGCGAGTCAGTGGATCAAGGAAATACGCGATCTGAACCCCACCTGGATGCAATGGGACAGCAAGTCCAGAAGCTACTTCGTTACGGCTGATTTCTATAAGCGATACACCAAGGCCTCTCAGGCCAGTATTTCAGAATCGCTTTCCAGATACCTTTCCATGGTCGGGCTTCCCTATGCGTCGGCCATGGACGACGGTGAGGGTACGATGTGGTCAGCCACACCAAGCATCACCGCCCCGTTACCCAGGACATTCGCCAGCCTTGGACACGCAATCAGACAGGCAAAAGCCGTCGATATCGAGTACATGTCGTTGAGCGAGCCTGCACCGCATCGTCGCACGATCCATCCACACAGCCTGGTTCTCGCTGGCCGCAGATGGCATGTGCGGGCCTACAGTGAAACCAATCAGGAATTCCGCGATTACGCACTGGGGCGAATCCTCGAGGTGAAACCCTTGACGCGTCCTTCGGATCGCACCCGATTCGATGACCCCGACTGGAACACCAAGGTCAAGGTGCGGCTGGTTGCCCACCCTGAACTCTCTCCCGAACAGGCCAGGGTGATCCAGGCCGAATACTTCAATGGAACTTCGAGCCGCGTAGAAACCTGCCGCGCGGCGCTTGTTCCCTATTTCATCCAGGACATCCGGGCTGCCATGGACACAGAGGCCCAGCATGCCCCTGAGTATCTGATCGCCATTGAGAACGCACGGGAGGTGTCCAAGTGGCTTTTCAACCGCTAGGCACGGGCGGCGGTGCTGCCTCACTTCTGTTCACCCGACTGCCAGAGCGTCTATTTGCGCCGCTCGCCTCGCCAAACAAGCAGACCTACTGGGGCATCCTTTGTGCTCTTCACGACAGGCGCTTCGGGCCAGATGCCCCGTTGCCGCCCAGTCACGGATTCACAACGCGTGATATCACCCAGGACATTGAGTCAGAACTTGTCATTCACGATTCCTGGACAGACGAGGAAGGCGCGACGCCCGAAACCCCGCTCAACATCCGGGCCATCACCATCTTCAACCGACTGCATGATTGCGGGTGGCTGCGACTGGACCGCCATGGCGTCGACAAGCGAGTTTCGATGACCCCCACGGTCAACCAGTTTCTGGGGCAACTCATCAATTTCGCGGAAACCGGGCCGATCTACGTGGCAGGCAAGGTTCGCTCCATCGAGGCCAACCTGAAACTGGTAATGGAAGGCGCCGGAGGCGACTCGCTTTCCGAGGCCGCCGACCAGGCGAGAAACCTCCTCGAACACATCCGCAATACCGGTACGAACGTCCGTGACCTGATGAGCGCGCTCGGGGCGGAAGAAACTACCACTCAGTACGTCCGCCGCTTCTTCAGCGATTTCATCGAGCAGGTGTTCATCGGCGACTACAAGGAACTCAGAACGCGCGAGCACCCTTTGTCACGGCGTCCACAAATCCTGCACTGGGCCGAAGAACTTCACGGCTCCGAGCAAAGCCGCGAGCGCCTGATCACCTGGTACGCAACCAAACGCTTCCAGGGCGACCGCATCAAGGCGGAGCGCATGTTCGAGCGGGATGTACAGAAATTGCGCGATATCCAGCGAATCGATGATTACCTTGAGCGGCTGGATGACGAGATCCGGCGCGCAAATCGCCGGGCTCTTGCCTATCTGGATTACCGGCTACGTTCCCTGCGGCCTATCGACAAGGTGGTTGATGCTGCAATCGCTCGAGTCATGGACGACCAGGGGGACATTCACGAGGGTCCGTTCGCTCCCGGCGACATGATCAGCCCATCCAATCTCGCCGAACCAAGGAGGCAAGAGGCACGGGAAAAAGCGCCGCAGCTAAGGGAAACCGCCCCAACAGACGAAGATATTGCGAGGGCAAAGCTCAGGGCCCTTGCTCGTAATCTGCGCCTAGTGAACGCCCCCAAACTCGCTGAATTTGTATCCCGCCAGCTTTCCGGCCGACAAGCCATCACCAGTGAAGAACTTCAGCTCGAAGGTGTGGCCGACGTTCGCGCTTATCAAACCCTGCTCGTTCTCGGTGCGGCAATGGAAAGTGGCTCGGCTTATTTGCAGCAGCAGGCGTCAACCATGATGCGTGGCTTCAGGGTCCGCCGCACAGACGACAAGGAAATTGAAAACAAGTGGATTACCGGTGTTCCGTTCCAAATAGAGAACGCGAAGAAATCGGTCGCCACCAAAGGGAAGTCGATATGAGCCAGTATTGGGAAAACATCGCAGCAAAGACCGACAAGCAATACGTTGCAGAGGACTTCCAGTCCACCGCCAGCCGCCTGCTCGCCGAGCAAGTGCTTTATTACGCCGATCGGCAGAGCCGCATGGCATACGGCATGGTTGAGCAGTTCGAGCGCGAGTTCAAACACGTCCTCTCGCTGGTCGGCAGCGGTTTGATCGTGAACAGGCAACTGCGTTATGCCTGCGCCACTCCGGACAATGGCAAGGCAGGAACGGCCAATACTGCGCAAACGCTGCTCGCCCTCGTGCTCAGGAAGATCTATGACGAACAGGCCAGGACAGGGCAGCTGAACGACGATGGCGAAGTGATCTGCGATCTGGTCGAGCTTGAGGAAAAGTATCGCCTCTCCACTTCCGGCAAGCGCGAGCTGCCTGGACGCGGCGAACTGGAAAGCTTGGTCAAGACACTGAAACGCTGGGGGATCGTCCGCAAGATGGATGAGCATGAATTCGCCGATATGGCCGCTGGCAGTGACCAGCCATACGTACTAGCCATACGCCCCGCCATTGTGGATCTGCTGGGTGAGGCAGCGATCTCCCGGCTGGCTCAGTTCACACAATCATTCGAACCCGCACGGGATTCTTCTGATGATGAAGACGGTCAAGGACCGGACCAGGCAGAGGAAGCCGAAGCATGAAATATCTGGAAAGTATCAACCTGGTGCAGTTCTTTCTGTATGAAAGAGAGCATGTCCGCATTTCCGAGATCACAGGAATATTCGGGCCAAACGGCAGCGGAAAAAGCTCGTTTCTCGATGCCGTCCAGATCGCCATGTTCGGCGCAAACAGCCGCCTGATGGCGCTGAATGCTCAGGCAGACGAGAACAAGACGACCCGTTCGATTCGAAGCTACTGCCTTGGTCAGTACGGCGATACGCCCGAAGACCGGGTACGGCCACGCTCGAATACCTATATCACGCTGGTCTGGCGCGACTCCGAAACCAAGAAACCCGTCTCCATGGGGGTTTGCATCTATGCGGCCGAGGACAGCGAGCAGCACAAAGTGCTTGGACGCTATCTGCTTCCTGACGTGGAACTGACTCTGGGTGACCACCTTGAGACGGTCGACGGCAAAGAAAAGCCGAGGGAATGGAACGCCTTCAAGCAGCAGCTGCTTCAGCGTTCGAAGGTGTCAGGCGAGGAATGCGTTTTCGAGGAGGCCGAACGCTATATTCGTGCTTGCCTGCTTGAACTACGCGGCTCAGGCGGGGCACCGTCATACGATGCCTTTGTCCGCGCGTTCCGCTTTGCGCTGAGGATGCGCTTCGACAAGACGGTAGACGAGATCGTACGCAACGACGTGCTCGAATCCAGGCCGACCAACATCAAGAAATTCAAGGATGTCACCGAATCGTTCCGGCGTCTGGCCGAATTGGTGGCCAACGTCGAACAGAAGATTAACGACGGCTCCGCAGTCGAGAGCGTCTTCGGCAACGCTGCCAAGGCCTCCAGAAAAGCCGTCACATGGAAGACGCTGGGGCTGGATGTGGCACTCGAACAGGCCAACCAGACGCACGACGAAGCCCAAGGAGTCATGGACGCTGCCCGAGAGGCATTCGAAGCTGCGGACAAGGCTTTCAAGCAGTTGGCCACCGATCACACCGATGCGGTTGAGAAATCGAGGCATTACCGCAGGCTGCGCGAACAGCATGCTTCACACGCTGATTACGCTGGCCTAGAAAGCCAGATCCGCGCAGATCGCGGCAGGGCAGAACGGAAAAAGAATGACATCGTCAACCAACTTTCCCATATCCGCAATTTCCTGAAAAATGCGGCGGAGGCGCCGTTCCTTGACGCAGATGTCACGCGTAACTTGCACGTAGAATCCAAAAAACTGGCAGTGTTGCTCGAACGTTTTGGCAAAGCTGAATGGCTTGAGATCGAGGCACACTTGCAGACAGCGGTCCAGGCTTCCGAAAAGGCGTTGCAGGACCTGAATGCCATCGGCGGGGCACTCAACGACCAATTGATAACCGCTAACGACGACCTCAAGAACGCCGAAAAGTCGCTTGAACGGGTCAAACAGGGCAAAACACCACTCAGTCCTCACGTCGAAACCCTGATGCGAGAACTCAGGGACGAAGGCCTTAGCCCCGTTGCGGTGTGCGACCTGGTCAAGATCACCAAAAAGGAATGGCAGCCCGTCGTCGAATCCTACCTCGGCCCCAACCTTCAGGCTCTCCTGGTAGCCGAACACGAAGAGCGCAGGGCATTCGAGATCTATCGCGGCCTGACGGGCAAGCGTGCCGTCTACGGTGCGAAGATCGTCATGGAAAGCCGACAGCAGTCCGGCCGGCGCTTCGAAGATGGTTCCGTCGCAGAGCTGATCGAGGGTACCGATCAGGCTGCCGTTGCCTATTTACGTGGCCTCTTCGGGGACATGGTGCAGGCCACCACTGATGCGCAAGCAATGGCGAGCGGCAAGCGCACGCTGACGCAGGATGGAATGCTCGTTGGCAAGGGCACCATCGATCGCCTGAAACCCGTCAGCGATGGAGAACTGCGCATCGGTCGCGATGGTGGAGGCCAACACCTCGATGCCGCCAAAAAACGCCTCGCAGCCTGCGAGAAAGCTGTGACTGAACTTAAATCCCTGAAGCGCGGGGTCGATGATCTTACCAAGGCGCTTCGGCTCATTCCGCCAGATGGCCAGGCCCAAGAATTCATCAAGGGTTTCTGGGAAGAAGCGGAATCTGCCAGCGACGCCGCAGCCAGTCTCGAAGGCAAACTGAAAGGTGCAGCCAACGAAGATTATGTACAGCTGGGTAAGGATGAAGCAGCGTGGGAAAACAAGGCAAAGGATCTGAATGCCAACGTCACTGACGCCAACGGTCGGCGCAGCGAAAAAGAAACTGTATTTAACGAGCGCAAAAACGATTTCAAGGCAGCTGCCTTGAAAGTCGAGGCAGCCAACAAAGCCTCTGGGGAAGCCCGAAATGACCCGGAATACGACGCCGATTACGCGTCAACCCATTGGGATGACGCCTTGGAGAAGTTCGGCGAAAACTTCTCCGACATGGAAAATCATTGCAAAAACAAAAGAACAGAAGCCCTCAAGCAGGTAGAACGCGAAGTCAGCAAGGGAAGCAGTCTGATGGGCGAATTCCTGTCGAAATACCGGGAACAGGCCAGCGAAGAGGTGTTGGAAGACTGGCGTAAGGGGCAGGCCTGGATAGCCGACATTCTGAATCGTCTGCGGAGCACTGAGCTGCTCGACTACAAGGAGCAGATGAATGATGCCTACAAGGTTTCACAGGATACGTTCAGGAATGACGTCGCCTTGGCGCTGAGTCAGAACATTGAGGCGCTTGACCTGACAATGGAGCAGCTCAACCGGGTGTTGAAAGAGTGTCCGGCGTTCACCAACGGTGAGCGCTATCAATTCAAGCGCGTCGTTCGCCCACACTTCAAGCAGCTGCTCGATTTCGTGAAAAACATCGCTTCATTCGGTCCACAGGAGGATTTGCTAGGCGGGGCCGGCGAGATTCCGCCGCAGTTCAAGGAATTGCTGGAAGACAAGATCGCGCCGGGGGCGGGAAGTATGAAAAGCCCCTTGGATGACTACCGCGAGTTCTATGAATTCGACGTCGAGATTTTGCGTGAAGACCTCCTAACGGCAAAACAGAAAGTCGTTGGCCATCTAAGCAAGCGCATTGGACCAGGATCTGGCGGCGAGCATCGTGCACCGCTGTACGTGATTGCCGGTGCGGCGTTGGCATCGGCCTATCGCCTTGATCGTGGCAACCGGGACGGCATCAGGCTGATCCTGCTGGACGAAGCCTTCAACAAGATGGACCCGACCAATATCACGGCCACGATGCGCTACCTGCAGGATCTTGGCTTGCAGGTGTTCATGGCCAGCCCTGGCGAGAATCTGGGCGTGCTCAATGCCTTCCTGCATCGCTACTACGACATCTCGAAAGACTCCCTACGCAATGTGATCTTCATCGACGGCCATGATGTCACAGACGAAGTCCGGGAGATGTTCATGTCGGACGATCTGGATACGCACCCCGAACTCATCGAGCAGGAAGTCAATCGTATGCACGGAACGGGAGCGGCTGTAATCCTGACGGCATAGATATTCCATGGACACGAAAGCACACAACGCCCTCAAGAAACTGCTGGAGGCTGGAAATCGGGAAAAGGCTGGAGTGCGATCGACCCGGCCGGCGCTCACCAAGGCGCAACTCGTCGACTATCAGGCTACGCGTGCGCTGGCAGAGAAGGAGGCCTTCGAGGCCGCAATGAAGGTTGCCAGAGCCGAAGGCGCCGTGACCCTCACATGGGAGAAAGGATATGGCGAAGACGGGTTCATCCAGCGCGTCGAGTTGGTCGATATCGATGCTCTGGCGAAGCTGATTGGCGTGGATACCGCAGCAAGTCGACTTGAGAGGGCAGCCGTTCAGTTTTCCCCATTGTTGGAAAAACACCCCGTTCTGTCAGTGGTGCTTGCTCGCTGGGCCAGCCTGAAAAAGGTTCGAACCTTCGGCCCGGAGGATGCCCAGGACTGGATCGATGCTGCCCGCATCGTCAGTTTTATGACCGCAACCCGTGAGAACAGCACGGTTGATGAGCCAATCCGAGAAGTCAGCGCGCGTCTGTTCAAGGACAGCAAGCGCATCGAGAATCTGTCAGCACCAGTCGATGTGCTCCTGACCGGGGATGTCGATGCCGAGATTAGAGAACCAGCCGATGTATGGCAGGAAATCGGCCTGTTCAGGGAGGAACAGCCCGTTCGCTTGGCGGGTAGGGTGATCGTAACGCGCACACGCGTCACGGCGCTCCTGGATGAACCGTATGGGGCTTTTTCTGCGCCTTCGGTTATCAGCCTGGCCAGCAACCCGAAGCTGGTGATGACTATCGAAAACCAGACCACGTTTCATGGCGAGGCGAGACGCCGGCACGATGAGGAAATCCTGCTCATCTATACCGCTGGCATGCCCACGCCCGCTTGGCGATCGATGTACGTCCGATTACTCAAAGGCCTTCCTGATAGCGTGCCGGTTTACCACTGGGGCGACATCGATGAGGGCGGATTCCGGATCGCCGCCATTCTGGCCAGTGAAGCCAATTCATCAGGTCACACCCTTCAGCCCTGGAAGATGCATCCAGACGATGTGCCGATGGATCGGCGTGTTGAGGCCAGGCCACACACACTAGAGAGAATCCAGCATTTTGCGAGTGCGGCAGGTTGGGACGCGCTGGGTGACGAAGTGGCGCTGGCTGGGTTCACGGTTGAGCAGGAAGCGTTAAGGTAGCTCAGGGCTTCGCACATCAGGCGATGCAACGGCCAGTTAAATCCGCAATTTCGGCGAATGCGCACTCCCGACCCATACCGCCACCCTGCCTACGAAGCCTTGACGGTCGGCTAGCTGGGGCCGAGCCGCCATTCAAAAATTCGCGGTGGATGCCGGGTCATCGGCCTGAACGGTCATTGGGGGATTGCTACTCGGGCGGCCGCTCGCCTTCACATTGCTGCCGTTCGACCATTGCCAACGAAAAATCAGCGGCGATAAATCGGAGAGGCTGCTTACCGAAAAACGCTACTCACCCTATCGACCCAGAAGAGAGATTCATCGTATCGGTGATCCAGCGGCAGGTTTCTGAGCGGAGCAGTCGCACCGAGTGGTCGCTGGCTGACTGCTACACGGCAAATCTCGTCATACAGGTCAACACTTGAAGTTCAATCAGACAGATCCACATGACTGTCGGTACACTGTTTATTTTGACCTCGAGGGCTTATCTTGGTAATTACCTTTTTATGGATCTTGTGTGCTGCCTTGATTTTGCTGGGTTTGGCGGGCACCGTACTGCCCGTGCTACCGGGCACCGTGTTGGTTTGGGGCGGCATCGTGCTGGGGGCTTGGATAGACGACTTCGCTCGTGTGGGCATGACCACCGTGGTGGTGGTCAGTGTGCTGGCGTTATTGGCCTGGGGTTTGGAGTATGTAGCCGGGCTCATGGGAGCCAAAAAAGCCGGTGCCAGCAAACTGGCCCTGCTGGGCGCGGCGGTAGGCACGGTGCTTGGTCTTTTCATGGGCTTGGTGGGCGTGCTCTTCATGCCCTTGGTCGGTGCCGCCGTGGGCGAGTACCTGGCACAAAAAGACCAAACACGCGCCGTCAAAGTCGGCGTCGCCACATGGGTCGGGATCATGGTGGGACTCATCGCCAAAGTCGTGCTGGCTTTCATTATGGTGGGTATTTTTGGCGCGGCCTTGCTGATTTGAAAACGCAAAGATGCGGCAAGGCCACAGACTGTTCAGGCGAGTGATCAGGGCTGGGGCAAGTTTGGAGCGGGCCGTTCAGCGCAGCAGTGTCACGAGCAATACCAGCACGCCAAGGCCCAGATTGATCGAGAGCCAGTTGCGGGTCTGTGCCAAGGCCGCACCGCCAGCGACCCACTCAGACGCCGCAACGGCACGGCCCAGCCTCTTGTAAAGCACGAAGCGGATGTGCATGAAGATTGCTACCATCGCGACGCCAATCACCGCCATGAAGGTCCAGGCCAGCGGCATCTCGAAGCTGCCACCAGACTGCACCACCTGCTTGGCTACGCGGCCCAGCATCCACACACCGGTAGCCAACGTCAGCAAGGAGGCGGCAAGTACGGCCTGAAAAAAACGGCCGAGCACATCGTGCATGAGGCGCAGCCGCACCGCCGGTTCGAGCTCGGCGACGACGGGGCGCAAGAAGAAGTGCACGAACACCATGCCACCGATCCACACGATGATGGACAGCACATGCAGAGTCTTGAGGATCGCATAAATCATTGAAGGAGTTCTTTCTGAGCCCATTGGCTTGAGAGTTCGTGCCACATCGCAGCCGCTGGTGCTGCCATCCCGGAGGCCGACACGCTCTTTTCGGATAAGGCCGCTGCTGCTTCGCATAGCCGCTGCACGATGGGCGCCGTCATGTGGGCTCGCCGGCTGAGGCCGGGCGACGGATCACCACCACCACCAGCGTCACCACGGTCAGTGGGACCACAAAGCCCATCATCACACTCGAGAAGGCCTGCAGAGCATCGTGCTGCTGCGCCGCCAGGATCAGGTAAGCCACGTAGGCGATGTAATAGGCGAGGAACACGCCACCTTCCCAGCGCGCGATCTCGCGGCCGGTCATGAAAACCGGCAGGCAGGCCAGGGCCACGGCCAGCATCACCCAGATGTCGAAGGCCAGCAGCGACGGCGCAATCGCCAGACCCAGGTCGCCCGACACCAGCCCCGACAAGCCCAGGCAACCCAGGATGTTAAAGGTGTTGCTGCCGACGACATTACCCACCGCGATGTCGCGTTCTCCCTTGATCGCGGCCGTGATGCTGGTGGCCACCTCGGGCATGCTGGTGCCGGCAGCGACGATGGTCAGGCCGATGACGAGATCGCTCACGCCCATGGCTTTGGCGAAACTGACCGAGGCCTGCACCAGGTAGTCCGAGCCCAACACCAGCGCCACCAGGCCGGCGGCGATCAGGCCGATCTGTACCGCCCAGTGGCTGTCCCAGGCGCCGGCCCTGGCGGGCAGCACCGCGTCGGCAAATTCGTCCTTCGCAGCCTGTGTTTCGCGGCGCGACTGTACGACCAGGAACACGGTGTAGGCCACCAGCAGCGCGAACAGCAGGCCCCCTTCCAGCCACGAGAGTTTCCCGTCCAGCGAGAGCGCCAGCAGCAGCAGGCTTGCGCCCAACATGATCGGCACCTCCTGCCGGATCAGCTGGATATTGACGATCAGTGGCGCGATCAGCGCGCTGATGCCCAGGATGAACAGCACATTGAAGATGTTGCTGCCCACCACGTTACCCATGGCGATGTCGGTCTTGCCGTCGAGCACGGCGCCGACGCTCACCGCCACCTCGGGCGCGCTGGTGCCGAAGGCGACGATGGTGAGTCCCACAACGAGCGGGCTGATGCCGAACGACAGCGCCAGTTTGGACGCGCCGCGCACCAGCGTGCTGGCGCCGATGACCAGCAGGATCAGACCGCCGAGAAACATGAGCATGTTCATGGTCGAAGACTGTAGCTCAAGACGTCTGCCCAACACAGGGCGGTCCGCCTCACGCAGCTAGTCGGAACAGCCGCGTCCCGCACAGCCGTTGCGTCGCGCCAGCGCGAGGACAGCATTCCCGTCATGCGGCCACCTGACTTGGCGACTGCGGACCGGAACCGCCACCACCACTGTGGCGGCGCCAGATCGCAATGAGCAGATGCAAACCCGCTCCCAGCAGGACCAACAGCACGCTGCCAAGACCCCAGACCACCCAAGTCACTACGGTCAGGCCGCCGGTCAGCGCCGGCGCGGTCTGAAGCAGACTCTCGAAGACCGGCGCAAAGCCTGCCAGCAGCGAGGTCATCGCCTGTGCGATCTCCGGCGGCACCCAGGGCGCCAGCCACTCCGGCAGTCGAAGACCCTCGACACCTGATGCGACGCCGGTCAACGCACTGGCATTCGAGACCGACCAAACGGCGACTGCATAAACTGCCCAGGCTGTCAGTGACCATAGTGCAAAAAGTCCGAACACCAAAAACCAACTGAGTATGTAGAACACGATTGCCTCCTAGTAGAGCAGTATCAGCGTTCATTCTTGCACTATTCGACGTTCGCATAAACCAGTTTCAGGAAGATATACACTTCTATTTTTCCGATGTGAGATGGACATGCTCAACTACCGTCATTTGTACTACTTCTGGGTCGTTACAAAGGAAGGTGGCTTCGCCCGCGCGGCCGAGCGGCTGGACATGGCGATCCAGACCATCAGCGCCCAGGTGCGGGAACTCGAGAGGGCGCTTGGCTACCAGTTGCTCAAGCCTGCCGGTCGCGGTGTGGCGATGACCGAGGCGGGCCAGGCCGCCTTCGCTCGCGCCGAGGAAATCTTCCAGATCGGCCAGGCCATTCCTGACGAAGTGCGCGAGGCAGCCAGCGGCAAGGTCGCCCGACTGGCGGTCGGACTGTCAGACGGCATTTCCAAGCTGGCCGCGCATGCGCTGCTGGAGCCTGTGCTGGCCACGCCATCGTTGCGGCTGGTGTGCCACGAAGGCGAATTCGAGCAACTGCTGGCCGAGTTGGCGCTGCATCACCTGGACTTGGTACTCGCCGGGCAGCAGGCACCGCGCAACCCGAACCTGCGTCTGACGAGCGAACGCCTGGTCGAGTCGCCGGTCGACTGGTACGGCCCCGCTGCCTACGTGCGCAAAGCCGATGTGGAACGGTTCCCACAGTCGTTGAACCGATTGCCAGTGCTGCTGCCCACCGGTCATTCGGCGTTGCGCCCAACCCTGGATCGCTGGTTCGAGACCCAGGGGTTGCGGCCGCGCATTGTCGGCGAGTTCGAAGACAGCGCGCTGATGGCGGTGTTTGCTGCGCGCGGGCTTGGGGTGTTCCCGGTCAGCCGTTTGGGCCCCAGTGACAAAGGCTTGATGCGCGGACTGCGTTTGCTCGGGCATTGCGATGGCGTAAAGGAAGAAATCTATGCCATCCGCTCACGCCGTGGCCAGCACCACCCCTTGGTGATGCAGGTAGTGGCTGCGTGCGATCAGGCGCGCTCTGGCATTACGGGTGTGACCGCCGTGCGGACAAAGACTTGATCGTGGCGCGCAAAGTCCCACTGTTCGATAAGGCAACACTCCCCCGCCTCAGACCCGGTCTGCGCCTGGTCACCAGACGCACTGGACGCCGCGCCCCATCGCAGGATGTTCACCGAGTTGGGCGCTTCGGGGCGTGTGCGCGACGAGACGGCGGTTCCGGCCTGGAGCACCCACAGTCGCCGCGCCAAACCGTGCAGCGCCAGCGTGTAGGGCAGATGAATGTGCCCGCCCAACACGAGGTCGGCCCCGGCCGCCGACCAGACCCGCAGGGCGGCATGGTGGCCGCGCAGCAGGTTGGAGCGTTCCTCAGCCTGGGTCACTGCCGCTGGCTGATGCACCACCACCAGGCGCAACTGCTGCGGGCTGGCTGCGGTCAGCAGGTTTGCCACACGATCGATCTGCTCCGTGGACACCTCCCCGTTCTTGTGCCGCCATGCGCGCGTGGTGTTGACGCCAACGACCAGCAGATCTTGCGACGAGTGCACGGGCTCGAGATCAGCTCCGAACACCGTGGCGTAGCGCGCGTACGGGCGGGTCAGCCGCGCCCAAAGGTCGAACAATGCAATGTCGTGATTGCCCGGCACGGCCAGAACCGGTGCCCCCAGTCGGTCGACGAAGACCTTCGCCGCGCGAAACTGGGCGGGCCGCGCGCGCTGCGTGATGTCACCCGAGAGCACCACTACATCCGGCCGCTGCTGCGCTGCCAGGGCGACAAGGGCCTCGACCACCGGCGCCTGTTCGGTACCGAAATGGGTATCGGAAATCTGCAGCAGGACACTCATGCCGCAACCTTGGGCGCATCCGCCGTGCGTGCTTCGCCAGTGGCTTGAAGCAGGTACAAGGGCTTGTCCAGCACACGAATGTCGATGGGTACGCGCATGCGTGCCACCTCACCGTCGAACGCCACCACGACCACCTTGCGGCCGGGGGCCAGGGTGGGCTTCACCACCATGTGCTTGAACTCGAAACCTTCCACGCCGGCAGCTTCCCTCAGCCTGCCCATCGCCCCGTGCAGCACCAGCCTGAGCATCGACAGCGTGCCGATGGGCCGTAGCATCAGCGCGGCCATGCTGCCGTCGCCGGGCGTACCCGCCAGGGTGTCTTCCGGCTCGGCCCCGAACTGTTGCAGTTGCAGCCGGTTGTTGCCGACGAAAAGCGTCAAGGTCTGCACGTCGCGAACCGCAGAACCCATCTCGATGTGCAGGCGCAGCCGGCGCTGTGCGCGGAGCAGCGTCGCACAGGCCGCTACGAACGCCACCCAGCGGCTGCGGCCAAAGCGGGCCTTGAAGGACTCGCGGTCCTGCAACAGTTCGGGGTAGACACCCAGGCTGGCATTGACCAGGAAGACCCGGTCGTTGATGGCCCCAACCTGGACCGGCATCGGGCGCGCATCCATCAGTTGCCGCGCCGCAGCGGCTGGCTCGGTGGGTATGTCATGCGTCCTGGCAAAATAATTGAAGGTGCCATAGGGGATGACACCCATTGCGCAACCGGCGGCGTGCGCGGCCTGGGCTACCGTGTTGAGGCTGCCATCGCCGCCTACGGCAATCACAGCCGTACTGCGCGCAACCGCCGCCGCTGCGGCCTCGGCAGCCACCCGCGCCAGATCAGCAGGCCGGCAAATCAACAGATCACCCTTTCTTCCATGCGCTGTGAGGGCCGATTGGATCACGGCACGCTTTTCGTCAAGGTCGAAAGCCCCAGCGGATGCGTTGATCACGAACTGCAGGGACGATGCAGGATCGATGCGCGGAACCGACATGGCGGGGCACTGCCCACTGTCAGCCCCTATCGGTTTAGACCGGAAAGCATCAGTCATGCCGCAGCAGATCGCCGAAGACGGTGTGCTCGCCGTCCCGGCGATCGGCGCCCGGAGCGTCGTAGAGCACCAGCCAACAGGGCTTGCCACCGGAGATCGCGGGCGGCAGGTCACAGATCGCCTCGGCGCGGTTGGTGCCACGCCCATGGGGCAGCGAAACCGACTCTGTCAGCGCCGTTTCGAAACGCACCGGCTCACGGTTGGCTTTCATCGTGGGTCTGGCGAGCGGCCATTTGAAGACACGGATATCGCCGTTGAGCACCATCGTCGGACCGGCCAGGATATAGAGATCATCGCCGGAGAAGTGCAGGTCGCGGATGCCCAGACCGTCGAGTTGCAGGAAGTGCTTGCGCAGCAGCGTGCTGCTCTCGTCAATGGGCACCATGCGTAGTTGATCCCCGTGCGCCTCGACGGCGATCTCGAGCAGCGCCGACCAGCCGCGCAGCACCGGGCCACGCAGGCCCAGCAGCAGTCGGCGTCCGTCCACCGCCAGGCCTTCGATGTCGAAGCCGTTGTCCTTGCCCGGGATCGCCATGTAGGGCCCGAAGTGGGGGTCGCCGACGAGCACCCGAGTGAGCAGGTTCGCCTGCACATCGCCCTTCAGCCGCAATGCCCGCCGGCCATCCTGAGCCTGGCGTACCAGGCAGGGCTCGCCCTGGGCGTCGGGCTCGATGGGCAGACACGCCAGCAGGCGGCGGTTGCCGTCGAGGGCCACCTTTGCCAGCCGCTTGGCGTTGTCGGCGTGGCCGCGGTCCGGCTTGGCGTTCTTGCGCTTGAGGCCATGCGAACCGACCACCCAGAGGTAACCATCGGCCATCGCCATGCCTTCCAGGTCGGCCTCCTCATCGGCCTTACCGGGCAGGTCCAGCAGGTCGGCCAGCGGAAAGTCGCGGACTTCACCGAAGCGCAAGGCCTCGCGGCCCACCGCATCGAGCCGGCGCAGGCGGTCCAGGCCACAGGCTTCGTCGCCTGCCACCCAGAGCCAGTCGCCTGTAAAGGCCGCGCCAGACAAGTTGGTTTGAACCAGTGAGTCGGGCGCGAACTCCAGACGAACGGCGTTGGGTTTTCGGGTGTGGGGCATGGGATGAGTTCTCCGGAAGATGCAGTGCTGAGGGGGCTACGGATTGCAGCGAATACGAGCCTCAGCCGCAAACAACCGAAGTTTGCGACCGAAGCCTTGTCGTATGTTCAGTTTTTTCGGAAGTTTGTGTCCTCAAAAAGCTGCTTTTTCAGTGCGACCCAACAGCTCACATTGCACACTCCCTTAACCGAAGAAAATCCGTGATGCGACGGTCTCATTGGCAATCCGGACAGAGCGGGGTCCATGACTTCCTGATTGTCTCTTGCATAAAGATTAAGCCGATGGACATCCCCTCTTTTCCAGTAACTCATTTCTTTGGACAATCGTGGCAAACAAGAGCACCCAAACACTGACTAAGCCAGAATTCCTGAAGGACAAACGACGGGCTACCGTGGAACGGATTGCCGGGGCACACCTGGCATCAATGGGCGGCACGTTGGCAGACAGCGTTGGCCAGAGCAGCCGGCAACGGCTGGTCTGGTTGAGTTTACTGGCAATGCCGCTCCTTTTCCCGATCGCACTACCCAGCATGGCCTCCATGGTAGGTGCTTTTTGCCTGTTGATCGCTTACGGGCTGTGTATTGGTCAGCCGGTGCCTTTGCCGGGTTGGCTCGCCAAACGAGAGATGAATGATCGCGTCAGGATGCTGCTGAAAGGCATCATTAACCGGGTCATCAATATCATCGCGTTGTTGGGACGACCCCGCATGCTGCCCTTGAGCAACAAGCCGGCCCGGGTGCTGAACGGGTTAATGCTTTCTGCCGCAGGGGTGTCGATGATGATTCCGGTCCCCATCATCAGCTTTGACAATGTACTGCCTGCGCTGGCCATCGTCTTGCTCTCGTGGGGGCTGCGTCTCCGAGATGGCCTGATGCTGCTGCTCGGCTATCTGGTCACTCTGGCGGCGGCCGCCTCGGTGGTGCTGCTCTGGTGGGGAGGCACCCTTGTTGCTACCGAATTACTCTCGCTGGTGGGACTCACTTCCAGTCGGTAATCACAGGAACTTTAGCTGCAGATTTGTAAAGAAGAACGGCAATTCAAGGGGCAACCTCTATAGACAGTGATCACCGACATGAAAACGATTATCTGGCTGCCCGGTGTCAATTATCTGGACCGGAATGACATTACTCACTCTCATCTCGTCGACTGGATAGCTCGGACCTTCGGCCCCACCCTGCCCATCGACCTTGGCTCGGTTCTGAGCACCGTACCGGTACCGCCTTGGTTGGCAGTCTGGATTGATCCCGCCTGGATACAATCGATTCAATCGGGTCTCGTTAGCTTCATCGAAACGATGAAACAGACCGTACCTTATTTTGCCTCGGCCATTGGTTGGATCGGCCCCCAGCTTTGGGCAATTTTGGGATTGGGCACGCTGGTGTTGCTGAGCCTCGCAATTGCTGGTCACTTGCTGGTCAGTTCGTTGCTTACGGCCAAGCAGAACTAACCAATGCAGCGTAGCGCAGAGAGCTGACCTTCATCAATTCGCTCCCAAGGTTTCTTGAGCGACAGATACTCAGAGGGTGGCTTGCTTGGGCTCTAGCCAAGGCAGATTGGCAAAGGCCGAGGAGCCGGAATGCCCCTTCCGACTGGTTGCGAAGTACAGCGGTCGTACAGATAGCAGCTTCCTGAAATGTTCGAATGGCAGCAGTTGGCCGCTATGTAGAGGTTTACATAGCGGCCAACAGCAGTCATTCAGGTGAGGCGGGATGTGCAAATCCGGCTGTAAAGAAAGCATGAGCGAATAGCGATGGATGCTCATCTCCGCAGTGCCGGTATGTGGTCACGAAACAATATTGCCATCAATGCGAGGCCGCTGAATACTGCTCCGGCGATGAACGTCTGCGATGCGCCGAAGCGATCCCACAGCAGGCCGGCTAGAACGCTGGCCACGAGCATCGCCATACCGCTTACCAGATTGAAAAAGCCGTAGGCAGTGCCTCGCAACGCTGCCGGCGCGGTATCGGCGACCATCCTCGCCAGGAGGCCTTGTGCAATCCCCATGTGCAAGCCCCACAAGGTGATGCCCAGCCACACCCATGTCCAATGGTTGCTGTAAGCCAGTGCCACATCCGCGCCGATCAAGGTCGCAAGCCCAAGCACAAGCAAGCCGGTGTGGCTCACGCTGTCTGAGAGCTTGCCGAACGGATAGGCCGAGAGTGCGTAGACGACGTTCATGGCAATCAGCACCAGCGGCACCAGCGCGATGGGCAGGCCGCCTTGCAGGGCACGCAAGACGAGAAACGCCTCGGAAAACCGTGCCAGAGTGAACAGGGCGCCGATCACCACGACCCACCAGTAAGCGCGCGACAGCCGGCGCAGGTTTTCCCGGCGAATGGGGTTGACGGGATGGGCGCCATGTTTTTTCTCGGGCTCCTGTACGCCAAACAGCAACAGGGCGACAGAGAGAAAGCCGGGGATGATGGCTACCCAGAAAACGGCGCGGAAGTCGTTCGCCCAGAGCAGCATCAAGCCCAAGGCGAGCAGCGGGCCAAGGAAGGCGCCCACGGTGTCGAGTGACTGGCGCAGGCCAAAGGCTGCCCCGCGCAGTTCGCGCGGGGCGATGTCTGCCACCAGCGCATCCCGCGGCGCCCCCCGGATTCCCTTGCCAATCCGATCGATCAGGCGCGCGACGAGGACGAGGCCGGCGCTCGACGCGAGGGCAAACAAGGGCTTGGAAAGCGCGCCCAGCCCGTAGCCCAAAACGGCAATGGGCTTGCGCCGTCCCCAGTAGTCGGAAAGCGCACCCGAGAACACCTTCACGATCAACGCGGAGGCCTCCGACACACCCTCTATCAGGCCTACAACGAACACGCTTGTTCCAAGGGCCGTGACCAGGAAGACCGGCAACAGGCTGTGAATCATCTCGGACGAGATATCCATCAACAAGCTGACAAAGCCGAGCGTCCAGATGGCCAAGGGCATGTGGGCAGGAGTGGCAGTGCGCTTGGTCTCTTGCGACGGTGTGCTCGGTTTCATGGACAAAGCTTCTGTGCTGGTCGATGGGTTGATCTTGTCGTTCATTGGCTTTTATGGGAAGAATATCTTGCTGTGCGCCGATCTGACAGGCGAAACTCTGCCCGCTGCGCAGGAAATAACGCCATGCGACTCCCAGATGGGCAAGAGGGAATGGTAATCTGAACTGTCTGACGTGCTGGGCGGCATGGGTGGCGGCACTGGCCGTCGCCTACTTTTACCAATCCCGCGAGGAATTTGGAGCGAAGGAGTTGACGATACTCGTGGCCATTATCCTGCTGATCGCAGGAAGCGCGCATGTCGCCACTCAACACGCTAACGCTGTGCTTAGCTACTCGCCAGCAGCCGAAAGCCAACGATGAAAATTCTGATCATTGAAGATGAACCCAAGACAGCCGCCTTCCTCACAAGAGGTTTCAATGAGGAAGGTTATGTTGTCGATGTTGCAGCAGACGGTGAGGATGGATTCCATCTGGCAGCGACGGGCGGCTATGAGATGGTCGTGCTCGATATCATGCTGCCGAAGCGCGATGGATGGTGGGTGTTGCAGGAAATCCGCAAACATCGGCAGGATCAGCCGGTCATCCTGCTCACCGCGCTGGATGATGTTTCCCACCGTGTGAAGGGTTTGAATTCAGGCGCCGACGACTATCTGGTCAAGCCGTTCGCCTTCTCGGAGCTGCTTGCTCGGGTACGCAACATATTGCGTCGGGCGCCCGCTCGGCAGACCGAGACGCTCCAATTCGCCGATCTCGAAATGGACTTGTTGCGACATAAGGCAATGCGGGCCGGGAAACAGATTGATCTTGCTCCTCAGGAATACCGGCTTCTGGAATACCTTCTGCGCCACCCGGGCGAAGTGTTGACCCGCACAAGGCTCGCAGAGCAGGTGTGGGATATGCATTTTGACGGCGACAGCAATGTTGTCGATGTTGCCATCCGCAGATTGCGGAGAAAAGCGGATGATCCCTACCCGCAAAAATTGATTCACACACTACGTGGGGTTGGCTATGTTCTGGAAGAACGGGACTGAGGCGGCAATAGGAAGACCCGGTTCGATTGCCGCGCGCCTCACCTTTTGGTATGCGCTGCTCAGCATCGCGCTGATCGCATCGGTCGGCAGTGTGCTTTATTGGGTGCTCGCGGATCGGTTGCAGCAGGAAAATGATCGGCTACTAGCGGGAAAAATCGCTGAAGTGCGCGCCGTTCTGAAGCTCCATCCAAATGATTACGCGGCCTTGCGCGAAGAAGTTCAACACGAGGCGGATACGCTTCCCGGCATCTATATCCGGGTACTGAATGCGCAGGAAGACATTGTTGCGGACAGCCCAACGCCCAGCGCCATTTTTGACAGCGGTGAGACTTTCGCAAACGCCCCACACGCAATAGACGAACACGGGCGGGACTGGTTTTCCAGCGACGGGAAGAAGTACCGTCTGATGTCCGGAAAATTCCAGGAAGACGCGCTATTCACCGTGCACACAGCGATGAGCCTATCGAAAGAGGCGCAACTACTGGCAGCTTACCGGGGCAGCGTGTTGTTATCCGTTGTCATCGCTCTGGCGATTGCCATTGCCGGTGGTTACCTGATTGCCCGTCGCGAAATGCAGCCCGCATCGCGGCTTGCCGCGATCGTCGATGAGCTTGGCGCGGGTCAATTGCATCGCCGCGTCGGCGATGAAGCCTGGCCTTTGGAACTGAGGCCGCTCGCGACCAACTTTGATCGCCTCCTGTCGCGCCTCGAAAATTCGTTTGCGCGCATCTCACGCTTCTCGGCCGACATTGCACACGAACTGCGCACGCCGCTCCATATCCTGCGCGGCGAAGCAGAAATCGCGCTTTCCAGGGATCGATCCAATGAGGATTACCGAGCTTGCATTGAATCATCGATGGACGAATATGACCGTCTATCCCACATGGTGGATGCACTGCTGTTTCTTGCCCGCACCGAACAGCCGGCCGCGCAGATCGACAAGAAATGGCTGGGCGTTGAGCAGGAAATTGGCGCTGTATGCGCCTTTTATCAGGCGATGGCCGATGAGCAAGGCATCACACTGATTGCACATGGGACTGGAAAGGTATTGGCGGATTCCGGTCTCTTACGGCGTGCCTTGGGCAATCTTGTTGCCAATGCGCTTCGCCATACACCAAGCGGCGAACGCGTCGTCATCGAGGCGAAGACGCTGCGGAATAACGCGGCTGAAATTACCGTAAGCGATACCGGGTGCGGAATAGCACCCGAAGATTTGCCCCGTGTACTTGAGCGCTTTTATCGGGTCGATGGCGCGCGCGCGCGGCAGGGTCAAGGCTCAGGACTTGGTCTTGCCATCGTACAGTCGATCATGCATTTGCATGGTGGCACGGTTTCAATCCAGAGCGAACTTGATCGTGGCACGGACGTCACGCTGACGTTTCCTGCAGCCGCAGGTACTGCCTGATCCGGCTCCATCTCACGGCGAGCTTACGCTTCGGGGTTGCCGCGTTCGAAAATGACCAATTGGTCAGGTTGCCGTCATCTTCCGGTCCCCTCGTTCTTCTATCATCCTCCGGTCAAACGCAGCTTCCCGCGACAAGAAAGGGATGGAAAAGCAATGAATCCAAGCCAGGACGTTGCCGTCAAGTGTTCCGGTGTGACGAAGTGCTATGGGGTGGGTGATGCGAAAGTGATCGCATTGCGCGGGATCGACCTCGATGTATACCGAGGCGAGTTGCTCATCCTGGCCGGCCCTTCTGGCTGCGGCAAGACCACCCTGATTTCAATCATCGGCGGGATATTGAAGCGTGATGCGGGCATATGCACGGTACTCGGCAAAAACCTGGAAGACCTGAATACAGGCGACCGAGCGCGCTTTCGCGGGCGTTCTATCGGTTTTGTTTTCCAGGCTTTCAACTTGCTGCCCACGTTGACTGCCGCTGAGAACGTTGCCGTGCCGCTCTTGATAAGCGGCGAAGCACGCAAGTCAGCCGATCAACGTGCTCGGGCCGTCCTCGATCAGGTCGGCCTTTCTGAACGCGAAGACGCGCTCCCTGGCCAACTCAGTGGTGGGCAACAGCAGCGCGTGGCGATCGCCCGCGCGCTTGTGCACAATCCTGAAATCATTATTTGCGACGAACCGACGAGTAGTCTGGACCATGCTACCGGACATGCCATGATGGAGATCCTGCGAAATGTGGCGCAAGCGCCTGACCGTGCGTTGGTGGTCGTAACGCATGACTCTCGCATTTATGAATTTGCCGACCGCATCGCGCACATGGATGACGGGAAGATTGTCGACGTAAGCGTTGGCGCCGAGCAGGCGCACGCGCAATGATGCGTAAATATCTGCTCCCGATACTCGCGCTGATCGGTCTGCTCCTTGCCGTCACGATGGTGCTGATTGGTAACCGGCAACCGCCCGTCTCCCGACCGGCGGCACAGTCGCCCAAGGTAGCTTTTGCATCCTACGTCGCCGGAGCGGGCATCATCGAGGCAAGCACGGGAAACATCCTTGTCGGTACGCCGGTGCCCGGCATTGTGGTCGAGCTCTATGTCAGCACAGGCAGCCAGGTCAATGCGGGTGACAAGCTGTTCAAGATCGACGATCGTGAACAGCAGGCGCAACGCCTGCTGGCGACAGCGAAAATAAAAGAAATAGCCGTACGCCTGGCGCAAGCCAGGAGCCAGTTCAAGCTTGCCGACAGCGTATCGGATAAACGCGCCATCAGCGTCGAGGAATTGAACCGTCGACGCTTTGCAGTGAAGCTTGCCGAAGCCGAGCAGGCTTCATCCCACGCGCAGGTCAGGCAGATCCAGATGGATATCGATCGGCATACCGTCCGCGCCCCAATCCGCGGACGCATATTGCAAAACAGGATGCGCGTCGGTGAATTCGTCCAGGGTGGCGCGCCCGGGGATGCTTCGATGCTGATAGGAAACGATGACAGGTTGTTCGTACGTGCCGACATCGATGAGAACGATGCCTGGCGGGTTCAACCGGGCGCGCGTGCCGTGGCATTTGTGCGCGGCAATCCGACGCTACAAACCGCACTGAAATTTGAACGCGTTGATCCCTATGTGTTGCCAAAAAAATCGCTGACCGGCGATAGTACCGAGCGGGTCGATTCCCGTGCCTTGCAGGTCATCTATAGTTTTGACCACACGGCTTTGCCGGTCTACGTGGGGCAGCAAGTCGATGTATTCATCGAGACGAAAGTAGAAAAGCTTTCGCCTGAAGCCGCGCCAACCCCATCTTCCGTGAAGGCGCCGTGATCATCTGGTTGCAGCGAATCTTTCTTTTGATGCTCGCAACCACTACCGGTGGTTGCGTTGTGGGGCCCGACTATCACAGACCGGCGCTTGATGTGCCCGCCCGCTGGAGCGAAGCGCCTGAAAGCGCTACATCGTCCCCGCCTGCGCAGGCACCATGGTGGCTGAGCTTCAACGACACGGAACTCAACTCCCTGATCGAGCGCGCCGCTCAGGGTAATCTCGATATACAAGGCACCGAAGCGCGGATTCGTGCAGCACGTTCAAATCTCGGTATCGCGTCGGCGTTACGCTTACCCGCAGTCAGCGCAACCGGCTCGTACACCCGGGGCCGCGAAAGCGAGAACGTCCCGAGCACGACCTCTACAGGCATAGGCCAACAATCTGCGTTGGACGCAACGAAAGCCGAAAACTTGTTTCATGCCGGGTTTGATGCACGATGGGAGCTTGATCTGTTCGGCGGCGTTCAGCGTTCAACCGAACTCGCGGATGCAAACTATCAGGCATCGCTCCATGACCGGAGCGGCGTCATGCTTTCGTTGCTTGCCGAAGTTACCCGTCACTATATTGCGCTGCGCGCCGCCCAGCAGGCGCTGGCCATCACGCGTACCAGTCTTCTGGCTGAGCAGGACAGTCTTCATCTGATCCAGGTACGTTATCGGAGTGGCATGGCCACAGACCTGGACGTTGCCAGTGCCGAATCTCAAGTCAACGCAATCACATCCCGCATTCCCGTCTTGGAAAACGCAACCGGCCAAAGCGTGCACCGCCTCGGCATTCTGCTTGGCCTCGCGCCAGGGGCGCTGTCCGAGGAGCTCCGTGAGCCGAGGCCCATTCCGGCCGGGCCCTCGTCTCTGCCCTTGGGCATGCCTTCCGATCTGCTTCGGCAGCGTCCGGACATCCTGCGAGCAGAGCGCCAGCTTGCGGCGGCGACCGCACGAATCGGTGTTGCGACGGCAGACTTGTATCCCAAGTTTTCCTTGCTCGGCGCCCTCGGCCTGGAGAGCCGCTCAGGCAGCGAATTTTTCAATGTGGGCAGCAAGTACTGGTCGATCGGTCCATCGATCACGTGGCCGATTTTCCAGCGCGGCCGCATTGTCGCCAACATCGAAGTCCGCGATGCCGAGCAGCAAGAGGCTTTGATCAATTACCGAAAGACGATCCTGCTTGCGTATGAGGAGGTTGAAAATGCAATCGCCGCCTTTCGCAACGAAGGCGCTCACCGCAGCGCCATCTCTAAAACAGTCGATTCGGACGAACGCGCGGTCGCCCTGTCGACAGCGCTGTATAAAAGCGGCCTGACCGATTTCCGCAATGTGCTGGTCGCCCAGCAAACCCTGTCTCAATCACGGATTGACCTGGCGCGCAGTGACGCTGCTGAGGCCACAGCATGGGTGGCATTGCACAAGGCCCTGGGTGGGGGCTTGGAGTTCGAACCGGCTCCTGCCAGGCTCAATTCCCAATATCAGCCATTACCCTGCCAGTCCGCACGCACAGAAGGAGCGCCAAAATGTTACGCGTGGCCTTGAAAATGCTGGTGGGGGATCGCGCCAAATATGTGGGCTTGATCTTTGGCATTACGTTTACATCATTCCTGGTGACGTTTGCTGCATCGTATTTCGCCGGAATCATGACGCGCGGCTACGCGCTCGTCTCCGAGAACGCGACCGCGGATGTATGGGTCATGGACCCGGCAGTCAATTCGGTCGAGCAGACGACCAACATGTCCTTGCAAGCATTGGCAAGAGTCCGCAGCGTTGCGGGTGTGCAGTCGGCAGTACCGCTCATGCTGGCCACGGCGGATGTCCGTTTTCCCAACGGACGCTATCAGCCCTTTCAGATCATTGGTGTCGATGACGTGACGCTGACAGGCCTGCCGCCCATGAAAGGCGGCGTGATGCCTGGCTTGCTGCGAGTACCTGATGCCGTGGTGGTGGATGCGGGCGGTTCCAGCGGCAAGCTGGAGACGCCATTTCAAGTTGCGGATCAGTGGCCACGCGATAAACCGCATCTCGATGCGCCGACGCGCGAACTGGCGACAGGCGATGAGTTGCTGGTCAATGATTATCTCGTACGGGTTGCCGGACGTTCGCAAGGTCTTCCCCGGTTTCCGCCGCGCCCGCAGCTCTACATGACTGTTTCGAACGCGACCCGGATTCTGCCGCCAGAGCGTCGGCGGCTCACCTTTGTGCTTGCAACCGCTGCACCGGGGGTGGCGCCTGAAGACCTGGCGATTCGCATCGAGTCGGCAACGGGTCTGCGCGCGCGCACGTCGGCAGACTTTAAATCCGATACCGTTCACTGGTTTCTGGTCAACTCCGAAGATGTAGGGGATATCGCAGCGATGCTTACACTGGCCATGTCAGTCGGCTTTGGCGTAACCGGGGTCATGCTCTACATGTTCACCAACGAAAACCTGCGCAATTATGCTGTGCTAACTGCGATGGGTGCCACGCCACGACTGCTTTTGACGATGGTGTTTGCGCAGGCAGGCGTATGCGGGCTCATTGGAACCGGTCTCGGACTGGGCCTTAGCGCCATTATTGGGCAGTTGGCAAGCATGGCCGGATTTCCGTTTCGCATGATGTGGTTCACGCCTTTACTCGGCGCAGTGACTGTTGTGCTGGTTAGTGTGGTTGCCGCTGCGTTAAGCGTCCGCCCTGTATTGAAGCTTGAGCCAAGCCTGGTATTTTCGGGGCGTTGAGGAGCCGTTACGAATTCATCCTGAGTAAACTCCCTGATGTCGCCTACCCATTATGAGCATCTGGTGGTAGTCGAAGGCATGATTGGCGCAGCCTTTTTAGAGCTTACGACCCATGTTGCAAGATGAAATAAGGGTAGGCTATCTATGAAGGCATGTCCTGTACTGTGTGCAGCGGAAACCCCAAAGGGACTCGATTTTGACTACTGTTGTTACTGAAATCGTTTCTGACTCCAGGGCAGGCAACAAGCAATAGTGGACATTGCCAGCTTCAGCGGATTGATCGCCTGGATTGCCCGACATCCTGAGTGGGCCTATGCGGTCATTTTTCTCGCCGCGTTCACCGAGTCTCTCGCGGTCGTGGGGCTGTTCGTCCCCGGTGCGCTCATCATGTTTGGCGTCGGCGCCATCGTAGCGGTTGGCTCGCTGGACCTGTGGGCCACATTGGCGTGGGCAGCCGCTGGCGCGATTGCCGGTGACGCCAGCAGTTACTGGCTGGGGCGTCACTACCGTGATGAACTGCGCAATCGCTGGCCCTTCATCCGTTATCCGAAACTACTGGAAAAAGGCACCGCGTTCTTTCATCGGCACGGCGGCATGAGCATCTTCCTGGGGCGTTTCGTCGGACCGGTGCGCCCCGTGATTCCGACGGTGGCGGGCATGCTCGGCATGACTCCGGCACGCTTCTACGCGGCCAACATCCTGTCTGCGCTCGGCTGGGCGCCGACCTATATCCTGCCGGGTGTCGTCTTCGGCGCCTCATTGGGTTTGGCGGGGGCGGTGGCCACACGCCTCGCTTTGATTCTCGTGCTGCTATTGATCCTGGCCTGGAGCAGCATTTGGATCGTCAGCCGCAGCGTGATCTGGCTGCAACCGCGCGCCGAATACGGCTTGGGTCAGCTTCAGGCCTGGGCGGGCAGGGCGCTGCCGGCAAGAACCTGGTCGTTGCGCGGCATGGTCGCTTCGCTGCTCGATCCGGCGCGTCCCGAATCCCGCGCCTTGCTGGTGTTCGCGGCGGTATTGATTGCCGCCGCCTGGATGTTCTTCGGAATTATCGAGGATGTGCTTACCGGCGATCCGCTGGTGGTGGTCGACAAGACGGTCTATCACCTGCTGCAAGGGCTGCGCACGCCCTTGGGCGACAGCGTCATGATCGCGCTCACCGAATTGGGCGATGCCGCGGTGACGCTGCCGGTGATTACGGCAGTGCTGCTATGGCTGGCGTGGAAACGCGCCTGGCGGCCGGCTGCCTACTGGCTCGCCGCAGCGAGTTTTGGCGCCGTGCTCACCGTGATTCTCAAAGCGGGATTCGGCCTGCCGCGCCCGCTGCCTTTGTACGATGGCTCGGTCGCGTTCGGCTTCCCCAGCGGCCATGCGGCCATGAGCATCGTCATCTTCGGTTTTCTGGCGGTGCTCACCGCGCGCGAATTGTCCTTGCGCGGACAACTCGTGGTGTTCAGCGTCATGGCCTTGCTCGCGGGCCTGATCGCTTTCTCGCGCCTCTACCTGGGTGCGCACTGGCTGTCCGACGTGCTGGGCGGCTTAAGCTTCGGCGTGGCATGGGTAGCGCTGCTGGGCATCGCGTATTGGCGTCGTCCGGCGCCTGCGGTTTCGGCGCGCGGTCTGCTGGCCGTGGCGGCTATTGCGCTCATTGTGGGCGCGGGCGTTCATGCCACGACCCAGCGTGACGCCGACATCGCACGCTACGCAGTTCAGTGTCCATCCACGCTGATTGTCCAGCAGGACTGGTGGACCCAGGGCTGGCAAATCCTGCCGGCCTGGCGCATCGACATCGAGGGCGAATACGAGCAGCCGCTTACCGTTCAGTGGGCTGGATCGATCGAATTCCTGCGCGCCAGATTGATGGCGCAAGGGTGGCGGGAGGCGGTGCCCCTAACCGGCAAAAGCCTGCTGCTTTGGCTCGACACCCGTCGACCGGCCATGCAATTGCCGCTACTGCCGCGTGTTCATGATGGCCGCGACGAAACACTGGCTTTGATCTACCCGGTCAAGGGCAAGCCAGACCAGCGCCTGGTGCTGCGCTTGTGGCCAACAGAGAAAATGTTGCAGGCACCACGCACACCCATATGGGTCGGGACAGTGGCAGAAGAAAGAATCAGCCGCCCACTGGCCTGGTTTAACCTGCCGCAAGACGGCCAGGATTTCAATGCGCCGCGCCGGGTTTTGCTTGAGAGTCTTGCAGGCTTGCAGGCACGACTTGTCAACCGTAACGGCGCGTCTGTGTCGGCTGGCGAAGAAACTGTGTGGGATAAAGGCGTATTACTGATCTATCAACCGGAATGAATGACATGAAGAATAAAGCGATGCGACAACGATTCGGTTTTGCCTGGGCGGGCATCGCCGCGGCGTGGCGAAACGAGCGGAGTTTTCGTATCCAGACGGCCTTCGCCATCGCGCTGCCGGTTGCGCTTCTGCTGCTGCGGGTGTCTGCCGTATGGTGGGCGATATGCCTGATCATCGCCTTGCTGGTGCTGGCGGCGGAACTATTCAATACGGCGCTGGAGTCGCTCATCGATCATTTGCATCCCGAGATTCATCCCGCGATCAAAATCGCCAAGGACTGCGCGGCAGGCGCGGTTTTGTTGCTGAGCGCGGGCGCTTTGATCGTGGGCATCATTGTCGTGCTGGTCGCGCTGGGTTTCTTGTCCTGATAAAAATCAGGCAGCGGCAATCATGTCCAATCGCCTGCGCCTCATAAAGCAACTGCCAGGGTGGAGTGACTATATCGGCGGAAGCCGCTCCTGATTCAATTGAGGAAACAGACACTCAACCCAACAATTTCCTCACTGCGACCCAGTGTCGCCTGTGGCCGATGACCTGCCCGCCATAAAGCAACGGCGAACGTCTTTTGCAGGCCCAAAACCGGTCAGATTCGGAGCGGGGCGGTCAATGACTTTGGTGGGTCGTGAGGCAACCCTTGAAGCAATAGGTTTTCGAATCTGAACCCGTAGTCCCGTGATAGAACAGATCAGCAACCCCGACTATCGAGTCCCCACTAAGACTTGCGGTGCAGTAAGCTGTGTCAACAAGCCTCACCAGCATATGCTATCTGCGAATAGCATATGCAAAGCTAATATCATGTATTGATGCAATACATCTCCATGGCACATCATGGTGTAAGAATAAGGTATTTGCTATGTATGTAATGTGCTGGTACGGATTGGCGATCTTCATGTGCTGGTACGGATTGGCGATCTTCATGATCGCGGTCTGGATTCTTGGGTAAGCGGTAGTACCCGGGCTGAGATCATCCCCGCCCGGTTTAGAAACTGAGACCATGAGACTTGATGATGTCCGACACGGACAATAAGGAAGCCACGACGCTTTCCCGGCAACATGTTGCGGCCTACCTCCAACACCTCGCGGCCGAGAGGCGGCTTTCTCCGAACACGCTTGAAAGTTACCAGCGGGACCTTCTTTTTTTGCTCCAGGCGACTGAAGAAAGCGGGAAAGCACTAGCTGACGCAGTGGCCTCCGATGTGCGGGACGTGATCGTCAAGCTCAGGAAGAAAAGCCTGTCGCCAGCGAGCGTGGCCAGACATATATCAAGCTGGCGAGGATTCTATTCATACGCCATCCAGAGATTCGGGTACCTGAACAACCCGTGTGTCGGGCAAAAAGGTCCGAAGGTAAAGCGGGCCCTTCCCAAGACGCTTTCACCCGATAGTTGCGCCCAGCTCCTCGATGGCAAGAAGGAACAGGATATTGACTCGAATGTCTTGCTGGCACGTGACCACGCCATGTTCGAGCTGCTTTATTCTTCGGGCTTGCGGGTGTCCGAACTGACGGGTATGGATTTCATCGATATTGACCTGAAAGCAGGGGAGGCACGGGTTACCGGCAAGGGCAGCAAAACGCGCGTGGTACCGGTAGGCAGGCAAGCATGCAAAGCGATCAAGACCTGGTTGAGCTGGCGCCAGGCACTCCTTGGTGATAACGATACTCCGGCATTGTTCCTCAGTCGCTGGGGGAGACGCCTTTCGGTGCGCAGCGTACAGAAGCGTCTTGATCAGTGGGTTTCGCTGTCCGGGCTGGGGCAATCGGTACACCCGCACATGCTTCGCCACGCTTTTGCCAGCCATATGCTTCAATCGTCAGGTGATCTCCGGGCGGTCCAGGAGATGCTTGGCCACGCCAACATCACCACCACCCAGATCTATACACACTTGGACTGGCAACACTTGGCGAAGGTGTATGACTCGGCTCACCCCAGGGCCAAACGCGGGAAACCAGCGGTTGGCACCGAGAACACATAGCCATATAGCCATTCGCCACCGCAATTGCAAAAATGAACTAAAGTAGTAACATTACTACATAATGTTTGCTTTGAGGTGACATCATGTCCATCACGACCCTATCGAGCCGCGAGTTTAACCAGGACGCCAGCCGGGCCAAGAAGGCTGCAAAGCATGGCCCAGTATTCATCACGGATCGCGGCAAACCTGCACATGTGCTGCTGTGCATTGAGGAGTATCAGCGGATAACGGGTGGCCATCAGAAGATTGCCGATCTGCTGGCGATGCCGGGTATCGAAGACGTTGAATTCGAGATTCCGCAACTGCGGGATCTCGCTCGGCCCGCGGAACTCTCCTGATGTTCCTCCTCGATACCAATGTGGTATCGGAACTGCGCAAAATTCGCCTTGGTAAGGCCGACGCGCACGTTGCCAGATGGGCCGATAGCGTCGAAGCCATCGAACTGTATCTGTCAGTGATCACGATTCAGGAATTGGAGATCGGTGTGTTGCTTGCAGAGCGGCGGGACGCGGCGCAAGGTGGAGTTTTCCGGGCATGGCTGAACAGCCACGTCATGCCGGCTTTCTCCGGTCGTATCTTGCCCATCGATACGGCGGTTGCGCTGTGTAGTGCGAGGCTTCATGTACCAGACCCACGTCCAGTCAGGGATTGCCTGATAGCCGCGACGGCGCTGGTACATGGCATGACCGTCGTAACACGGAACGTGTTCGACTTTGAGTCAACTGGCGTTCCGGTTTTGAATCCGTGGACCATTACCGCCTATGAGGTGAATGATGGTGAACTGACCGAGAAACGGATGACCGAGATTCGGAAGGCAGTCCCTCAAGGGAAAGCGCGCCGGGTCAGAACCCGACTGACTGACGAGAGAAAAAAGTAGTTTGTGAAAGTAGATAAAATCGTAACCGTGACTTTTCTCGCTTCTGTGTGTGCAAAGGCATCAGAAGCCACGACAACTCGTGCCGCAATGTATCCGCGAGCAGAGATAATGCGGTAGATGGGGGAGGGCGGTAAGCCTTCCTGAGTGACATCGCCAGGAGAACGGTAATAAGGAGAAGAATATGAAAACTCAAACCCGCCGAATTCTGTTACCGCTTGCGGGCGCGGTGCTGGGCATGCTTGCCGGTGCCGGTTTTGGTATGGACAAAGGTAGCGCTGCAGGCGCGGCTTTCTTCGGCTTTGTGGGCTTCGGCCTGGGCTACGCCCTGCATGACTTCAACTGGAAACGCAACCGCAAAACCACCTTGGCTCTGCTGATGGCCTTCCTGACGCCAATCATCGGATTTGCCTGGTTGATGGCTCCCCAGGTATTCGGACAGGCAGGCATTACGCCCGCCAGTCTGGCGCAAGTTGCTGTGATCGCGCTGACTGTCGGCCCGGCCCTTGGCGGTCTGCTCGCGCTCGTCGTCTACGCTGCTGCAAATACCTTCGGACTGATCGATGATGCGCGGGACTGGCCTGCTGACGGGGCGATGGAGGAGGATGAAATTTATCCAAATGGCATATCTAGTGTGGGTGGCCCATATGGTTATGGATACTCTATAAATGGATTCCCCATTTATGACGATGACTGAAGGGTTCATCGCCCAGCCCTATTCTTTCGTTACTTCCTTTGCCCCATCAGGCCGGTAGCCGACCTTTTCCTGAAACTGCTCCAGAGTAGGTTTGGCTCCTGGCACCTTGAGTCCCGCGATTTCATTCGGAAGCGCTTGCTGCAGGGAGAGCTTCATGTCGTCTGTGGCGGCGTCCTCCGCCGTATTCATGAGCTTGTTGTGGGTCGCCACACTATGCGATTGGGGCGCGGCATCGCCTGCCTCTCCCTGGTAGCGCAACTCTCCTGATTCCTGCTTCGCCTCGTGGTAGTCCATCGCCTTTTGATGGTTTACTTCGCCTTGGTCGTGATAGTCCTGGGCTTTGCCCGGCAGATCGCTGTTCGAGTTGGCGGCTGCAGATCCGGCCCCGACAGGCGCGCCTGAATTTGGCACATCCCTGAGATGGCCTGAATGCAGGGCACGTATCTGATTTGCCAAAGACGGATCGTCCATCATGGCTTGTGCCAGCGCCTGGACTTCCTCTGGGGTGGCACGTACCGCTGTGCCATCCTGGTATGCGGATGGCAATTGGCTGCCCTGATCGTATCCCATGGTCTTCAGGCCATTGAGCGCCACCTGGTCGCGTTGTCCGGGTGGTGCGGCTTCGACGGCGTCGACCAACGCCAACGCGGCATTCGTTTTTGCCGGATCCTTGAGCGGATCGTAACTGACGCCCACTCCGCGGGATGAGCCCTGATTGGCCTGTTGGGTGAGGTCTTCAGCCTGGCGGAATTCAGCTTGCGCCTGGTCGAGGTGCGTGCGCCGGCTGCTTAATGTCACACCTGTAGTTTGGCTGTCCGCATCCTGGCCAAGCACCGAATGGCGGAAATCGCGGTCTTTCTCCAGCCGAT
>JASJPF010000002.1:0-50995 GCA_031426835.1 Thiobacillus sp.
GCGCAGTTACAATCACATCAAAACGTCGTTGCACTTCAGGGTTGAATCCGCCAAATGTAACGAGATGCTGCCGCAATCAATATCCAAACCCCGCCCCGATTTTCTGGCTGTCCTATCGGTCCAGTACAGGCCGGAATTGATGTGTGTCAGGTTGATCTGCTAATACGCGTTCTGGTCGCGCCAGACTACAACGAGGGTCTTGCTGATGATCATGAGGTCGAATACCAGCGACCAGTTGCGCATGTAGTCGATGTCGTACTGAATGCGGGCGCGCATTTTGTCGAGGGTTTTGGTTTCGCCGCGCAAGCCGTTGACCTGTGCCCAGCCGGTAATGCCGGGTTTGACTTTGTGACGCAGCATGTAGCCCTTGATGAGCTTGCGGTATTGCTCGTTGTGGGCAACGGCATGGGGACGTGGGCCGACGACACTCATGCGGCCCTGCAGCACGTTGATGAATTGCGGCAGTTCATCCAGCGAAGTGCGGCGGATGAAGGTGCCGAAACGCGTAATGCGGGGGTCGCCGCGTCCGGCCTGATGGATGATGCCGCCGTCTTCGCAAACGCGCATGGATCGAAATTTATAAACGAGGATTTCCTGGCCGTCGAGGCCGTAGCGCCGCTGCTTGAAGATGATGGGGCCGGGCGACGACAGCTTGACGCCAACGGCCAGGACCAGCAGCAGCGGCCAGATCAGGAGCAGGATGAGGCCGGCGATGACGATGTCGCTGATGCGCTTGCCGATGCCGCTGACGCCGAGGGTGGGCGATTCGGTGAGGGCGACGACGGGCATGCCGTGAATGTGATCGACTCGCGCCTGGATAAGGTCGGAGACGAAAATGTCCGGCACGAAATAGACCGATGCGGTGGTGTCGCGCAGCGCATCGAGCAGGCTCAGGGTGCGCGGGTGCGCGGCCATGGGCAGCGTGATGTAGAGAAGGTCGATGCCGTTGCGGTTGACGTAGTCGGGGATGTCGATCAGCCGCCCGAGCAGTTGTTTCGGATTGGCGAGCTGGGTGCGATCGAGTGTCCGGTCGTCGAAAAAGCCGACCACATCGACACCCAGCGCGAGATCATTGTCAAAGCGCCCGCGCAATTCCGTGCCGAGATGCCCCGCGCCGACGATGAGGGCGCGGCGACGCCCGCCTTCCAGCAGCAGTAAACGCGGCAGCAACTTGCGTGTGATGCGATGCGCTATCCACATGGCAACGGGGGTGGCAAGTACCCACGCCATAACCAGATCGGGCGGGAAAAAATCGAGATAACCGGTGGAATAACCGAACAGCAGGATCAAACCGGACAAGAAGAACCAGGGCATGACGACTTCGTTCCAGAAGGCGCGCAGCGTAACTTCGGGCCATTTACCGGGAAAGGTCAGGGTGAAGACGATTAAAGCCAGTATGGAATACGGCCCGCGGAAGGTTTCATCGAAATACAGCGTGCAGCCAATCAGCACCAACACAGACACAAAAGGGTCGAGCAGGGTTTTAGTCAGCGATACAACTGAAAGCTGCTGCCGGAACAGCCACTGATTATGGTTTGTCATGACTTCTTTGCATCGTGTCGATGCGGATTCCCTGGCAGCCTGTGGGCAGGCGCGTTACCTATCAAAAAGAAGCGGGAGAGAGCGGGTCATGAAATAAACAGGCGGCCAGGCAATGAAGTCGTTCCCCCCACTAGCCCGATTCACCACGACAGCTTCCGTGCGGAAGTCAAAAACCTTCACGGCTGGCATTAAACGACCAATGTGGCTCCCGATTCGGTCTAACCAATGACGTCCAGGATGGTGCGCTTCTTTTATGTAGGTTTCTTTACAGACCCCATGTCGCTTGCCCAGAAAAACCGGAGAGCCGTATGCGCAGCATCATGCTTCCGCAGCAAGACACGTTGCGCGATGGCCGTGAGGCTATCCAAGAACACGGGATCAATGGTTACCAAGATCTGCGTGCCGCCTATGCCTGCGAACGCTACGAGGCACTGACCGGCCACGCCGCGCCGGTGATGGGTGGCCATATCGACGACCGTCAGGCCGACCGCGATGCCCGCGAGCAGATTAGTCATGAGCTTGGGCACAACCGCATGGAGGTCGTTGCCAAATACGTTGGAGGACGGGGAACATGAAGCTGATCAAGGAGGCCGAGTTCTTGACCCGAGGTTACGGCCGCACGGGTGGCAAGGACAACCGCCGCCAGCAGCGGGCACGCATGTCGCCGCGCATTGCGCCACGATGGGTGCGCACTCATTCGGCCAGGTGGGCAAAAACCACGTCATCAGCTACTGGAAGAACCACCGGGTACTCTCACCAACAACCGCATACTCGCACTGGCTCGCCATCCGCGAACTATGGCGGCTGGCGGGTAAATCTGGCGTGCCGCCCGAGCCCAGGACTGCTCGAACAGTGGAGCCCGATTGAAGGTCACCCTATCCGCCACATTGCCCCAACTGCGGATGCGCTAATCGCCGGGCTCCATACGTTCCAAGCCGACGTACCGATCGACTCCATCGGCAAGTGGATCGGCACGGCGCACCTTGGACAGCCACACCACCTCACCGAATTTCACCATGCGCCAGTCCTTGTTTATATTTTTTCAGCCACGTTCGGCACCCCTCTCCTGCCAGGCGGCAAATTCCAGTGGGCGCAAGCCAAAGCGGATGGCATTGCCGACGTGCAGGGTTTTGAATTCCTCCAGTGCCAGTGCGACAAAGCGCGGCTGATCCGCCTGCACCACCGTCGTGGGCATGATGGCGAGAATCGCTGTTTCGACGGCGGGCCGTCCACCGCGAACAATGGTACGCACAGTCTCGGCCAGTTCATTGCGGTAGCGCAGGCGAAAGGTGTCCGGCGGAACGAGTTGCTGCTGCACGGCAACGTATTGCTGGCAGGAGCGTTCGTAGGCCCAGACGTAAATATCCCGCAGCAATTCAATGCGGTTCAATTCATAAACGCCGATCATGCCGTCCACATAGGCTTGCTGTGGCACGTCAACGAAGGATAGCGGACACAGATTGTGCTGGATTAGCGGGATATTGGCGGCCAGACGTGAGACGCGCTTGTTCACGTCCTCAAAGGGTTGCAGGTAAGGCAAATGCACCATCAGGAAGAAAGACTGCTCGAAAGGATCCCGGATTTCCGCAGCCATGCTCATCACAATGCCAAATAGCTCTTCCAGGCGTTGCGGCATGGCAATCGGCAGATAGACGCTGCCGCCTATTTCCACTGGGCGGTTTCGGATACGGCCACACGTGAGCGGATCGGGCATCAGGCCATCGGATAGAAAGGCATGCAAGGCGATGATGGTTTCAGGATTGACGCCTGCGTGCTCGGTGTCACGCACCAGATATTCGATGGCTGACTTGTGGTTGAGGATCATCTGGGTTTCCAGCGCATCCTTGCCTTCGGCAGCCTGGCCGAATTCGATCAGCCGCTCGGTGTCGAGACGGCTATAGGTGTTGCCTTCCAGCTTTGATGATGCCCACGAGAGATCAATCAACAGGCGGTTCAGAATATCGCGCGCAAAAGTGCCTGCGGGCGATTGCTCAGCAGGCGAGCGTCCGAGGCTGTGCAGTTGGGCGCGTAACGCTTCAGGCAGATAGGTCGTTTGATTGGGGTGGTATTGCTCAAGAAATTCGTTCTTGTAACTGACCGGTTTGCGTTGTTGGCGCGGTTGGCGAACGTAGGCTTTGATCTCCTCGCCTTCGGGTGAAGTAGGAACATAGACTTCCGCCATGATTTGACCGGCCGATACCGTGGCCGCCATGCCTGTCAGAGCGACAGTCACATCACCAGAAGTGGCGCCTGCTCGGTATTTAAGTGCCCGCCCCACGCCTTCGCTGACGATTCGTTTTTGCTCGATCAACGATGCCAGGCGACGCTGTAACGTGCGACGCGGCATGCCTGGGTCAATCGCCTGCACAAGCCCTTCCACGCCAATGCCGTCGGCATATTGGCCGATCAGCTCAACAATCCGGTCGAGTTCTTGAGATGAAATCACTTTTGGCATGCCATTCACTCTTTTTTGTGACGCGAGGCGCAGTATCGCGCCATTTTATTTGGCGCACAATACCTTTATTGCGCCATTTAAGCTATTTATTTGGCGCGAATATTGAAAATCGCGCCATATAATTATGTCTTTTTCAGGCTGTCCAAGTTTCGACAAGCGCATCCATCAGCCACCCAAAGACCCGGCCATCGGTTAAGCCACAGCACCCATGCCGCCGCAAGGCTCAGTGGCTGGATTACGCGATGGCCGTGAGGCGATCCAGGCGATTACCACGATCTGCGTGCTGCCTATGCCTGCGAACGCGACGAGACGCTGTGGTCAGCATGCGAAGCAAGGATTTGTCTTGAGCCCCTGCGCCTTGGGGTTTCACTCATGGGCATCATGCGCACGTCCTCCCGAACGCACGCTGGAAAGCAACTTCTCACCATTCGCCACAACATCGGCACTGGCTTCGATCCGATCCTGCGTATCCTGAATGATTCGTGCGTGTAGCTCGGTTTGACGGCCCGATCCAGCCTTTGCCTCGATCAATCGTTGGATGTACTCCTCAACGATGCCAGGCAAGGGCTGCCGACCGTCCTTTTTGGCTGACTCGATTCCTGCCGCAACCAGTTCGGACGAATACGCAAGCTCGATGCGCTGCGCTTCGGCTTCATCGTCAGCTGTCCAGGTAACAATCCCTGTAGATCGGCGTCTTCTCCGCTTTTGAGACGGTCCGCCAGGCGCAGCAGAATCTCCAGCCTGCCGCAAGAGCACAGCTTCGCGCCCTTTTGGGTTCATCGTGACCAGATGGGCCAGATTCGGCTTCCAGCCTTTCGGCAAATCCCACAAAAAGGCAAAGAGTCCACGCGCACCGAAACTTAACCTGACATCGCGCAACAATGCCCGAGCCATCGGCTTGGAATAATGAACCTCCCCTATCCGCACCAACTCGTCGCTCATAGCGCAGCCTCCATCTTGCGAGGACGGCCACGGAGACGTTTTGGCTTGGCCCGTAACAAGGGGGCCACTGCCCCGCTTGGGGCAGGATTACTTGGTGCTCCAAGTCCGCCAATCCAAACCTTGATGTCTACACGGCGATAACGGAGTAGCCGCCCAACTTTGATAGGAGCGGGGAATCCTGCCGGTGCAGGTTTGCGGCCATAGGCCCAGTTTTCGATGGTTGCCGGGCTAAGCTTGATTAATTGCGCGCCATCATCGATGTCGAGCAATAGTGAGAGCATCTGCGTGCCTCCATTGAGGACGCAGCCCATGCTATGAAAATACTGGATTGTTTGCGCGCGCCAGTGGATGCGCCGAGGGTGGGCTGCTACGCCCTAAGCCGCATCACGCGCGGCAAAACCTATTGGGGCTAAGAGCTTGTTGGCCAGAGTGACCCTGGAAATCCCCAGTTTGCCGTAAGCAATGCCAAGCGAGCGAGCAGTATAGTGGTTTGCCTTCTGACCAAGCAGGCGGAACATACTGATAGAAGCTTGCATCAACGACCGGCCTTCCATGCATCCCCGTCGGAGCAGCCAATTGTGCGCCCGGGATGATGCACAGATTTTTTTCGCGGCGCGTCTAGCCATCCCTACAAGGGCAAACGCGACCAGCATCCCTGCCGCCCCTGCAAAAGCAATCGCGCCAAAAAAATAAGCACAAAGAGTCAAGCTGACAACGTTGCACGCCCAGACTCTCCGGACTTTTTTGAGTCCAGGATCACCAATAAAATCTAGCGCCAGATTGTCTATGTCGTAGCTAAGCATGGCTCGACTACGTCTGCTGTCGCCAGCGTCTGTCAAGCGATCATAAGCACAAATTTTCCGCACAAATCCGTCACATCAAGTGAGGACAACAACAGGACAACTCCGGCACAATTCGGGCACACTTCAACTCAGGAATGTCCTGTTTTCGGCTTTCTCGCAGTCATCCTCAAGCAAGCTGTCCCGCAAAATAAAAACCCCGTAAATCATTGAAATTTACGGGGTTTTTTGCATAATGGCGGAGAGGGCGGGATTCGAACCCGCGTTAGGAATTAACCTAAACACGCTTTCCAGGCGTGCGACTTAAACCGCTCATCCACCTCTCCGAGCAGCCGCGCATTCTAATCGAGCGGCAGACTTAAGGCAAATTAGCTTGCCCGCAGATGGAACCAGATGGACTTCTGGAAGGAAACCGGGTGGGGGGTTGCTCAACGCGGCGTAATAAAGGTCTTCCAGTCCTTGTTCATGCCATCAAAACACGCCCGATATTCAGGTGTGGCCGTGGCTCCTTTGCTCATATCTTCCCAAGGTAACGAAATACGAACCGGCTTGCCGGCCAATTCTCCTTCACAGAATTCGTAGTTCACCTGTCCATCCAGTTCAAACTGGCGAAAGCTATGCAACTTTCCGTTGTAATGATGCAAGTTGAGATACGCATTTGACGGATGGACCGGTTTCCAGGGGGGGGCAATCGACAAATAATCGCGTGTCAGCTGGCCATTGGCACCGTAAATATTGACCTCGGAAATATGGATGGCATCGGGCGCATCGGCATCCCGCCTTATTCGTGACAGCAGACGCCCTGTTTCCAAATCGTAGTAGCGGGTTTCGCGGTAGCGATATCCTGCCGCCGCCAAGCCGTTGTATGTACCGGTTTCTTCATCAGTCCGAACTGTGTGCGCGGCAAGCTGCTGTTCATGCAGTGCGTAGACCAGACGGTGAAAATCCGGGCGCGAGGGCGCGGCCACAGCGGCCTGCGTTACACATAACGCACACAGGATCATCCATTTCTTCATTTCACTCCCTCCGGTTGGTCCCACTTTTTAATGAAGCGCTCGAGCATGTCGCGGCTGACCAGACCGGTATGGCGCGCAGCGATTGCGCCCTTGGGGTCATAAATAAGTGTCGTCGGTACACCCTGCAAATCGGCCCCGCCAAAGCGAGTAAAAACTTTTTCGTCACCCAGCAGCAGCGGAAAGCTGATCAGGTAATTTTCCGCAAAACGGGCCACTTCATCGCGACGTGCCGGCCCAAACGACGGGAAATCCACGGCCACCCCGATCACCGTTGCCTTGCCGTTTTTGTGCGCATCGTAAAATTTCTGCAATTCCGGCATTTCTTCGATGCAGGGCGGGCAGCGCGGCCCCCATACCGACAATACCGTCCATTGGCCGCGGCCGATGTAGTCGCTGAAAGGGTGGGGCTTGCCATGAATATCATTCAAGCTCACGTCGGGACTCGCCGCCCCCGCCTGTAGCGCCACAAGGCAGGCCCATACAAGCAGGCTCGCCGCCCATCCATTTCGAATCATTTTGAATCCCCCTGAGTAGATGATGTGCCCACTTCGCTGCGCTCGGTCCAGTTGCCTTCCGGCAGGAATTCCGCGCGTTCCTCGATTTTTCTGGCTTCCTCGGTTTTCCCCAGCGTCTGCAGTATCGTCGATTTCAGCATCAGCGTTTCCCGGCTATCCGGGTCCAGCAGCAGTCCGGCGTCGACAATTTCCAGCGCTTTCGGACCCTGTCCAGCCATGTGATAGCAGATGGCCAGGTTGTGATACGCCTTCTGGTAGCCGGGATCGAGACGAATGGCCGTCGAAAAATGCTGGGCTGCCTGCTGGATACGGCTGTTCTTGGCGTGGACCACGCCTAAATCGTCGTGTGCCTCGGCGTTGGACGGGTCCAGCTGGACCGCACGGGTAAGGTCGCGCTCGGCTTCCACCAGGTTGTTGCGCCAGATGTTGCGCACGCCCCGCTTGGTATACGCCAGAGAACTATCGGGATGGCGCTGGATAAACACGCTGAGATCAACTATCCCTTCATCCACCAGGCCCATCCGGCCCAGTACCATCCCGCGTCCAAAGTAGGCTTGATCCTGTTTGGCGTCGAGCTTGATAGCGTGGCTGTAGTTTTCGACAGCCCCATGAAAATCATTGAGGGCGTAATAGGCATCGCCGCGCAGCGTATACAGCACGGCAAAATTCGGCTCGGTGGCTATTAACTGGTTGTATTCTTTCAACGCGGCAAGCGCCGCTTCACGCGTCTGGAATTCCGCACTGCTCGCAATACCCGCCATCAGCAGCATGCTTATCGCCAGAATGGTCTGAAAAGCCCTTGAAACAATCGATTTCATACGCCCCTCCTTCAAAAGATGACGCCCATACACCCCCTTTTATTCCGGCCCAACAGCGTGCTTTCCGGCTACAGACAAAATTTTTAGCGGTGAACACTTGAAAACCCTGCCAGCGTCACAAGTTATGAGGCACATTTTCTGGAGACCCCATGCAGACTGATAACAGCACCCCGGATACAACTCCGGAAGAAGCCAAGGAAACGATGCCCAGCCTTGAGGAAATGCTCCGCGATGCCGAGTTGAAGGCTGAAGAACACCACGACGCCTGGCTCAGAGCCAAGGCAGAAACCGACAACATGCGTCGTCGCGCGTCAGAAGACGTGGACAAAGCGCGCAAGTTTGCGGTGGAAAGCTTTGCCAACGAGTTACTCGCAGTGAAAGACAGCCTGGAAGCCGCGCTTGCAGTCGAGTCACCCAGCGTTGAAATCCTGAAAGATGGCGTTGACCTCACCCTGAAACAACTGGTTGCTGCATTCAGCCGCTTCAATCTGCATGACATCCACCCGATGGGCGAAAAATTCGATCCGCACCAGCATCAAGCCATCCAGTTGATTGAATCCGACCAGCCTGCCAACACGGTGGTGACGGTCCTGCAAAAAGGCTATCGCCTGCACGAACGCACGCTGCGCCCCGCACTGGTTATGGTCGCCAAAGGCAAGGATTAAACCTGCCACCTGCTGGCCTCAGCCTTGAAATAGGCGTGATCTCCCCCACATTCAAAACAGTTCAACATTATTTAGAAGGAAAGCACCATGGGACGCATTATCGGAATTGACTTGGGCACCACCAACTCCTGCGTGGCGGTGATGGAAAACGGCAAGCCAAAGGTGATCGAGAACGCCGAAGGCGCTCGCACCACGCCGTCGGTTGTCGCGTACACCGAAGACGGTGAAATCCTGGTCGGCGCACCCGCCAAGCGCCAGGCCGTCACCAACCCGAAGAACACGCTGTACGCGGTCAAACGCCTGATCGGTCGTCGCTTCGAAGAGAAAGAAGTGCAAAAAGACATCGGCTTGATGCCCTACAAAATCGTTAAAGCTGAAAACGGCGATGCCTGGGTTGAAGTGCGTGACCAGAAAATGGCTGCACAGCAAGTGTCGGCCGAGACCCTGCGCAAGATGAAGAAAACCGCCGAGGACTACCTGGGCGAAGAAGTGACCGAGGCGGTGATTACCGTCCCCGCTTACTTTAACGACAGCCAGCGCCAGGCCACCAAGGATGCAGGCCGTATCGCCGGACTGGAAGTCAAGCGCATCATCAACGAGCCGACTGCGGCCGCGCTGGCTTTCGGCATGGACAAGAAGGAAGGCGACCGCAAGATCGCGGTGTATGACCTGGGTGGCGGCACCTTCGATATTTCCATCATCGAAATCACCGAAATGGACGGCGAACACCAGTTCGAAGTGCTGTCGACCAATGGCGACACCTTTCTGGGTGGCGAAGATTTCGACCAGCGCCTGATCGACTACATCTCCGAAGAGTTCAAAAAAGAGCAAGGCGTCGACCTGAAGAAAGACGTGCTGGCCCTGCAGCGTCTGAAAGAGGCTGCTGAAAAAGCCAAGATCGAGCTGTCCTCTGCGCAACAAACCGAAGTCAACCTGCCCTACATCACGGCAGATGCCTCCGGCCCCAAACACCTTGCGGTGAAAATCACGCGCGCCAAGTTCGAGGCGCTGGTGGAAGAATTGATCAAGCGCACCATCGATCCCTGCAAGATGGCGTTGAAGGATGCCGGTCTTACCGCTTCGCAAGTCGACGATGTCATTCTGGTCGGCGGTCAAACCCGCATGCCCAAGGTGATGGACGCAGTGAAGGAGATTTTCGGCAAGGACCCGCGTCGCGACGTCAACCCGGACGAAGCGGTTGCCGTGGGCGCTGCGATTCAGGGCGGCGTGCTGAAGGGCGAAGTGAAAGACGTGCTGCTGCTCGACGTCACCCCACTCTCCTTGGGTATCGAAACCCTGGGTGGCGTGATGACCAAGCTGATCCCGAAGAACACCACCATCCCGACCAAGGCGTCGCAGGTGTTCTCCACTGCCGACGACAACCAGAGCGCGGTGACGGTACATGTGCTGCAGGGCGAGCGCGAAGTCGCCACGGGCAACAAGAGCCTGGGTCAATTCAACCTGTCCGATATTCCGCCAGCCCCGCGCGGCATGCCGCAAATCGAAGTCACGTTCGATATCGACGCCAACGGCATCTTGCATGTGTCGGCCAAAGACAAGGCCAGCGGCAAGGAAAACACCATCCGCATCCAGGCCAGTTCCGGCCTGAGTGAAGAGGAAATTCAGCGCATGGTGCTGGATGCCGAAGCCAACGCGGCTGAGGACCACAAGGCGGTTGAACTGGCCACGGCGCGCAATGCAGCGGATGCCATGGTTCACTCGGTGAAGAAGTCGCTGACCGAATTCGGTGACAAGGTATCGGCTGAAGAAAAAGAAGCCATTGAAGTCGCGCTCAAGGAAACGGAAGAAGCCGTGCGCGAGGGCGACAAGGACACGATCGAAGCCAAGACCAGCACACTTGCCACTGCCAGCCACAAACTGGCCGAGCAGATGTACAAGGAAGAGCAAGGCAAGGCACAGCCGGGTGAAACCGCTGGTGCGAATGCCGACGCTGCCGATGACAATGTGGTTGATGCCGAGTTTGAAGAGATAAAGGACAAGTAAAGGAATCAGGTATCAGGCAACAGGGAATGTCGCGTGCTGCGCGACATTCCCTGTTTGTCCGTCCCTCACTCCCGACCCTAGCTTATGAGTAAACGTGATTACTACGAAGTCCTCGGCGTTGCCAAAAATGCCTCGGACGAAGACATCAAAAAGGCCTACCGCAAGCTGGCCATGAAACACCACCCTGACCGCAATCCGGACGACAAGAGCGCGGAAGAGAAATTCAAGGAAGCCAAACTGGCTTACGAGGTTTTGTCCGACTCGGACAAACGCGCCACCTTTGACCAGTTTGGTCATGCCGGGGTCGACCAGCAGGCCGGAATGGGCGGTGGGGCAGGCTTTTCCGACTCATTTTCAGACATATTCGGCGACATATTCGGCGGCGCCGGGGGCGGCGGCAATCGCCGTGACCGCGTCTATCGTGGAGCCGATCTGCGTTACAACCTGGAAATTGGTCTGGAAGAAGCCGCTCGCGGCACCGAAACCAAAATCCGCATTCCCTCGCTCGAAGAATGCGGCACCTGCCATGGCAGCGGCGCCAAACCCGGCACCCAGCCCACCGCCTGTACGACCTGCGGTGGACACGGTCAGGTTCGTATCCAGCAGGGCTTCTTCTCGGTGCAGCAGACATGTCCACGCTGTAGTGGGACTGGCAAGATGGTGTCCGACCCCTGCACCAGTTGCCATGGTGAAGGTCGGGTCAAGAAACACAAGACGCTCTCGGTCAAGATCCCGGCTGGGGTCGACAGCGGTGACCGCATTCGCCTCGGCGGCGAAGGCGAAGCTGGCGTCAACGGGGGGCCGTCAGGCGATCTCTATGTGGTGATTCACCTCAAGGAACATCCTGTATTCAAACGAGAGGGCGACGACCTGCATTGTGAAATGCCGATCAGCTTTGCCACCGCCGCACTCGGGGGAGACCTCGAAATCCCCACGCTGGATGGCCACGCCAAAATCAAGATTCCGTCTGAAACGCAGACGGGCAAGGTGTTCCGCTTACGTGGCAAAGGCATCAAGGGAGTACGTAGTCATGCACCCGGCGATCTCCTCTGCCACATGCAGATCGAAACACCGGTGAACCTCTCCGATCGTCAGCGCGAACTGTTACGGGAACTGGAAGCCTTGAGTCCCGGACGCAACAACAACCCGCGCGCACAATCGTTCATGGACAAGGTCAAGTCGTTCTTCAATCAGTAAATTGAGCCCCCTCCTCCTCAGTTGGGGGAGGGAGTGGCGTCTATCCACACGATAACAAATCAAATTGCCCCATGTGGGACCCCCTCCGGACAAGCTTGCCCGACCTGATCCTTTGTAAATCATATTAAATTCTTGAACACCCGTACCTGAAGTCAACTACCCTACCCAATGTGAGTTGAGTGAATATTGTCAGCAATCTCAACAATCCACCCTGAATAATCCTTAAGCTGGATGGAAGCTCAGGCGCCCAATTCACTGTCAATCAAACCGAGCGAGGTGTCCAATGAATCGATGGCTCAGCTTCCTATCCAGCGTGCTTGCCCTGGTGGCAGGTTCATCCTTCGCCTTAGCCAGCGACAAATCCGAGTTGATTCTGGGTGTGTTCCCCTACGTATCGCCGGCTCAACTGATCGCGTTCCACACCCCGCTCAAAGACCATCTCGCCAAAACCCTGCAGCGCCAGGTTTCACTTGTCACCGCCCCCGATTATGAAAGCTTTGTCGAGCGCACCCGGCAGGGCCAGTACGATATCATTTTGACCGCGCCTCACCTCGGCCGCCTGGCCGAAACGCGTGACGGGTACAAACGGCTGGCCATGACCAGCCATGCAGTCCAGGGTATTTTCCTCACCCGAAAAGACTCAAATATCCAAAAAATCGAGGATCTGCGGGGAAAGTCCGTGATGATCGCGCAACGCACGTCCATCATTTATCAAATGGCTGAGCAGTTGCTTAGAGACAAGGGGCTGGTTCCCGGTGAAACGGTGACGATTATCGATACACACACCTTTAACAATGCCATGCATGCACCGTTGCGCGGTGAAGCGGACGCTTCAGTGACGGGAACACTGCTCTGGCAGGTGCTCGGAGCAGAACAAAAAGACCAGATGCGTGTCATTGGCACCACCGACGAAGCACCCGGATTCATGATGATGGCGAACAAGCGGATTCCCAGGCAAGATGTTGAGGCAATCAAAAATATATTGCTCAACTATCATAATGTTGCGGGCAGCGCGCCGTACTTTTCGGTAACCGGATATAAAAGCTTCCAGAATATTGACGATAAAGTCATGAAGAAGCTCGATCCGTATACACGGAATATGTAAGTCCGGCTAACCCGTGACCCCGACTAAAACCCCCTTCTTCCACTCCATCCGCACCCGCCTCGTCATCGTCAGCATCATCATCGAGGTAACGATGCTGGGGCTGTTGATTGCCAACAGTGTGCGGCTGATGACCGATGTGATGGAAGACCGCACCGAGGCACGGTTGCAAACCGTCAACCCGCTGCTCAATGCCTCTTTGGGAGCACGCCTGTTCGAGCGTGACCATGCGTCGATCAACGAAATTCTGCAGCAACTGGTCAGCAGTTCTGCGGCAGAACTGGAATATATCGTTGTCTTCGACAACAAGAATATTCTCTACGCCCAGGCAGGCAATGTCGATACGGCCAAGCTGCCAAAAATCGACCTGAGCGTGGATCAGAGTCTGGATGACCTGGTCTACGATACGGACATCCCGATCACCCTGGCAGGCCAGCCGGTCGGGTATGCCCAATACGGGCTTTCGTTGGCCTCATACGCCGCATCGAAGGACAGCATCTTGCATCAAAGCATTTTGATCGCCGGAGCTGAAATCCTGTTTACCCTGCTGTCCCTGGGGCTGGCCGGTTACCTGCTGACCCGGCACATTGCTGACCCGGCACATTCAATCCCTGCTGGCCGCCACGCAAACCATCAGCGGCGGTGACTACGACCTGCGTATTCCGGTGACAAGTCGCGACGAAATAGGCGTGCTGGCGAGCAACTTCAACACCATGACCGATGCGATCCGCAGCCGGATCGAGGCACTTCATCAGTCCGAGCACGCGCTGCACGAAGAAAAGGAGCGTGCCGAAGTCACGCTCCATTCAATCGGGGATGGTGTCATCACCACCGACCTGCAGGGTCGGGTGCTGTATCTGAACCCGGTGGCAGAAGCCCTGACCGGTTATTCTCTGGCTCAAGCCTCGGGCAAACTGATCGAAACCATTTATCACGTACAGGACCAGATCTCGGGCAACCCACTGGCCAACCCGGCACGCCTTTGCCTGGCGGAAGACACGGTGATCAGTGGCGTCAACCTCGCCCAGTTGGTCAGCGCAGACGGGCAATCCTATGCGGTCGAGGAAACCGCTGCGCCGATCCGCGGAAAAACCGGCAACACCATAGGCGCAGTACTGGTTTTCCATGACGTCACCGAAGCAAGGGAGACCTCCCGCAAGTTGGCCTACCAGGCCACGCACGACGCCCTCACCGGGCTGATCAACCGCCGCGAATTTGAGCGACTGGTAGAAGAAGACCTGCAGGACGCCAAGGAAAATGGAACAAACAGTGCGTTCTGTTACATGGACCTGGATCAGTTCAAGGTCGTCAACGACACCTGCGGACATATTGCAGGCGATCATTTGCTGGTTGAACTCGCCACCCTGATTCAACACCGGGTCAACGAAAACGACACATTTGCTCGCCTGGGTGGCGACGAATTCGGTGTGCTGATGCGGAATATTCCATTGCATGAGGCCCGCGCCCTGGCTGAAGAGCTCCGCAATCGGGTCCGCGATTATCGTTTTCTATGGGACGGTCAGACTTTCGAAGTCGGCATCAGTATTGGAGTGGTGCCCATCCGGCCCGACACAAGCACAGTAGTCGAAATTTTCAGCAACGCTGACATTGCCTGTTTTGTGGCAAAAGACTTGGGGCGCAACCAGATCCATGTCTCCAACCTTGACGACGTTGAGCAGGCGCGGCGCCAGCAGGAAATGCAATGGTCGGTGCGTATCCCAAGCGCGCTGGAGAATAACCGCTTTGTCCTTCACTACCAGAAAATATCGCCGCTTGACGCATCAAGTGGCGAATCCCCCCGCTGCGAACTATTGGTTCGCATGCGGGAAGAAGACGGTTCGCTGATTTTGCCGGGACGGCTTATTCCAGCCGCCGAGCGGTTCCGTCACATGCCGGAAATTGACCGTTGGGTGATTCACAATGCGCTGAAGCTCATTGTCCAGCATGGCGACCGCCTGGGAATGGCGGCCTATGCCATCAATCTCTCCGGGCAATCGCTTGGGCAGGCGGACCTGCTTGATTTCGTTAAACGGGAAATCCTGCGTAGCGGCGTCAAACCAAGCTTGATCACCTTTGAAATTACGGAAACTGCAGCCATTCGTAACGTATCCCATGCAGCCCGCTTCATGTCAGAGCTCAAGAAACTGGGTTGCCAGTTTTCTCTGGATGATTTCGGCAGTGGTTTGAGTTCATTCGGCTATCTGAAAATGCTGCCGGTGGATTACCTGAAAATAGATGGCAGCTTCGTGCGCAACATGTTGCATGACGATCACGATCACTCCATCGTGATCGCGATTTCGCAGATTGCCAAAACCTTGAATATTGCTTGCATAGCTGAGTGGATCGAGGATGAAGCCACACTGATGGCACTCAAGGAAATCGGGGTGGATTACGGGCAAGGATTTTTCCTGCATCGCCCGGAAGCCATCGCCGATCATGCCAGCACATTACAACTTCCTCTGCGGGGCTAGTGTCTGGTTTTCCGTATTGCCGCTCATGTTTCAGTGCGCCGCGGCAGCAAACAGGCGGAAGAAGTTCTGCGTGGTCGCTTCGCCCACAGCCTCTGCCGAAATGCCCCGTACCCGCGCAATCTCTTCTGCCACATACCTCACAAATCCCGGCTGATTGGTTTTTCCGCGATACGGTACCGGCGCCAGATACGGCGAATCGGTTTCGATCAGCATGCGCTCCAGTGGAATGGCTGCGGCCACTTCACGCAGGGTGGTGGCATTCTTGAAGGTGACGATACCGGAGAATGAAATATAGAAACCCTGCTCGATGGCGGCTTCTGCCACAGCCAGGCTTTCGGTAAAACAGTGCATCACCCCGCCCGCCTCGCCCGCTTTTTCCTCACGCATGATGCGCAAGGTGTCCTCTGCGGCCGAGCGGGTGTGGATCACTAGGGGTTTGTTCGTGGCCCGCGCCGCGCGAATGTGGGTGCGAAAGCGCTCCCGTTGCCATTCGAGGTCACCGGTCAACCGGAAGTAATCCAGGCCGGTCTCGCCGATGGCCACCACCTTGGGGTGGTCGGCCAGCGCAACCAGCTCAGCCACGGTGGGTTCGGTGCAATCTTCATGGTCGGGGTGCACTCCAACTGACGCGTAGACGTTTGGATGCGCCTCAGCGAGCGCAAGAACTTCAGGAAATTTTTCCAGTTCCACACTGATACACAGCGCGTGACTCACCTGGTTGTGTGCCATGAGATCAAACACCTCGGGCAGCTTGTCAGCGAGATCGGGGAAATTGATGTGGCAGTGAGAATCGATATACATTCGGTCTGGGGCGCATTCGCGCGATATGGTCAGGAATCAACCCGACGCACCGAAGCAAAACAGGGTTACATGGTGTGGGTTGGACGTACCGATTTTAACGAACCACCGAGCAATCCTTCAATTTTGTTTTGCGCAGACTTCCCGCTTTCATTGAATGCAAACTGCACCCCCACCCCCTGAGTACGGCTGCCGTGAGCACCAGTCGGTGTGACCCATACCACTTTTCCGGATACCGGCAACTTGGAGGGGTCTTCCATCAGCGTCAGCAGCATGAAGACTTCTTCGCCCATCTTGTAGCTTTTATTGGTGGGAATGAACAGTCCGCCACCTTTGATGAAAGGCATATAGGCTGCAAAAAGCGCAGACTTTTCCTTGATGGACAAGGAAAGCACGCCTGGCCTGACCATACCGGTAGTGTCATTGGGTGGTGTGCTCATGGTTTAGTCTCATCAATCAAATAAATGTCGATACTGGATTAGCCAGGCTTCCTGTTGCAAAGCCCGATTCAGCGGATGCATCAGCGTCCGGCCTGCTGCGGCATGCGTTTTGGACAGTTCCAGCAATTTTGCCAGGTCCACCTGCGCACCCAGTTTCGTGAGTACTTCATCAAAATCCAGGTTGAACTGCACCCGGCTTTGCAACCTGACCGCCAGCAGATCGCCCAGCCATTTATACGCGACGGTATGCCAGGTTTGCGGCTTGACCGCCTTCCAGCGTTCAGCCAGCGCCACCGGATCCAGTTGTTGCGGACGCGTCAAGCCGTCCAGAATACTTTGGCGCACATCCAGATCCGTTCCTTCAATCCAGTTCAGCGCATCCAGCGGCGACCCACCGGCCAAACCCAACAGGATCTGCGCATCTTCAACCTGTTGCCCGGTTAACCATTGGAGCGCACGCTCGGCCGATGGCAAACCAATATCGAGCCGGGTGCAACGGCTGCGAATGGTCGGCAACAACTGCCGCGGCTGGTCCGACACCAGGATGAACACCGTATTTAACGGCGGTTCCTCCAGTACCTTTAACAGGGAATTGGCCGCCGCCAGGTTAAGGCTATTGGCGGGATTGACCAAAACGACGCGAAAGCCCGCCCGATACGTGGACAGCCGGACGAAATCAACCACCTCGCGCGCCTGGTCCACCTCGATGGCCGCAGCCATTTTGGTTTCGCCCTCCTTGCTGGTTTTTTCCTGCAAGGTGAGCAGCCGAAAATCCGGATGCGCGCCGGTCTGCAGCCAGTGACAGGCCGGGCAACTCCCGCAGGCTGCGCCATCGATCAAGGGCGCTTCACACAGCAATGCGTGAGCCCAGGCCTGTGCCAGCGCGCCCTTGCCGACGCCGCGTGGCCCCGTCAGCAACAACGCCTGCACCGGGCGTGTCCGGGTCGGCAGCAAACGCTGCCATGCCGTTTCAAGCCAGGGATAGGGTGCGCTCATTGCAATCCTTGCAACAGTTTGCCAATTTCAGTCTGCAATACGTCGATCGTCTGTCGCGCATCCAGCACCTGGATACGCTTCGGGTCGGCCTCTGCGCGGGCAAGGTAGGCTGTGCGGACCCGGTTGAAGAAATCATCCGCCTCCCGCTCAAAGCGGTCAGCCACGCGTGCGGACGCGCGGCGTGCTTCTGCCACCTCGGCAGGCACATCGAACAGCAGAGTCAGGTCGGGCTGAAAGCTGCGCTGCACCCAGGTTTCCAGTGCAGCGATACGCTCGACTGCAATGCCGCGGCCACCGCATTGATAGGCATAGCTGGCATCGGTAAAGCGATCGGACACCACCCACGCGCCACGTGCCAGCGCCGGCCAGATCAAACGTGCAAGATGCTCCTGCCGTGCCGCAAACATCAACAGCAATTCCGTATCGGCATCCATCTCACGATGCAATAACAGTTCTCGCAGATCCTCGCCGAGCGGGGTGCCACCTGGTTCGCGGGTGACGATTACTTCCCTGCCCTGTTCACGAAGCCAGTCAGCCACAAAACCCAGATGCGTACTCTTGCCAGCGCCGTCGACGCCATCGAGCGTGATGAACTTACCAGGGCTCATCTTCGCTGAAACCGATTGACTGCCTGATTATGTGCGTCCAAATTGCTGGAAAACACATGGGTGCCGTCGCCGCGCGAAACGAAATACAGTGCTCCGGTTTGTGCCGGGTTGAGCGCGGCCTGGATGGCAGCCTCGCTCGGCATCGCTATGGGGGTGGGCGGCAAGCCCGCACGGGTGTAGGTGTTGTACGGGGTGTCGGTTTGCAGATCAACCTTGCGCAGATTGCCATCGAATCGCTCACCCAACCCGTAGATCACGGTGGGATCGGTTTGCAGGCGCATCCCCAGTTTGAGCCGGTTGAGAAAAACGCCCGCGATCTGCGGTCGCTCGAACGCCGCGCCGGTTTCCTTCTCCACGATCGACGCCATGATGAGCGCTTCATAGGGGGTGCGATAGGGCAGCCCGATTGCGCGCTTTTCCCATGCTGCCATCAGCTTCTCATGCTGCAAGCGGTAAGCGCGACGCAGTACCTTGATATCCGACGTATGCGGCGCAAAAAAGTAGGTGTCAGGAAACAGCAGACCTTCCGGGTGAGTTTCTTCCGCACCCATCGCGCGCAGTATCTCAGCATTGCTCATGCCGGCACTTTCATTGATCAACAGCGGCTGTGTGGCCAGGACCGCTCGTATTTCGCGCCAATTCCAGCCTTCGATGAAGCGTACAGTCGCCTGGAAGATTTCACCCCGTTCGATCTTGTCCAGCAGTTCCAGCGGCGTAAGCGGCTTGTCGAGCGCATACGCCCCCGCCTTGAGGGTGCCGCCCTTGCCCATGGTTCGACCCATCAACCAGAAGACCCGTGCGTTACCGATGACGCCTTCGCGTTCGAGAATCACACTCAAGCTGCGCAAATGGGTTCCTGGCGGCACATTCACAATTTTCGGCATCGGCTCAAAGCGCAAAGCCTGATTGCCATACCAGATCAAGCTACCGGCACTTGCCAGCGCAAACAGGACGGCCAACACAAGCACACGTTTAATCAAGGTTTTCATACAAGGCGTTATTCAAAGTAGTTGTCCAGCCGGCAGGCGGCCAGATTACGTCATCCAGCTTCGCCACCCGGCGTACGCCGATCACACTGTTGCAAATCATTACTTCATCGGCATCGAGTATAGCGTCTGGCAGCCAGCGGCCGATATGGGTGCGCATCCCTTGGTGTGCTGCGGCGCGCAACAAGCGTGATCGCGTCACGCCGGCTACCCCACATTCATGCAAACCCGGCGTAAACAGTTCGCCGGCCTTGACCCAGAATACATTGCTCATTACGCCGCCAATGACCGAGCCGCTGTTGTCACACAGCAGCCCCTCAAAAATGGCCGGGTCATCCCATTCCGCCCGTGCCAGCACATTTTCCAGCCGGTTCAAATGCTTGATCCCCGCCAGCCGGGGTTGCCGTGCCAGCTTGATCGCGCACCAGCGCGCCGTGATGTCGACAGGCGCATCGGGGCAGGCATGTGAGGGAAGTGGCGCCGACAAAACGATACGGGTCGTTGCCTGACCCGGGACATGGGCATAGCCACGTGAACCGACGCCGCGCGTGAGCATGATTTTAACGATGCCGTCCCCTGCTTCTGCTACCTGGCAAACTTCCCGCTGCAACAGATTCTCGTCCGGACAATCCAGTGCCAAGGCTGCACAATCTGCAGCCAGCTTGGCAAAATGATCCGGCCACCAAAGCGGCTGTCCAGCTTGCGTACGCAATGTGCGAAACACGCCGTCACCGTAGGCAAGGCCACGATCCATCGCATTGAGCGTGTCCGCCTGCTGTCCGTCAATGAGCATCATGCGAAATCCAGCGCGCGCAACAGCCCGTGTGCCTTGGCGCGGGTTTCCTCCAACTCGCGTTGTGCAACAGAGTCTGCAACAATGCCGGCGCCCGCGCGAAAACTCAGTTGATGATCGCGCAGTAAAAAACTGCGAATCAGAATATTCAGATCGAAACTGCCGTCGCGATTGATGTAGCCCACGCTGCCGGTGTAGCTGCGGCGTGGCGTCTGTTCCAGTTCACGAATGATTTGCATGGTGCGCACCTTGGGGCAGCCGGTGATGGTGCCGCCGGGGAACACGGCGCGCAGGGCATCGAATACGGTCAGGTCACGCCGCAGTTTTCCACACACGGTGGATTCGATGTGGTGCACGTAGCGATAGCTGGCGATTTCCATCAGGGCGGGCACCCTGACACTGCCGGGCTCGCATACCCGGCCCAGATCGTTGCGCTCCAGGTCTACCAGCATGACATGCTCGGCGCGCTCCTTCGGATGGGCCTGCAATCGCGATCGCAACGCTTCATCTTCGACCGCCTCCTCGCTTCGCGGATGGGTCCCGGCTATCGGCCGGGTTTCCAGCATGCCGTCACGCCCCAGATGGACCAAGCGCTCGGGGGATGAGCTCACGATAGCCCAGTCTTCCATTTGCACCAGCGCTGAAAACGGCGCCGGATTTTTCTGCATCAGTTGTGAAAACAAGGCTGCGGGCGAAACCGGTTCATCAAACTGCGCCCGCCAACCGCGCGACAAATTCACCTGAAAGACATCTCCCGCACGAATATAGCTTTGGATGCGCGCCACGCCCGCCAGGAATGCTTCAGGGTCCTCCTCATCAAGGGACGTCGGGACAGGCAGGCCCTGAACAGGCGGCAAGGTTTGCTGGAGATCCTGCGCCATGGCATCGAGTAATCCATGCTGGCCGTGCTCGGCCATCAATACGCACCGCCCACTGGCGCGATTAATCAAAATCGCGGCCGGGATACGCGCCAGCCAGGCCAGCGGAAACTCAGAATCATCCGCCATGCCCACGCTGGGTTCAAACATCCCCCCCAATTCATACGAAAAGGCACACAACCATCCACCACTGAATGGCAGCTCGAAATGTGTCTGTAGTCCGCAGTAGGGACTGCCTTGCATGGCAGGATGCGCACGCAAGCCATCAAGACCATCGGCCAGGGAAAACTGCTCGACATCCTGCGGGAACGCAAACAGCACGTCCCAGCCGGTGTCACCGCTGCTTTGAATCAGACCCGGATAACGCTGCGGAAACGCGGCTTGCAGGGCAACCAGGTCAGGCCGCAGCTGATTCTGCTGGTCAGGCCATTCCCTGATTTCTGGCGTATCCAAACGATCCGCAGCGAAGGTCAAACGCGCTTGAAGACGAGTGAACCGTTGGTGCCGCCAAACCCGAAGTTGTTCTTGAGCGCCACATCAATCTTCATATCGCGTGCGGTATTGGCACAGTAATCGAGATCGCACTCCGGGTCCTGCGAGAAAATATTGATGCTGGGAGGCGAGATTTGATGATGGATAGCCAGCACGGTGAATACCGATTCCACGCCGCCCGCGCCACCCAGCAAGTGGCCGGTCATCGATTTGGTCGAGTTGACTACCGTCTTGTACGCCGCATCGCCCAGCGCCAGCTTGATCGCTTCAGTCTCGTTTTTGTCGCCGAGCGGTGTCGAGGTGCCATGGGCGTTGATGTATTGCACCTGATCGGCATTCACGCCGGCGTCTGTCATTGCGTTCAGCATTGAGCGCTTGGGGCCGTCGGTGCTGGGCGCAGTCATGTGATAGGCATCGCCGCTCATGCCAAAACCCGCCACCTCGGCGTAGATTTTCGCGCCGCGCGCTTTTGCATGCTCGTACTCTTCCAGCACCATCACGCCACCGCCCTCGCCCAGCACGAAGCCATCGCGATCCTTGTCCCACGGACGACTGGCGGTTGCCGGATCGTCGTTGCGGGTGGAAAGCGCACGGGCGGCAGCGAAACCACCTACGCCCAGCGGCGAAGTGGCGCATTCAGCGCCGCCCGCAATCATCACGTCCGCATCGCCATGCTGGATCATGCGGGCAGACAGGCCAATCGCGTGCAAACCCGTCGTGCATGCGGTGACGACTGCGAGATTGGGGCCTTTCATCCCGTACAGAATGGAAAGGTTGCCGGAAATCATGTTGATAATGGAACCCGGAATAAAGAAAGGAGATATCTTCCTTGGCCCGGACTCCATCAATAATGTATGGGTATCCTCGATCAGCGGCAGACCGCCGATTCCGGAGCCGATATTGAGGCCAATGCGTTCGGCATTGGCCTCGGTAACTTCGATTCCAGAATCGCGTATCGCCTGGATTCCGGCTGCCATGCCGAACTGGATAAACACATCCATGCGGCGTGCTTCTTTCGCATTGATATATTGCTCAATATCGAAATTCTTCACTTCACCGGCGATTTGCGCGGTGAACGGCGAAGGATCAAAACGGGTAATCCGGGCGATTCCAGACCGACCGGCAACCAGGTTACCCCAGGCCTCCGGTATGGTGTTGCCCACCGGGGAGACGATCCCAAGACCGGTTACGACGACGCGACGTGTGGACAAAGGTCAGCCCTTTACTCTAACGAACGATCAGCTCGAATGGCTATTGACATAGTCAATCGCCTGTTGGACGGTGGTAATTTTTTCTGCGTCTTCGTCAGGGATTTCGCAGCCGAACTCTTCTTCCAGCGCCATTACCAGCTCAACCGTGTCCAGTGAGTCTGCGCCCAGGTCACCAACGAAGGAAGACTCATTCTTGATGTCTGCTTCGTTCACGCCCAGTTGCTCGGCGACGACTTTAAATACACGTTGTACGTTATCCATTACTAATCCTCTCGTGGAATAAGGCCCCAATGAAATTGAAGCCATGAAAATTGAAGCCGGGAGATTTTACCAAACTTTTCGTCCCGATTACGCCATGTACATCCCACCATTGACATGCAAGGTGGTTCCGGAAATATAGTTCGCTGCCGGCGACGCAAGAAATCCAACGGCCTGCGCAATGTCATCAACTGAACCCAGGCGTCCCAGCGGGATATGGCTCAGCAAGGCCTGACGCTGCGCTTCAGGCAGTGCGCGGGTCATGTCAGTATCAATAAAGCCCGGCGCCACGCAGTTGACCGTGATGTTACGGCTGCCCACTTCGCGCGCCAACGACTTGGTAAAGCCCATGATGCCGGCCTTGGCCGCGCTGTAATTGGTCTGTCCGGCGTTGCCCATTGAACCCACTACAGAAGCAATGGAAATGATGCGCCCAGTCCGTGCTTTCATCATGGCGCGCAACACCGCGCGCGACAGGCGGAACACCGAGGTCAGATTGGTCGCGATAATGTCGTCCCATTCCTCGTCTTTCATCCGCATCAGCAAATTGTCGCGTGTAATGCCGGCATTGTTGACCAGAATGCCGATGTCGCCATGCAATGCGTTGATGGTGGTGATGACCGCTTCCACTTCAGCTGCGCTGGTGACGTTGAGATTCATGCCTCCGCCCTTGATATTGGCGGCCGCGAGATAGTCGCCAATCGCTTCGGCGCCTTTGTCGCTGGTGGCAGTGCCGATCACGGTGGCGCCTGCACGCCCCAACTCAAGTGCAATGGCCTGGCCAATTCCGCGGCTGGCGCCCGTAACGAGCGCGATCTGTCCTTGCAACATCTTGTCTCCTTATTGATTGAGTGCAGCTTGCAGGCTGGTTTCGTCTACCAGCGCCAGAACAGGCAGGGTGTCATCGATGCGCCTGCCCAGTCCGGTCAGCACCTTGCCAGGTCCGCATTCGATCACATAGCTCATCCCGGCAGCTTTGAGTGCCTGCACCGTTTCGACCCAACGCACCGGTGTATGCAATTGCTTGGCCAGCGCCGCGCGTATCGCATCGGGCTCAGCATGATTCAGCACATCGGTATTGTGTAGTAACGGAATCGAGGGTTGCTTGATCGTCACACCCTGCAAATGCACTAGTAATTTTTCGGCGGCAGGCATCATCAGCGAAGAATGCGATGGCACGCTGACCGGCAACGGCAAAGCGCGCTTGGCGCCCCGCTCCTTCGCCAACGCCATGGCGCGCTCAACGGCCGCCTTGTTGCCGGCTATCACCACCTGGCCTGGGGAGTTGTAGTTCACCGCCTCAACCACTTCGCCCGCCGCGGCGTCCGTACAAACGCCGCGAACCGCATCGTCATCCAGCCCCAGAATCGCGGCCATCGCGCCAACCCCTTCGGGCACCGCGGCCTGCATGGCCTCAGCGCGGAAACGCACCAGCTTGATGGCATCGGAAAAGCCCAGCGATCCCGCAGCGACCAGGGCCGCGTATTCACCCAGGCTGTGGCCAGCCAATAGCGTGGGCTGAATCCCGCCAGCGGCTCGCCATACCCGCCAGACAGCCACATCGGCTGCCAACATTACCGGTTGGGTGTTGATGGTCTGATTGAGCAGATCTGCCGGGCCCTCGGTCACCAAGGCCCAAAGATCCTCACCGAGCGCGTCAGACGCTTCAGAAAAAGTAAAGCGTACTTCAGCGCGCTCGCCCCAGCCCTGCATCATGCCGACGGATTGCGAACCCTGGCCGGGAAACACAAACGCCACAGAGGGTTTGTCGATGGTCACTTGGTGATCCTTTAATATTTCAGGAGCGCTGAGCCCCAGGTGAAGCCGCCACCGAAGGCTTCCATCAGCACGGTCTGCCCGCGCTGGATACGACCATCGCGCACCGCCACATCGAACGCCAGCGGAACCGACGCTGCCGAGGTGTTGCCGTGGCCCGCCACGGTTGTGACAACATGATCCATGCTCATGCCGAGCTTCTTGGCGGTGGCGGAAATGATGCGGATATTAGCCTGATGCGGCACCAGCCAGTCGATGTCGGATTTCTGCAAGCCATTGGCTTCCAGTGTTTCGTCGACAATGCGATCAAGCGTGTTGACCGCCATCTTGAATACGGCATTGCCTTCCATCTGCATCAGCGGCGGCGTATCCAAACCCGTCGATGCACCGTTGGTGGTACGCAGCAAATCCTTGTGACGGCCATCGGCATGGATATGCGTGGCGATGATGCCTGGCTCACTTGAAGCCCCGAGCACCAATGCGCCGGCGCCATCGCCCCACAGAATGCAGTTGCCGCGGTCGGTCCAGTCGGTAATCCGCGACAGGGTTTCGGCACCAATCACCAGCACATGCTTGGCCGCACCGGTCTTGATGAACTGGTCTGCCACCGACAGGGCATACACAAAGCCGCTACATACCGCCTGCAGATCAAACGCCGGCTTGCCGTTGGTCATGCCTAGCTTGGATTGCACGATGCAGGCCGTGCTGGGGAACACCAGATCGGGGGTGGTCGTGGCAACCAACAGCAAATCGATGTCATCTATCGCCAATCCTGCCACCTCGAGCGCGGCACGTGCAGCATGGGATGCCAGATCGCTGGTAAATTCGCCGTCGGCGGCGATATGCCGCTCGCGTATACCGGTGCGATCGACGATCCACTGATCGTTTGTGTCGATCATTTTCTCAAGATCGGCGTTGGTGAGAATGCGCGTGGGCAGATAGCTGCCGGTGCCGAGTATGCGGGAATAAATCAAGCGGCCACCCGTTGCTGGAGTTGGATCTGGTCAGTAATGCGTTTCAACACGTTGTTGCGGACTTCCTCGCTGGCAGTTTCGATCGCATGCTCAAACGCAAAGCAGTCAGCCGAACCATGACTTTTGACCACTACGCCTTTCAGGCCCAGCAGCGTGGCGCCATTGTAACGACGCGGGTCGAACCGGCGCTTGAAGGCATTCAGCACCGGCAATGCCACCAGACCCGCAATGCGGGTCAGCCAGTTGCGTTTGAACTCGGCACGCAGGGTGGAGGCAAACATCTTGGCCAGACCCTCCGATGCTTTCAGCGTCACATTGCCGACAAAGCCATCGCATACCACCACGTCGGTGGTGCCCTTGAATATGTCGTTGCCTTCTACGTTGCCATAGAAATTCAGGTGGCTGGCGCGCAGCAATTCGCCAGCCTGCTTCACCATGTCGTTGCCCTTGATATCTTCCTCGCCGATGTTCAGCAGGCCCACAGTCGGGTTCGGCTTGTGGTCCACTGCCGACACCAGCATCGCGCCCATGATGCCGAACTGCAGCAGATGTTCAGCCGTGCAGTCGACGTTGGCGCCCATGTCCAGCACCAGGGCATGACCCTTGATCGTCGGCATCACGGCCGCGATTGCCGGGCGGTCAATGCCGGGCAGGGTCTTGAGGACAAAGCGTGCGGTTGCCATCAGGGCGCCGGTATTGCCCGCAGACACGCAAGCGTCGGCCTCGCCGGACTTGACGAGGTCGATAGACACGCGCATGGAGGAGTCTTTTTTGCCACGCAGGGCCAGCGCAGGCGCCTCATCCATCGCCACCACCTGACTGGCGTGACGAACGACAAGGCGGGGACCGGACTGGGCACGGCGCGCTTTGAGTTCGGCGGCGATGATGTCTTGCGGCCCGACCAGAATGACATTCAGGTCGGGATGATTGGCAAGACAACGGATCGCCGCCGGGACGGTGACATGGGGGCCATGATCGCCCCCCATGACATCAATAGCGACGGTGATATATCTCATACAGCCTGTAGGGTTGGCTGGATCGAATGCGCCAGGCCGTAACGATTACGGCCTGGCGCGCAAAAAAACTATTCGCCCTTGGCCTTGACGACCTGGCGGCCACGATAAAAGCCATTGGGGCTGATATGGTGACGCAGATGCGCTTCGCCCGTGGTCGGCTCAACAGCCAGCGGCGGGTTGGTCAGGAAATCGTGTGAGCGATGCATACCACGCTTGGACGGGGACTTTTTGTTCTGTTGGACTGCCATTTCTAACTCCTAAAAAAAATCATTCTGCCCCAATGACGGGGCATTTACCTTTTGCATGCATGGGTGCCATCGGCAGACCCAACAGCACTTCATCTTCAACCAATTCGACCAGACCCAAACTCTCACCAACCAGAATGGCGTCGCTATCGGGCATTTCATCCAGCCGTTCCATCTCCGTCTCGGTCCGCGCCAGATACACCGTGCGATCAATTGCTATCGCATGCTGCATGCCACTCAGGCAGCGCTGACACATCAGCTCCACCTCGCCATGCACTGTCAGCTTCAAGGACAGGCCGCCTAGCGCATCCGCCCTGCCGATCACTCGACAGAACAGCGCACCTTGCGTAAATTCAAGCGCAAGACGGGGAAACGCAGCTATGTCCGACTGAACTTCCCACGACTGCGCATCTTTGCAGAAACGCCGTGGATCGACCTCAATAGCTTGCAACAGGTTGGATTGAGGCATGGCGAACCCGATTAACAACGTACTGGGGCAGCGTAAACAAGCTCAAGTTGACGCGCCCGGTTAAACATTAGCCCGAAATGATATGATTTCGCGTTGTTTTTGTCAAAGAATCCCAAGTCCACCCAACGTCAGGCGAACCCATGCTTAAGAAAATACTGGTCGCCAACCGGGGCGAGATCGCCGTCCGCATCGTACGCGCCTGTGCCGAACTGGGGATCAAGTCGGTCGCCATCTATACCGATGCCGACCGTCACGCGCTCCACGTCAAGAAAGCCGACGAGGCTTACCATATCGGCAAAGATCCGATTCTCGGCTATTTGAACGCCCATACGCTGGTCAATCTGGCCGCGGCGTCAGGTTGCGATGCGCTGCACCCAGGCTATGGCTTTCTCTCCGAGAATCCCGACCTGGCGACCATTTGCGCACGCCGTGGCATCCGCTTCATCGGGCCATCCGACACCGTGATCCGCCGCATGGGCGACAAGATCCAGGCGCGTAACGCCATGATTGCGGCCGGCATTCCGGTGATTCCGGGGTCTGACCACAATCTGGAAAACGTCGAGGAAGCGCGCACGCTGGCCAACAAGATCGGCTACCCGGTGATGCTCAAAGCCACCAACGGCGGCGGCGGGCGCGGCATCCGCCGCTGCGACAGCGAAGCAGACCTGCTGAAAAACTATGACCGTGTGGTGTCGGAGGCGAGCAAGGCCTTTGGCAAACCCGAGGTCTTTGTCGAGAAATGCGTGGTCCACCCCAAGCACATCGAAGTACAGATTCTGGGTGATACGCAGGGCAACATCATCCATTTGTTCGAACGCGACTGCTCGATCCAGCGGCGCAACCAGAAATTGATTGAAATCGCCCCGTCCCCTCAGCTCACCGAGGCGCAACGGCAGTACATCGGCAAGCTGGCGGTACGTGCCGCCAAGGCAGTGGGCTACGTCAATGCCGGTACGGTGGAGTTCCTGCTCGACAGCGATAACCAGTTCTTCTTCATGGAGATGAACACCCGCCTGCAGGTTGAGCACCCCATTACCGAAACCATCACCGGCGTCGACATCGTGGGAGAGCAGATCCGCATTGCCTCGGGATTGCCCCTGCAGTACAAGCAGGAGGAGATCAAGCATCGCGGCTTTGCCATCGAATTCCGCATCAACGCCGAAGACCCGAAAAACGAGTTCCTGCCCAGCCTCGGCCGCATCACCCGCTACTATTCGCCAGGCGGCCCTGGCGTGCGGGTAGACGCGGCGATTTACACCGATTACGTGATTCCGCCCTACTTTGACTCCATGTGCGCCAAGCTCACGGTATGGAACCTCAACTGGGAATCGACCATCGCACGGGGTAGCCGTGCCCTCGCTGACATGCTGGTGTATGGCGTCAAAACGACGATCCCCTATTATCAGGAAATCCTCAAGAATCCCGAGTTCCGCAGTGGCCGCTTCAATACCAGTTTTGTGGATGAACACCCTGAACTCACCCAGTACACTGAAAAGAAACCGCCGGAAGTGATCGCTGCCGCCATCGCCGCCGCCATCGCTGCTCACCAAGGGTTGTAAATATGGCCAAAGTACACGTTACCGAACTCGTTCTGCGCGATGGGCACCAGTCGCTCATCGCCACCCGCATGCAAACCGCCGACATGCTGCCAATCTGCAGCGCGCTCGACCAGATTGGCTTCTGGTCGCTGGAAGCCTGGGGCGGTGCCACCTTCGACGCCTGCGTGCGCTTTTTGCGCGAAGACCCGTGGGAGCGCCTGCGGAAATTGCGCAAAGCCCTGCCCAACACGCGCATCCAGATGCTGCTGCGCGGACAAAATCTGCTCGGCTACCGCAATTATTCCGACGATGTGGTGCGCGCCTTCGTGCAGAAATCCGCCGACAACGGCGTCGACGTGTTCCGCATATTTGATGCGATGAACGACCTGCGTAATCTTCGCGTGTCGGTAGAAGCCGTCAAAGCCGCGGGCAAGCACGCCGAAGGCACGGTCTGCTACACCACCAGCCCGGTGCACAACATCCCGCACTTTGTCGAGCTTGCCAAAGGCCTGGCCGAGATGGGCTGCGACACCATCGCAATTAAGGATATGGCGGGACTGCTCACGCCCTACACCGCGTACGAGCTGGTGCGCGCGATTCGTGAAGCCACCAATTTGCCGATCCACACCCACAGCCATGCCACCTCCGGCCTCGCGCACATGACGCATATGAAGGCCGTCGAAGCGGGCGCCTCCATCATCGACACCTGCGTCGGCGCATTTTCAGAGGGTGCCAGTCATCCGACCACGCAAAGCCTGGTGGCTGCTTTCGCCGGCACCGAATACGACACAGGATTGTCGCTACCGCAGATCGAGGAAGTCTCGGCCTACTTCAAGGAAGTGCGCAAGAAATACTGGCAGTTTGAATCGGCTTTCACCGGCACCGATACCCGCGTGCTGATCAATCAGGTGCCGGGCGGGATGATTTCCAACCTCGCCAACCAGCTGAAGGAGCAAGGTGCAATCGACAAGATGGATGCGGTGCTCGAGGAAATTCCGCGGGTGCGCGAAGACCTGGGTTTTCCGCCGCTGGTCACCCCCACGTCGCAGATCGTCGGCACCCAGGCCGCATTGAATGTAATGACCGGCGCGCGCTACAAGTCGGTCACCAATGAAGTGAAACTCTACCTGCAGGGTCGCTATGGGCAGGCACCGGGCCATGTCAACGAAGAAGTCCGGAAGATGGCCATCGGCGACCTGGAGGTCACCACTGGCCGCCCGGCTGACCTGTTGGGCGACGAACTCGACAAGTTGCGCGGCGAAATCGAAAGTCTGGCCAAATCCGACGAAGATGTGCTGACCTACGCCATGTTCCCCGAAATCGGCAAAACCTGGCTGCAGGAACGCGCAGCCGGCAGTCTCAAGCCCGAGCAACTGCTGCCGCCGGGTAGCGCCGAACTAGCCAACGCACCGCGCTACGCTGCGGATGAATTCAAGATTACGCTGCATGGCGAGACGTATCACATCAAGCTGTCGGGCAGCGGCCGTAGCGACGCCTCCCAACGTCCCTATTTCGTGTCGATTGATGGCATCACAGAAGAAGTGCTGGTCGAATCGCTGAATGAGGTTGCGGTCTCTGGCGACGACAACGCCCCGCGCAAAACCAACGCTGCCACCCATGCAAACGGACAAAACCCGCGCGCCAGCCACCCCGGCCACGTCACCGCAGCCATGCCCGGCACGGTCGTCGATGTGCTGGTCAGCATCGGCCAGAATGTGAAGGCCGGCGATGGCGTCCTGGTGATTGAGGCGATGAAAATGGAAAACGAAGTCCAGGCGCCCATCGCCGGTGTCGTGATCAGCATCTACGCCAAGAAAGGCGATGCCGTCACTCCCGATATGGCATTGGTCGAGATTCAACCCGAATGACCCTGGTTCTGGCTTCCACCTCGCGCTATCGGCGCGATTTGCTGTCGCGTCTGGGCATGCCATTCGAAGTCCTCTCGCCCGAGGTTGACGAAACACCACTACCGGATGAATCCCCCTCATCTACCGCCCTGCGTCTGTCGGTGCTGAAGGCGCAGGCTGCAGCAGCCACCTGGCCCGATGCGCTCATCATCGGCTCCGACCAGGTGCTGATGCTCGACAGCGAACAACTCGGCAAACCCGGCAACTTCGACAATGCCTTTGCGCAATTGAAAAAAATGCAGGGCAAAGCGATGGTGTTTCATACCGCGTTGACGCTGTTGAACAGCCGCACCGGTCACACGCAAACGCGCGACGTGCCGACCGTGGTTCACATCCGCCCGCTCACCGACGCGCAGATCACCGCTTACCTTGAAAAAGAGCAGCCCTACGACTGCGCCGGATCGGCCAAAAGCGAAGCCCTCGGCATTGCGCTGATGACGCGCATGGACAGCCCCGATCCCACCGCGCTGATTGGCCTGCCACTGATGGCGCTGACCGAGATGCTGCTGAACGAAAGCGTGGACGTCCTGACCGCGGCGCAGGTGCCCTGATGGCGAGCGGCACGCTTTACCTGATCCCCGTCCCGCTCGGGCCCATCAGCCCGAACACCTGCCTGCCGCCGGACACCCTCGCGGTCGCACGCCGGCTCGAATACTTTGTCGTCGAACGCGCCAAAACAGCGCGCGCGCATCTCAAGGCCATGAGCCATCCGCAGCCGATTCAGTCGCTGCAGATTGAAGAACTCAACGAGCACACCCCCGCCGCTGCCGTCCCACCGCTGCTGGCACCGCTCAAAGCCGGACACGACGTTGGCCTGTTGTCCGAAGCGGGCTGTCCTGCGGTGGCCGACCCCGGCGCGGCGCTGGTCATGGCGGCGCATCGCGACAACATCCCGGTGGTGCCGCTGATCGGTCCGTCGTCGATTCTGCTGGCGCTGATGGCGTCTGGACTGGGCGGGCAACGCTTCGCCTTCCACGGCTACCTGCCCGCCAAGGAACCCGAGCGCAGCCAGAAAATTCGCGAACTGGAAATCACTGCGCGCCGCGACAAAGCCACCCAGCTGTTCATTGAAACGCCCTATCGCAGCGTGGCACTGATGGAAGCCCTCGCCACCACCCTTTCGCCCAGCACCTACATCAGCGTCGGTGCGGATCTCAGTCTGCCGGGGCAGTTGATACAGACCCGCAGCGCGAAAAGCTGGCGCGGGCAAACCGATATGCTCAAAGACCGGCTGGTTGTATACGGGATCGGGATGTAATCGCTCAGCACGATTAATTGTAAAAAAAGGCCACACCCGAAGGTGTGGCCTTTTAAATTGCGACGGTAGTCGCTAGTGGTCTGCTTTCGAAATACTGGAACATGAAACGGCGTCTTTTTCCGCATGGCGGCGTTGCTCGTCGTTGCCATAGAGCCAGCTATGTCGCCTCCTCGCGCCTTGCCATGCGAAAAAATCCATCCGTTTCATCCGTCCCACTATTTCGAAAGCAGACCACTAGATTACTTCACGTGCAGTTCAACACGGCGGTTCTTGGCCCGACCTTCGCGCGTCGCGTTGCTAAAAGCGGGCTTGGTTTCGCCAAAGCCCTGGGTGGTCAGCCGATCAGCTGCAATGCCTTTGTTAACGAAATAGTCATACACGGACTTGGCACGGCGCTCGGAAAGCCCCTGATTGTATTTTTCGGTGCCGATGCTGCAGGTGTGGCCGACGACATCCACGCTGATGTTACTGCGACGTTCCAGTACCGTAGAAGCCTCATCCAGGATGACCATGGCATCAGGTCGCAGACGGGCTGAGTCGAATTCGAAATTCACGCCTTCAAGAATGGTGACGACATCACCCGATTTGGCCTGATCGAGTTGCGTTGCCTGCCTGGTGGTGAGCGGCGCAACCGGCGCCGGCTGGATGACCACAGGCTCTGGAGCGGGTGCGGCCATGGGGGCAGGCTTGGGCGCGGGCGCAGGCTCGGGTGCGGGCTGCGCAACAGGCTCAGGCATGGGCTTGGGTGCGGGCCGGGCTTTTTCGCCCAGCGCAATGTTCAGACCCAAGCTGACGATCACGTCTCCGAAGCTGGATTTATTAAAAGTGTTGGTCGAATTTCCATCCCAGCGGTAGCGGGCATCTGCGCGCAGCGCAATGTTGTCACTCAGCCGCTTCATGATGCCCAGGCCTGCATTGGCCATCGCACCGGTGTCCGCTTTACCCAAGGTGTCAGTCCGCAAAATGCCCACTCCCAGAACCCCGTAGGGGGTAAAGTCCGCATCGCGCTTTAACAGGTAAAGCGCATCGACGCCCAAACCCTGCAATCGATAATCACCGCTGGCAGATTGATGGTTGAGCGCACTACCGCTCAGCGACAGCTCCATATTCCAGTGCGGGGTAACAGGCTTGCCGAGCGCCACGCCCGCGCCCCAGCCATCATCGGCATTGCGGTCGCTATCGGAAAACGTGTAGTTCACGGAAGGGGCCACATAGAGACGGTCGTCCATGGCCTGTGCTTGCAGCGCCGTGCTGGCAAGCGCGATGAATAGAGGCAGGGCCTTGATGTGCATGATATTTCCCTTGGTATGAGGTTGAAAAAAAATATCAAACTGCGTATTCATTCAACAGATAAGCATTCAAACCGAAACGCGGAAACAGGCTTACCGTATATGAATCATATGTAGCATTAGTATGGGCCGCCACACAGCCTTGCAACGGCCAGGGGGTCAGACTCACATCAATATAGTCCCGTCGGTTCAAAAAAACGAGCTTCTAAATAACAGCGTGCAGGCATTCCGTGTCGAACGAAATTGCGGATGAATGCAAACCATCAGCCAACATTCCCCCCTCAGTTCATCGTCGTCTCGTTTAAGGCCTCACCGATCGCGCCGGGTCACGGCCGCTGCCGATTCACGCGGAGGCAAATTGTCGGAAACATCCATCACGCGCACCTTGATCGTTTTCCCTTTCAGCTTGCCTGCGGACAATCTGCGCTGCGCTTCGCGGGCAATCCCCCGTTCCACCGCAACATAGGTCGACATGTCGGTGACCGTGATTTTGCCAATCTGCGCACTGGAGAAACCCGCTCCACTGGTGAGCGCTCCCAGCACGTCGCCGGGGCGAATCTTCTCTTTCCGTCCCCCCAGAATCTGCAAGGTCGCCATGGGCGGCAACAGCGGTTCATCGCTGACAGCTTGCAGTTCACTGAGCGGATGCCACTCAGGCTCCGAGCCCAGTTCCTGGACGATATTGGCTACACGCCGCATCTGGTTGCTGCTGGCCAGACTCAGCGCCCAGCCGTCCTGGTCGGCACGGCCGGTGCGGCCAATGCGATGGATGTAGACCTCGGGGTCCGGCGTAACATCGACGTTGATCACGGCTTCGAGCTGGGCGATGTCGAGGCCGCGCGCGGCGACGTCGGTCGCCACCAGCACCGAGCAGCTGCGGTTGGCAAACTGGATCAGCACCTGGTCGCGTTCACGTTGCTCCAGTTCGCCGTGCAGCGCCAGCGCATGGAAGCCCTGTTCACGCAACACCTCCAGCAAATCACGACATTGCTGACGGGTATTGCAGAATGCCAGCGTACTCACCGGGCGGAAATGATTGAGCAGCAGCGCCACTGCCTGCAAACGCTCTTCCTTGCTCACTTCATAGAAACGCTGACGTATCTTGTCGTTCTCGTGGCGCTCCAGCAGTTTGACTTCCTGCGGCTGCTGCATGAAACGCCGGCTCAGTTCCCCGATCCCCTCGGGGTACGTGGCTGAAAACAACAGGGTCTGGCGTTTCACCGGGCACTGTCGGGCGATGAAGGCGATGTCGTCGTAAAAGCCCATGTCCAGCATACGGTCGGCCTCGTCGAGCACCAGCGTATTCAAGCCATCCAGATTCAGACTGCCGCGTTGCAAGTGATCCATGATGCGGCCCGGCGTGCCGACGACAATGTGGGCGCCATGCTCCAGGCTCGCCATTTGCGGGCGCATCGTCGAGCCGCCGACCAGCGTCAGAATCTTGATGTTCTCCACGCTGCGCGCCAGTCGACGCAGCTCTTGCGCCACTTGATCGGCCAATTCGCGCGTCGGACACATCACCAGCGCCTGCACCCCAAAAAAACGTACATTCAGGTTGGTCAGCAGCGCGAGGCCAAACGCCGCCGTCTTGCCGCTGCCGGTCTTGGCCTGCGCAATCAAGTCATGACCAGCCAGCGCAATCGGCAAGCTGGCCGCCTGGATCGGCGTCATGTTCAGGTAGCCCAACTGCTGCAGATTAGCCAGCATGGCAGGAGCCAGAGGCAGACGGTCAAAGGATTCAGGGGCAGACGGGGAAATAGGTTGGGTAGTCATGCCTGATTATACGAGGGGACGAGGCGGCCTTCTGCCTGTATTCATGTGGAAAACCTTATAAAACCTGAAACCTTTGGAATACACCTTGAAGCAATGCCAGGGAATTCCAAAAACAAGTGCACCCCAGCCATCCCTTACACAGAAAGGCCCACAACCAAGACTGGTATTAATATACCATTTTTTAATGGTGCACTTAGAAAGGTTCGAGAAAGCCTTGTTATTTATGAAAAATGACAAGGTGAAACCCACCACCTCGCCCTGTTTTCGTTGGGCTATACAAACTGTCTGGCCCGAGGCTGACCAGAAAAACTCAATGCCCGGCATGCCGTCAAGGCATGACGTGCCGCGTCAATATTCTTCGCTGGAGGAATCATCATGCGAAATGCGCATTATCTGAATATGGGGCAGCATGCCTATACGGCGATGCCGTTTCATATCGACTCAAAGCGTCAACAAAACCTGCCGCCTCACCCACCTCGTAATTCAATCGCCACAACGCTGGACGCGCTGAATAAAATCGAAGTCATCGTTTCGGATGGATGCTTAAATAATCCCGAGACCCTGACTGAAGACGACATCTTCGCTTATGCACTGGCACTATTACAGTTACGTGAATGTGCCGGAATTGCACAGATGGAGCGCTTGATGAATGCGTGTGACGCATTGGCCGTTACCGTATCCACTCTGATCGACGACCGGGCCAATGCAAGCCCGGCAAAATGTGAAGCGCTGACACGTTTTGTCGTGCATGCGCGGGACATGATACTGATGTCAGAAAATGAGCCTGCTGAATGTGTCATTCCTCCCTTGAACTCGTAAGCCATGCGGCAACGTAAACGACTGGTTGTAGCTGTTTGTTAAAACGCTCACGCGTCGATAGCAGGAAGCCTGAAAACGCAAGAATAAAGCCTTCGTAACCTTCCCGCTTACGCATCAAATTTCAGCCAGTCGAGTCGCAGCGTCAACCGCTCACCGGATTCGGTCTCTGCCACCAACCACTCCGCACCATCGCGCGTATAGACATCCATCGGCAACAGCCGCTGCGGCCCAGGCCGAACACCCACGGTCACGGTCACGGTTTGCCACTGCCGCCTTAAAGCGGCAATCTCAAGGCGCTCATGATCAGCGCAAGCGATAGGCTGGTAATCGCTCAACGCAATACGACGCCCGACTTTTCAAACGGAGCCCAGGCTTTGCCCAGGGTCACGCCCAACCGGCCGACGAGGCGCTCGGCGAGGCCTTCATGCTGGGTGTAGTCGACGATGTCTTCGGCCTTGATGACGTCACGCGCGACCGAGTCGACGGTGCCGAGGCCGTCGGACAAGCCGAGCTGGATACTTTTTTCGCCGCTCCAGATCAAACCGCTGAACATTTCGGGGGTTTCCTTGAGGCGCTTGCCGCGACCTTCGCGTACCACGGCGATGAACTGGCCGTGGATTTCCTCGAGCATCTGTTTGGCGAACACTTGCTGTTTCGGATCGACCGGGGAGAACGGGTCGAGAAAGCCTTTGTTTTCGCCTGCGGTTAGAAGTCGCCGCTCGACGCCGAGCTTCTGCATGGTTTCGGTGAAGCCGAAGCCATCCATCAATACGCCGATGGAACCGACGAGGCTGGCCTTGTCGACAAAGATCTTGTCGGCGCCGGCGGCGACGTAATAGCCCCCCGAGGCGCAGATGTCGTCGACCACGGCATACAGCGGAATATTTGGATGCAAGGCACGCAGTCGCTTGATCTCGTCGTAGATCTGCCCGGCTTGCACCGGGCTGCCGCCGGGGCTGTTGATGCGCAGGATCACACCCCTGGTTTTTTTGTCTTCGAACGCGCTTTGCAGGCTGCCGATCACGTTGTCGGCGCTGGCTTCGTCGGAAGAGATCACCCCCTGCAAGTCGACCAGTGCGGTGTGCGCCTTGATCGATACGCCGTCCGAACCGAACCAGCCGGACACCATGAACAAAATAACAAATAAATAGAGGAAGCCCAGCGTCTTGAACAAAATGCTCCAGTGACGGCTGCGACGTTGTTCCTGAACTGCGGACAGCGCCAGTTTTTCCAGCACGCTGCGTTCCCAGTTTTCCTGGGTGGGCTTTTCTTGTTCGTTCATGGGTGTTCCGTCTCAGGTAGCAGTTTCAATTAAATAAATGTGGCCGTCGCGTTCGACGACCGGGACAGGAATCAGGCCGCGACCGGCGCAACGGCCACCCAGGCAATGGCCGCTGGCTGGATGATAAAGCGCACCATGGGTGGAGCAGATCAAGTATAGCCGCGAGTCATCAAAGAATTCGCCCTCCTGCCAGTCGAGTTCCACCGGCACATGGCCGCACTGGTTGAGGAAGGCGTGCGGCTTGCCGTTGTAGCGCACGACAAATGCCGGCTGCGGCTTGCCGTAACGCTCCAGCTCGAAACGCACGCCACGGCCTTGATCGACGAGATCGTTCGCGGCGCAGATCAGGCGTTCGCGTTCAGCCATGCGTACACCTCGACAAAACTGTTCATCAAAGCCAGCGGCGCGTGCGGATGCAGATCGTCCGGCTCGTGTGCGCCGTAGGTCACGCCCAGGCTGGCCACGCCGGCATTCGACGCCATCAGCAGATCATGGCTGGTGTCGCCAATCACCAGCGTGCGTGCCGGATCGGCATCGAGTTCGGCTATCAGTTCCAGCACCATGGCCGGATGCGGCTTGGAATGCGTCTGGTCGGCGCAGCGGGTGGCGGCAAACAAATGGCGCAGGCCGCTCACTTCAAGCGCCCGATCAAGACCAACGCTGCTCTTGCCTGTGGCCACGGCCAAGGTAAAGCCGCTGCCATGCAATTGTTCAATCCCGCTTGCCACCCCTTCGAAGAGGGGAAGATCGGCGTCCCGCCCCAGATAATGGTGGCGGTAACGCTCGACCAGATGCGGATATTCGGCGTCAGGCAAATCCGGCAACAGGGTTTGCAACGCCTGCTGAAGCCCCAGGCCGATGATTTGCCTTGAAGCGCGGTCACTTGGAACGGAATGGCCAATATCTTCACAGGCGCGCTGGATCGAGTCGACGATGACCCCGGCGGAATCCATCAGGGTGCCGTCCCAGTCGAAGATCAGCAGGTCAAATTGTCTGGGATATTTAGTCATGGCGCATGGGTCGTTAAGGTATCCAGAAAAATGGCAAGTTCGGTAGGCAGCGGCGCTTCTACCGACATTTTCTCGCCCGAGATCGGGTGATCGAACACCAGTTTGACGGCATGCAGAAACATGCGCTTCAATCCCTGCTTGACCAGCCGCTTGTTGAGCTCGAAATCGCCGTACTTGTCGTCCCCGGCAATCGGAAAGCCCAGATGCGAGGTATGCACGCGGATCTGATGGGTGCGCCCGGTTTTCAGTTCCGCTTCCAGCAAGGTGAAATCAGGGAAACTTTGCAGGCGGCGGAAAATGGTATGCGCGGTCTGGCCATCGTCGCGCACCGTAACGCGCTTTTCGCCGTTGGCATCCACCCGCTTGTGCAGCGGCAGCTTCACATGTTGCGTGGGGTTCGGCCAGTTTCCGGCCACCAGCGTCTGGTAGCGCTTTTCGATCTTGCCGGCGCGCATGGCTTCATGCAGCCCGACCAGCGCGCGGCGTTTCAACGCAATCATCAGTACGCCCGAGGTTTCGCGGTCGAGCCGGTGCACCAGTTCCATATAGCGGCACTCCGGTAGTTCCATCCGCATCTGTTCGATCACCCCGCGCGAAATGCCGCTGCCGCCATGCACCGCCATGCCGGATGGCTTGTTCAGCACAATCAGGGCCTCGTCACGATAGATCACATGCGGCAACAAGCGATGGGCGATGGGCGGCAAGCGCGGTTCGGCGGCAAGCGCCGGCGCAGCCGTCCGTACCGGCGGTATTCGCACCTCGTCGCCCAGTTGCAGCCGATAGCTCACCTCGACCCGGCCGCCGTTGATCCGCACCTCGCCACCCCGCACCAGCTTATAGATTCGACTTTTGGGCACGCCTTTGAGCCGTGCCATCAGAAAGTTGTCCAGGCGCTGGCCATCCGCGCTGTCGTCTATCTTCACTCGCCGGACCGAATCTTTCTCTAAGTCATTATTTTTCATATACACTATCTTCGGTTCAGGCCGTTATTGCCTGACCAATTTGGACACCAAGCCGGTTACAACGCTCACCGGCCACCGCCTACTCGGCCCGTCTGGATTCCTGCAGCCCAGCACTCAATTATGCTGGCGCCGACAGTCGAAACCACCCGCCCCGCGTTAGTCGGTAAAGCAGCGATGTTATCAATAGACGCGACAACAAGCATACGAAATCAGTATTCACGCTCGGCTAAACCCAGCGGGAATCGGAAAGACGGCCCCGGCTTAGCCGGTGACACTCTCCAGGAACAGGACACTTAATCCATGCCAATTCACCCAACACAATCCGTGATCGCATGAACTGCTCGCTGTAAAGCAGCAGTTTGGCCTGTCCCGTATGCCTGCGCGCGGGAGTAAAACATGAAGCGCATGCTTTTCAACGCAACCCAGGCGGAAGAACTCCGGGTTGCCATCGTCGACGGCCAAAAGCTGGTCGACCTTGACATCGAGTCCGCCAGTAAAGAACAACGCAAAGGCAATGTCTACAAGGGTATCGTTACCCGAGTCGAGCCCAGCCTTGAAGCCGCATTTATCGACTATGGCTGCGAGCGTCACGGCTTTCTGCCGTTCAAGGAAATATCCCGCGCCTGCCTGCCTGGCAATGGTCGTCCGCAAGACGCGCTGAAAGAAGGCCAGGAACTGCTGGTCCAGGTCGAAAAAGACGAACGCGGCAACAAGGGCGCAGCCCTCACCACCTACGTCTCGCTGGCCGGCCGCTACGTCGTGCTGATGCCAACCAATCCGCGCGGCGGTGGCGTATCGCGCCGCATCGAAGGCGAAGACCGCAACGAACTGCGCGATACCCTGGCGCAGCTTGAAATCCCCGAAGGCATGAGCCTGATTGCCCGCACCGCCGGCATCGGTCGCACCGCCGAGGAATTCCAGTGGGACTTGAACTACCTGCTGAGCCTGTGGAAAGCCATTGATGGCGCCTCGACGTCACAAACCGGCACCTTCCTGATTTATCAGGAAGGCAGTCTGGTGATTCGTGCCATCCGCGATTACTTCTCGGCAGATATCGGCGAAATCCTGATCGACACCGACGACATCTTCGAGCAGGCGCAGCAGTTCATGGCGCACGTGATGCCGGACAACGTCAGCAAGGTCAAGCTCTACCACGACGACGTACCGCTGTTCTCGCGTTTCCAGATCGAACACCAGATCGAATCGGCTTATTCACGCCAGGTCAACCTGCCTTCCGGCGGCGCGATCGTGATCGACCACACCGAAGCGCTGGTGTCGGTGGACGTCAACTCGGCGCGCGCCACCAAAGGCAGCGACGTCGAGCAAACCGCCTACAACACCAACCTCGAAGCGTCCGACGAAATTGCGCGTCAGATGCGCCTGCGCGACCTCGGCGGCTTGATCGTGATCGATTACATCGACATGGAAAACCCCAAGAACCAGCGCGAAGTCGAAAATCGCCTGCGCGATGCGCTGCATCACGACCGCGCCCGCGTGCAGACCGGCAAGATCTCGCGCTTTGGTCTGCTCGAAATGTCGCGTCAGCGCCTGCAGCCTTCGCTCGGCGAAACCAGCTATACGCCCTGCCCGCGTTGCCACGGTACCGGCCACATTCGCGGCAGCGAATCTTCAGCACTGCATATTCTTCGCATCCTGGGAGAAGAGGCAATGAAGGAAAACACCGGCGCGGTGCATGTGCAACTGCCGGTCGATGTCGCCACTTTCCTGCTCAACGAAAAGCGTGTCGATATCCACACCATCGAGACGCGCCTCAAGGTGAATGTGGTGTTGATCCCCAACATCCACATGGAAACCCCGCACTACACCATTACCCGACTGCGTCACGACGAGCTCAATCTGCGCGACGCAGCCGAGCCGAGCTACAAGATGGTGGCCCTGCCGGAAGCCGACTCTGGCTATCAGGCAGAACCGGCTCCCCTCCCGGTACGCCAGGAAGCTGCCGTCAAATCGATTGCGCCGGCGCAACCTGCACCGTCAGCGCGTCCGCTTGTAGCGGCCGCGCCACAAGCCGAAGCCGGTCTGTTCGGTCGCATTTTTGGCTGGTTCAAGAGCCGCACCGACGACACCTCGGCAACCGCAGCGACACCCGCGGCGACTTCCACCCCAGCTCGTCGCGAGCGCACCAGCGAAAATCGCGATCGCAAACCGGGACAGCGACGTGGTCGTGGCGAAGGTCGTAACGGTGAGGGTCGTGGAGAGGGTCGCGGCGAAGGTCGTAACGACGCTCGCCCACAAGCCGCACGTCAGGCCGAGCCGCGTCAAAAGGACAATCGTGCCGAGGGTGCCAACGCTGAATCAGCCCGGCCGCCGCGTCAGCCACGTCAACCCAAGCCGCGCCCGGAAGCCGAATCCGCTCCGCAAGCAGCAGTCCTGGTTGATGCGCCACGCGAGGCAGGTAGTGAAGAAAAACGTGAGCCGCGGAGTCGTCGTGGGCGCGGCAATCGCCGTCCGCGTGATGCCCGTCCGGAAACCGCAGGAGAAGATGCTCAACAGGCGGCGCTTGAAACGGGTGCACCTGCCGCGTTCCATGGAACCGTTGAAATTGCCGGCGCACCCAAGGCAACACCTGTTCAACCGACGCAGCAAGCTTTCCAGCTGGATGCTGCGCATACGCCAAGTGCGCAAGCCCCGGCAGCTTCACCCGCCAAAACGACCAATCTGCAACAGGTTGAAACGCAGGGCGCAGCAGCCAACACGACGGAATCAGGCGAGGCGAGCCGTCCGCGCCGTCGTCGTCGTCCTTCGAGCAAGCCTGAAACTGAGGCTGTCAGCCTGATGCAGGTGGAAACCAGTGCACCCGTGGCACGCGTCAGCGAGACGCCCACAGCGGATGCACCGCATCCTACCCGCCGTCGTTCACGCCCACCGGTGAGCACGACACAGGAACCGCTGATCCAGGTGGAAACTCAGGACAAATAACGACCTGACCCACCCAAAAACAAGGGCCGCTTATTGCGGCCCTTGTTTTGTCTGCGGCGCCCGCAAGCGACTCACGTCTTCAGCCAATGTCCGCTTTGGCTTCAGCTGCGTTAATTTCCTTGATCAATCCCTGTACGGCATCCTCGATCATGTCGAGATTTTCCTCAAATCCCTGTGGGCCGCCGTAATACGGATCCATCACATCAAGATTGGGATACTTGCGACTGAATGACAACAAGCGCCGGATCTTGTCGTGGTGATGTGCCGGTGCGCGCTCGATCAACTTGCTGTAATTGTCGCCATCCATCACCAGAATGTAATCGAACGCATCGAAGTCCGAATCCGCCACCTTGCGGCCACGCAGCTTGCTGATGTCAGCCCCGCGCCGGCGCACGGCCTCCTGCGCACGCAGGTCGGGCGTATCGCCCACATGATAGGCATGCGTACCCGCGGAATCCGTCTCGACGTGTTGCTCCAGCCCGGATGCCACAACAGCCTTGCGAAACATGCCCTCCGCCATCGGCGAACGACAGATATTGCCCATACAAACGAATAAAACTTTAGTCATGTTCTTCCACACCAAATAACACCTGCTTGAGTTGTCTCAACTGATCGCGAAGTTCCGCGGCCTTTTCGAATTCCAGATTTTTCGCTGCTTCCAGCATGTCTTTTTCCAGCTTCTTGATTCTTTTGGTCAACGTTTTTTCATCCAGCACCTTGTATTCGGCCACAATCTGCGCGGCCTTGAGTTCCTGGCGGCTCGCGTCGGCATCGTACACGCCGTCGATGATGTCCTTGATGCGTTTGGTTACACCGCGCGGCGTAATGCCGTGCTCGAGGTTGAACGCGGTTTGCTTGATGCGACGGCGCTCGGTTTCGTCCATCGCCCGTTGCATCGAATTGGTGATTTTGTCGGCATACAAAATCGCCATGCCATTCAAATGGCGGGCCGCGCGACCGATGGTCTGGATCAGCGCACGCTCGGAACGCAGGAAACCTTCCTTGTCGGCATCCAGTATCGTGACCAACGACACTTCAGGGATATCCAGCCCCTCGCGCAACAGGTTGATGCCAACCAGCACGTCGAACACGCCCAGCCGCAAGTCGCGAATGATTTCGACGCGCTCAACGGTATCGATGTCGGAATGCAGATAGCGCACCTTGATCCCGTGTTCGGTGAGGTAATCGGTCAGGTCTTCCGACATGCGTTTGGTCAGCGTGGTCACCAGCACGCGTTCGCCGATGGCGATACGCTTTCGTGCTTCGCTCATCAGGTCATCAACCTGGGTGCCCACCGGTCGCACTTCGATCATCGGGTCGACCAGTCCGGTTGGGCGCACCAGTTGTTCGACTACTTGACCGGCGTGTTCGGCTTCGTATTTAGCGGGCGTCGCAGAAACGAACACGGTCTGCGGCATCAGGCCTTCAAACTCCTCGAACTTGAGCGGCCGGTTGTCGAGTGCCGATGGCATACGGAAACCATAACCGACCAGGTTTTCCTTGCGCGAACGGTCGCCCTTGTACATGCCGCCGACCTGCGTCACGGTGACGTGCGACTCGTCGATGAACATCAGCGCGTCTTTCGCCAGATAATCGATCAACGTGGGCGGCGGCTCGCCAGGCTTGCGCCCCGACAGATGCCGCGAGTAGTTTTCGATGCCCTTGCAGAACCCCAGTTCCCCCATCATTTCCAGGTCGAAACGGGTGCGCTGCTCCAGTCGTTGCGCTTCGACCAGCTTGCCGTTGGCGTAATACCATTCCAGTCGCTCGCGCAGTTCGATCTTGATGGCCTCAATCGCCCGCAAAATGGTGGCGCGCGGGGTGACGTAATGGCTGGAGGGGAACACGGTGAAGCGCGACACCCTGGACAGGATCTGTCCGGTCAACGGGTCAAACAAATGCAGGCTTTCCACCACGTCATCGAACAGTTCAACGCGAATCGCGGTTTCCGCGTGTTCCGCCGGGAAGATGTCAATGACGTCGCCGCGCACGCGGAACACCCCGCGCTTGAATTCGATATCGTTGCGGTCGTACTGCATCTGCGTCAGCCGCGTGATGACCTCGCGCTGCTCCATCTTCTCGTTCTCGCGCAGCAGCAGGATCATGCTGTGATAGTCGGAGGGGTCGCCGATACCGTAGATCGCCGACACGGTGCAAACGATGATCGTGTCGCGTCGCTCCAGCAGCGATTTGGTCGCACTCAAGCGCATCTGCTCGATGTGCTCGTTGATGCTGGAATCCTTTTCGATGAACAGGTCGCGCGCCGGCACATAGGCTTCGGGCTGGTAGTAATCGTAGTACGAGACGAAATACTCGACCGCGTTCTCCGGGAAGAACTCGCGCATTTCCGAATACAACTGCGCCGCCAGCGTCTTGTTGGGCGCCATCACCAGCGCCGGTCGGCCCGTCCGCGCAATCACGTTGGCCATGGTGTAGGTCTTGCCCGAGCCGGTCACCCCCAGCAGGGTCTGATAGGCCAGGCCATCCTCGATGCCTTCAATGAGTTTGGCGATGGCGGTCGGCTGATCGCCAGCCGGCTGAAAAGGCTGGAACAAGCGGAACGGGCTATTGGGGAAGGTGACGAACACAGGTAAAATCGCGCAACTTTAACCCGTCGATAGTAGCACCCTCGCCTTTGTGGGTGCATGCAAGGAATCACTGTGGAACTCTCCCGCCGCGTACAGGCCATCAAGCCTTCCCCCACTTTGGCTGTCACCGCCCGCGCCGCCATGCTTAAAGCCAGCGGACGCGATATTGTCGGTCTGGGTGCTGGGGAGCCCGATTTCGACACCCCGCAGCACATCAAGGACGCGGCGATTGCGGCCATCAACGCGGGCTTTACCAAATACACCGCGGTGGATGGCACCCCCAGCCTGAAAGCGGCCGTTATCGCCAAATTAAAACGCGACAACGGCCTGGATTACACGCCCAGGCAGATCCTGGTCTCCTGCGGCGGCAAACAGAGCTTCTTCAACCTCGCGCAAGCCGTCATCAACCCGGGCGATGAAGTCATCATCCCCGCGCCCTACTGGGTGTCGTATCCGGATATCGTGATTCTGGCCGATGGCAAACCGGTCATCGTCGAAGCAGGGATCGAGCAGGGCTTCAAAATCACGCCGGCGCAGCTGGAAGCGGCGATCACCCCGAAGACCAGACTGTTCGTCATCAACAGCCCGTCCAATCCCACCGGCGCGGTCTATAGCGGCGACGAACTGGCGGCCTTGGGCGCAGTGCTGCGCAAGTACCCGCAGGTGCTGATCGCGTCGGACGACATGTATGAACACATCCGCCTGGATGATGTGCCCTTCGTCAACATCCTCAATGCCTGCCCCGATTTGTATGACCGCACACTGGTGTTGAACGGCGTCTCCAAAGCCTACTCGATGACCGGCTGGCGCATCGGCTACGCGGCCGGGCCCGAAGCGATCCTGCGCGCGATGACCAACGTGCAGTCGCAGTCCACATCCAACCCCACCTCGATCTCGCAGGTGGCCGCCGAGGCCGCGCTGAACGGCGACCAGGGCTGCATCACCCCAATGCTCGACGCATTCAAAACGCGCCACCGCTATGTCGTCGATGCGCTGAATGCCATTCCCGGCTTTACCTGCGTCGACAGCGGCGGTGCGTTTTATGCCTTCCCCGATGTCCGCCCCGCGATCATGAATCTGTTGGCACGCGACATCATCGAAGAAGCAACCGACATCGCCTTCTGCGAATATCTGCTGGAAAGTGCCGACGTAGCAGTCGTGCCCGGATCGGCCTTCGGTGCTGAAGGCTATATCCGCTTGTCCTTTGCGACCTCGCAGGCCAATCTGGAAAAAGCGTTGAAGCGCATCGCCGCTGCGCTGGCCTAGCCGCCCGGCCATGGCGCAGGTAGGCTAGCGTCATGTTCCAGAAACTCGCCACCCTGCCGCCCGCCCGCGGCACCCTGAGCTGGCTGATCCAGCTGATCTACACCACGCTGCGTCTGTTCGGTCAAAACGGCCTGAAAAACCATGCCGCGGCCACGGCATTTTATTTCCTGCTGTCCGCCACGCCGCTCTTGCTGCTGCTGAGCTACGCCCTGCAACTGCTGGGCCACATTGCCGAGAATTCGGTGCCTGCCACCATCCTGATGGCTGCGCTTTACAACCAGATGCAGCTGGAAAGCCTCACTGAACTCGGGTTCATTCCGCGCCAGGCCCAACTGGCCGCGGGGGGGGTGGGCTTCGCCACGCTGGTGCTGTCATCACGCGGACTGGTTAATGCCGTGCAAGGGGCATTTCGCATCATTTTCCCAGACCAGAGCAAACGCAACATGGTGGTGTCATGGGTGCTGCCCCTCATCATTTTGCCTGTACTGTTTTTGCTGATGGGCGTGGCGGCGTTGGCGCAGGTAACACTGACTTTTTTAGGTCAAAACGACTTCATCGGCGCGGGTAACGCCCAGGTATTACAGGTGCTGAACACGCTGTTTGGCTTTGCCATGGTATGGGCGCTCGTGTTTGCCGCCTATTGGCGATTGCCACGACAGCATCCGCGCGCGCGCGATGCCGCCGCTTTCTCCTTCGGCGCCGTCCTCAGCCTGGCATTGCTCATTACGATTTTTGGCGCGTTCTTCAAGTTAGAGAATTACCTGAGCCTCTATGGCGCGCTTGGCGGCGTGGTGTTCGTGCTGATCGGTGCCTATTTTGCTTTCTGGCTGCTATATATCTGGGCACAAGCCCTCTTTGCCTACGGCAAGGTCGACATCGCCGCACTGGAAAAACTCTTTCTTGGCGGCAGCGGAGAAGGAGCCAGCAAACTCGAAGCTTATGTGTTCGGCGACAACAATCGCCTGCTGGAAAAATACGGTGAAGTTCATCCTCCCGGCTACACCCTCATCGAAGAAGGCGACGACTCGCGGGTCGCCTATTTTCTCTATGCTGGCCGCGCACGGGTCTATAAAAATGCCGAATCGGGTCGCCGCCAACTGGGCGAACTCAATGAAGGCCAGTTATTTGGCGAAATGGCTTATCTGCTGAATGAAAAACGGACCGCCTCAGTCGTGGCCGACACCGAACTCACCGTGCTGGTGTTGCCTCCCCGCATCATGGAAGAGTTGATGCGCCACTCCGCACCGCTGTCGCGCCGCATCATCGACACGCTATGCCATCGACTGGAGCGAATGAATCTCGAGCCACACTGATCGACTTGCCTGACGCAGGTACGTCAGCGAGGAGGCAACACTGTGCCCGGCAACTCACCCCGCGCATCCAAACTTCCATTAAATCCCAATTCTTTGGCTGAAATTGCTGGCGAATACTTGACCTAAACACGCGCCGACACTAGAATGCGCGCTCTCCTATTCCTCGATAGCTCAGTTGGTAGAGCGACGGACTGTTAATCCGCAGGTCCCTGGTTCGAGCCCAGGTCGAGGAGCCAGACAAAGCAAGCACTCAGGCCATCCTACGGGGTGGCTTTTTTGCTATACGTGTTCTGCATAGGCCGCTCCAGGGCTCGGTATAGGGCCCCACGCTCATTTACACGTCTAAGGAATCGACATGCATACGGACAAAGTTCTAAGCCACCTGAAAAAACATGGTCAGCTACTCGATTTGGAGATAGCGGCCGCAACGGGGATTGCACTGCCCCAAGTACGCAAGTCACTGGCTGACTTGGCGACGCGCAAAGAAATATCCCAATGCAGCGTGACCCACTTCAATGGCGACAAGCGTATTGATGGCTTTCAGTGCAGGATTTCCGGCTACATCCCGCCCGTTGCGCCAGGTCGAAAGGCCGGAAGTAATAAAAGCGCCTCATCCGACTAGAACGGGGCCAGGAGTCCAGCGGGTGACCCCTTCAGCGAGGGGTGATCCCAGTGGGTTTCAACCAATATCAGGAGCAATACCAGTGACCAACGCACAACGCCGGGCAGCATGGCTCGCCAGCCAAAAGGCTGAAGGGGATTCGTCAAGCAAGAACAGCAAGCCCGAGCCAACGCCCGGCAGTGCGTTTAGCCCCCATGAGGCTGGCGCGTATTACCTTGCTGCCGTGGATACGGTCGGCACCTTCAAGATGTTCGCCAAGGACCTCAAACCGCCCGTTTACACCTACGGCATCACCACCATTCAGTTTGCATTGAATCCTGAAACGGGAAAATGGGTCTGGTTTGATGGTGAGACCCATCAATCCCCGCGCAAAACCCAGGACGGTTGGCGGCTTGGCAGCAAACGGTTGCACGCCACACGCGAAAGCGCAGAGGCCGAGCTTCATCGCGAGATGGAAAAGAACGGCGACCGAGTGACCAAGGTGCATGACCTGCCCGACGATATGGCAGCGCTGAAAAAAATCCGCAGCGCCAACCACCCAGACCGCAGCGCCGATGCCGACCAGGATCTTTATCAGGCGGTCGTCGAGAAGCTGGACAGGATGCGCACGGAGAGCCTTGCCGCAGCCTGAGCACGTTCTGGCCGAGTTCTGCCCCGCACAACCCACCCTTGCCCGGTGGGTTTTTTTACACTGAAACATCGCACCGCCTCACTGCAAATCCAATCAAGCACACCAAGTCGACAATTTCATCACTTACACAGTTCTCGCTTTGAAAGAGGGTCTGTAAAATCCCGGCCTGAGCCCGCAGGCTTAACTTATCGTGCCACTTGCCGATGTCTTTAATGAGCACGCTACGTTTCCTCATAGCAACATGTCGTCATGCCCTCCTCAGAATCCAATTTCCCCTTACTTCTGCGACTGACCTTCCTGGCTTCCATCATCCTTGGCACCATTGCGATGGGCGTGGCGGGATACTGGAGCTGGCAGCGGGAAACGCGCGAGGTCAATAGCAATCTCCAGATTCAGGCTGGCTTCCTTGCCTCGGCCAGTCAGGCAGTGTTCGACAATCTGGGCAATGGACTCGCCCCCCTGGGGGAGTTGTTGCAGGCGTCGGATATGCTGAGCCAGCCAGAACTGGCACGCCCCCATCTGCTGAAATTCCAGTCGCGCTACCCCGAAGTGGGCTCCATGGCGCTGATTCGTCCCGATGGCGTGATGCTGATCAATACCGCATCGTCGCCGGGGGCGGCCTTGCCAGACTATAGAAACGAGCCCGCTTATCTGGACCTGTTCCAGGCTTCGCTCTCAAGCCGATCAACCTATGTGCTGGGACCGCCGGAATACGGCAAGATACTCAAGCAATGGCGTTTCCCCTTTCGCTATACGGTACGGGATGACACCGGCGCGCCACTGTTCGTGATCCAGGCTGCGATTCCGCTGGAAAAGCGCGGCATCTACCTGTACGACCTGCCGCTGCCGCCTTCCAGCTTTATCGGTTTGCTGCGGGAGGATGGCCTGCAACAGGCGCGCTGGCCCGCCGCCAACCCGCATGATACGTATGGCCGCATCTCGCCCGGCCCGCTTGCCCAGATGCTCAGGCAGCAACCCGATTTGCAGGAGGGCTTGTTCAGCGGTTACTCCTCCTGGATTGCAACGGAAAAGCAGCGCATCGGCGCCTTCAAACGGCTGGACCATCTTCCGATCTATGCTTACATTTCGGTTCCGGTATCTTTTGTTTACGAGCGCTGGTGGCGCAACAACGCCGTCACGCTCGGCGTGTTTCTCGTGTACCTGACTATTTTTTCCTATGTCGCGCGCCGGGTGACCCGGCACGAACGGATACACAGTTCCGAACTGCATGGGCAAGCCCGCCTCGACAGCCTCACCGGCACACCCAACCGCACCGGTGCCGACGAACTGCTGGAGCAGCAACTGCAATGTGCAGCCGAAACCGGCGGATCGTTAGCCATCCTGTTTCTCGACCTGGACCGCTTCAAGGACATCAACGACACCCACGGCCACGGTGCCGGCGATGAACTGCTGGCCCAAGTCAGCAGCCGCCTGTCTACGCACTTGCGTCAGGACGACATGCTCGCACGCGTGGGGGGCGATGAATTCATGGCAACCCTGCCCGGCGCCAGCATGGACGCTGCCCGGCAGACGGCCGAACGTCTGATCTATGCATTTTCAGAGCCGTTTCTGGTGCATGGCAAGAAGCTCCAGGCCTCGTGCAGCATCGGTGCGGCCGTATTCCCGGCGCATGGAAACACCCGCGAAGACCTGATCAAATGCGCCGACACTGCCATGTATGAAGCCAAGCACGCCGGACGCAACCGCTTTGTCATGTACGAGGAGCATTTCGGCACCCTCCGGCAACGGCGCCTGGCACTACAGGAACAATTGCAACGTGCCGTGGAGAAAAACCAGTTCCTGCTGCATTACCAGCCGATCCTGGACCTGAAAAGCCGGCGTGTTGTCGCGGCCGAGGCGCTGTTGCGCTGGCAGGATGAAAACGGTCGCCAACATAGCGCGGCAGAGTTCATCTCGGTTGCCGAGGAATCAGGCCTCATCCTCAGCCTGGGCGAATGGGTGCTTAACCAGGCTTGTCAGCAAGCCCAGGCCTGGGCCGACGCAGGTTTTCCCATCAGAATCGCAGTCAACCTGTCTCCCCGCCAGTTTCGCGCTACCGACTTGGTGGATCAGGTACGGAATGCCTTGCATCGCACAGGTTTGGCACCTTCATCGCTGGAGCTTGAAATCACCGAAAGCACCGCCATGGATGACCCCGAATCCAGCATCAGGGTCCTGACGGAATTCAAACGGCTCGGCGTCAGCATCGCCATCGACGATTTTGGAACCGGCTACTCATCGTTAAGCTATCTCAAACGGATTCCCGCCGACAAACTCCGCGGATTCAAATCCGAAGTGCAATTTTGAATAACAGGTTGGGTGGGCGAGAT
>JASJPF010000003.1:0-4575 GCA_031426835.1 Thiobacillus sp.
ATCTTGAACACCTGCTCCTGATAGGTTTTGGCATTTTCGGCCACGGCTTCCGGTGTCAGCGGAGGGCGCGTGGCATTTTTGCCGGTTGGGTCACCGATCAGGCCGGTGAAGTCCCCGATCAGGAATACCACTTGATGACCCAACAGTTGAAACTGCCGTAATTTGTTCAGCAGAACAGTGTGACCCAAGTGCAGGTCTGGTGCAGTTGGATCGAATCCGGCCTTGATGCGGAGCGGTCGGCCCGTTTTGAACTTTTCGACCAACTCGGCCTCAACCAGCAGTTCGTCCGCCCCACGTTTGATTTCCTGTAACGCGTCCTGCATCTAATACCTCTCTATGACGGGTCAAGTTTGCCCGGATCTGGCCGTTAAGCGTGAATGCCTATTACATCCAGCTGCACACAAGGTGCTGTTTGGATTGACTAAAATACCCGGGGCGTTTGTGTTAAACTCCGGGCTCGATTACGGAAGGGAAACGGTCTATGCCGCTCACCAAACTGAGAATCTTAACCGATCGCATGACCGGAGCGGAACGCCGCTTCAGCCTGCGCACTCTGGTTGCACTCTCCAGCCTGCCTCTTTTTGGCGTGGTTGCTGCTTTCGGCCTGGCGCCGGACACCAACACGCTCGATATCACCCCGCAAACCATCACTGAATCGATCGTGTTGCCTGCGTTGGCCGCAGCCGACAACAGCACCGGCACGTTCGAACGCGAAAGCCTGGTTCAGTCCGGCGACACCCTCGCCACCGCGTTGTCGCGGCTCAATATCGACGACCTGGAAATCCAGCGTTTGCTGACTACTGAAGCAGTACGCCAGATGGCATCCAGCGTCCGTGCAGGCAAGCGCATTCAGGCCACCACCACGCAGGATGGGCAATTGCAGACCATCCGGTTCGAACGTGGCGATGCGCCCACGCTCACTATCCGCCGCCAGGATGGTGGCTATGTCGCCGAAGATAGCGGCGAAGTACTGGAAACCCGCATCGTGATGCGCTCCGGCCGTATCCTGTCTTCTTTGTATGGCGCAACCGACAGCGCCGGCATCCCTGACAAGATCGCCAACCAGATGGCGGAAACCTTCTCCACCAGCCTGGACTTCCGCGACGACCTGCGCCGGGACGACACCTTCTCCGTCATCTATACGGTCAATTACCGCAACGGCGAACCCATTGCTGCCGGCCAGTTGCTGGCGGCCGAGTTCGTCAACGCGGGCAAGGCCCACCGTGCCGTGCTGTTCCGCGACGCGTCCGGGAACGCGAGTTATTACACGCCAGAAGGCGAATCGCTGAAAAAAGGCTTTCTGCGCTCGCCACTCGAATTCTCCCGCGTCACCTCCAGTTTCAGCAATTCGCGCAAGCACCCGGTTTTCGGCTTCCACCGCGCCCACACCGGCGTCGACTTTGGCGCCCCCACCGGTACCCGGGTCAAGGCCACCGGTGAGGCAAAAATCGTTTTCGCAGGCCGTAAAGGCGGCTATGGCAACCTCGTCATCCTGCGGCATAACAACGGGTTCGAGACCTATTACGCTCACCTGAGCGCGTTTGCATCAGGCATGCGAACCGGCCGCTCGGTCAACCAGGGGGATGTCATCGCCTACGTTGGCTCGACGGGCGCATCGACCGGCCCGCACCTGCATTACGAAATCCGGATCGCCGGTCAACCGCAAAACCCCATGGCCATCAAGCTGCCGGGGGCGCCGCCGCTGACCGTGGCTCAACGTTCACGCTTCCTGCAACAGACGGGCGACTGGTCCGAGAAACTGGCCCTGTTGCGCGGCACCAACCTCGCCGCCCTCGATTGAACGTTTTCCACCCGGATGAAGCGCTGCACTCAAATCAAGCCCAGCATTACGTCGGCCTCATGTCCGGCACCAGCCTGGATGGTGTCGATGCGGTTCTCGCTGAAATAAGTTCCACGGGTGCGGCCCGTCTGACCCGCACCCACTTCCTGCCCTACCCCGACCCGCTGCGCGAGCGCCTGCTTGCGCTGCATGCGCCACAACCCAACGAAATTCATCTTGCAGCTTGCGCTGCCAACGACCTGGCGCGCCTTTACGCCCAGGCGACCATAGCCTTGCTTGAAGGTGTAGAACCTGCCTCGATACGCGCCATCGGCTGCCACGGCCAAACCCTGCGCCACCGCCCGGCAGATGGTTACACGCTGCAAATCGGCAATGCCGCCCTGCTGGCCGAACTGACCGGCATCGCTGTCGTCTCAGATTTTCGCAGCCGTGACATCGCAGCAGGCGGCCAGGGCGCACCCTTGGTACCGGCCTTCCATGCCAAGGCGCTGCGACATCCGGACATCCATCGCGTCATCGCCAATATCGGCGGTATCGCCAACATCACCGACCTGCCCGTAAACGGCCACGTGCGCGGCTGGGACACCGGGCCCGGCAACATGCTGCTGGATAGCTGGATCAAACGTCATAGCGGGGCGCATTACGACCGTGATGGCGCTTGGGCTGCAAGCGGGACCGCTCACCCCGGGCTGCTGGCAGCGATGATGCGCCATCCCTATCTCCCACTGCCGCCGCCCAAAAGCGCTGGGCGCGAACAATTCAATCTGGAATGGCTGGAAACGATGCTCGCCAGCATCAATCCGGCCGTCGCACCGGCAGATGTACAGGCCACGCTGCTCGAATTCACTGCCCTCAGTCTGTGTGAAGCGGTGCGGCGCGAGTGCGATGGCACGCAGGAGCTTTATGTGTGTGGTGGGGGCGCGCACAACGGCGCGTTAATGGCACGCATCGGCGCGCATCTACCCAATATCCAGGTGGCTACGACCACCCAACTCGGCATTGACCCTGACTGGGTGGAAGCGCTGGCCTTTGCCTGGCTGGCACGGCAAACCATGAATCACGCGCCGGGCAATCTTCCATCGGTAACCGGCGCGCAGGGAGACCGCATACTGGGTGCGATTCACCTCGCCTAGGTCGCAAACGGCCAACGCAACAAATTCGATCTATACTACAGCTACTCACATCAAAAAAGCGGCCGAAGCCGCTTTTTTGATGTGTCTGGCTAACGCTTATGCCGAGAACGAAGAGCCACAACCACACGTCGTGGTCGCATTCGGGTTCTTGATCACAAACTGCGCGCCTTCCAGGCCTTCGGAATAATCGATCTCCGCGCCCACCAGATACTGGAAACTCATCGAATCGACCAGCAGGCTCACGCCGTTTTTCACCATCACGGTGTCGTCGGCATTTTGCGTTTCATCAAAGGTAAAGCCGTACTGGAAACCGGAACAGCCGCCGCCCGACACGAAAACGCGCAGTTTCAGGTCCGGGTTGCCTTCCTCGTCGATCAGGCTTTTAACTTTGCTCGCTGCGCTATCGGTAAAGACCAGCGGGGCTTCCATTTCGGTTGCTGCATTCATAGTGGTGCTCCTTAAGAATATGTAGGGCAATTATCCGCATCACCCGTTCTACGTCAAGCAAAGACCCTGTTCAGGCCACGGAGTTCCACCGTTACTAGGGCAACATTCCTACGTCAGTCAGCGCGATATCTTCTGGCAGGTCAAACAGGATATTCATGTTCTGCACAGCTTGCCCCGCCGCGCCCTTGACCAGATTATCGATTACTGACAATACCACCACGGTATCCCCGCCCTGCGGGCGATGCACGGCAATGCGGCACATGTTGGCCCCGCGCACCGAGCGGGTTTCGGGGTGCGCGCCCGCGGGCATCACGTCGACAAAGGCTTCACCCGCATAGCGCTGCTCAAACAGGCTTTGCAGGTCGATGTCGGCACTGATCCTGGCATAAAGCGTCGCGTGGATGCCGCGAATCAACGGCGTCAAATGCGGCACGAAGGTAAAGCCCACCGGTTTTCCCGCAAAAATCTCCAGCCCCTGCTTGATCTCCGGCCAGTGGCGATGCCCGCCGACGGCATAGGCTTTGAAGTTGTCCGCCGCTTCGGCAAACAGAATATGGGTTTCGGGTTTGCGTCCGCCGCCCGAAACACCCGACTTCGCGTCCGCCACCAGAAAACCTGCCTCAACCGCGCCGGATTCCAGCAACGGCAGGAATCCCAATTGCACGGCAGTGGGATAACAGCCCGGGTTGGCGATCAGGCGGGCGCCCTTGATTGCCGCCCGGTTGATTTCGGGCAGACCATACACCGCCTCGGCCACCAGGTCGGGGCACGCGTGCTCCATTTTGTACCACTGCTCCCACACCGCAATGTCCTTAATGCGGAAGTCCGCCGCCAGATCGATCACCTTGACGCCGGCGTCCAGTAAAGCACGCGTCTGCTGCATCGCCACGCCGTTAGGGGTGGCGAAGAACACCACATCGCAGTGTTCCAGTCCGGCTTCTTCGGGCGTGGAGAATGCCAGCTTTACGTGTCCGCGCAAGTTGGGGAACATCTCGGCCACCGGCATGCCGGCTTCCTTGCGCGAGGTAATGGCTTTGAGTTCCACCTGCGGATGACGCGCCAGCAGGCGCAGCAATTCGACCCCGGTATATCCAGTGCCGCCCACTATTCCGACTTTGATCATGCTGTGATTCCCTACGGAGAATGAAGCTTATTGTAAAACACACGCCATGACAGGCAAAAAAAAGCCGCCCA
>JASJPF010000004.1:0-4184 GCA_031426835.1 Thiobacillus sp.
TGTCGATGCTGAAGTCCAAGCTCTACGAAGCCGAACTGCGCAAGCGCCAGGCCGAGCAGGACAAACTCGAAGCCGGCAAGGCCGACGTCGGCTGGGGCCACCAGATCCGCAGCTACGTGCTGGACAACTCCCGCATCAAGGACCTGCGCACCAACGTCGAAACCTCCGCCACGCAGAAAGTATTGGACGGCGACCTCGACATCTTCATTGAAGCGAGCCTGAAACAGGGCGTGTAAACAAAGGCTTGCGCCCGGAATATCGGGCGTATATCCTGTATATACACAGGAGATCAACCATGCTCACACGCGTCTTCAAAAGCGGCAACTCGCTTGCCGTCCGCATCCCCAAAGAACTCGCCATCGTCGAGGCCAGCCAGGACGTCGAGATTGAAAAAGTCGGCGATACCCTGGTGTTGCGTCCGGTCGTCAGGCGCAAATTAACTGGGTTGGCCGAAGCGTTTGCCGCTTTCCCGCCAGGCTTCATGGCCGAAGGCCGCGAATTCCACGAGCAGAAGGAACGCGACTGGAGCGACTTCGGGGAAAGCCCCGCCGTGCATCAGGATAGCCCAAGCTATAAACCGGCGAGCGACAAGTAAGCCCATGCGCTACTTGCTCGACACCAACATCTGTGTCCACCTCATCCAGCGCCATCCCCCCGACCTGCTGCGCCGCTTTCAGGAATTCGATTATGGCGATCTGGTGATCTCAGTTGTCACCCTGGCTGAATTGCGGCATGGCGTCGAGCGCGATCCAGCCACCAAACGCGAAGCCGAACGTGCGCTGAATGATCTGCTGACCTATCTGCCCGTGCTGCCGGTCGACCACGCCGTTGCCGTGCAATACGGCGTTTTCGCCGCCGCCGTCCGCGACCGCCGCCGCGATGCCCTCGACCGCCTGATCGCTGCACACGCCGCCAGCCTTGGCCTCACGCTTGTCACCAACAATGAAGCGGATTTCAGAGACTATCCCGGTCTCACCGTTGAAAACTGGGTCGCATAATGGCACGGTAACGGCCTACGCACCATCGGCTGCAATCAATCCGGCTTTGTCTGATCTGAGTTTTTCAGCTGCCATCCCCCCCATTACATCCAGGTCACCCCATGCGCACCGAAATCCCCGTCACGCTGTATCTTAAGGACTACACCCCGCCCGCCTGGTGGATCGACTCGGTCGATTTGCATGTCGCCATCCACGACGGCCACGTCGAGGTTCGGTCACGTCTGCAGTGCACACGCAACCCGGCCGGTTCGGGCGGCGCGCTGGGGCTCAACGGCGAGGCGCTGGAACTCGTCAGCCTCACGCTCGACGGGACCGAGCTTGCGGCCGACCGCTACACCTACACCGACGACCTGCTGACGATAGCCGGGCCGCTGCCCGACACCTGCGTGCTCGAAACCGTGGTGCACATCGCGCCGGACAAGAACACGCAGCTCTCGGGTCTGTACCGCTCGCGCGACGGCTATTTCACCCAATGCGAGGCCGAAGGTTTCCGCCGCATCACCTTCTTCCCGGACCGGCCCGACGTGATGGCAACGTTCAGCTGCACGGTCGAGGCCGACCGCGCGCGTTTTCCGCACCTGCTGTCGAACGGCAATCCCATCGCGTCAGGCGCCAGCACGGACGATGCCACGCGGCACTGGGCACGCTGGGAAGACCCTTACGCCAAGCCGGCGTATCTGTTTGCGCTGGTCGCGGCCAAGCTCGATGTGCTGAAAGACGAATACGTGACCGCATCGGGCCGCAAGGTGCGGCTGGCGGTGTATGTCGAGCCGGGCAAGCTCGACCAGTGCGGGCACGCGATGGCAGCGCTGAAAAAAGCCATGCGCTGGGACGAGCAACGCTTCGGGCTTGAATACGACCTCGACCTCTACATGATCGTCGCCGTCGGTGATTTCAACATGGGCGCGATGGAGAACAAGGGCCTCAACATCTTCAACACCAAATACGTGCTGGCACGTCCGGACACCGCGACCGATGCCGATTACCAGGGCATCGACCGCGTCGTTGCGCACGAATATTTTCACAACTGGACCGGCAACCGCGTCACCTGCCGCGACTGGTTCCAGTTGTCGCTGAAGGAAGGCCTGACCGTGTTTCGCGACCAGGAATTCGGCGCCGACACCCATTCGCGTGCAGTCACCCGCATCCAGGAAGTGCGCGGCCTGCGCGTCGGCCAGTTCCCGGAAGACGCCGGGCCGATGGCGCATCCGATCCAGCCGGCGTCCTACGCCGAGATCAACAACTTCTACACCGCCACGGTCTACAACAAGGGCGCGGAAGTCATCCGCATGATCCATACCCTACTCGGACGCGAAGGCTTCCGGCGCGGGATGGACCTGTACTTTGAACGCCATGACGGCCAAGCCGTGACCTGCGAGGACTTCGTCGCGGCGATGCAGGATGCGTCGGGCGTCGATCTCACCCAGTTTCGCCGCTGGTACGCCCGCGCCGGCACGCCTCGTTTGCACGCCGAGGGCGCGTGGGATGCGTCGACGCGGCGCTACACGCTGACCCTGACCCAAAGTCTCGCCCCCACCGCCTACGAAAAACGGCTGGGCGAATCGGGGCAGCCGATGGTCGATGGCACGCTGCATATTCCCGTCGCGCTCGGGCTGGTCATGCCGGATGGCAGCGATGCGGCGCTGAAGCTCGCGGGCGAAGCCCAGGCGTCCGGCACCACACGCGTGCTCTCGCTCACCCAAACCACACAGACGTTTGTATTCGAAGACATTCCCGCCGCACCCGTTGCTTCGCTGCTGCGTGACTTCTCCGCGCCGGTGTCACTGGAACTGGAGCAAACCGACGCTGAACTCGCCCACCTGATGGCACACGATTCCGATGCATTCAACCGCTGGGAAGCCGGGCAGCGTCTGGCGACACGGGTCCTGCTTGCAGGCATCTCGGCGGGCGGCGCAGGCACCGACTGGATTCCGGAATCCTTTGTCGCGGCCTGCGGACGCGTGCTCAACGACGGCCTCGTCGGCGACCCTGCACTTGCCGCCGAGGCGCTGAACCTGCCGGCCGAAGCGGTGCTTGCCGAAGCGGTGGTTGCACGTGGTCAAGCCATCGATCCGGATGCCATTCACGCTGCACGCGTCGGCCTGCGCCGCCATCTCGCTGCCCGACTGCGCGAAAAATTCGAATCGGTGTGGGCAGCACTTGCACCAAGCGAGGCGTACGCTCCCGACGGTGCACAGGTCGGGCGGCGCGCGCTGCGCAACGCGTGTCTGGCTTATCTCGGCGAAAGCGACGCCGCGTACTTGAAATCCTCAGTCGTGCCGCGCCTCACCGCGCAACTCGCAGCTGGCAAAAACAAAGCGAGCGGCAACATGACCGACGAAATCGCCGCGCTGGCCACCCTGGCCAACCTCGATCTGCCTGAAAGCAAAGCAGCGCTGGCGGATTTTTATGCCCGCTGGCAAAACGAAGCGCTGGTAGTCGATAAATGGCTGTCAGTCCAGGCCACATCGCGCCTGCCCAATGGCGCAGCGCGCGTGCGCACGCTGATGCAGCACCCGGCGTTTGACCTGAAAAACCCCAACCGCGTCTACGCGCTGGTGCGTGGTTTCTGCGCCGCCAACCCGCGCCATTTCCACGCCGCCGACGGCAGCGGCTACGCCCTGGCGGCAGACGTCATCAGCGAATTGCAGGCCATGAACCCGCAAGTAGCCTCACGTGTCGCCCGCAGCTTCGACCGCTGGCGGCAGTTCGATCCCGCACGGCAAGCCCACGCGCGCGCAGCGCTGGAGCGCATCGCAGCAGTCGAAGATCTAGCTAAGGATGTGGCGGAGGTGGTGGAGAATGCGTTGAAGGCATGAGGTGCAGGGTGTATGGGTGATGCCACAAAATTTTTCCCCAAATGACATACCCACATGCGGCTCCATACCCGTTGGTTATTGCGCCCTACGCAAACTGTCACAACCTCTCACTTAATTGTGGGGTTTTTTGGGTAACTGCTGATTGCGGAACCGACACGGAAAGCCGTTAAACGATACAAAAGTTCGATAAGTTTTGCCAGTTTGATATCGTCGGCTTCAGTACCCCAAGGCTCGAACAGATTTCCATGCGCCACACGATTGCGGATGGCTTTCCATGCCTCAACATGTTCCAAATCGAGCTGGCCTGATGTAATCAACCGCGGATTCAAATCCGAAGTGCAATTTTGAATAACAGGTTGGGTGGGCG
>JASJPF010000005.1:0-63928 GCA_031426835.1 Thiobacillus sp.
GCAGGGGAGTACCTTCAACCTCTCGGCCACGTCTCCGAACCGCCGCGAATTGTATAGGAATGCGCGGCAGAAAGCCACCTTAAGCCGGGGCTTTCTCGAGTTCGAAGGCCTGATGCAGTGCGCGCACGGCGAGTTCCAGATATTTATCTTCAACAACGACCGAGATTTTGATTTCGGAAGTGGAGATCATTTGCAGGTTGATGTTTTCATTTGCCAGCGTTTCGAACATCTTGCGGGCAATGCCGACGTGTGAGCGCATGCCGACGCCAACGATGGACACCTTGGCGATTTTGTCGTCGCCGGTGACTTCGCTGGCGCCAATGCTGGCCGCTTTCGCTTTGACGATATCGAACGCGCGGGCGTAGTCGTTGCGGTGCACGGTAAAGGTGAAGTCGGTGGTTTTGGAATGTCCCACGTTCTGTACGATCATGTCGACGTCGATATTGGCATCGGCAACCGGGCCCAGGATTTGATAGGCGACGCCGGGCTGATCGGGCACGCCGACCACGGTGATTTTGGCTTCGTCGCGATTGAACGCAATGCCGGAGATGATGGCCTGTTCCATTTTGTCGTCTTCCTCGAATGTAATCAGTGTGCCGTCGCCTTCGTCCTGAAAGCTGGACAGCACCCGCAGTTTGACCTTGTATTTGCCGGCGAACTCGACCGAGCGGAGTTGTAGCACCTTGGAGCCGAGGCTGGCCATTTCCAGCATTTCTTCGAAGGTAATGGTTTTGAGCCGGCGCGCTTCTGGCACGATGCGTGGATCGGTGGTGTAGACGCCGTCGACATCGGTATAGATCTGGCACTCGTCAGCCTTGAGCGCAGCCGCCAGTGCAACGCCGGTGGTGTCGGAGCCGCCACGTCCCAGCGTGGTGATGTTGCCTTTTTCGTCGACACCCTGAAAGCCGGCCACCACAATCACGTGACCGGAATCCAGGTCGCGGCGCATATTGGTTTCGTCGATGCTGAGGATGCGTGCCTTGGTGTGGGCATCATCGGTGAGGATGCGGACTTGTGAACCGGTGTAGCTTTTGGCTTTCAGCCCTAAATCCTTCAGCGCCATCGCCAGCAGGGCAATGGTGACCTGTTCGCCGGTGGAAATCATCATGTCCAGTTCGCGCGGATCAGGTGTGGTCTGGATCTGTTTGGCCAGTGCAATCAGGCGATTGGTCTCGCCGGACATGGCCGAGAGCACCACCACAACCTGATGCCCAAGCATTTTGAATTTGGCCACGCGCTCGGCTACTGCGCGGATGCGTTCCACGTTGCCAACCGAGGTGCCGCCGTATTTTTGTACGATGAGTGCCATGATGGTTTGAGTTGAGTTAAGGGTGTGATTTTAATGGATTAGGAGTAAAAATTATCGCTCGAACAGCGCAATCGATTCGACATGCGCGGTGTGTGGGAACATGTTGGCAACACCCGCAGCTTTTAGCCGGTAGCCTTTGTTGTGACAAAGTTCGCCAGCATCGCGGGCCAGGGTGGCAGCATCGCAGGAGATATAAACAATGCGATGCGGCGCACCGCTGTCCGGCAGGGATTTGACGAGTTCGGCCGCGCCACTGCGCGGCGGGTCGATCAGCAGCTTGTCGATGTGGCCGAGGGTGGCAAACTTTTCCGGCGTCATTTCGAACAGGTTGTCGACGACAAAATGCGCGTTGGGCAGCTTGTTGCGCAGCGCGTTTTCACGCGCACGGGCAACCAGTTCCGGGCTCCCCTCAATACCAATTACATCGGCGCCGCTGGTCGCAATCGGCAGGGAGAAGTTGCCCAGCCCGCAAAACATATCGGCGATGCGTTCGCCGACCTTCGGTTGCAGCAAGCGCATCGCGCGGCTCACCAGCGCGCGATTGATGGCGACGTTGACCTGGGTGAAGTCGGTCGGACGGAACGGCATGGTGAGACCGAACTCGGGCAGACTGTAACTTAACTCGGGGGCGATGTCGGGCCAGAAAGGCTTCACGGTATCGGGGCCTTTTGATTGCTCCCATATTTGAATCTGGTGCTGTTCGGCAAAGCTGCGCACGATGACTCTATCGTCGTCAGACCAGGGCTCAAGCAGGCGGAACAGCAGCACGGTGATGTGTTCGCCCACCGCGATCTCGACCTGCGGGATGCGGGAGGCGTTCGACAGGTGCACCATCATTTCGCGCAATGGCTGGATCAATGCCGATACGTCGGGTGTGAGGATTTCACAGCTCGACATCTCGGTGATGAAGCTGGAACGCTTTTCCCGAAAGCCCACCAGCACGCCACCTTTTTTGTCGACAAATCGGGCTGACATCCGGGCCCGGGTGCGATACGCCCAGCTGGGACCGTGCAGGGGACGCATTACCACATCGGGCGTGACCTTACCGATGCGGGCGAGGTTTTCTTCCAGCACGCGCTGTTTGGCCGCAACCTGTGCGCTGGCTTCCAGGTGTTGCATCGAGCAGCCGCCGCAGCGGCCGAAGTATTGGCAACGCGGCGTGGTGCGCTGCGCGCTGGCTTTGAGGATGGAAACGGCGTGGGCCGAGTTGTATTTGGCGTGTTTGCGATAGACGGTGATTTCCGCCCGCTCGCCGGCCAGTGCATCGTCCACGAAGGTGACCTTGCCGTCGATGCGTGCGATGCCGTGTCCCTCGTGGTCGAGGGACAGAATATCAACGATCTCGCTCATGCCCAGGCCGCCAGAAATTCCTGCCAGTGTGGCGCGTCGTGGTCGGTTACTGTGCTGCGCGCCAGTTCAATTTCGGCGGCGTAGGCGGATTCGTTTAGCGTGCCGCGCATTTTCTGGAAACGCAGATAGACCAGCCAGGTGTTCATGACATCGGTTTCGCAATAATTGCGGATGCCCTCGATGTCACCGTTTTGATAGGCCTCCAGCACTTTCGATCCGTCCATCCCCAGCTTGCCGGGAAAACCACACAGCTTGGCCATCTGGTCGAGCGGGGCATTGGCGCGCGCCTGGAACATCGCCAGCACGTCCATCAGATCCAGATGCCGGGTGTGGTAGCGCGACAGGTAGTTGTTCCACTTGAATTCCTTGTCGTCGTCGCCCCAGTCCCAGTAGCGCGCCGCCGCTACGCCATGAATCAGGCTGCGGTAGTGCAGCACCGGCAGGTCGAAGCCACCGCCGTTCCAGGAGACCAGTTGCGGGGAATAGCGTTCGATGCCGTCGTAGAAGCGCTGGATCAGTTCGGCTTCGCTGCTGTCGGGCTCGCCGAGTGACCACACCTTGAGTTGGTCGCCGCTACGCAGTACACAGGAAATGGCAACGATACGATGCAGGTGATGGGGCATGAAGTCGCTGCCGGTTTTTTGGCGGCGGGCGAGCAAGGTCATCTCGGCGAGCTCGGCCTGCGGAAGCGACGTTTCGTCTATGCCGTTGACAGCGGCGAACCCGGCCAGGTCGGGAATGGTTTCAATGTCGAAAACCAGGGTAGGGCGCATGGAGCAGGCGGTTCGGGAAAACCGCCATTTTACGCTGCCTGCCGGTTTTCCTTAAATCAAATACGCTGCGGGGGTTAATGCAGGGCTGCGTCGAGGGCAGAGGCTGCAATCAGGGCGTCCAGATAGGCTACTGAAATCTGGTGTAACGGCACGCCCAATTGTTGTGCATACGTCGCGAGGATCTCGCCATCGTTGTTTTCGCAGGCATGTGCCAGTTGCAGCATCGTGCCTTCGGTCGTGCGGTGCGCACTCAATGCACGCGCTGTGGTTGCCGACAGCCGCAGTTTACGGATCAGGGTTTCTTCCGGAATGGCTAGCGCATGCGTGGCGGTAGAGAGTAGGCCGATTTCAAATGCGGCGGCTGCGTTTTCGGCAGGTGCCCCCAGGCGGGTAATTTTACCCATGAACAGGGCCCGCGTGAGTGCGGTTACGGCGTAATGGCGCGTTGCTTCGGTAGGATGGGTTCCCGTGAGTGCCAGCAGTATGGCGACGCGACCGGCGCGTTGCGGGCCCAGCATGACAAGGGCATGCATGGCCGACTCGGCAGGGCGACTCAACCCCCCAACTTGCGAGTTGGCGATGGCAAGCAGGCGTGGCGTCATGTCCGGATTCAAACGGAAAAACTGAATGAGGGTGTTGGTTGACTGGCCCAATGCGATGGCCAGTAATTCCAGTTGTATGAATTGTTCGTGGGTATTGTCGGAAGGCTGGGTTTCACCGGAAAAGAAACTGCCCTTGAACCAGGCATGATCAGGCCAACTCGACTGGCTCTGTGCGTGCCGGACACCCTCTACAATCAGGCGCGCAGTCACCTTGGGTGGAGTGTCGTCAACGTGGCAGGCAAGGAATTTCCAGACGGAAATGCTGTCCTTGATGATGGTGTTGTTGGGGGTGTACGTCGGGCAAAAATTGAGTCCGGCATCCTGAAGAACAAGTGCGCGTGCCAGTTGCTGCTCGTTGTTAACGTCGACTAGCCAGATCAGTTGACGGTGGTTAAGTTGTTGCGGGACATCACTGAAAAGAATGCCATCACTGATTCGGACAAGTAACGGCAGCTTGCCGGTCAAACCATCCTGGGTCAGTGAATACAGGCCAGTCAATAACATGTCCTCTTCCATCTGGCGAAGCTCTGGTGGGGCATCTGCTACGGTGGTTCGGCCACGCAGTACCAACTGATGCGCAACCAGGTTGGAAGCGGCGTCGAACAGGGGGTCGAATGTCAGGAAGCGTGCGCGCAATGCCTCCTCCCGAACCGGGTCGTGATTGTCGATGCCCAGCATATGGGTCACCACAACGGGCTGGTCGGAATCGACCGTATTTATACCGCCACCGACAATGCGTGATGGAAGGGGATCGTCAGAGGTCATGTTGATTACGACATTAATGGTAGGTTCATTCTAGCGCCGCGAACCCTTTTTGGGATGAATCGGTCATCATGCAGTGTGGTTTTTATGGACTTTTACGGATCGGGAAGCGGGATGAAGAATTCAATGTTGACGCGAGCAACGGTCGCCGGGTTGGTGCTGGCAGCAAGCCAGGCGTGCGCGACGTCGAATGGTGAAACCGTCAGCACTGCATCTGGCCAGCATGGTGTGGCTGTCACCATTTACAACGATAACCTGGCGCTGATCAAGGATGCACGGCGAGTCAGTCTGGTTACCGGCACCAATCAACTGGCATGGCGCGAGGTGTCTGCGCAGATGCGACCCGAGACGGCACAGTTGCGTAACTTGACGAACCCAGGAGGGTTCCGGCTACAAGAGCAGAATTTTGATTTTGATTTGCTGACGCCGCAAAAAATGCTTGAGAAATATATCGGACGTGAAGTCAGCGTCATCCGTAGCCATCCCACTACCGGCGTCGAAACGCGTGAGACTGCCATTGTGCTCTCGACCAACAACGGGGTGGTCCTCAAGTTTGCCGATCGAATCGAAACCGGTGTGCCGGGCCGACTGGCGTTTTCCGGCGTGCCCGATACCCTGCACGACCAACCTACGCTGGTCATTTCGCTGATCAATGTAAAAGCCGGGCCGCAAAACCTGGAGTTGTCCTATCTGACGGGCGGCCTGTCCTGGCGTGCGGATTATGTGGCCGAACTGAATGCCGATGACAATCAGCTGGATCTGAATGGCTGGGTGACGCTGACCAACCAGAGCGGTGCGGCCTATCTCAATGCCAAACTTCAATTAGTAGCGGGTGACCTCAATCGGGTGCGTGACGCGCAGCCGCTGCAGCGTTCGGTGATGACCATGGCAGCCAAGGCCGATGCAGCCGAAATGCAGCAGGAGTCGCTGTTCGAATACCACCTCTACACCTTGCAGCGCCCGACCACGCTGAAAGAAAATCAGACCAAGCAGGTTGCCCTGATGTCGGCGGCGCAGGTGCCGGTGAAAAAGGAGTATCTGTTGGCCGGCGCGAACTATTACTACACCGGCCAGCACGGCGATCTGGGCCAGAAAATGAAAGTCGGTGTGTTCGTCGAGTTCAACAACAAGGGAGAGGGGCTGGGCGTTCCCTTACCCAAGGGCGTGATCCGCATATACAAGCGGGACAGCCAGGGCAATGCGCAGTTTGTCGGCGAGGATCGTATCGACCATACGCCGAAGAACGAAACCGTACGCCTCAAGCTGGGTGATGCCTTTGATGTGACCGCTGACAGGAAACAGACCGACTTTCAGAAGTTGGCGGGAACCAGTCGCACCAATGCGGTGTTTGAGTCGGCGTACGAAATTGTTCTGAAAAATGCCAAGTCGGAAGCCGTGACAGTCACGGTGCGTGAGCCGATGCCGGGCGACTGGAGCATGGTGAGTGAGTCACAAGCGCATTCCAAGGCCGCGTCAGGTACCGCAGAATGGCAGGTGAAAGTGCCTGCTGAGGGCAGGGCAACGCTCACTTACCGCGTGCGCGTTATGAGCCTGATTCAGTAGAAATCATGCCCCGCGCCGGTTGCCTGCGGGATGCAGGGCGAGGCGCGGGGCGTGAAATTTGGTCGTTCCAAATGAACGGCCTGCAACGCGGCCATGCGCCCGCAGGCAGCCGGCCCTACGGGTTGAGGCCAGGGTCGGCGTCTGCGGCGTTGCGGCACTTGGCCATGGAATGACCATGGCCGGCGTCCCGCGCCTTACATCCATCCGATCCTGGCCTCAACGCGGGGCATGATTTCTGCTGAATCAGGCTCTAAGTACTGAGCCCGCGTCGGCGGCGGATGTCAGTGATCAGACCCAGGGTGGAGCCGTCGTGCTCGCCAATCGCGCGCACTGAACTCAACGCTGCGCGAATCGGCGGCGCCAGCTGCTTGCCAAGCTCGACCCCCCATTGGTCGAAACTGTTGATCCGCCAGACTACGCCCTGAACAAATACCTTGTGTTCATACAGCGCGAGCAGCATGCCCAGCGTGTGCGGATCGAGCTTCTGGTACAGCAGCGTGTTGCTGGGGCGATTGCCTGGGAAAACCTTGTGCGGGGCCAATGCCTTGGCATCTTTTCGGCTCATGCCCTGGGCAATCAGTTCGGCTTCGATCACGGCGCGGGATTTACCCTTTAACAAAGCTTCGGTCTGTGCAAGACAATTGGCCAGCAGCCATTCGTGCTGATCGGCCAGCGGCGTGTGATTGACAGCCGCCACCATAAAATCGGTCGGAATCAGCCGCGTTCCTTGATGGATCAATTCAAAAAAAGCGTGCTGCCCGTTGGTGCCGGGCGCGCCCCAGACGATGGGGCCGGTGTTGTAATTGACCAGGCGATTGTCGCGGCTGGCATTCTTGCCGTTCGACTCCATGTCGAGTTGCTGCAGGAACGGCACCAGCAAACGCAAGCGTTGATCGTAGGGGAATATCCCGTAGGTATCGGTTCCCCAAAAATTGGCGTACCAGATACCCAGCATGCCGAGGATGACCGGCATGTTGGCTTCCAGCGGCGCTTCCCTGAAATGAATGTCCATTGCATGCGCGCCCGCCAGCAAGGCCTGGAAATTACCCCAGCCGATTTGCAGGGCGATCGACAGGCCTATCGCCGACCACAATGAGTATCGACCTCCGACCCAGTCCCAGAATATGAACATGTTCTCGGGGTCGATGCCGAAGGCTTCGACAGCCTGTGCGTTGGTCGACAGCGCCACGAAATGCCGGGCCACGGCAGCCGGTGCGCGCAATGCCGCCAGCAGCCAGGCCTTGGCGGAATTGGCATTGGCCAGTGTTTCCAGTGTGGTAAAGGTTTTCGAGGCGACGATGAACAGGGTCGTTTCGGGGTCGAGGTGTGCCAGTGTGCTGGCCAGATGGGCCGGGTCAAGGTTGGAAACAAAATGCACGCGTACGTTTTCCACTGCGTAATGGTCGAGCGCTGCGCAGACCATTGCCGGCCCCAGATCCGAGCCGCCTATACCGATATTCACCACATTGCGAATCGGCTTGCCGGTATGGCCGAGCCAGCTGCCATTGTGGATGGACTCGACAAAACGCTGCATGCGTTTTAGAACAGCCGCGACCTCACTCTCGACGTTCACGCCTTCCACCACCAGTGGCGGGCGCACTGGCGCACGCAAGGCGGTGTGCAACACGGCACGCTGCTCGGTAAAGTTGATGCGTTCGCCGCTAAACATGGCATTGCGTTGTGACTCCAGCTCGGATTCGCGCGCCAGCTGCATTAACTGACTCATCGTATCCGCCGTGACGCGATTTTTTGAGTAGTCGAGCAACAGGTTGCCGCAACGCAGCGAGAGGTGTTCAAAACGATGCGCATCTTCGCGGAACGCGGTGCGCATGTCATACGTGCGCATGGCCTTGAAGTGTTGTTCCAGTGTCTTCCAGGCAGGCAGTTCTTTGAGTGGCGTCATGGACGGGCGGGTATCTGGGTTAGTCATACGAAGGTATCATAAGCGGGTTGCGTAAACGCCAACCCGCATTTTCGCAGCGTTTCTTGATGAAAATGGATGAGACAGCATGACGACCGTTACACAAAATACCCTTGTATACATCACCTATTCCATCCTCGATGAGCGCGGCATGGTCGTCGAGCAGTACGATATACCCGTGGGCTATGTCCAGGGTGCCAATAGCGGCATTTTGCCCGCGATCGAATCGGCCGTTGCCGGCCGCAAGGTGGGTGAGCGGCTTGAAATCAAGCTGACGCCTGAAGAGGGGTATGGCCTGCGCGACGAGAGCCTGGTGTTCACCGACGATATCGACAATGTGCCGCCCCAGTTCAGGCGTGTTGGTGCTGAAGTCATGTTCGAGAACGCTACGAATGAAACCAAGGTTTTTTACGTCACCGCAATCGAAGACGGCAAGCTCACGCTGGACGGGAATCCCTCGCTGGCCGGGCAGAGTGTGACGTGTCTGATCAATATCATGGACATGCGCGAGGCGACGCCTGAGGAAATTCGCAACGGCCGTCCGCTCGACGTGCAAACCGGAACAGTTCACTAAGCCAGGGGAATTCGAGAACGTAAAAAAGCCGGGATGATCCCGGCTTTTTTATGCTTGCAGGTGAGCTGCCAAATTACTTGGCAGGACAGGCTTTGTCGCCCAGGATTTTTCCGGGGAGGCGCAGAAAGGCCTCGAACGGGCCCATCACACCCATGGCTTCCAGTTTGGGTCCGGTAAACTTGAGGCGGCCAAACATCATGGCTTTCATCGGGCCATACTCACCAGCGCCCATTTCGTCCCAGCGCTCGGTGGTGGCGTGCATCGTGTAGTCGACATCATGGTCCATCTTGGTATTTTGTACGGCGCCCCCATAAACGCACTGGGCCTTGCCGTCCTTGGACATGATCTTCATTTCGGTTTTCGTTGTCTCGCCACATTCGGTGCGATACAAGTGAATGATCTTGTAGCCACGATCTTTATCATTCTTGATCCATTTGTCACCCAAGCCGTTGGTCAGGGCGGCATCCTTGTTCCAGGCGTCGCAAGCCTGCGCAGTCCACTCGGTGGACATCATGGCGGGTGTGGCGTGTGCAGTGGTTGCGATTACGGCCAGGGCAGCCAGCGCGATAGATGTGTATTTCATAGTCACCTCCTAATTGATTATTCATAATGAATGACAGCTTGGATTGTATACGAAGAAAAATCTTCTGCGGCCGCACGCCAGTCGTACCCCGCAAGGCCACGTATGGGGCGTCCGGTTATTACAAACCCGCATAAGGCAGCCTTGTGTAGGCTGGCATGGACAGGCGGTTATTTTGAGGCCGGCAAGAGGCTTTTCTCAACCAGTTGAATGCGCTTGGCCAGCCGGGCCTGTTCAGCCGAATTGCCCTGAGCCTCGGCCTGTTTTTCCTGCAGTTTCAAGTAGGTGAGCAACGGCTGCCGCCAGCCTTGGGACGAAGCGGTTTCGGTAGCCAGGGTCAGCGTGGCTGCGTCGGCTTCCTGCCGCATCACCAGCAGGCTGGCATCGAGCAGGCGCGCCAGCGGGTCGGCGATCTGGCTCAGGGTTCCCTGCTTCTTTCCGGCGGGTGCGCGTACCAGATCGCGATGCTGGCTGGGCAGTAGCGAGATGTCGATGGCATCCCAGCGCAGGGTGATGAACTGGTAGTAGGCATGATCCGCTGCATTCGGTTCGATTTTGGCCAGGTCGGCATATTCGGTACAGGCGTCGCCGATCAGCATGGCACGTCGCGTGGCACAACGGACCAACCATAAGCGGGCGGTATCAGCTACGCGGCCGGCCCCGCCGGTGGCGGAAATCGCTTGCTGGAAATAACGCTCAGACAGGGTGTTTTCACCCAGCAAGGCATGCTTCTTGTAACGGTCAATGAGGTCTGCCGAATCGACTTTCCAGTCGGGCGGTGGCGGTCCGCCGCTGCCGCAGGCAGCGAGCAGAATCAGGCTGGTGATCGCAAGCAGGGTCTTCATGGCAGTTTCACCTCCGGATCCCGCGCAAACGGCCATTTCTTGTTGATCTCGTTGACCAATGCGTTGGCCTTGCGTACCGCATCGTCGATTTCCGCGCGCAGTGCGGCGATGTCCTGCGTGCCTTCCTTGACGTCGGCAGAAATGGCCACCGCATTGGTCATCAGGGCATCAGCCTTTTTCAGGCTGGATTGCGCATCCGCCAGCATCAGTTTTATCTGGACCAGGGCCTCGCGTGTTTGCAGGGCCACACCGTCCGGAGCGAACAGCCAGGTGTCGGCTTTGCCAGCCATGCCGTCCATCTTCAGGGCCAGGCCGTCGAGTTTGGTAATGAGCGCACGGGTTTTATCCAGCGAGTCGGTGACGCTGCGGGCCTTTTCCGGGCTGCCCAGAATCGCTTCGAGCATGCCGTATTCACCCGTCATGCGTCCTGTCATGGTTTCCAGATTGGTCAGCGTGCCATTGACCTCGCCATCCTTGCGGGTGAGGTGCTCGACATTGGCGAGTATCGCCTTGACCCGCTCGACCAGGATCGGAATTTCCTTGGTGACGTCGGATGTGAGCAACAGCATGGTGGAATTCTCAGGCAGAGCGGGAGCCTTGAGGTCGGGAGAGTCGATGCGGATCTTGGCGCCGCCGACAATGGGTTTGTCCAGCGTGAAAGTGCTGTTTTCCTTCAGCCATTTCGCATTGCGCGCCAGCAATTCGGCGTGAATGACGATGCCGCCGTTATCGTTGAGGCCCAGCGTGGATACGCGGCCGATTTCAATGCCGGAAAAAACCAGCGGTACGCCCGGTGCGACACCGTCGGCAGTAGAAGCCGCAAGCTGGAGGCGGTAGGTGTCCTCGAAAAATCCGCGTGCATGCAGTATGTACAGCACGAAAATGGCACCGAACAACAACGTTGTAGCAGCGAACAAGCCAACTTTGAAGTGCAGTGTTTTCATTTTTGATCGGGTGCCTGGCCGTATAAAAGCTGATTCCAGCTGAAGTCGTAAATTTCCCAGGTGCCGGTTGACTGTGTTTGTTCAGCCAGCTGCCGGATAAAGTCCGGATAGGGCACATCGTAAAGCATGGCGCCGGGGCGGTCGATAACGAGTCGGCTTCGGCCCAGTATGAGCGCCCGTGCCAATTGTGTTACAAAACGTTGCGCAGGGGTCATGTCGGGATCACGTAATGGTGCAATCCCGGCGTAGCCAAGTCGATCCAGCATCGCCTGTGCCTGTTGCGCCGATTCGGCCGCGTTGAAATGGCGCTGATACAACGGGATCAGGGCAATGTTGTCGAGCGCCGTTAAATTCGCCCGCAACGGCAGATCGAGCGCAACACGCGCCACGTCATCGGGCAGGGCGGTGATGGCTGCCATCAGCGCAGCACGGTCGGCAAACGGGGTCAGATGTATTTGAGCGCTAATGACACCACCTCTATCACCACAATGGCAAAGAACACACGCATCATCCCGCGCAGCACGGAGACCGGGACCATGAAGAGCTTTTTCGGCGTTTCGAGTCCGGCTGTGATCGGGATCAGGGTGACCGCCAGGCCGAACAAGGCACATTTTGCAATGAGTCCAACCAGAATGTTCAAATTGAAAACTTTTGCAAGGATTTGGGTAAAGGCATCAAACCCTGCCATGCTGAGACCATAAATCGACAGATAGGACAGCAGCAGGGCAAGCAGTCCGGCCAGCCCTGCCAGCGTGATGACTGAAACCACGCCACCGATCAGGCGTGGCAGAAACTCGAACTGCATGGGCGGAACCTTGCAATGTGCCAGCGCGTCCAATTCATTGTTGACCTTCATCAGGGCGACTTCGGTATTGATGGCGCTGCCGGACCGCAAGGCGATAAATAGCGCGGTCAGGAAGGGCAGAAGTTCCAGCACCAGCACACGGATTGTCATTTCGCTGGCGAACGCGGTCAGGCCGAAATCGCGAGCGGTAGTCAAAATGATGGTGATGATGAGCCACGAAATGACCAGTGCATATCCCAGAAATACGGGCAGAATTTGAACCGCGGTGAAGTACACCTGCTTGATCACGACATCAAAGGTGGCGCGGTTCCAGGTGGCGCGATCCAGCAACAGCAGAATCGACCTGAACAGAAAGGCAAAGATGTCGTAGCCGACGGTAAACCAGCCGGTGACTTTGGCACCGAGCGATTCGATGGATGCAACAAGAAAATTCATCGCGGCATATTAACGCTATAAAAGGGCCTTGCGTTATTACGGACGCAGGCCATACAGTCCTGCAATCAGATGGAGAAGACAGACGATGAAAAAATTCTTGATTCCAGTCAGCGCATTTTTGCTATGCGTTTCAGCCGCATCGGCCTGGGCATCGCCCGGCACGGTGCTGCGCAATGAGCGTCTATTCAGCCAGCCCACTTCGGGTTCCAAGGTTGAGGCCAACGTTGCCAAGGGCACCAGCGTCAATATTCTCAGCAAACAGGGTGGCTGGTTGCGCGTCACGGCAGGCCGCAGCACCGGCTGGATCCGCTTGTTGTCGGTACGTGCAGGCGCAGGCGGATCCGGTGGTTCTGGCGTGGGTGATGTGTTTGGTGCAGCCACCACCCGTTCCGATCCCAGCCGCGTCGTCGCGGTGGCCGGTTTGCGTGGCCTTAATGACGAAGACCTGAAGCAGGCCAAGTTCAATGCGGACGAACTGGCACGGCTGGAAGCCGGGACGGTGACGACATCGCAGGCCCAGAGCTTTGCCAAACAGTCCGGTCTGGCGTCGGTCAATGTACCGGGCCTGCCCGAACCCAAGCCTGCCCAGTCCTCATCGTCGTGGGAGAGTAACTGATGAAAACAAAATTAATGGTATTGGCCATTTCGCTCGCGTCTTTTAGTGGCGTGGCAATGGGGTTTGATTTCGGCAAGCTGCTGGAAGACCGCCTGAATCAGGAACTGAACAAGGACAAGAAAACGCAACCGGCAACGACTCCGCCTCCGGCTGGCTCGCAAAGCGCCGCTGCGTCGCCCCCGGCCAGCAAGCAGAAAGTGGATGCAGGTCAACTGGGGTTTGCGCTGTTTGGCGATTACTCGCCCGAAGAAGAAAACCGGATCGGCAAGCAGATTTCGGGCAACCTGCTGGGCGCGGTGCCGCTGGTGCGGGACGACGGGCTGCAACGCTATGTGAACCTGGTCGGCAACTGGGTTGCGTTGCAAACCGGACGCAAGAACACCACTTGGCATTTTGGTGTGCTTGATACCGAGGATATCAACGCTTTTGCGGCACCGGGCGGCTATATTTTCCTGACCAAAGGCCTGTATCGGCGTCTCAACAACGAGGCCGAGCTGGCGGGTGTGCTGGGGCATGAAATCGCCCACGTCACCCAGCGGCATCACCTCAAGGTACTCAAGAAGTCCAGCCTGATTGGCGCGCTGGGGCAGGCCGCCAGCAGCAAGGCGCAGGGCAGCGACCAGATGGTGCAGAACCTGATCGGCAACGGTGCCGAGATCATGGCGCGCGGGCTCGACAAGGACGCCGAGTTCGAGGCGGATCGCGTGGGTATCGTGTTTGCCGCCCGCGCCGGCTACGACGTCTGGGGCCTGCCCAGCGTGTTGCAGGATATGGCGGCCTTGCCGGCCAAGGACAACCGCACCAGCCTGCTCTACAAAACCCACCCGCATCCGGCCGACCGCCTGGCCGCATTGGGCGAGGCCGTGGACGGACGCCTTGACGACATTCAGGGTAAAGAACTGGCCAATCGCTTGTACAAAATCCGCTGATGCGATTGCCATCCAAGCTGGTGCAGGCAGCCCTGTCTGCGCTGTTTGTCGGATTGATCGCAGCGCATGTGGGCGGTCTCGTCCACATCGCGCCGATGCAACGTGCCGAGGCCTGGCTATATGACGTCTGGCTGAAGCGCACTGCGCCCATCGGGCCGGATGACCGCATCGCCATACTCGACATCGACGAAGCCAGCCTGAAAAGCGTGGGCCGCTGGCCGTGGAGCCGCGACACCATGGCCGCGTTGGTCGACAAGTTGCACGATCACTATTATGTCGGTGCACTGGGTTTCGACGTGGTGTTTGCCGAGCCGGATAACAGTTCGGGGCTGAACAGTCTTAAACAGCTGGCTAAAACCGATCTCGCGGGCAGCCGTGAGTTTCAGGCGGCACTGAAACAACTTGTGCCGCGCCTTGATTACGACGCTCGTTTTGCCCAGGCGTTGGCCGACCGCCCGATTGCCATGGGTTTTTATTTCATTCCGGCAGGTTATGGCGATACCAAATCAGGCAGTCTGCCGCCGCCCTCGCTGCCGTTGTCGGTGTTTGATCCGCTGCAACCGGGGATGCCGTCCGCCACCGGTTATGGTGCCAACCTGCCCAGCTACCAAAGCGTGGCGCAGGGCGCGGGCTTCTTCAATATGCGCGCCGATGAAGACGGCACTGCGCGGCAGATGCACATGGTCGCGCCGTATGGCGAGGGGTATTACCCCGCCTTGTCGGCCTCCACCCTGCGCGTGGCGTTCGGCGGCGACCCGCTGACCGCCGGGGTCAAAACAAGCAGTGTTTTGGGCCGCCAATACGCCGCACCGTGGGTTGAAGTCGGCGGCATCCGGGTGCCGCTGAGTGCAGACGGCACCGTGCACGTGCCGTATCGCGCAGGCGCGCCGTTCCCCTACATTTCAGCGGCACAGGTGCTGGCAGGCAAGGCACCGCTGGCGAAGTTGGAAAACCGCATCGTGCTGCTGGGGTCGACCGCGCCGGGTCTGGCCGATTTGCGGGTAACGCCCTTTTCCAATGCTTTCCCCGGAGTGGAAATCCACGCGCATCTCATCGCCGGCATGCTCGACGGCACCACGCGCAGCGCGCCGCCGTGGGCGGGCGATGCGCAACTGGCGGCGGTGCTGATTCTGGGTGGGGTGCTGACGTTCGTGTTGCTGCGTTTTGGTCCGGTGGTCGGGCTGGCGGCGAGCATCGGCCTGCTGGCGTTGTTGTTGGCGGCTTATGCCGCAGCCTGGACGCGCTTCTGGGTGGTGCCGATGGCGGCGCCGATGCTCACGGTGTTCGGCCTGTATGCGTTCAATACCGCCTATGGCTTTTTTGCCGAAAGCCGCAACAAGCGGCAGATGACCAAGCTGTTCGGCCAGTACGTGCCGCCCGAACTGGCGGCTGAAATGAGCCAGGACCCCGCGCACTACACCATGGATGGCCAGTCGCGCGACATGACGGTGCTGTTTTCCGATATCCGCGGCTTTACGAATTTTTCGGAAAACCTGTCGCCGGCCGAGCTCGCCGAAGTGCTGAACGCCTACCTGTCGACCATGACCCACATCGTGCAGCACCAGCGCGGCACCATCGACAAATACATTGGCGACGCCATCATGGCGTTCTGGAACGCCCCGGTAGACCTTACCGATCACGCCAGTCGCGCGGTGCAGACCGCGCTCGAGATGCAGGCCGCGCTACCGCAGCTCAACCAGGAATTCGTCGCACGCGGCTGGCCCGACGTGCAGATCGGCGTCGGCGCCAACACCGGGCGCATGAGCGTCGGCAACATGGGCTCGGAATTCCGCATGTCCTACACTGTGATGGGCGATGCGGTGAACCTCGGCTCGCGCCTCGAAGGCATCACCAAGCAATACGGCGTCGGTATCCTGGTCACCCAGACCACGGTCGAGGCCGACCCGGTGCATGTCTTCATGAAGATTGACGACGTGCGCGTCAAGGGCAAGGAAACGCCGGTCGCGATTTATGAGCCGCTGGGTTCAAAAGTCGATCTCGACCCGGTCGTGAAACAAAACGCCGCCGACTTCGAAGCCGCATTTGCCCATTACCAGAAACAGGACTGGGATGCCGCCGAATCCGCTTTGCGCGCGCTCAACCAACGCACACCACGCAAGCTCTACGACATCTACCTCGAACGCATCGCGCATTTCCGCGAAGCCCCGCCCTCCGCAGACTGGGACGGCGTATTCGTCTACACTACCAAATGAAACTGACCATACTCGGCTGCAGCGGCGGCATCGGCAGTGGGCGCCACACCACTTGCCTCAAGGTCGACGACGACATCCTGATCGACGCCGGCACCGGCATCACCACCCTGAGCCTGGAGCAACTGCTGGCGATTGATCATGTGGTTGTGACCCATGCCCACCTCGATCACGTGCTGGGCCTGCCTTTGCTGCTTGACGCCGTGGGCGACCAGCGCACCACGCCCGTCGTCATCCATGCGCTGCCCGACGTGCTGGAAGTCCTGTCCACGCACATGTTCAACTGGCATCTGTGGCCGGATTTCCGCGAAATTCCCCGTGCCGATGCACCGTGGCTGAAATTCGATCCCCTGCAGATGAGTGAAAAACTCACCCTGGGCAAACGCACCTTCACCCCGCTGCCGGTCAACCATGTCGTGCCCGCCTGCGGCATCCAGGTCAGCGTGGCTGGCGGCAGCCTGGTGTTCAGCGGCGACACCACCAGCAGCGAGGCCTTCACCGAAGCGCTCAACGCCATCCCCGACCTGCGCCACCTCATCATCGAAACCTCGTTCGAAAACGCGCTGGCGGATATTGCGCAAGCCTCCAAACATCTCTGGCCCGATTCGCTGGCCGAGACCTTGCAGGATCTGCGCGTGCGGCCGGAGGTCTGGATTACGCATCTCAAGCCGGGTAACGAGGCGGCGATCATGGCGGAGTTGCGGCTGGCTGCGCCGGACTGGGATTTGAAAGCGTTGGAGCAGGGGCAGGTAATTACGCTTTGAGCGTTTGTTGCTTGCGCAAAAGTAGCACTGAGGCTGGACCCTTCTGAGGGCAAGTCCATAACGCCCAACTCCCGCATCCAGACAGCGAGGCCCACATGCCTTCAACCCGCATCGAAAAAGATTTCTTCCGTTTGCCGATACGCTGCGCGAGGAGACGCAACGCTTTAGCGATCTGGAACGGCTGCTCGGTGAGGTGGGGCTGGGCGGCACGGAGATTGGCACCGGCGTGAATGCGCCCAAGGGCTATTCGGCGGTAATGGTGCGGCATCTTTCCGAGGTCAGCGGGTTCTCGCTCACAACAGCGTCCAACCTGATCGAGGCGACGTCGGACACCGGGATTTATCTCACCTGGTTGATCATGCCGGGCAAGGTCAATCCGGTGATTCCGGAAATGCTCAACCAAGTGGCGTATCAGGTGATCGGCAACGACCTGGGGCGAAACCGGCAAAAGCACGGACCGGCTGGCGCAGCGACGGACGACGTCGAAGGGGCGGCCGCGTCTGGGTGAGCCGGCTGCCTGAGCGTTAGCGGCCGGGTTTGGGCGGGGGCTGCGTGGCCTGCCATTCGCTGAACCGGGCACGGATGTCGTCCATTGTCGGTGCACCGTCTAAAAGTTGATGAATTGCTGACAATCCACAGCGGGCTTCGATGATGGCTTTCAGCATGTCTTCCAGTTCGGATTCAACTATCTCGGTATGTGCGGCGGGGTGGGTCATGATCATGGCTCGGCTATCAGGTGTCGTACACGCTGAATGCTGCGATTTCCATGCCAGTCTCCCGATTAGCTCGTTTTGACTGATGAAAATTTACACCGATCCCCCCGGAAGCCTATGAAAACATTGGGCTGCCTGAAAGTGAGGTTGACAGCGTTATCGGTGCGGGTTTAATCTTCGTTCAGGTATTAGACTTAGTCTAAAGGCCGGATTTCAGCCGCTGTCCCGTCTGCTATAAATCACAGGCCAGACGCTGGAGGGCGATGAAAAACTCAGTGCTGCAAAGCATGTCCATTTAACCAAGGAGACCAGGTTATGCAACTCAAAGGTTCTAAAACCGAAGACCATCTGAAGGCCGCTTTTGCCGGCGAATCGCAGGCAAATCGCCGTTACCTCTATTTCGCAGCAAAAGCTGACGTGGAAGGCTACAACGACGTGGCTGCTGTGTTCCGCTCCACTGCTGAAGGTGAAACCGGCCACGCGCACGGCCACCTGGAGTACCTGGAAAAGTGCGGCGACCCCGCTACCGGTATGCCGTTCGGCCCTACTGCCGACAACCTGAAGACCGCAGTTGCTGGCGAAACCCACGAATACACCGATATGTATCCCGGCATGGCCAAGGATGCACGTGCGGAAGGTTTCGACGAAATTGCTGACTGGTTCGAGACGCTGGCCAAGGCCGAGCGTTCACACGCCAACAAGTTCCAGAAGACCCTGGACTCGCTTGACGCGTAAATCAGCTTGAATGAAAGGCGGGTCGGTTTCGGCCCGCTTTTTTTGAATCTCGTTTCACATTTATACCAAGTCTAAATTGGAGTTCGCATGAGCATAGGCGAAGGCAATCTCGAAGCCCCGACCCGTCACCCGCTGGATTGGAAAAATCCGGACTTTTACGACGAAGAAAAACTCAATCAGGAGATGGAGCGCGTATTTGACGCCTGTCATGGCTGTCGCCGCTGCGTGTCGTTGTGTACCGCGTTTCCGACGCTGTTCGATCTGGTGGACGAGTCTTCGACAATGGAAGTGGATGGTGTTGCCAAGGCCGACTACATGAAGGTGGTCGACGAATGCTATCTGTGCGACCTCTGCTACATGACCAAATGTCCTTATGTGCCGCCGCATCCGTGGAATATCGATTTCCCGCATGTGATGTTGCGTGCCAAGGCTGTCAAATTCAAGAAGGGCGGGACGACGTTCCGCGACAAGTTGCTGTCTTCGACCGATGCGATGGGCACGCTCGCGTCGATCCCCGTGGTGGTGCAGGCGGTGAACGCCAGCCTGAAGAGCAAGCCGATCCGCAAGATCGTCGACAGCGTGCTGCATATTCATGCTGATCGCGAATTGCCGGAATACGACAGCGCGACTTTCCGTTCTACGGCCAAACCGCAAAGCGGGTTTGACGCGAAAGACGGCCAGCGCACGCCGGGCAAGGTGGCGATCTATGCAACCTGTTATGTGAATTACAACGAGCCCGGCATCGGCCACGATTTGTTGAAGCTGCTGGCGCACAATGAAATTCCGGCGGTGATGGTGGAGAAGGAAGCCTGCTGCGGCATGCCCAAGCTGGAACTGGGTGATCTGGCAGCGGTGGAAAAGTTGATGGAAGTCAACATTCCGCATCTGGCCAAGCTCGCCAAGGCAGGCTATGCGATCCTGACGGCGGTGCCTTCGTGCACGCTGATGTACAAGCAGGAACTGCCGTTGATGTTCCCAAACAACGCCGATGTGCAGGCGGTGAAAGAAGCGATGTGGGACCCGTTTGAATACCTGATGGCACGCAACGTCGACGGCTTGCTGAAAACCGATTTCACCGCGCCGCTGGGCAAGGTGGCGTATCACGTGCCGTGTCACCAGCGCGTGCAGAACATCGGCAACAAGACGCGCGACGCATTGCAACTGGCCGGCGCCAAGGTGACGCTGGTCGAACGCTGCTCGGGTCACGACGGCACCTGGGGCGTGAAAAGCGAGTATTTCGACAAGTCGATGAAGATCGGCAAGCCGGTGTTCCGCCAGATGGCCGAACCGCAAGCCGATTACGTGAGTTCGGACTGCGCGATTGCCGCGCGCCACATCCTGCAGGGCATGGGTGAAACCACGGCGCAGAAACAGCACCCGATCACGCTGCTGCGCATGGCCTATGGTCTGGAATAAGTCCGGAAAAGGCTGTTGAACCACAGAGGCACGGAGACACAGAGAAACCCATTCAAAGTGTTGCATAGAGCCAGACTTTCACCCATGGGCGATTGCGTAACTTGCCGAAAAGTCTTGTTTTCCTCTGTGTCTCCGTGCCTCTGTGGTGAAGAATTTTTGATAACCCGACATCCGTAAGGAGAAAACCCATGCCGCACATTACCCGTGACAGCCTGATGACCCTGGAGGCGTATGCCAAGGTGCGCCCCGAAATGCGCGCTGAAATCATGGCGCACAAGAAGAACCGCATGGTCGAGCTGGGCGATCACGTCACGCTGATTTTCGAAGATGAAAAAACCATGCGTTACCAGATCCAGGAAATGTTGCGTGCCGAGCGCACGTTTGAAGATGCCGGGATTCAGGACGAACTCGATGCCTATAACCCGTTGGTGCCGGACGGCAGCAACTGGAAGGCGACGATGATGATCCAGTATTCCGACCCGGACGAACGCAAGGTGGCGCTGGAAAAGCTCAAGGGCATCGAGGACCGGGTGTGGGTGCAGGTGGCCGATCAGGCTCGCGTGCATGCCATCGCCGACGAAGACATGGAACGCGAGAATGCCGAAAAAACATCGGCGGTGCATTTTCTGCGGTTTGAGCTCGACGCGACCTCGGTCGCTGCCGCCAAGGCGGGCAGCCCGATTCGCATGGGTATCGATCTGGCGGCCTATCAGGTTGACCCCATGACGCTGGCCGAGAATAACCGTTGTGCACTAGTGGTTGATTTGTCCTAGATTCAGATAAGGGCGGTAAAACAATACGCACCGCCTGTCTTTGAAGGAGGGCGTGATGCTGGACCAACTGTTGATTCACCAGGTTCGTCGGCGACTGGAAGCCTCTGGTCTGCCGCTGGCTGTTGAGCTGTGGAATGGCAAACTGTTAGGATCGAGCGCACTCGCTGCGGTGCGTATACGGCTGCATCATATGGCTAGCCTGAAAGCCTTGGCAAATCCCAATCTGGGGGCTTTGGCGCGGGCTTATGTTGAAGGCGCGCTGGACCTGGAAGGGAGTGCCCGCGACATCCTGGCGCTGGGTGACCGCCTGTGCAATGCAGGTGGTTTGATGCCGAAAATGGGCTCGGAAAGTTGGAAGTGGTGGCGCCATACGCGCACCCGGGATCGCAAAAATATCCAGTATCACTATGACGTCTCCAACGATTTTTACGGCTTGTGGCTGGACACGAAGCGGGTTTATTCCTGCGCTTACTTCAAAACTCCGGACATGAGCCTGGATGCGGCGCAGGAAGCCAAGCTCGATCACATTTGCCGCAAGCTGGACCTCCAGCCGGGCGAACGCTTTCTCGACATAGGCTGCGGCTGGGGTGGGCTGGTCCTGCATGCGGCACAACATTACGGCGTGCAGGTGGTTGGCATCACGCTGTCGGACGATCAGCATGCGTATGTGAGTCAACAGATCGAAGCGCTGGGCCTGACAGGTCGGGTAGACGTGCGTACCCTGGATTATCGTGACATGCAGGAGCCTGACGCTTACGACAAGATCGCCAGCGTGGGCATGTTTGAGCACGTGGGTCAGGCGAATCTGGGCGACTATTTCGACAGGATCGCACGCTTGCTCAAGCCGGGCGGGCTGGTGCTCAACCACGGCATCACCACCGCTGAACCCGATGCAATCGGGCTCGGCAGTGGCATTGCCGAATTCATCGAAGACTATGTGTTTCCGGGGGGGGAACTGGTGCATGCCTCGGACGTATTGCGTGCGGCTTCCCGCAGCGGCCTCGAATGCCTGGATGCGGAAAACCTGCGACCCCATTACGGCAAAACGCTGTGGCATTGGGTCAACCGGCTGGAAGACCATGCCGACGAAGCCCGGAAGATCATAGGCGAACAAAAATATCGCATCTGGCGCATCTACATGGCCGGGTCGGCCCATGCCTTTGACCATGGCTGGATGGAACTGTGGCAAGTGCTGGCAGGCAAGAGTGTCGAAGGGTCGCAGCCGAACTATCCGTTCAACCGGGATTCCATGTACCGCAGCAACTAAATCGTCTCATGGCCGACATGGCCTGCGGTCACCTCCTGAACACGATCAAGTCAGTGTTTGCCGCCTCAGTCTTCGTGCCGATCCAACTCCTGGTCAGCCAGTGAGACGGGGTCTTCCATCGGCTCCAGATGGGTGGTGATGTGAACGTGTGTCACCGCCTGCCGGATGTCGGCTTCGATGCGCTCGGACCAGTCATGGCCATGCTGGATGGTCCAGGCGCCGGGCACCAGTACGTGCACGGTGATAAAGGCACGGGTGCCGGCCTGACGGGTGCGCAGGGCGTGAAATTTCAAGCCGTGCTTGCGATAGCCATCCAGGATGGCTTCAATTGCCTGAAGCTCATCCTCCGGAATGGAAACATCCATCAAGCCTGCGGCAGAACGCTGCAGCAACTGCCATCCGGTCCATAGAATATTCAAGGCCACCAGCAGGGCAATCACGGGATCGAGCCACAGCCAGCCGGTCAGCCAGACCAGGCCCACGCCCACGATGACCCCAACCGATGTCCAGACGTCGGTCATCAGATGATGCGCATCGGCTTCCAGGGTGATGGATTTGTGTTGCTTCCCCACGTTCATCAGGGTGCGTGAGGTGGCCAGATTGATGATTGAAGCCACCACCGATATGGCCAGGGCGAAGCCTACCGCTTCGAGCGGTTGTGGGTTGAGCAGGCGCTCGATGGCCGTGTAGCTGATGGCGACTGCGGCGATCAGAATGAGGAAGCCCTCAAACGCGCTGGAAAAATATTCTGCTTTTCCGTGCCCGTGGGCATGGTTGTCATCCGCGGGTCTGGCCGCCAGTGTCAGCATGGCCAGTGCCATCATGGCGCCCGCCAGATTGACGAACGATTCCAGTGCATCGGAGAGCAGACCCACAGAACCCGTAATCCACCAGGCCCAACCCTTGAGCAGGATTGTGGCCAGGGCAGCGGCTATCGAAAGCCAGGCATAGCGTTTGAGAGAGGCGTGCAACATAGGGGACAGGGTGGGTAATGAAGGTCAGAGGCGATTCAGAAAACTGCTGGAGACGCCATGGATTTTAAGCCATGGCACCTGACTTGAATGTTTTGATTTCGCAATACGATTCAAGTGTGATTCAGGAAGCGCTTATCTTAATGGGAGACATATCGCCGCTGAATCAATAAAATAGCCCCCATGAAAATTCTGCTTGCTTTACTTTTCTGTCTGCCTTTTGCCGCTCGTGCCGAATGGGGGCAATTCGATTTTGAGTTCGACCAGGACAAGCCCTGGTCCGAAGTGGCGGTCAAACTTCCTGCTTATCCCAAAGCCGAAAACCTGATTCCCTTTAACGTCTCTTCGGCAACGCGTAACCAGCACTTCATCGATGCTGAATCGATCAGCGTAGGCGAAGATCGGGTGGTTCGCTATACCGTGATCATCGAAGCGGCTGGTGGCGCCAAAAACGTGTCGTTCGAAGGCATCCGCTGCGAATCGGCCGAGCGGCGCCTGTACGCTTATGGTCATCCTGGCGGCACCTGGTCCAAGGCACGCAATGCGGGCTGGGAAGGCATCAAACTCCGTTCGCTGTTGTCCTATCAAAAAGCGCTTTTTGAAGACCATTTCTGCCCCGACGGCATTCGCGTCAGGGATGGCAAGGAAGCGGTGAGAAATTTGCGACAGGCGGCACGATGAACGTGTCGGTTGTTAAACACGCCCGCCGCATTGTCGTCAAAGTCGGTTCCAGTCTGGTTACTGGAGGTGGCAAGGGGCTTGATCACGCAGCGCTGTCGCGATGGGCTGAGCAGATTGCGGCATTGACCGAACAGGGTCGAGAAGTGGTGCTGGTATCGAGTGGGGCGATTGCCGAGGGGATGTCACGACTGGGCTGGAATAAACGTCCAAAGTCGGTCAGGAAATTGCAGGCCGCAGCGGCGGTGGGACAGATGGGGATGGTGCAGGCGTATGAATCGATTTTCCGCGCTCACGGACTGAATGCGGCACAAGTGCTGCTGACCCATGAGGATATGGCCGACCGGACGCGTTATCTGAATGCGCGCTCCTCATTGCGAACGCTGCTGGAGCTTCGCGCGGTCCCGATCATCAATGAAAACGACGTGATCGCCACCGATGAAATTCGCCTCGGTGACAACGACACACTGGCCGCATTGGTCACCAATCTGGTTGAAGCCCATTGCCTGATCATTTTGACGGATCAGCCGGGTTTGTATACCGGGGATCCGCGCAAGGACCCGAGTGCGACGCTGGTGATGAATGCTCACGCCGGCGACCCGGATCTGGACCATATGGCAGGAGGCGCGGGCAGCAGTGTGGGAACCGGCGGGATGCTGACCAAAATACTTGCGGCCAAACGTGCGGCCCGTAGCGGCGCCCACACCGTGATCTGTAGCGGGCGTGAGGACAACGTATTGCTTCGGCTTGCGGACGGTGAGGCCATTGGAACCCAGTTGGTGTCGCGTCAGGAAACCTTGGTGGCGCGTCGCCAGTGGTTGGCCGACCATCTGCAGATGCGTGGTGGTGTGGTGATCGACGATGGGGCAGTGCGTGCGCTTCAGGAAGAAGGCAAGAGTTTGCTGCCGGTGGGCGTAATCGGCATCACCGGCAATTTTCTGCGCGGGGACGTTGTCGCGATTGTCGATACTGAAGGCAATGAAATCGCACGCGGCCTGACCAATTACAGTTCGAGCGAAGCGCGGCGGATTGCCGGCGTACCCAGTACGTCGATCGAAGCTGAACTGGGCTATATGGATGAACCGGAGCTGATCCATCGGGACAATCTGGTGATGTTGGGATGACCACAACACTGGATTTGATGCGCCATGGCGAGCCGGTTGGCGGGCGAAAGTATCGGGGTCAGGTCGATGACCCGCTTTCAGAAAAAGGCTGGGCACAAATGCATGCTGCCGTGGGGGACGCCCGGCCCTGGACACAGCTGGTTTCTTCGCCGTTGCGGCGTTGCCGTGAGTTTGCCGAAACCCTGGCGGGTCGACTTGAGTTGCCGCTGTCGCTTGATGATCGACTCAAGGAAGTCGGCTTTGGCATATGGGAAGGAAAGTCAGCGGCCGAGATTGAGCAGGGTGCACCAGGCATACTCGAGCGTTTCAAGGCTGATCCGGTCAATGCGCGTCCGGAAGGGGCGGAACCGCTCGCCGATTTTCATACACGGGTAGCGGCTGGCCTGGATGATCTGCTCGCTAATAATACCGATCAGCATGTTTTGTTGGTCGGCCATGCGGGCGTCATCCGCATGGCGTTTGCCTGGGCGCTGCATCTCCCCCTGGAGCAGGCTTATCGTGTCGAGGTGGCGACGGCCTCGTTTTCGCGGCTTCGCTTCGATGCCCGGCGTGCAAGCTTGATTTTTCACGGCGTAAGTCTGGCCGAACAGTGATCCACCGCATCACGCTTGGGCTGTGCCTGCTGCTGGCGATGCCCGTGCAAGCCGCGACGCTTCGCCTGGTTGATGACGCAGGGCAAACACTCGAATTCACTCAGCCACCACAGCGCATCATTTCACTGACGCCTCATCTCACCGAACTGTTGTTTGCGGTGGGTGCAGGGTCGCAGGTGGTGGGCGTGGACAGCGCCAGCGATTACCCGCAGGCGGTGCAGGCCCTGCCGCGCGTGGGCGGCTACAGCCGCATCAACTTTGAGCGCATTCTTGCGCTCAAACCGGACCTGGTGATTGTCTGGGCGGGCGGTAATCGCGCAGCCGATATTCACGGCCTCAAAAAAATGGGCGTGCCCGTTTTGCACACACAAGCCACCCGACTGGACGATGTGGCGCGCTTGTTGCGCCTGATTGGTCAGGCGAGTGGGCATGTGGAATCGGGTAATGCGGCCGCCCAGAAATTCTCCGCACAGTTGGCTGCACTTGAGGTGTCGACCCGCCGTCAACCACCAATCAACGTGTTTTATCAGGTTTGGGATCGACCGTTGATGACGGTGGGTGGCGCGCACTGGATCAGTGATGCCCTGTCGTTGTGTGGTGCGCACAACGTGTTTGCCGATTTGCGTGGGCAGTCTCCGGTAGTGTCGCGCGAGGCGGTGTTGCAGCGAGCCCCCGCGTTGATCGTGGGGGGCAGTGATGCGCCGGACTTGCGCCGGCTATGGCTGTCATTCGCAAGTCTGCCTGCCGTGAAAAACAACGCATTCGTCAGCGTGGATGCCGACCTGCTGCATCGGCCCACACCGCGTCTGCTCGAAGGCGTGGCAGGGTTATGCGCGGCGATCAGGCCTTACGCGCGCTGACGGGGATCGTTAGTCTTGCGATTGGGACAGTTTTCCTTGATGCAATCGGCATAGATTTGCAGTGAGTGGTCGTGGATGGAAAAGCCGCGCTCCTTGGCAATGCGATGCTGGCGTTTTTCAATTTCGCTATCCAGAAATTCTTCGACTTTTCCGCATTGCAAACAGACCAGGTGGTCGTGGTGGTCGCCTTCGTTGAGCTCGAAAACAGCTTTGTCGCTGTCGAAGTGGTGGCGGATCAATAGCCCGGCCTGCTCGAACTGGGTGAGCACACGGTAGACCGTGGCCAGTCCAATATCCAGATCTTCGTCCGACAGCAGCCGATACACTTCTTCGGCAGTCATGTGGCGCTTGTTGCTCTGTTCAAACAGATCGAGAATTTTCAGACGAGGCAGCGTGGCTTTGAGACCGATGCTTTTGAGATCGGATGGATTGCTCAATGGGGTCTCCAGATTGAGAACGCGAATACGTTATGATACGTTTTTTTCCAACCGCTCAACCTTTCCGGTTTCCTGGCTATGCGTCATTTCCTGATTTCTGCTCTGCTTTTAAGCCTGGTTTCCGGGTGTTCCAGCGTTAACCTGGGTCCTCACCGTATTGATGTCCAGCAAGGTAATGCTCTGGATCAGGAAAACATTGTCCGCCTGAAACCGGGTCTCAACCGCTCCCAGGTCCGCTTCCTGCTGGGGACGCCGCTGGTGGTCGACCCGTTCCGTACCGATCGCTGGGATTATGTGTACGTGTTTTACAAGGCTGGAAAGCTGGCCGAACAAAAGCGCATCACGCTGTTTTTCGACGGTGAAATACTGGCGCGGATAGAAGGCGACTTGCCTGCGGCCGTACCCGCTGTGCCGCCCGCAACGCCTGAGTCCAAAATTACACCGGTCCCCGCTGCTACAGTGGAGGCCAGCGCCTTACCCGCCAAATTGGCGCCAAAAGCCGAACCTGTTCCGGTCGTTCAATCACCGACCCCGCAGCACGCTGTTCAGTCAGCTCCCGTTGCGGCGACACCCACGGCTGTGGTTCAGCCGTGGGTTGAGAAGCCAGCCGCTGCGCCGGCATCGCAACCGGTTAAATCATCTTCTGTGACGAGCAGCATCGTATCGCCGCTACCCAGTCCCAAGAATGCGCCGGCCTATGTTGACCCCCGCACATCTGCGGCGCTGAGTTTGCAATCCGAAACCAATATCGAGCAGCTCAAGCCGGACCTTGTCCCGTCTTTTAGTGGGGCATCCAAGGGGGCTGACAAAGGCGATGACTCGGTATTCAAGGCGTTGAATACCTGGGTTGACGCATGGGCGCGTCGAGACAAAGCCGCTTATTTCGCTGCCTACGACGCCAGCTTTATGCCGTCAGGTGGCGGCAGCCGCGCAGGCTGGGAAAAGCGCCGCCGTTTGTCGTTTGGTTTGGACAAGAAAGTGGACATCAAGATTGACTCACCTTCAATTGACCGCACTGAAGAGGGGGCTGTCACGATGACGTTCAATCAGCATTATCGTTCCGATAATTATCGCGATGCTGTAGTCAAGCAGTTGCTGATGGTTGAACGGGACGGCCGTTGGCTGATAGCCGAGGAAACGGTGTTGTCGACCCTGACAGGCACCAAGCGATGACCGTGCGGATTGCGCTTGCTGGGGTGTCCGGTCGCATGGGTCGGACATTGCTCGAGTCGGTGGCGGCCGATGAGGGCTGCATCTTGCATGCGGCAATCGATCGTGCTGGCAGCCCGATGATAGGGCAGGATGCTGGCGCTGCCTGGGGTGCGGCAAGCGGGGTCCACGTAACCGATCAGCCGTCAACAGCCTTGCAAGCCGCGCAGGCATTGATTGATTTCACCCGCCCGGAAGCCACTTTTGGCTATCTCGACGCGTGCATCGCAGCGGGGGTGCCGCTGGTTATTGGTACCACGGGTTTCGATGATGACGGAAAAGCACGTATCGCGGCTGCGGCACAGCGGATCCCGATAGTGTTCGCCCCCAATATGAGCGTCGGGGTGAATTTGCTGATGAAGCTGGCTGAACTGGCTGCCGTGGTGCTGGATGATGGGTATGACATCGAGATTATCGAAGCGCATCATCGTCACAAAGTGGATGCGCCCTCTGGCACCGCGCTGGGTTTGGGGCAGGCGGTTGCCCATGCGGTTCATCGTGATCTGGCCAGCTGCGCAGTCTATGGTCGCGAGGGTGTGACCGGTGAGCGTGATGCACAAACCATCGGCTTTTCCACCGTACGGGGGGGCGACATCGTGGGCGATCACACGCTGTTATTTGCCGGAATCGGCGAACGGATTGAGTTGACTCATAAAGCCAGCAGCCGCGCCACCTTTGCGCAAGGCGCGCTGCGCGCCGCCAAATGGTTACAGGGCCGTGCGCCAGGGTTGTACGACATGCGCGACGTGTTGAACCTGAAATAGCCGCGTTTGGCTCTCTGCGCTTGAATAAACCGTTATATAACAGGAAGCAAACATGAATGCAGTCAAGGTTTACAGTACGGGCACATGCCCCATTTGCGTGAAAGCCAAGGCTTTTCTCGATAAGCGTGGCATTGGCTATGATGAAGTCCGCATTGATCTCGACCAAGCCGCGATGAAAGAATTTGCCGTGGCGACCGATGGCGCGCGCACCGTACCGCAGATCATGATCGAAGGTGCCTGTATCGGTGGGTTTACCGAGTTGACCGAGATCGACATGGACGGTGGGCTGGATCATTTGCACCCTTGAAGCGAGGGGAAGCTGCCCCGGAAGTCATTGAAGCGGGGGGCTGGATCGACTATAATCATGACATTCAAGTTCAGGCGGGTTCGTGCAAGCGGCCCGCCTGAATTTTGTCACCAGCGCCACGTCTATTGTCTTGCGGAGTCTTCCTTGTCTCGTACCCAGCCCGCCATCCTTGTTTTAGCTGACGGTTCGGTGTTTCGCGGCCTTTCCATCGGCGCCGACGGCATCACAACCGGTGAGGTGGTGTTCAACACCGCGATGACCGGCTATCAGGAAATCCTGACCGACCCTTCGTATTCACGTCAAATTGTGACGCTGACTTATCCGCATATCGGCAACACCGGCATCAATCCAGAAGACGTTGAGTCAGATCGCATCCATGCGGCAGGATTGGTGGTGCGCGATGTGCCACGCTTGTATTCAAACTTTCGTGCCGGATCTTCGCTCACGGATTATCTGAAAAGCCAGAATATCGTGGCCATCGCCGACATCGACACGCGCCGCCTGACCCGGGTTTTGCGGGAGAAGGGCGCGCAAAGTGGCTGCGTCATGGCGGGAACGCTGGATGAAGCGACGGCGCTCGAAGCGGCACGCGCCTTCCCGGGGCTGGCGGGCATGGACCTCGCCAAGGTGGTGAGTACGCCCAGGGCTTATGAATGGAACGAAACCGAATGGAAGCTCGGGCGCGGCTACAGCCAGTTGAGCGAGCCCCGTTTTCACGTCGTGGCCTTTGACTACGGCGTCAAGCACAATATCCTGCGCATGCTGGCCGAGCGCGGTTGCCGTTTGACCGTGCTGCCCGCCACTGCCACCTCGGCCGATGCACTGGCGCTGAAACCCGATGGCGTTTTCCTGTCCAATGGTCCTGGAGATCCGGAACCGTGTGATTACGCGATTCAGGCTATTGCTGAACTGGTGGCTGCGGGCGTGCCGACTTTCGGTATCTGCCTCGGGCATCAATTGCTTGCGCTGGCTTCGGGCGCCAAAACGACCAAGATGAAATTTGGTCATCATGGCGCCAACCACCCGGTCAAGGATCTCGAAAGTGGACGCGTGGCGATCACCAGCCAGAACCATGGTTTTGCTGTGGATGCCACCAGTTTGCCCGACACGTTGCGCAGCACGCATGTCTCGCTGTTTGATGGTTCGCTGCAGGGTATCGCGCGCACCGACGCACCTGCATTCAGCTTTCAGGGTCACCCTGAAGCCAGCCCCGGTCCGCACGACGTGAGCTATTTGTTCGACCGATTTATCAAGCTGATGGCCGATCACGCCGGAGCACACTGATCATGCCCAAGCGCACAGACCTAAAAAGCATACTCATCATCGGCGCCGGCCCCATCGTTATCGGGCAGGCGTGCGAATTCGACTATTCCGGCGCGCAGGCGTGCAAGGCGTTGCGTGAAGAGGGTTACAAAGTCATCCTCGTCAACAGCAATCCGGCGACGATCATGACCGATCCGGACATGGCCGACGTCACTTACATCGAGCCCATTACCTGGCAGGTGGTCGAAAAGATCATCGAAAAGGAACGCCCCGATGCGCTGCTGCCGACCATGGGTGGGCAGACTGCGCTCAACTGCGCGCTTGATCTGGCCAAACACGGCGTACTGGAAAAATACGGCGTCGAAATGATCGGTGCGTCGAAGGAAGCCATCGACAAAGCGGAAGACCGTGAGAAATTTAAGGCCGCGATGACCAAGTTGGGCCTGGGCTCGGCGCGCTCCTCGATTGCACACAGTCTGGAAGAAGCCTTGCAGGTACAGGCTGCATTAGGCTTTCCTTCGATAATCCGCCCCTCGTTCACCATGGGCGGCTCAGGCGGCGGTATTGCCTATAACCGTGATGAATTCGTTGCCATCTGCGAACGCGGTCTGGAAGCTTCACCGACGAATGAGCTCCTGATCGAGGAATCCCTGCTCGGCTGGAAAGAATACGAGATGGAAGTGGTGCGGGACCGCAAGGACAACTGCATCATCATCTGCTCGATCGAGAACTTTGATCCGATGGGCGTGCACACCGGCGACTCCATCACCGTTGCGCCGGCGCAGACCTTGACCGACAAGGAATACCAGATCATGCGCAATGCCAGCCTCGCAGTGCTGCGCGAGATCGGCGTCGACACCGGCGGCTCCAATGTGCAGTTTTCCATCAACCCGGAAGACGGCCGCATGGTGGTGATCGAGATGAATCCGCGGGTGTCGCGTTCTTCTGCGCTGGCGTCCAAGGCGACCGGATTCCCCATTGCCAAGGTGGCGGCCAAGCTGGCGATTGGCTATACGCTCGATGAGTTGCAGAACGACATCACCGGCGGCGCGACTCCGGCCTCGTTCGAGCCCTCGATCGATTATGTGGTCACCAAGATTCCGCGGTTTGCCTTTGAGAAGTTTCCGCAGGCCGACGATCGCCTCACCACGCAGATGAAATCGGTGGGTGAAGTAATGGCCATCGGCCGCACTTTCCAGGAGTCGTTGCAAAAAGCCTTGCGCGGTCTGGAAGTCGGCGTCGACGGTTTTGACCCCAAGACGACGGACCGTGAAGAAATCGAAGCCGAGTTGATGTCGCCTGGCCCCGAGCGCATCTGGTATGTCGGCGATGCTTTCCGGGTCGGCATGAGCCTGGCAGAAATCCACGCTGTATCCAAGATTGACCCCTGGTTTCTTGACCAGATCCAGGTGTTGATTGAACTGGAAACTTCGCTTGCCGGACGCGCGCTGGCAGATATTGACCGTGAAGAATTGCGCTTGCTGAAACGCGCCGGCTTCGCCGATCGCCGCCTGGCCAGATTGCTGAGCACGGACCAGCACGCAGTCCGTGCGCGCCGCCAGGAACTGGATCTCCATCCGGTCTATAAACGGGTCGATACCTGCGCGGCAGAGTTCTCCACGCAAACCGCCTACATGTATTCGACCTACGAGGAAGAATGCGAAGCTCAGCCAACCAATGCGAAAAAAATCATGGTGTTGGGTGGCGGGCCGAACCGCATCGGCCAGGGTATCGAGTTCGACTACTGCTGCGTGCATGCCGCGCTGGCGCTGCGTGAAAACGGTTTCGAGACCATCATGGTCAACTGCAACCCGGAGACCGTTTCCACCGATTATGACACCTCCGACCGCCTGTATTTCGAGCCGCTGACACTGGAAGACGTGCTGGAAATCGTTCGCATTGAAAAGCCCTTTGGCGTGATTGTGCAATACGGTGGTCAGACGCCGTTGAAACTGGCGCGTGACCTGGAAAAGCACGGTGTGCCGATCATCGGCACCAGTCCTGACATGATCGATGCAGCAGAAGACCGTGAGCGTTTCCAGAAAATGCTGCAAGAGTTGGGCCTGAAGCAACCGCCTAACCGCACTGCGCGTGACCCTGAGAGTGCCATCCGCATGGCCGAGGAAATCGGCTATCCGCTGGTGGTGCGTCCCAGCTATGTGCTGGGCGGACGCGCCATGGAAATTGTGCGGGAGGAATCCGATCTGCGCCGTTACATGACCGAAGCGGTGAAGGTATCGAACGATTCTCCGGTGCTGCTCGATCGCTTTCTGAACGACGCCATTGAAGTCGATGTGGATGCGCTGTCCGATGGTGAACAAGTGGTCATTGGCGGCATCATGCAGCACATCGAGCAGGCTGGCGTGCATTCCGGCGATTCGGCGTGTTCGTTGCCGCCTTACAGCTTGTCGAAGGACGTGCTGGACGAAATGCGCCGCCAAACCGTGGCGATGGCGAAGGCGCTGAATGTGATTGGCCTGATGAACGTGCAGTTCGCGATTCAGGGCGATACGGTGTACGTACTGGAAGTGAATCCGCGCGCGTCAAGAACCGTACCTTATGTGTCGAAGGCTATCGGTGCACCGCTGGCCAAGATTGCTGCGCGGGCGATGGCGGGAATTTCGCTCAAGTCGCAAGGGTTCGAAAAAGAGATCATCCCGCCGTATTTCTCGGTGAAGGAAGCGGTATTCCCGTTCCGTAAATTCCCCGGTGTCGATACCATCCTCGGCCCTGAAATGAAGTCGACCGGCGAAGTCATGGGCGTGGGCAACAATTTTGGCGAAGCTTTCCTCAAGTCGCAGCTGGCGTCGAGCTCCGAACTACCGAAGCCGGGTGGACGCGCTTTTGTCAGTGTGCGCTCGAGCGACCGTGAGGCCGTGATCGAAGTGGCGCAGGCGTTGCGCGATCTGGGGTTCAATCTGGTCGCCACGCGCGGCACCGCGCAGGCGATCGAAGCAGCGGGCATTCCCGTCGCCGTGGTCAACAAGGTCAAGGAAGGCCGCCCGCACATTGTCGACATGATCAAGAACGGCGAAGTGGATTTCATTGTCAACGTGGTTGAGGATAAAAAAGCGGTGAAGGACTCCTACACCATTCGCGCCGAAGCACTGGCGCGTCGGGTGGTGTACTTCACGACGCTGGCGGGTGCTCAAGCTGCCTGCATGGGCATGCAGCATGGCACCGAACTCGAAGTGTATTCCCTGCAGTCGCTGCATCAGCGCCTGCACTGAGTTGAAGCAGCACTGATCTTAAAAGGCAAGCTAGTGACCAAATACCCTCTTACCGTGGTGGGCGCCGAAAAATTGCGCGCCGAATTGCAACATTTGAAAAGCGTTGAGCGTCCGACTGTAATCCTGGCGATTGCCGAGGCACGCGCGCATGGCGACCTGTCGGAAAATGCCGAATACGATGCGGCCAAGGAAAAACAGGGCTTTGTCGAAGGTCGGATTGCTGATCTGGAAGGCAAGTTGTCGAACTCACAGATTATCGACCCGACTACGCTCGACGCAGATGGCCGGATAGTCTTCGGTGCGACGGTCGAACTTGAGGATGCCGCTTCTGGTGAAACCGTGACCTACCAGATCGTGGGCGACGACGAAGCCAATATCAAGCAGGGCAAGATATCTGTTTCGTCACCGATCGCGCGTGCATTGATCGGAAAATATGCGGGCGATAACGTGGATGTACAGGCGCCCGGTGGTGTTCGCCAATACGAAGTGCTGGACGTCCTGTACAAATAATCATGCGGCGCTTTTGGGAAGGTCTTGCCGGCACGTCGCTGGTGTTGTGGATAGGCGGCATGTGGGCGATAGGCTACATTGCGGCCCCCGTATTGTTTGCCAGCCTGGGTGATAAGCAACTGGCAGGGATGCTGGCCGGAAAACTGTTTGGCGTCATCGCCTGGGTCGGGATCGCTGCAGCAACTTATCTGCTTGTTTATCGTCTTGCCCGCGATGGCGGCCGCGCCCTGAAAACCCTGTTTTTCTGGGGCGTCGCCTTGATGCTGGGATTAACGCTGGCGGGCCACTTTGGTATCCAGCCCATCATGCAGGGGCTGAAAGATCAGGCGATGCCGCTGGCCGTGATGCAAAGTGTATTTGCCGACCGCTTCTCCCGCTGGCACGGGATATCGAGCATTCTTTATCTGATTCAGAGTGCGCTGGGGCTGATTCTGGTTTGGCGCGCGGGTTTGGCACGCTAACCCCGCCGACTCGCAGCGCAGGATGTACTCAGACCGGCAGGACGATCACGGGCTTGCTGGCTGCGCGATAAATCACCAATATTTTGCCTATTTGCTGAACCGGGCTGGCTCCGGTGCCCGCACATATCTCAGCCATCCAGGTGCGGCGGGTTTCCAGTTCGTTGCTGGCTGCCTTGATCTTGATGAGCTCGTGTGAATTGAGCGCAAGTTCGATTTCTTTCAATACGGAGGCGCTGAGCCCGTTGTTGCCTATCATGACGACCGGCTGGCGGGTGTGTGCCAAACTTCTGAGATGTTGCCGCTGTGCGGCCGTAAGAGATTTCATGCCATATTCCTTAAACTGAGGGCGGATTGTAGCCGATAGAGATGGCAGAGAAGCCGAAACGAACCAAATCAGGCAGTGCCTGGATGCACGAACACGTGACAGATCCTTACGTCAAAAAGGCGCAGCTGGATGGTTACCGTTCACGCGCCGCCTATAAATTGCTGGAAATCGACAAGCGCGACCATTTGTTTCGCCCTGGCATGACGGTGGTGGATTTGGGCGCAGCGCCCGGCAGCTGGTGTCAGGTGGCGGTGCAAAAAACGGGCCGGCAGGGCCGGGTGCTGGCGATCGACTTGCTACCGGTAGCGTCCATGCCGGGTGTCGACAGCCTGCAAGGCGACTTTACCGAGCCGGAAACCGTGGCCTGGCTGGAAGAAAAGTTGAAATCCGGACGGGTTGACCTTGTATTAAGCGACATGTCACCCAACATCAGTGGGATCATGCTGAGCGATCAGGCCCGGCAATATGAGTTGTGCGAGTACGCGCTCGATTTTGCTGCAAACTGGTTGAAACCAGATGGAAATTTTCTGGTCAAAGTATTTCAGGGCGTCGGGTTTGAGGAATTTCGCGCACAGATGAGGCAGGCGTTCGAGCAGGTGCTGATCCGCAAACCCGAGGCCTCGCGCGATCGCAGCAATGAAGTGTATTTGTTGGGCCGTCGACCCATGGCAACACAGGTTGGCGAGACATAGCGCCGCCGTGGCAACCCGGCTGGATAAGGTTTAGAATAAGTCTAAATATGCTGCGCCAGATTAAACCGTGCCGACTCGGCACCAAGGAGTAAGTGTGAACAATTTGTCCAAGAACATCGCAATCTGGTTGATTATCGCTGTCGTCCTGATGACCGTGTTCAATCAGTTTGGCGCGCAGCGCACTGCGCAGAAGCAGGTGCCGTACTCGCAGTTCATCGAGGAGGTGCGCCAGCAGCAGATCACCAAGGTGGTGATTGAAGGCAATGTTCTCAAAGGCGAACGCAACGACGGCCAGCGCTTCACCAGCTATGCGCCGAGCGATCCCTGGATGGTGTCCGATCTGTTGAAGAATGGCGTATCGGTCGAAGCCAAGCCGGAAGAGCAGCCTTCTTTCCTGATGAACCTGTTCATTTCCTGGTTCCCGATGCTGCTCCTGATCGGCGTGTGGGTGTTCTTCATGCGCCAGATGCAGGGCGGCGGCAAGGGCGGTGCGTTCTCGTTCGGCAAGAGCAAGGCGCGTCTGCTCGACGAAAACACCAACCCGGTGACGTTTGCCGACGTCGCAGGGTGCGACGAGGCGAAGGAAGACGTCGTCGAAATGGTTGAATTCCTGAAAGACCCGTCGCGATTCCAGAAGCTGGGTGGACGGATTCCGCGCGGCGTGTTGCTGGTGGGCCCACCCGGAACCGGCAAGACGTTGCTGGCACGCTCGATCGCAGGTGAGGCCAAAGTACCGTTTTTCAGCATTTCGGGTTCTGACTTCGTCGAGATGTTTGTCGGTGTCGGTGCTGCGCGTGTGCGCGACATGTTCGAGCAGGCCAAGAAAAGTTCGCCCTGCATCATATTCATCGACGAAATCGACGCAGTCGGCCGCCAGCGCGGCGCTGGCCTGGGCGGCGGCAACGACGAACGCGAGCAGACGCTGAACCAGTTACTGGTCGAAATGGATGGATTTGAAGCGAATGCGGGTGTGATCGTGGTCGCTGCGACCAACCGCCCCGACGTGCTTGACCCCGCCCTGTTGCGCCCCGGCCGGTTCGACCGCCAAGTGGTGGTGGGCTTGCCCGATATTCGGGGTCGCGAGCAGATTCTGCTGGTGCACATGCGCAAAGTACCCGTTGCGCCCGACGTGCGAGCTGACATTCTGGCGCGTGGCACCCCGGGCATGTCCGGCGCCGATCTCGCCAATCTGGTCAACGAAGCGGCCCTGTTTGCGGCACGCGGTAACAAGCGTCTGGTCGACATGGACGACTTTGAGCAGGCCAAGGACAAGATTTTCATGGGCGCCGCGCGCAAGTCCATGGTGATCACGCCCGAGGACAAGAAAAAAACGGCTTACCACGAGTCCGGCCACGCAGTGATCGGCATGTCCCTGCCGGGCTGCGATCCGGTGCACAAGGTCACGGTGATTCCGCGCGGCCGCGCCCTGGGCGTGACCATGTCCTTGCCGGAACTCGATCGCTACAGCCTGTATCAGGATCAAATGCTGTCGCAAATCTGCATGCTGTTCGGTGGGCGGGTGGCGGAAGAAATATTTGTCGGCAGTATTTCGACGGGTGCATCGAACGACTTCGAGCGCGCCACCAGCATCGCACGCGATATGGTGACGCGTTACGGCATGTCCGCAGCGTTGGGTCCGATGGTATACGGTGAAAACGAGGGTGAAGTGTTTCTGGGACGCTCGGTGACCACGCACAAGAACATGAGCGAAGCCACCATGCAGAAGGTCGATATCGAAATCCGCCGTATTCTGGATGAACAATATGCGCGGGCTACGAATATCCTCACCGAAGGCCGCGACAAGGTCGAGGCGATGACGGCCGCCCTGATGGAATGGGAAACCATTGACGCCGACCAGATTGGCGACATCATGGCAGGGCGTCCAGCGCGTCCGCCCAAGCCGTCCGCCGCACCGCAACCGCCGGCGAGCGGCGGGGACAAGCCCAGTGCGCCCGCACCGACCGCGGAGCCGGCGCAGGAAGCCTGATGCTTTAACCTGTTTGCACACTACAATGGAGGGGCTTTTGCCCCTCCCTTTTTATGTCCGTACTTTACGCCGGCTCGTACCGTCTCTCTTTGGCCAGGCCCCTCATCATGGGCATCGTCAATGTCACCCCGGATTCGTTTTCGGATGGCGGGCGTCTGCCCAATGCGCAGGCTGCCATTGAGCATGCGCTGAAGTTGCAGGATGAAGGGGCCGCCATTCTTGACGTGGGCGGGGAGTCGACCCGCCCGGGAGCGGTAGCGGTAACGGTAGACGTGGAAATCGGTCGCGTATTGCCGGTGATCGAGGCGCTGGTCGCCCGTGGATGCGTGGTGTCGATCGACACCAGCAAGCCCGAGGTGATGCGGGTAGCCCTCAATGCGGGTGCGGTCATGGTCAATGATGTCATGGCCTTGCGTGCGCCTGGCGCGCTTGAGGCCGTGGCCGAATTTGACGCGGCAGTGTGCCTCATGCATATGCAGGGTGAGCCGCAGGGCATGCAACAGGCCCCGTGTTATGCCAATGCTGTAGATGAGGTGAAGCAATTTTTGCAGGGCAGGATGCAAGCGTGCGAAACGGTCGGGATTACGCGTGAACGGCTGGTGATCGACCCTGGCTTTGGATTCGGTAAAACCCTGGCGCACAATCTGGCCTTGCTCAATAACTTGTCCGAGTTGGTTGATTTGAATGTCCCGGTGCTGGTTGGCCTGTCACGCAAGGCTATGTTGGGCTTGCTGACCGGACGTGATGTCCATGCGCGGGAGTTTGCCAGTGTGGCAGCGCATCTGGCAGCGATTTCGCGCGGTGCGCGGCTAATCAGAGTACATAACGTGTCGGCAATGCATGATGCCTTGGCAGTTTGGAATGCAGTGGAGGAACAACAAGATGGGACGTAAATATTTCGGCACCGATGGCGTGCGGGGCAAGGTGGGGGTGTCGCCAATAACCCCGGAGTTTGTCATGCACTTGGGCTACGCGGCTGGACAGGTGCTGGTGGCTGATCGCGGCAGTTTGCCGCCTAACCAGCATCCCACCGTATTGATCGGTAAGGACACGCGCATTTCAGGTTACATGCTGGAAGCCGCGATGGAAGCCGGTTTCACGGCTGCAGGCGTGAATGTGTTGATGACCGGACCGATGCCGACTCCGGCCGTGGCGTACCTGACGCGCGCCTTGCGCCTGCAGGCGGGTGTGGTGATCTCGGCCTCGCATAATCCGTTTGAAGATAACGGAATCAAGTTCTTTTCGTCCAGTGGCCAGAAGTTGCCAGACAGTGTGGAAGAAGCCATCGAAGCACGGCTGGATTTCCCCATTGTGACTGTCGAGGCACGTCAGTTGGGGCGTGCGCGCAGGATCGAAGATGCTGCGGCGCGTTATATCGAGTTCTGCAAAAGCACCTTCCCCAACCACCTCGATTTGCGCGGGATGCGCATCGTAGTGGATTGCGCACATGGCGCGACCTATCATATTGCGCCACACGTTCTGCATGAGCTGGGCGCGGAGGTGATTGCGGTCGGCAATGCGCCGAATGGCTTCAATATCAACGACCAGTGCGGAGCAACACACACCAAGGCACTTTCTGACGCGGTGCGCGAACATCGGGCGGATCTGGGCATTGCACTGGACGGCGACGGCGATCGCTTGATGATGTCCGATGCGCAGGGCCGGATTTATGACGGCGACGAACTGGTGTATGTGATTGCGCGCCACCGCATCCAGACCGGCTACATGAAAGGTGGCGTGGTGGGGACCCTGATGACCAATCTCGGGACTGAGCATGCGCTAGGCCGGATTGAAATTCCTTTTGAACGCGCCAAGGTAGGGGATCGCTATGTGATGGAGCGCCTGCATGCCAATGGGTGGACGCTCGGTGGCGAAACGTCGGGGCATATATTGTGTCTGGACAAGCACACGACCGGGGACGGCATCGTATCGGCGTTACAGGTGCTGCGTGCTTTACGTGAAACCGGAGAAACACTTGAAGCGTGTACGTCCGATCTTGAAACTTACCCCCAGGTCATGATCAACGTGCCGGTAAACAAAGGCTTCAAGCTGGATGCCTCGCCTGCGGTAGGCGCTACAACCACGGAAGCGGAGGCGGCGCTTAACGGTACAGGCCGGGTTGTTCTGCGCGCGTCGGGTACAGAGCCGTTGATCCGGGTGATGGTTGAGGGCAGGGATGCCGTGCTCGTCCGTGAAACAGCAGAGAAAATCGCCGTAGCCGTGAGGGCGGCCGCTGCGGGTGCCTGATTTCCTGACCTAAAATAAAACTGTAATATTCGCCCGTTAGTATGTCGATGTCGCCCCTGAGGCAACGTCAACTTATTACCGGAGATCCTAATATGCGTACATTCAATAAAATGGTTCTAGGCACTGTAGCTACGGCCGCGGGTCTGGCTTTCTCGGTTAGCGCCCTGGCCGCCGACATCACGGGTGCGGGCGCGACCTTCCCCTATGCCGTTTACACCAAGTGGGCGGAGGCTTATCAGGCCGCCACGGGCAACAAGGTCAACTATCAGGCTATCGGTTCGTCGGGCGGCGTCAAGCAGATCAAGGCCAAGACCGTCGATTTCGGTGGTTCGGATGCGCCGGTCAAGGAGGAAGACCTGGATGCCGCCGGTCTGGTTCAGGTGCCTACCGTGATGGGGGGCGTCACCATCGTTATCAACGTTCCGGGTATTGAATCCGGCAAGCTGAAGCTGGACGGCAACACCGCCGCCGATATCTTCCGTGGCGCCATCACCAAGTGGAACGATCCTGCCATCGCCAGACTAAACCCTGGCGTGACCCTGCCGAATCTGGCCATCACCGTGTCGCATCGTTCGGACGGTTCGGGCACCACCTACGCTTTCACCCATTACCTGTCCAAGCAGTCGATGGCTTTCATGCGTGAAGTCGGTGCGGGTAACACGGGCAACTGGCCGGCCAACGCCGTTGGCGGCAAGGGCAATGCAGGCGTTGCAGCCAACGTGCAGAAGATCAAGGGCACGATTGGCTATGTGGATATCGCCGACGCGACGATCAACAAGATGAACTTCGTTGCGCTGAAGAACCGTGCCGGCAACTATATCGTGCCGAATCAGGATGCCGTGGCGGACGCAGCCGCGGGCGCCAACTTCAAGGTCCGGGGCATGGCGCCCGACCTGCTGGATCAGGCGCACAAAAACGCCTGGCCCATCACCACGGCGACTTATATTCTGGCGTATGAAAAAGGCGCTGATGCGGCCAAGCAAAAAGACGTGGTGAACTTCTTCAAGTGGTCGCTGAACAACGGCCAGAAAATGGCTGAAGAACTGGGCTTTGTTGCGCTGCCCGCCAGCGTCGTGAAGATGGTCGAAGCCGAGATGAAGAACATCAAGTAAGCTGTCCGGATTGAACTGACTTGAACCTGGCCGGAGGCGGCGTATTGCCTCCGGCGCTCCGCGAAAGCAGCTGTCTTCTGTGACGGCTGCTTTCGCAGATTAAAATCAAACGAATAGGCACACAATTTTGAGCGAGCCCAGCGCATCCGCCGGAATCGATCTGCATGCCCAGCAGGTCCGAAAATTCTGGCTGCAAGACAAGATTTTTCATCACATCACCCAGCTGTTCGCGTTTGTCGTCCTGGCTGCGCTGGTGGGGATACTGGTATCGCTCACCATCGAGGCATGGCCCAGTCTCAAGGCTTTCGGTCCGTCTTTTCTCTGGACCAATATCTGGAGCGTGCCAGATGAGGAGTTCGGTGCCCTTGCTGCTATCTATGGCACCGTGGTGACGTCTGTGCTGGCACTATTGATCGCGGTGCCGATCAGTTTTGGCATCGCCCTGTTTTTGACTGAAATCTGTCCGGTATGGCTGCGCCGCCCCATGGGTACCGCGATTGAATTGCTGGCGGGCATCCCCTCCATCGTGTATGGCATCTGGGGCTTGTTTGTGTTTGCGCCGTTGTTTGCTGAATACATCCAGCCGCCCTTGCAGGCCCTGTTGGGCGATGTGCCCGTGATTGGCAGCTGGTTTTCGGGGCCGCCCATCGGCGTCGGCATTCTCACTGCCAGCATCGTGCTGTCGATGATGGTCATCCCGTTTATTGCATCCGTCATGCGCGATGTATTCGAAACCGTGCCGGATGTTCTGAGGGAGTCGGCTTATGCCGTTGGCTGCACCACCTGGGAAGTCGTGCGCAATGTCGTGTTGCCTTATACGCGTGTGGGCGTCATCGGCGGCATCATGCTGGGGCTGGGGCGCGCGCTGGGCGAGACGATGGCCGTCACCTTCGTGATTGGCAATGCCAATCGCATCAACGGCAGCCTGTTCGCACCCGGCACCTCGATTGCCTCCACCCTGGCCAACGAATTCGGCGAAGCCGATCCCGGATTGCACATCGCGTCCCTGTTTGAACTGGGCCTGGTGCTGTTTATTATCACGTTTGTCGTGCTGGCGATTTCGCGCTGGCTGATCAGCCGCAGCATGGGCTCCGAAGGCTTGTAAGGCGTTCTATGACTTTGTATAACCGTCGAATCTGGCGCAATCGCATCGGTATCTCCCTGTCCATGCTTGCAATGAGCCTGGGCCTGATCGCACTGATGTGGATTTTGTGGACGCTTTTTTCCAAGGGCTTTGCCGCGTTGAGTATGGACCTCTTCACCCAGGACACGCCGGCGCCAGGGTCTGAAGGCGGCGGCCTGCGCAATGCCATTGTAGGCAGCGGCCTGATCCTGTTTTTTTCGATGCTGATCTCGACGCCGATCGGCATTCTGGCCGGTATCTATCTGGCCGAATATGGCCGCGTGTCGAAATTTGCCTCCTTCACCCGTTTCATGACCGACATCATGCTGTCGGCGCCTTCCATCGTCATCGGCCTGTTCGTGTATGCGCTGTTTGTGGTGACCACGGGAGGGTTTTCCGGGTGGGCAGGCTCGCTGGCGCTGGCGCTGATCGCCATCCCGGTGGTGGTGCGCACCACCGAAAACATGCTGAAGCTGGTGCCGACCAGCCTGCGCGAAGCGGCATTCGCGGTGGGCGCGCCGCGCTGGCAGGTATCGCTCAAGGTGACGCTGCGCGCGGTCAAATCTGGCGTGGTGACGGGGGTGCTGCTGGCGATGGCGCGTATCACCGGCGAAACCGCGCCGCTGCTGTTCACCGCCTTGAACAACCAGTTCTTCAGCACCAATATGGCGGAACCCATGGGCAACCTGCCGGTGGTGATCTTCCAGTTTGCATTGAGCCCGTATGAGAACTGGGTCAATCTGGCTTGGGGCGGCGCGCTGTTGATTGCCTTGCTGGTACTGGCGGTCAACATCGGTGTGCGCGTCGTTTTCCGCAACAAAGTCAAACATTAATTTCCCCGGAACCTCACCATGCCCGATCAAGCCATACCAACCGGCGAAAATGCTTCCCTGCAGGTTCGCAACCTGGATTTTTTCTACGGCGATTTCAAAGGCCTCAATAACGTCAATCTGGACATCGCCCACAAAAAGGTGACGGCTTTCATCGGGCCGTCCGGCTGCGGTAAATCCACGCTGTTGCGCACCTTCAACCGCATGTATGACCTGTATCCCGGGCAGCGCGCCGAAGGCCAGATTCTGTTCCACGGCAAGAACCTGCTCGACAAAACCCAGGACGTGAATCTGGTGCGCGCCAAGATCGGCATGGTGTTCCAGAAGCCGACGCCGTTCCCGATGACGATTTACGAGAACATTGCCTTTGGTGTGCGGCTGTACGAGCGCATGTCGAAGAGTGCAATGGATGATCGGGTTGAATGGGCGCTTAAAAAAGCTGCCCTGTGGGGCGAGGTCAAGGACAAGCTGCAACAGAACGGCCTGTCGCTTTCCGGTGGCCAGCAGCAGCGTCTGTGTATCGCGCGTGCGGTCGCAGTCAAGCCTGAAATCGTGCTGCTCGACGAGCCGACTTCGGCGCTCGACCCCATCTCCACCGCCAAGATCGAAGAGCTCATTAATGAGCTCAAAAGCGATTACACCATCGCCATCGTGACCCACAACATGCAGCAGGCCGCGCGGATATCCGACTTCACCGCGTTCATGTATCTGGGTGAACTGATCGAATTCAATGAAACCGGAACCATCTTCATGCGCCCGGGCAAGAAACAGACGGAAGACTATATTACGGGTCGTTTCGGCTGATTTCTGATGCGTGAATCGCGCGGGGCGGTTGACCGACCGGCGCGTTACGCTTACCATCGCGCACTTTTCTTTGGCACACTCCCATGCGCAAAAAGCTCGTAGCCGGTAACTGGAAAATGCACGGCAGCCTGGCAGAAAATGCCGCGTTGCTGGCCGCACTCAAACCCGCTTTGGCAGGTATTGACGCCGTGGTGTGTGTGCCGTTCCCCTATCTGGCCCAAGCGCAGGCAGAACTTGCCGGTTCGTCTATCGCCTGGGGTGCGCAGAATCTGTCGGAGCAAGCAAAGGGCGCATACACCGGTGAAGTGTCAGCCGCCATGCTGCTCGAGTTTGGTTGCACCTACGTCATCGTAGGGCATTCGGAGCGGCGCAGCCTGTACGGCGAGTCTGACGCGCTGGTGGCAAGCAAGTACATGGCTGCCCAGGCTGCGGGTTTGAAACCTATTCTGTGTGTGGGTGAATCCCTGGATGAACGTGAGTCGGGCATAACCGAAGCCGTGGTTGCACGTCAGCTCGACGCTGTGATCAATGCCGCAGGGATTGCATCGCTGACGAACGCTGTACTTGCCTACGAGCCCGTGTGGGCAATAGGCACCGGGAAAACCGCTTCTCCCGAGCAGGCGCAAGCGGTGCATGCATTTATCCGCAGCAAGATTGCAGCGCTGGATCCCGCTGTGGCGGATCAGCTGGTGATTCAATATGGGGGTAGCGTAAAAGCTGCGAATGCGTCAGAATTAATGGTTCAGCCGGATATTGATGGCGGCCTGATTGGCGGGGCGTCGTTGGTTGCCGAAGAGTTTGTGGCTATTTGCCGGGCAGCTGCCAAGTAAGAGTCAAACCGAGTAAGAGTCAAAATTAATTATGGAATCACTGGTTTGGATTGTTCATATTATTGTTGCCATTTCGTTGATTGCGCTGGTATTGCTGCAACACGGAAAAGGCGCTGACATGGGCGCAGCATTTGGCGGTGGTTCGGCAGGAAGCCTGTTTGGTTCTACCGGCTCGGCCAATTTTCTGAGCCGCAGCACCGCTGTTCTGGCGACGTTGTTTTTTCTGACCAGCTTGACCCTGGCCTATTTTGGCCTGCAGGAGCACGAATCGAAAAGTGTGTTGGACCGGACGACAGTACCCGTGACTTCAACAACGCAACCTGCGGCACCTCAGCAACAGGTTCCGGGTCAGAACACCGGCTCAAAAGCAGGCGATATTCCGCAGTAAAAGTAATACATGGCAGGGCGCAATGCGTCCGGCTATTCAAGGTGTAAAAGCGCTTTGGCCGACGTGGTGGAATTGGTAGACACGCTATCTTGAGGGGGTAGTGACTTAGGTTGTGCGAGTTCGAGTCTCGCCGTCGGCACCATCAATTTTCCTGATTCATTCATTAGCATTCGCTATCGAATAAGCTTTTGATTATCAAGGACAAAATACGAAATTTCGGCTTGACAGCCGGTGCTCTGCGCTAATACACTCAGTCCATAATTATTCAATAGCCTAAGCCAAGGCTTGGACGGAGGAACCCCAGTGCTGGAGAACTACCTCCCAATTTTATTGTTCATTCTGGTCGGTCTCGCATTCGGGATCGGTCCGATCATTGCGGGCAGCCTGTTGGCCCCGAATCGCCCGGACAGCGAAAAGCTCTCCCCATACGAATGCGGCTTCGAAGCGTTTGAAGACGCGCGCATGAAATTCGACGTGCGCTATTACCTGGTTGCCATTCTCTTTATCCTGTTCGATCTGGAAATCGCCTTTCTTTTCCCTTGGGCCATTGTGCTGGAAGAGATCGGATTGGCTGGTTTTGTTGCCATGATGGTGTTTCTCGGCATTCTGGTGGTCGGCTTCATCTATGAGTGGATGAAAGGGGCGCTGGAATGGGAGTGATGTTTGCAGAGGAGGGCGCAGCGTGAGTATCGAGGGCGTTCTCGAGCAGGGCTTTGTGACGACCAAGGCCGATCAGCTCATCAATTACATGCGCACCGGTTCGATGTGGCCGATGACTTTTGGTCTGGCCTGCTGTGCGGTGGAAATGATGCAGGCCGGCGCTTCGCGCTATGACCTGGACCGTTTCGGCATCGTGTTTCGCCCGAGCCCGCGGCAATCCGATGTCATGATTGTTGCCGGCACGCTGTGCAACAAGATGGCGCCTGCGCTGCGCAAGGTATACGACCAGATGGCCGAACCACGCTGGGTGATTTCCATGGGGTCGTGTGCCAACGGCGGCGGCTATTACCATTATTCCTATTCGGTGGTGCGCGGTTGCGATCGCATTGTGCCGGTGGATATCTATGTTCCTGGTTGCCCGCCTACGGCAGAAGCACTGCTGTTCGGCATCATCCAGCTGCAGAACAAGATCCGCCGTACCAACACCATTGCCCGCTGATTGCTGCCCATGACTGCGACATACGCGTCTCTTTCTGCCTGCCTGCAAAACGTTCTGGGTGATGCGCTCGTACAGATAACCGAGCGTCTGGATGAATTGACCCTGGTCATCAATCCGCAGGCCTATGTCTCTGCCATGACCACGCTGCGCGACCATCCGGATTGCCGCTTCGAACAGCTGATTGATCTGTGCGGCATGGATTATTCGGCCTATGGCGATGGCGCTGGTTTTAATCAAGGCGGCGAAGGTGCGCGCTACGCCGTAGTCGTGCATCTGCTGTCGGTGGCTAACAACCAGCGCGTGCGCGTGCGGGTATTTTGCCCGGACGACGATATGCCGCTTGTGGCGTCGATGGTCGACATCTGGCCGGGAGCCAACTGGTTCGAGCGCGAGGCCTTTGATCTCTACGGCATCGTGTTTGAAGGCCATCCGGACCTGCGTCGCATCCTCACCGATTATGGTTTTATCGGCCATCCGTTCCGCAAGGACTTCCCCTTGTCGGGCAACGTCGAAATGCGCTATGACCCCACCCAGCAGCGCGTGATTTATCAGCCGGTATCGATCGAGCCACGCGAAATCGTGCCACGCATCGTGCGCGATGAAAGCTACGGGGAAGGGCGCTGATGGTCCCGATTCAAATTAAAATGGCCCGTAACTGCGCAGGATTAATGGGTTTTATTCCGGAGTGTTCAAATGTCTGAAATCCGGAACTACACGATGAACTTCGGCCCCCAGCATCCCGCTGCGCACGGCGTGTTGCGGCTGGTGCTGGAACTCGACGGCGAAGTGATTCAGCGCGCCGATCCTCACATCGGTCTGCTGCATCGTGCGACCGAAAAGCTGGCCGAGCACAAGACCTTCATCCAGTCGGTTCCTTACATGGACCGCCTCGACTATGTGTCGATGATGGTCAATGAGCATGCTTACGTGATGGCGATCGAAAAGCTGTTGCAGATCCAGGTGCCGGAACGTGCGCAATACATCCGCGTGATGTTCGACGAAATTACCCGGGTGCTGAATCACCTGTTGTGGCTGGGCGCACACGCGCTGGATGTGGGCGCGATGACGGTGTTTCTCTACGCTTTCCGCGAGCGCGAGGACCTGATGGACTGTTATGAAGCAGTCTCAGGTGCACGCCTGCATGCTGCGTACTATCGTCCGGGCGGCGTGTACCGCGACCTGCCTGACACCATGCCGCAGTACGAGGCGCAGCATACCCGCTCCGCCGCCACGATGAAATCGATGAACGCAAACCGCCAGGGTTCGCTGCTCGATTTCATCGAAGACTTCACCCAGCGCTTTCCGACGTATGTCGACGAATACGAAACCCTGCTGACCGACAACCGCATCTGGAAGCAGCGCACCGTCGGTATCGGCGTGGTGTCACCCGAGCGCGCGCTGGCATTGGGCTTCACCGGGCCGATGCTACGCGGCTCCGGAATCGAGTGGGATTTGCGCAAGAAGCAGCCTTACGAAGTGTATGACCGCATGGATTTTGATATTCCGGTCGGCACCAACGGCGATTGCTACGACCGCTATCTGGTACGCATCGAGGAATTCCGTCAGTCGAACCGCATCATCAAGCAGTGTGTCGACTGGCTGCGCAAGAATCCCGGCCCGGTGATAGTCGAGAACCACAAGGTCGCGCCGCCCTCTCGGATCAACATGAAGCAGAACATGGAAGAGCTGATCCATCACTTCAAGCTGTTTACCGAAGGCATGCATGTGCCTGCCGGCGAAGCGTATGCCTCGGTGGAACATCCCAAGGGCGAGTTCGGTATTTACCTGGTGTCGGACGGCGCCAACAAGCCTTACCGCCTGAAGATTCGTGCCCCGGGTTACCCGCATCTGGCTGCGCTCGACGAAATGTCGCGCGGCCACATGATTGCAGACGTCGTGGCCATTATCGGCACGCAGGATATTGTTTTCGGGGAGATTGACCGCTGATGGCTACGCCTGATTTAAAAGACAGCCAGCGGCTGAGTGCTGAGTCCCTCGCGCTGATCGATGTGGAAGTGGCCAAGTATCCCGCGGACCAAAAGCAGTCGGCGGTAATGGGCGCGCTGCGCATTGCGCAGACTGAATGTGGCTGGCTGAAACCCGCGCTGATCGAGTATGTGGCGGATTATCTCGACATGCCGGCGATTGCGGCCTATGAGGTCGCCACGTTTTACAACATGTACGACACCCAACGTCCGGGTCGCCACAAGATCACGCTGTGTACCAACCTGCCTTGCATGTTGATGGGAGCGGGTGAACTGGGCGAGTATCTGAAGAAAAAGCTCGGGATCGGTTTTGGCGAAACCACCGAAGATGGCCGCTTCACCCTGAAAGAAGGCGAATGCATGGGCGCCTGTGGCGATGCGCCGATGTGTTTGCACAATAACCACGTTATGCACACGCATCTCACCCCCGAGAAAGTGGACGAACTGCTGGAGAAGTTGAAATGAGTGGCCGTCTGAAATGAGTTTGCTCACGCCCAATTCTCAGGTCTGCAGCTGGACGCAGGCTTTCGACCATCCCGGTTCGCTTGCAACCTATGTGGCCAATGGTGGCTATCAGGCGCTGCGCCGGGTGATTACCGAGCAGATGCCGGGTGATGCCATCATTGCCGAACTCAAGACCAGCGCGCTGCGCGGGCGCGGCGGTGCGGGCTTCCCCACCGGGCTCAAATGGAGCTTCATGCCACGCGCGTTTCCGGGCGACAAGTACATCGTTTGCAACAGCGACGAAGGCGAGCCGGGTACGTTCAAGGATCGCGATATCCTGCGCTTCAATCCGCATCAGCTGATTGAAGGCATGGCCATTGCCGGTTACGTGCTGGGCGCACGCGTGGGGTACAACTACATTCACGGCGAAATATTCGATTGCTACGACATTTTCGAGCGTGCCCTGAGCGAAGCGCGCGAGGCGGGCTTCCTCGGCGACAAGCTGTTCGGGACCGATTTCTGCTTCCAGTTGCATGCGCACCATGGCTATGGTGCCTATATCTGCGGTGAGGAAACCGCGCTGCTGGAATCGCTGGAAGGCAAGAAAGGCCAGCCGCGTTTCAAGCCACCGTTTCCCGCCAGCTTCGGCTTGTACGGCAAGCCGACCACCATTAACAATACCGAAACGCTGGCAAGCGTGCCGTGGATCATGCAGCACGGCGGTCAGGCGTTCCTGGAACTGGGCAAGCCCAACAACGGCGGGCCTAAACTGTTTTCAGTTTCGGGTCACGTCAACAAGCCGGGCAATTATGAAGTGCCACTGGGCACGCCATTTTCCGAATTGCTTGCAATGGCAGGGGGCATACGCAGCGGCCACAAACTGAAGGCGGTCATTCCGGGCGGTTCGTCCGCGCCAGTGTTGCCGGGCGACATCATGATGGACTGCACCATGGACTTCGATTCCATCGCTAAGGCGGGCTCCATGCTGGGCTCGGGCGCGGTTATCGTGATGGACGAGACGGTGTGCATGGTGCGTGCGCTGGAGCGATTGTCCTATTTCTATCACGAAGAATCGTGTGGCCAGTGCACGCCGTGTCGTGAGGGCACCGGGTGGATGTACCGGGTGATCCATCGCATTGAGCACGGCCAGGGACGTCCGGACGATATTGAGCTGCTCAATAGCGTGGCGGGCCGCATCGGTGGCCACACGATTTGCGCACTGGGCGACGCGGCAGCGATGCCGGTCCAAAGTTTCCTCAAGCATTATGGCCACGAGTTCGAGCATCACATCGAGCACAAGCGCTGCATGGACGGGACAGGGCACTAGGTATGGCAACGCTCAATATTGAAATCGACGGACGCGCGCTTCAGGTTGAAAGCGGCGACACCATCATGGATGCGGCGAATCAGGTCGGCATCACGATCCCGCATTTCTGCTATCACAAGAAACTCTCCATCGCCGCCAACTGCCGCATGTGTCTGGTGCAGGTGGAAAAGGCGCCGAAACCGCTGCCCGCTTGCGCCACACCGGTGACCGAGGGCATGAAGGTGTTCACCCGTTCTGAATACGCGGTTAGCGCACAAAAAAGTGTGATGGAGTTTCTGCTGATCAACCATCCGCTCGATTGCCCGATCTGCGATCAGGGCGGCGAGTGCACGCTGCAGGATCTGGCGGTGGGCTACGGCGGCTCGTCTTCGCGTTATCAGGAAATCAAGCGTGTCGTGGTCGAGAAAAATCTCGGCCCATTGATTGCCACCGACATGACGCGCTGCATCCATTGCAGTCGCTGCGTCCGCTTCGGCCAGGAGATTGCCGGCGTCATGGAGCTCGGTATGGCCGGTCGCGGCGAGCACACCGAAGTCATGCCGTTCCTGGCGAATCAGGTGGCATCCGAATTGTCGGGCAACGTCATCGACCTGTGTCCGGTTGGCGCCCTTACCAGCAAGCCGTTCCGCTACAGGGCGCGCACCTGGGAATTGTCACGCCGTCATTCGATCAGCCCGCACGACAGTCTGGGTTCCAATCTTGAAGTCCACGTCAAGGACAACAAGGTGATGCGCGTATTGCCGCGTGAAAATGAAGACGTCAACGAATGCTGGCTGGCCGATCGCGACCGCTTTTCATACGAAGGCCTCAATACCGCCGAGCGTCTGACCCAGCCAATGATCAAGCAGGATGGGCAGTGGGTCGAAGTCACCTGGCAGGCGGCACTGGCGTTCGTTGCCGATAAACTGAAGGCGATTCCGGCGGAGCAGATAGGCGCGTTGTCGACGCCTTATCGTCCTGCCGAAGAATTGTTCCTGCTGCAAAAAATCATGCGCGGCATGGGCAGCGGCAACGTTGACCATCGTTTGCGGCAGTCCGATTTTTCGCTCGACAGCAAGGCACATGGTGGTTTCTGGCTAGGCATGCCGGTGACGTATATGTCGCGGCTCAATCGCATGCTGGTCGTGGGTTCCAACCTGCGTAAGGATCATCCGCTGATGGCACACCGCATCCGCGAATCGGTGCGCTGGTATGGCGAGCTCAACCTTATTAACGCAGCTGAAGATGAATTTCTCGGCAAAGTGCATGCCAAGCGCATCGTCGCGCCATCCCAGCTTGCAGCCACGCTGGCGGGCGTATGCATGGCGCTGGCTGAACTGAAAAAGCTACCGGTTCCGGATGTCGCCGTTCATGGAATAGTCGACGATATCGCACGCAAGATGGCAGAGAGCATTGCAGGCGGAGGCCAGGGTTCTTCAGGGGGAGATGCGCGTGCGGTCTTCCTTGGCAACATGGCGCAGCACCACCCCACGTACTCGCAGATTCACATGTTGGCGCAGGAAGTTGCGCGTCTCGCCGGTGCAAGTTTTGGCGTGCTGGGGGAAGCCGCCAACAGCGTAGGCGCAGTGGCGGTCGGTGCGATTCCGGGCTGCGGCCCGCTGGGTCAAACCGCCATCAAGGGGTTGAACGCTCAGCAAATGCTGTCCCAGCCCTTGCGTGCTTATCTGATGCTGGGGGTCGAAGCTGAACTCGATACCCACGATCCCGTCAGTGCGTTGAACAGCATCAATGCCGCCGAGTTTGTGGTGGTGATGTCTCCCTACAAAGGCAAGTCGCTCGATTACGCCGATGTGCTGTTGCCGATTGCACCCTGGACCGAAACGTCGGGCACTTTCGTCAACACCGAAGGCCGGGTGCAGAGTTTCAGCGCCGTGGTCAAGCCGCTTGGCGAAACGCGCCCGGCCTGGAAAGTGTTGCGCGTGTTGGGCAACCTGCTGGGTTTGGCCGGTTTTGATCACAACGATTCTCAAGAAGTGCTGCGTGACGCGCTGGGTGAAACCCCCACCGGGTCAGTTCAGGCATTCCTGACCAACGAGATCAGTGGCGTAAGCGTGTCGCCGCCGCAGGCAATCGAAGGCCTGGAGCGGGTGGCCGAAGTGCCGATCTATCAGACCGATGCCGTGGTGCGTCGCTCGCACGCACTCCAGATGACGCTTGATGCAACGTTGCCTGTTGCGCGGATGCACAGCCGACTGATCGAGAAGCTGGGTCTGCAGGAAAATGGCCGGGTCTCGGTGCGGCAAACCGCATCGGCACTGACATTGAAAGTGCAGCGCGATGATCTGCTGCCGGATAACTGCGTGCGCATTCCGAGCGGCCATCCGTTGACGGCAAGCCTCGGGCCGATGTTCGGCCCCATTACGGCGGAGGCAGTCTGATGGGCGGCATGGAATTGGATTGGGTCGCCATACAAACCGTCGCCTGGACGCTGGTCAAGATCATGGCGCTGGTGGTGCCGTTGATGCTGAGTGTGGCCTACCTGACCTATTGGGAAAGAAAAATAATTGGCTGGATGCAGGTGCGCATCGGGCCCAACCGCGTGGGTTACCTGGGACTGCTGCAGCCGATTGCCGATGGCTTGAAATTGATGATGAAGGAAATCATCATTCCCTCTGGCGCCAGCAAAGGGCTGTTCATACTCGGGCCCATTCTGGCCATCGCACCCGCGCTGGCGGCCTGGGCGGTCATTCCGTTTACCGACAATCTGGTCCTGGCCAACATTGATGCGGGCCTGTTGTATGTGATGGCGATCACCTCGATGGGTGTCTATGGCGTCATCATTGCCGGCTGGGCATCCAATTCCAAATATGCCTTCCTCGGCGCGATGCGCTCGGCTGCGCAAATTGTGTCGTATGAAATCGCGATGGGTTTCGCACTGGTCGGCGTGTTGATGGCCTCGCAGTCGCTCAACCTCGTCGACATCGTGCAGGGGCAGGCGGGTGGAGCACACCAGTGGTACATCTGGCCGCTGTTCCCCTTGTTTATTGTTTATCTGATTGCCGGCGTGGCCGAAACCAACCGCGCCCCGTTTGACGTATCCGAAGGCGAGTCGGAAATTGTCGCCGGTTTCCATGTGGAATATTCCGGCATGGCGTTCGCCGTGTTCTTCCTCGCCGAATACGCCAACATGATTCTGATCGCCGCGCTGACCACGCTGATGTTCCTGGGTGGGTGGCTATCGCCGGTCTCTTTCCTGCCAGACGGCTTCATCTGGTGGGCGCTGAAAGTCATGTTCGTGCTGTTCCTGTTCCTGTGGTTTCGCGCCACTTTCCCGCGCTACCGCTATGACCAGATCATGCGTCTCGGCTGGAAAGTGTTCATACCCATCACCATCGTCTGGATCGTCGTGGTTGGCGGCATGATGCAGACGCCGTATGGTTATCTCTTCCATTGAGCGAGCCATGAAACAGATCACACACTTTTTCGGCAGCCTGCTTCTGATTGAACTCCTGCGCGGCATGATGCTCACGGGGCGGCACCTGTTCGCACGCAAAATCACGATTCAGTTTCCTGAAGAAAAAACGCCGCAGTCGCCGCGCTTCCGCGGCCTGCATGCGCTGCGTCGTTATCCCAATGGTGAAGAGCGCTGCATCGCCTGCAAGCTGTGCGAAGCCGTGTGCCCGGCGCTGGCCATCACCATCGAGTCGGAAAAACGCGAGGACGGCACACGCCGTACCACACGCTACGACATCGACCTCACCAAGTGCATCTTCTGCGGTTTTTGCGAAGAATCCTGCCCGGTGGATTCCATCGTCGAGACGCGCATCCTGGAATACCACGGAGAAAAACGCGGTGATCTGTATTACACCAAGCCCATGTTGCTCGCCATCGGCGATCAGTACGAAGAACAAATCGCAAAAGACCGCGCTGCCGACGCCCAGTACCGTTAGAAAACCGACATGACTTACATGACTGCGATCTTCTATTTCTTCGCCGCCATCCTGGTGTTTGCCGGGCTGCGCGTCATCACCGCACGTAACCCGGTGCATGCTGCACTGTTTCTGGTGCTGGCGTTTTTTACGGCGGCCGGACTGTGGATGATGCTGGAGGCGGAATTTCTCGCCATTACCCTGGTGCTGGTTTACGTCGGCGCGGTGATGGTGTTGTTCCTGTTTGTGGTGATGATGCTCGACATCAACCTGGACAAGTTGCGCGAAGGTTTCTGGGATTATTTGCCCCTGGCGGGTTTCGTCTCTGTGCTGTTGATGATCGAGATGGCGCTTATTCTGGGCAGTCGCCATTTCGGCCTGGCGGTGATGTCCACGCCGGTGCCGCATCCTGCGGATTACAGCAACACCAAGGAACTCGGGCGGCTGATTTATACCGATTATGTCTATGCATTTGAACTGGCCGCAGTGATTCTGCTGGTGGCGATTGTCGCTGCCATCGCGCTGACGCTACGCCGCCGCAAGGACAGCAAGTACATTGATCCGGCCGAACAGGTGAAGGTCAAGCGCAACGATCGTCTGCGCATCGTGAAAATGCAGGCCGTAATTAAAAAAGGCGGGCAAAAACAAACCGAGCACAAGCCGGAAGCAGGGGAGACGGGCGCATGATTTCCTTATCGCATTACCTGGTGCTGGGCGGCATTTTGTTTGCCATCAGCGTGCTGGGCATCTTCCTCAACCGCAAGAACGTCATCATTCTGTTGATGGCAATCGAGTTGATGCTGCTGGCAGTGAACATGAACTTCATTGCGTTCTCGCATTACCTCGGCGACATCCACGGCCAGATCTTCGTCTTTTTCATCCTCACCGTCGCTGCCGCCGAGTCTGCCATCGGCCTGGCGATACTGGTGGTGCTGTTCCGCAATATGCGCACGATCAACGTCGATGACCTCGACCACCTGAAAGGCTGATGCGGATGGACATGCAGACGCTTTATCTGATTGTTCCACTGGCGCCGCTGTTTGGTGCACTGGTCGCGGGACTGTTCGGCAAACTCATCGGCCGATCCGGCGCCCATGTCGTCACCATCGCCGGCGTAGCGGTGTCGTTGATTGCTTCGGTTCTGGTGTTTCAGGATGTGCGCGCGGGCCACACCTACAACGGTTCGGTCTACACCTGGATGGTGCTGGGCGATCTGCGTCTGGAGGTGGGCTTCCTGATCGATTCGCTGACCACCATGATGATGCTGGTTGTCACCTTTGTCTCGCTGATGGTGCATATCTATACCATCGGCTACATGCGCGAAGACCCGGGTTACCAGCGCTTTTTCAGCTACATTTCGCTGTTCACCTTCGCGATGCTGATGCTGGTGATGAGCAACAACTTCCTGCAGTTGTTCTTTGGCTGGGAAGCGGTCGGTCTGGTGTCTTATCTGCTGATAGGCTTCTGGCACAGCAAAGAGACCGCGATCTACGCCAACCTCAAGGCGTTCCTGGTCAACCGGGTGGGCGACTTCGGCTTCATACTCGGTATCGGTCTGGTGCTGGCCCACTTTGGCTCGCTCGATTACGCCACCGTGTTTGCCAAGGCACCGTCGCTGGCGCGTGAAACCATCACCTTGTTCCCTGATACGCCGTGGATGCTGATGACCGTGATCGGCATCCTGCTGTTTATCGGCGCGATGGGTAAATCGGCGCAGTTCCCGCTGCACGTATGGTTGCCCGATTCGATGGAAGGTCCGACGCCGATTTCCGCGCTGATCCACGCAGCCACGATGGTAACCGCCGGCATCTTTATGGTCGCGCGGATGTCGCCAATATTTGAACTGTCCGATGTGGCGCTGAGCTTCATTATGGTGATCGGTGCGATTACCGCGCTGTTCATGGGCTTTCTCGGCATGGTGCAAAACGACATCAAGCGGGTGGTGGCGTATTCAACGCTGTCCCAGCTGGGTTACATGACGGTTGCGCTCGGCGCATCGGCCTATTCGGTGGCGGTATTCCACTTGATGACGCATGCGTTCTTCAAGGCGCTGCTGTTCCTGGCGGCGGGCTCGGTCATCATCGCCGTGCATCACAACCAGGACATCCGCTACATGGGCGGCCTGAAGAAATACATGCCGATCACCTGGATTACGTCGCTGATCGGCTCGCTGGCATTGATCGGCACGCCCTTCCTGTCGGGCTTCTATTCCAAGGAAACCATCATCGAGGCGGTCAAGCTGTCGCATCTGCCGGTGGCTGACTTCGCCTATTGGGCGGTACTGATCGGGGTGTTCGTCACGGCCTTTTATTCGTTCCGCATGTATTTCCTGGTCTTCCACGGCAAGGAGCGTTTCCAGAATGCGCCGCATGCCCACGGCCATGACGATCACGGCCATCATGGCGAGAAACCCCACGAAACACCGTGGGTGGTGACCGGGCCTCTGCTGGCACTGGCCTTGCCGTCGCTGGCGATCGGCTACATGACCATCGAGCCGATGCTGTTTGGTGATTTCTTCGGCAACGCGATTTACGTCGCCGACCGCCATCCGGTGATGCACGAACTGAACCAGAATTTCCACGGCGCGGTCGCCATGGGTCTGCACGCAATCGTGACGCTTCCATTCTGGCTGGCGGCGGCAGGCGTGGGTTTGTCCGCGTTCTTCTATCTCAAGCGACCGGACATCCCCGCAGCGATTCAAAAACGCTTCAGTTTCATCCACAGCATGCTGGTCAACAAATACTGGTTTGACGAGCTCTATAGCGCAGTCTTTGCCAAAGGCGCACGCCTGCTCGGCGGCAGCCTGTGGCGGCGCGGCGACCAGGCGGTGATCGACGGCTTCATCATCAATGGTTCGGCGCACCTGATCGAACGCTTGTCCCGGCTGGTGCGCGCTTTCCAGTCCGGTTACATCTACCACTACGCGTTTGCCATGCTGATCGGGGTGTTTGCCCTGGTGACCTGGTTCGCGCGACTTAACTAAATCCACTCCATGTTCGGACAGTCGATTCTCTCTCTCGTCATCTGGGTCCCGATTCTGGCCGGGGTGGCGGTGCTCGCCACCGGTTCCGACCGCAACGCGGCGCTTGCGCGCTGGGTCGCGCTGGGCGGGGCATTGCTTGGCCTGATCGTGGCGATCCCGCTGGTCACCGGCTTTGATACCACGACTTCAGCCATGCAGTTTGTGGAGAAGGCGGCGTGGATTCCGGCCTTCAACATCCACTACCACCTCGGTGTCGACGGCATTTCGATGCCGCTTATCCTGTTGAACAGCTTCATCACGGTGCTGGTGGTGATCGCCGGCTGGAAGGTGATCCAGGACAAGGTCGCGCAATACATGGCGGCCTTCCTCATCATGTCCGGGCTCATCAACGGCGTGTTCGCCTCGCTCGACGGCATCCTGTTCTATGTCTTCTTCGAAGGCATGCTGATTCCGTTGTACCTGATCGTCGGCGTGTGGGGCGGTCCGAATCGCGTTTATGCTGCGTTCAAGTTCTTCCTCTACACCTTGCTCGGCTCGCTGCTGATGCTGGTGTCGATGATCTATCTCTACTTCCAGTCGGGCGGCAGCTTCGACATCCAGACCTGGCACGCCACCACGCTTGGCATGACGGCGCAGACGCTGATGTTCTTCGCCTTCCTGCTGGCCTTCGGGGTCAAGGTGCCGATGTGGCCGGTGCATACCTGGCTGCCGGATGCCCACGTCGAGGCACCCACCGGCGGTTCGGTGGTGCTGGCGGCGATCACGCTCAAGGTCGGCGCCTACGGCTTCCTGCGCTTCATTCTGCCGATCCTGCCGGATGCCAGCCACGAATACGCCTGGTTCGTCATCATGCTGTCGCTGATCGCTGTGGCCTACATTGGCCTGGTCGCGCTGGTGCAATCCGACATGAAGAAGCTCATCGCCTATTCGTCGATTGCGCACATGGGTTTCGTCACCCTCGGCTTCTTCATGTTCAACCCGCTCGGCGTCGAAGGCGGGCTGGTGCAGATGATTTCGCACGGCTTTGTTTCGGCCGCACTGTTCCTCTGTATCGGCGTGATGTACGACCGCCTGCATTCGCGCCAGATCAAGGACTACGGTGGCCTGGTGAACAAGATGCCGGTGTTCGCCGCCTTCTTCATGCTGTTTGCCATGGCCAATGCCGGCCTCCCCGCCACCAGCGGTTTCGTCGGCGAATTCATGGTCATCATGGCCGCGACCCAGGTCAATTTCTGGTTTGCCTTCGTCGCTGCCAGCACGCTGATCTTCGGTGCCGCGTACACGCTGTGGATGTACAAACGCGTGGTGTTCGGCACGATTACCAACCCGAAGGTCGGGGAGATGACCGACGTCAACGCCCGCGAGATGCTGTTGCTTGGCGTGCTGGCCGTCTGTGTCCTGGCCATGGGCCTGTATCCCAAGCCGTTCACCGATGTGATGCACGTGTCCGTGGTCGACCTGTTGGCGCACGTCGCCCAAAGCAAATTACCGTGAGCGACCGCCCATGAGCACTACTTCAATGCAACTCGCCCAATTCGTTCCCGCTTTGCCCGAGATTTTCGTGCTGGTCATGGTTTCGCTGATCCTGCTGATCGATGCGGCGGTCGACGACAGCAAGCGCTACCTGGCCTACGTGCTGTCGCTGCTGACGCTGGCTGGCGCGGCTTTTCTGACCGCGCGCGATTTGTCCAGCATGCCGGTGCTGACGCTGGGCGGCCTGTTCATCGACGATCCGCTGTCGGACGTGCTGAAGCTGTTTTTGTATCTGACCGTCGCGGTGGTGCTGGTGTATTCGCGCGAGTACCTGCGCGAACGCGGACTCTACAAGGGCGAATTCTTCGTGCTGGCGCTGTTCGCCTTGCTGGGCATGATGGTGATGGTGTCGGCCAGCCATTTCCTCACGCTGTACCTCGGTCTCGAACTATTGTCGCTGTCGCTCTATGCGATGGTTGCGCTGCAGCGCGATTCCAGCATCGCGACCGAGGCGGCGATGAAATATTTCGTGCTGGGCGCGCTGGCCTCGGGCATGCTGCTTTACGGCATGTCGATGGTGTACGGCGTTACCGGCACGCTCGCGCTGGGTGATATCGCCATAGCCTTGCAGGATGGCACCGATCTGCGCATTCCGCTGGTGTTCGGCGTCGTTTTCATCGTCTCGGGGCTGGCATTCAAGCTCGGCGCGGTGCCGTTCCATATGTGGGTACCCGACGTTTATCACGGCGCACCCACCGCTGTCACGCTGTTCATCGGCACCGCCCCCAAGATTGCTGCGTTCGCCTTCGTCGTTCGAATCCTCGGGCAGGGGCTTGAATCGCAGGTGGTTGAATGGCGCGACATGCTGGTGATACTCGCCGTGCTGTCGATGGCGGTTGGCAATATCGCAGCCATTGCGCAAACCAACCTCAAGCGCATGTTCGCGTATTCCACCATTTCTCACATGGGTTTCATGCTGCTCGGCATTCTGGCGGGTTCGCTAAACGGCTACGGCAGTGCGATGTTCTATGTGCTGGTGTATGCGTTGATGAGCCTGGGCAGTTTCGGCATGATTTTGCTGCTGTCGCGTGCCGGATTCGAGGCCGACAAACTGGAGGATTTCAAGGGACTGAATCATCGTAGCCCGTGGCTGGCTTTTCTGATGTTGCTGCTGATGTTCTCGATGGCCGGCGTGCCGCCGACCGTCGGCTTCTACGCCAAACTTGCGGTGCTGCAATCCGTCGTTGAGATTGGTTATGTCTGGCTGGCTGTCACCGCGGTGCTGTTTTCGCTGGTGGGCGCGTTCTACTACCTGCGTATCGTCAAGCTGATGTATTTCGATACCCCACACGACACCACGCCGATCACCAGCAGCCCCGACGCCCGTATTATCATGTCGACCAACGGGCTGGCCATCCTGGCGCTCGGCATTGTGCCGCAGCCGCTGATGGCGGTGTGCATGCACGCCATCGGCGCCTCCTTTTGAACCTGGCTTGTTAAGCAAACCGCATCAAGCCAGGCCCTATTGAACCAAGTCATGCCGGAGCCAGTCAGCTCCCGCATGCATCGTTTTTCGGACTTACCGTGAATTTCTCCACCACCCTGTTGCTGATTCTGGCGTTTATCGCCGCCAACCTGCCGTTTCTCGTCGAACGCATTTTTTTCATCATCAAACCCAGGTCCGGCAGCAAGAACGTCGCCTGGCGCTTGCTGGAACTGGTCATCCTGTATTTTGTGGTCGGTGGTGTTGCTTTGCTGCTGGAGAGAAAAGCAGGGGATATCCATGGACAGAACTGGGAGTTCTACGCGGTCAACGCTTCGCTGTTTGTTGTGTTTGCCTATCCGGGGTTTGTGTATCGTTATCTGTGGCGGCGGCGGGGCGGCTAGGAGGAAGCAATTGGCCCCTGCGTTCTGCGGCAGGCTCTGAAAATGGGTGCCTGTCGCGTTTGGCGCGAGGTCACTGCGCAAACAAATATCGGGACTTGCTGCCTTTAGCCCGATACATCGCCTGGTCCGCGCTTTTGATCAAGGCTTTCGCCGTGGTGCCGTCTTTCGGAAATATCGAAATTCCTATACTTGCGCTAATACTTGGGTTGATGGTGAGATCACCGATACTGACGTCACACGGCGCTTGAATCGACACAATTAGCTTATCTGCAATGGACGTAAGGTCTTGCTCGTTTTTGACCTCCGTGAGCAAGTACAAGAATTCGTCCCCACCATGACGGCTAACCGTGTCGTCGTCGCGTGTGCTTTCCGTGAGCCTTGCCGCAATCGTCTTCAAGACGCTATCACCTGCGTCGTGCCCATATGAGTCGTTGATTTTCTTGAACCCATCCAGGTCAATGAACATGACGGCCAAACTCCAGTTTTGCCGTTTAGCCTGCGCCAAACCATGTTCCAACCGATCATTGAACAACGCGCGATTGGGCAGACCGGTCAAGGCGTCATGAACTGAGGCGTAGCGAGACGCTTCTTCCCTTTCCGTAACGGCCACCAATTGAACTTCAAGTGCATGTCGTTCATGGACCTCGTCCTTCAAAGCCGCATTTACGATCGATAGTTTATCGGCGGCATCCTGCACTATGTCTTCAACGGCTTCACTTTTCTCGAGGGCTTTTTCGATGCCGGGCGGCGGCTGCAGAACCTCAAGCTCCTGCTTGAGAACCGCATTGACCGAAGACAGCTCCTGGGCGGCTTCATCCACCAGGCCCTGGACTTCCTTGGCTTGACCCAGCACTTTGGTCAGAGCCTTGACTGGCTTGTTGTTACCCTGCGAATTCGTGTTTGGATTGATTTTCATGTGTATGCATTAACGTAACTTTTTGATGACATGGATACCCTCTGGACAAGCATTTACCTACCTCGCCATTATTCATGGAGAGGATGTGCCCTTGGCTCGACCTTGTGACGGACGGGCTCAAAGCTTGGGATTCAAGTTTTTTTACAGTCTATGCAAACCACACCGGCAGGTCTGTGTACCAGCGCACATAGTCAGATATTGATCGTTGTGGGAAGTGGGTTCGTGCATTTGCACAGCTTCCCCGGATTTGAAAGTGGAACTCGCGGAAAGGGGACGTGCCTTTCCATCGTGGTTCATGTGGTGCGCAAGCTTATGATCGCCAATGGAGAAGTCACCGTTGATTGCCAGCCCGAAGCCGCAACGCGAGGCAGCGAATATACGGGCGGGTCAGACGGTGCGGTGTCTGGGACAGACCGTTCGGGTGGTGGCGGCCGACGCCTAGAGAAAGCAGAAGAAAAGCCGCCCGGCGTCAAACTCCACTACCAGGCGCGCGCCCCGATTCAACGCGTAATCCCCCGATCCTTTGGTGGCGCAGCCTACATGGCATTCGCTCACGCCTGCCGGTGATTCCAGATCGCGTTCGCGGTCATGCCAGCTCAACAACATGGTGTCGTCGCCCAACTGCTGCTGAGCGATGACGCTGGCCAGTTTCAAGGCGGAATTGAAATCAAGTTCGAGTTCGCTGGTGTCGAGGTGAAGCGTCTTCATGCCTGGGGTGTTCATGGCGCGGAATGGGTCAGCGCCTTCAGGGCGTAGAGCATGTCGAGCGCCGCCTTCGGGGTGAGCGTGTCGGGGTCGATTTCGCGCAGCTGATCGAGCGCAGGATGCGGCGGCGGGGCATCCTTGGGAATGTGGGCGACGAAGAGGTCACCTTGCGGGCCGGGGTGCAGTTGCGCATTCTCCAGTTCGCGCAAATGTCGCCGCGCGGCGAGGATGACGGGGCTGGGCACGCCGGCCAGCCGCGCGACCTGGATGCCGTAGCTTTGCGAGGCCGGGCCATCTTCCACGGCATGCAAAAACACCAGGTCGGCGCCGTGCTCCTTGGCGTCGAGATGGACGTTGGCAAGCTGCTTGTATTCGTTGGCGAGCTGGGTCAATTCAAAATAATGGGTGGCAAACAGGGTGAACGCGCGGGTGGCGCTGACCAGATGTCGCGCCACTGCCCAGGCCAGCGCGAGGCCGTCGAATGTCGAGGTGCCGCGGCCGATTTCATCCAGCAAAACCAGACTGTTGGCGCTGGCGTTGTGCAGGATGTGCGCGGTTTCGGTCATCTCGACCATGAAGGTCGAGCGGCCGCCGGCCAGATCATCCGACGCACCGATACGGGTAAAGATCTGATCGATTTCGCCAATTTTCGCCGTGCGGGCGGGCACCCACAAGCCGCAACAGGCCAGCAGCGTGATCAGTGCTACCTGCCGCATGTAGGTTGATTTACCGCCCATGTTGGGACCGGTAATCAGCAGCATCTGGCGGCTGCGGTTGAGTGTGACGTCGTTGGCAATGAAATGCGCAACCTGCGCTTCGACTACTGGATGGCGACCGCCGCGAATCACGATGCCGGGTTCTTCGCTGTAGTCAGGCGCGTTGAGTTTGAGCGTGCGCGTGCGCTCGGCCTGGCTAGCAAGTACGTCGGTTTCAGCCAGCGCAGCGGCCAGCGCCAGCAAGGCCGGAACATGCGGCGTCAGCGTCTCCAGCAGCGCGTCGAACAGCGCTTTCTCGCATGCCAGCGCACGATCCTGCGCCGACAGCGCCTTGTCTTCGAACGCTTTCAGTTCCGGTGTGATGTAGCGCTCGGCATTTTTCAGCGTCTGGCGGCGGCGGTAATCATCGGGGACTTTCTCCGATTGTGCACGGCTGACTTCAATATAAAAGCCATGCACCTTGTTGTATTCAACTTTCAGCGTGCTGATGCCCGAGCGGGCACGTTCGCGTGTTTCCAGTGCCAGCAGGAAGGCGCCAGCGTCGCGTGTCAGCGCGCGCAGTTCATCGAGATCGGCGTCATAGCCATCGGCAATCACGCCGCCTTCACGCAGCACGCTGGCGGGTTCGGGCTGGATGGCACGGGCCAGCAGTTCATGCAGATCAGGACGGGCGGCGAGGGATGCCCCCAGCGCTGACCACCGGGCGTAATCATCAGGCAGCGCAGCGGCCAGCGCGGGCAATTGCGCCAGGGTATCGCGCAGGCCGGAGAGGTCGCGTGGACGTGCGCTCTTCAGTGCGATGCGTCCGCTGATGCGTTCCACGTCGGCGCAGCACTTGAGCAGTTGGGCGAGGGCACGCGTGGTATCAGGCGCCTCAGCCATCACGCCGATGGCGTCGCGTCGCTGGGTGAGCACCACGCGATCGCGCAGCGGGTGGTGCAGCCAGTGGCGCAGCAACCGCGTACCCATGCCGGTGGCGGTGGTGTCGAGCACCGACAGCAAGGTCGGTGCCGCTTCGCCACGCAGGGTTTCGGTGAGTTCCAGATTGCGCCGGGTGGCGGCGTCGAGCTGCACAAAATCACTGTCGCGCTCGGCCAAAATGGATTGAATATGCGGCAGCGCCGTGCGTTGCGTGGTCTGGATGTAGTCGAGCAGCGCGCCTGCGGCAGCAATGGCCTGGGGCAGGCCAGCTATGCCAAAACCTGACAAGTCACGGCTGCCGAATTGCTGCGCCAGCCGGGTTTGCGCGCCGCTCGCGTCGAACTGCCACGGTGCCAGGCGGCGCACTGCGCACGTTGCACCCACCAGCGTGAAATCATCCGGCGCCAGGATTTCCGCCGGGCGTACGCGAGCCAACAGCGCGGGCAGGGCGGCCAACTCGACTTCACTGACCTGGAATCGACCTGCGGCCAGATTGAGCCAGGCCACGCCAATTGATTCGGGGCCGGGGGCAATCGCCAGAATCAGGGTGTCGCGCGTTTCATCCAGCAAGCCTGAGTCGGTCAGCGTGCCCGGTGTGATGATGCGCATCACCTGGCGATCAACCGGGCCTTTGCTGGTGGCCGGGTCGCCCACCTGTTCGGCGATGGCCACCGATTCGCCCAGCTTCAGCAGCCGCGCCAGATACTGTTCGGCGCTGTGATACGGCACGCCGGCCATCTTGATCGGTTCGCCGGCCGACGAACCGCGGGTGGTCAGCGTGATGTTGAGCAGCCGCGATGCCTTTTCGGCGTCATCGAAAAACAGCTCGTAAAAGTCACCCATGCGGTAAAACAGCAGCATGTCGGGATGCTGCGCCTTGATGCCCAGGTACTGCTGCATCATCGGCGTGTG
>JASJPF010000006.1:0-2655 GCA_031426835.1 Thiobacillus sp.
CTCGCCCACCCAACCTGTTATTCAAAATTGCACTTCGGATTTGAATCCGCGTGTAAATAAATGTAATTTATTTGAACTAAAGGCAAAGCCGCCCCAATGAAAACAGCGCCGGGTGTATGGCGCGCATCAAAACGGGAAATATTTGATTTGGGAGTTTAAGCGGGAAAGACTATCGAAAAAAACCTGCGGAACGCCACTGCCGCACCCGTGTGCGCAGATAAGGCTCACGACCGATTGCAAGGCCCAGATTCGTTGCCATGCAGGCCGCGATGGAATTCCGGTTGACGCTGGCATCCGTTTTTACAGTCTGGTCTGTAAAACGGATTCGTCATGCGCTGAGAATCGAAAACGATGCGCCGGCCATGCTCTGCAGAGCATGGCCGGCGCATCACATGCAGGAAACGCGAATTAAAATTTTTCTCAGTTCTCGTTGCCGCCGCCGGCAACGGCCAGCCGCTTCGAGCGGGCAGTCGGCGCCGGTGCAGCCTTGGGCTTCATGCCATTTTTGGCATGGGGCAACGCCGCCACCTTATGGCTCCTTGCCGGCTGGTAGTTGCGCGCACTGCCTGCTACCCCGTCCATCTTGAATACGCTCACTGCCTGGGCAAGTTTGTCGGCCTGGTTGCGCAGGCTTTCGGCCGCAGCCGCAGCCTCTTCCACCAGCGCCGCGTTTTGCTGCGTCATTTCATCCATCTCGCCTACAGCCTGATTGACCTGCTCGATGCCGGCGCTCTGCTCCTGGCTTGCCTCGGCAATGCCGCTCATGATTTCGGTCACCAGTTGCACCGAGGTCAAGATGTCGTCCATCGCCTCGCCGGTCTCGTCCACCAGCTTGCTGCCGGCATCGACCTTGCTGACCGAATCTTCGATCAGCGTCTTGATCTCTTTTGCCGCACCCGCGCTGCGCTGCGCGAGGTTCCTTACTTCGGCGGCGACCACCGCAAAGCCGCGGCCCTGTTCGCCGGCACGCGCGGCTTCGACCGCGGCGTTCAACGCCAGGATGTTGGTCTGGAAGGCGATGCTGTCGATGACGCCGATGATGTCGGCAATCTTGCGCGAGCTTTGCTTGATCGAGGCCATGGTTTCGACAACTTTGCCTGCGATCTGACCGCCGCTGGCCGCAATGTCGGCGGTGGAGACCACCAGCTGGTTGGCATGACGCGCATGCTCAGCGTTCTGCTTGACGGTGCTGGTCAGCTCTTCCATCGAGCTGGCGGTTTCTTCCAGGCTGGAGGCCTGCGATTCAGTGCGGGCGGACAGGTCGGCATTGCCGCTGGCGATTTCGCTGGCTGCCGCACCGATGCTATCCACGTTCGAACCGATATCCGACACCACGGCAACCATGTTGGCATTCATCTGATTGAGTGCGCGCATCAATTGCCCGGTTTCGTCCCATGCCCCCATTTCAAATCGAACCGACAAGTCGCCTCCCGCGATGCTGTTCGCAACCTCAAGCGCCTTGTCGAGCGGCTTCAAAATGGTGCTGGAAATAAAGTAGCCAAACAGGATCGACAGCAGCGCGCCGCCGCCGCCTGCAGCGGCAATCAGCGTCGGCAACCAGCTCTGGCCGCCGGATGCATTCACCAGGGCGCTGGTTTCCCACCAGCCGTATATCCCCAGGCCCAGCATCAGCAAAGCGCCAAGGCTGGTCGTGAGCAGGATGCGCAGATTGACCGGAACGCTTCTGACGGATAGCAGTTTCCGGATCAGGTTGCAATGAGTCGCCATGCCATGGCGGATCACCAGATCTCCCTGCCGGCCTTCCTTGAACAGACGATAAACCGCGTCTGCCGCTTCGATCTGCTCGCGCGAGGGTTTGGTGCGAACGGACATATACGCGGTTGTCACGCCGTTTCTCCGCACCGGGGTGACGCTCGCATTCACCCAGTAATGATCCCCATTCTTGCGCCGGTTCTTGACGATGCCGGTCCAGGGAAGACCTTCGTTAAGCGTCGACCAGAGGTCCGCAAACGCCTCCGTCGGCATGTCGGGATGGCGCACGATATTGTGCGCCTGGCCAAGCAATTCGGCTTCGCTGTAGTTGCTGGCCTCCACGAAAGCCGCATTGACATACACGATCCGGCCTTTCAGGTCGGTTCTGGATACGAGCGACACCTCTTCCGGTAACTCATATTCCATGTTCGAAACAGGGAGATTTGAGCGCATAAAATGATCACTTTCTCGATTGTTATTGAATTAATGACTTGGGAGTACTGAATTGGCTCAAGCAATGTGACTTTAACCACTCAAGCCCCTATCCAGTACCTTAACCTTGCCAGGTACACGCACAAACGTTAGGCAGAAAACCTGGACTACGCTGTAGTAGCCCATTCTTGTTGGATCCACACAGCCAGCAAGGATTCATTGCCTGGAAACAGACAATGAATCCAGTACTTTTTTAGAATTCTTCCCACTCCTCATTGCTGCCACCGGCAGCCGCAAGCTTTTTCGGGCGAGCAACCGGAGCCGCAGCCGATTTGGCTTTGGGCTTGGGCAATGCCGCCACTTTGTGGCTGGCGACCCGCTGCGCAGCACGCGGGCTATGGGCCACGCCGTCGAGCTTGAACACACTCACCGCCTGAGCCAACTGGCTGGCCTGGTCCTGCAGGCTCTCGGCTGCAGCCGCTGCCTCTTCCACCAGCGCCGCGTTCTGCT
>JASJPF010000007.1:0-54026 GCA_031426835.1 Thiobacillus sp.
TTTCGCTTTGGCGATTACTGGCGTCTGGGCCTGGCACTTGAAATCATTGTGCTGGTGGTTAGCGTGCCCATGCTGCTGTGGGTGTGGCCGCTCTAGTGTCGTGAATCATAAATATCGATACATAAAACGATGTCTTTTTCCGCATGGCGGCGTTGCTCGTCGTTGCCATAGAGCCCGCTATGTCGCCTCCTCGCGCCTCTTGTGCCCAAGCCGTCAGGCTGTCGGGTATGCCCTGCGAAAAAATCCATCCGTTTTATCTTGTCCCGCTATTTATGATTCACGACACTAGTCTATAAATACGAAAAGTGGATGCGTGGCCCTTGCAGGCAGATTGGGGGTTGCGGCCCCAATCCTTCCGGAACGCGAATCCGCCAACCCTGTTTAGCTATTGGAGGACTTCATGCGGACAAAGACCACGAAATTTGTCGTGTTGCTTACACTGGGGCTCGCATCCACGGCGTGGGCCAGTCCACGCGACCAGCCTTCACCGCCCGTTCAGGAAACGGAAACAGTACGCTTGACCGAGCCGCCCCGGAAACCGATCACGCCACCCACTCCCACGCGCGGCCAGCTGCTTTATGAAAACCACTGCACCGTGTGCCACGCGAGCGTCGTTCACTTGCGCACTGACCGCCGTGCCAAATCGCTGCCGGAAATCCGGACATGGGTGCTGCACTGGTCCGGGTATTTGAAGCTGCGTTGGGACAAGGAGGAGGTGGCGGATGTTGTGAATCACCTCAACCGGAAGTTCTACAAGCTGGCCCCTCACGAGTGACCCGGCTCGAATCCTGAATCGGGGATGCTGTTGCTGCTAACGGGGACTTTCGCGACAGCGAACGCCCGGTATCATGTTGTTGATTTCTAAAGAGTTCGTTATTTTTGCCGATGATCAGTCATTCACCTTGTTTGATTGACTGACACGAATGCTTGCGCGTGAGGCTGCGTCATTTTCCCGGTTGCTTCGCAACGCCTTGCTGACCTTTTTTCTGGTCGGAACCATTGCGCTGTTTTCCTATGGAATGTATAGCTGGCAGCGTGAAGAACGAGATGCCCAGGATAATTTACTGACGCTTGCCAGTTTCCTGGCTTCGGCTTCACAGGCCTTCTTCGATGAATTGGGCAATGGTTTGGCGCCGTTGGGCGAACTGCTTGACCAGCCCGCGTTACGCGTGAGCCCGGAAACCTTGCTGCCCTATCTTGTGACATTCCAGAATCGGCATCCGCAGGTCCGCGCGGTAGCGGTATTCGCGCCGGACGGCGAAATGCTGCTCAATACGGCGGTCAAGCCCGGCGAGCCGATGCCCGACTTTCGCCTGGATCCGCCTTACATCAAACAGCTACTCACAGACATGGCCAGCCCGGCGCCCTACACCGTGGGGCCGCCTGAGTTTGGCAAGGCCATCAAGGTATGGCGTTTTTCGGTTCGCCATGTGGTGAGGGGGCGTGACGGCGCGCCGAAATTTCTCGTCCAGGCCGCCATTCCGTTGGAAAAGGAAGGCACGTTCCTGCGCCAGTTGCCGGTTCCAGCGGGTAGTTACATCGGCTTGTTGCGCCCTGATGGTTACCAGCAGGCCCGTTTCCCGGTTGCAGATGCCAACGCGACGTATGGGCAGCGATCGCCCGGCCCGGTCGCGCGCATGATCAAGGCGAATCCAGCAATCACCGAGGGATATTTTTCTGCAAGTTCTGCCTGGGTTGCCGGGGACAAACAGCGGATTGGCGCATTCTCCAGACTGATCGGCATGGACTTGTATGCCTATGTGTCGGTGCCTGCGTCCAGTATTGTGGATCGCTGGTGGCGGCATAACGCCCCCATTCTGGTCAGCTTCCTGGTGTTCTTTGGGCTTTTTGTCGTGATTGCCTATCGGGTCACCCGGCGTGAGCGGATGCACAGCAATGAACTGCTAGAGCAGGCGCAGCGGGATGCACTAACAGGCTTGCCCAATCGGGGGTGTTTGAATAGCGTCCTGGAGGCGAATATTGCTGCCTCCAGCGCGGCCACCACTCCTTTCTCGATTCTGTTTATTGATCTGGATCGATTCAAGGGCATCAACGACACGTTGGGGCATGCAGTGGGTGATGCGCTGCTGATCAAGGTAGCCAAGCGGATTCAGCCCTTGCTGCGTCGAGGTGACGTGTTGGGCCGGTTTGGGGGTGACGAGTTCCTGCTGGTATTGCCTGGCAGCGATGAGTCGGGTGCGATATTGACTACCCGTCGAGTCTTTGATGCATTCAGCATCCCATTCGAGATCAATGGCCGTGCCTTGCGCATTACGCCATCAATTGGCATCGCGCTTTACCCCAGGCATGGGGATGATATTGAAACCCTGCTGAAGCACGCCGATACGGCGATGTATGAGTCCAAGCGCCTTGGACGCAACGCCTATACCATTTATGCAGATCAGATGGGTTTGCGGGTACGTGAGCGTCTGGAAATGGAACATGAGCTGCGTGATGCCCTGCAAAATGAAGCATTTCAGCTCGTGTATCAACCTATCGTCAGTATGCGAAGCGGTGAGATTGTGGCCGTTGAGGCCCTGGTGCGCTGGGTCATGCCGGACGGAAGACTGCGATCACCGATCGAATTCATTCAGGTTGCTGAAGATTCGGGTTTGATCATTCCGCTGGGGCAATGGGTGTTGCGCACCGCCTGCATACAGATGACGCGATGGGTGGCGCTGGGACTGGATTTCCGGGTGGCGGTGAACCTCTCGACGCATCAGTTTCTGGACCCTCATCTCAAAGAAAATGTGATGACCACTTTGCAGGAGACAGGGCTGGATGCTGGACGCCTCGAACTGGAAATAACCGAGAGTGCAGCCATGCTGAATCCGGAAGACAGCATCACCATTCTGGGGGAACTGTCTGCACTTGGGATTCGCATCGCGATTGATGACTTTGGCACGGGCTATTCTTCTCTGGGATATCTCAAGCGGATTCCTGCTGACACCATCAAGATCGACAAAACCTTTGTTGATGGGCTCGGACACCCGCAGGATGCAACCATTGTTCGTGCCGTGATTGCCCTGGCACGGGCACTTGAAAAAGATACCGTTGCAGAGGGGATTGAAACCGAGGCGCAATACGATGCCATCCAGGCGATGGGATGTGATACGGCTCAAGGCTACTGGATCAGTCGGCCGATCGAGGCGGCTGCAGTGACACGCTTGCTGTCAACCGGCACTCGGCTTGTCCCGGCGTCCAAAACGATACACAAAGGGGCGGCAACGTGGATACATGCACACGGCAAGACAGCCGAATGAGCCCGTTTGTCGCATTCTGAACGCGCAGGTTTCTATACGGACTGTGTAAGTCTTCGCGACAACCGCGGACAAGCATGAGGTCGCAGGTTACTATTTGACTGCCATGAAATGGTCTAACCCCGGCTTCCCCTCGCTGCAAAAACGACATCGCGTCAGCCTGTTCTCAGCTCGCCTGTGGTTGCGCCACATGCTTTTTGGGGCGGCGCCGTCGGCGTGGGATTGGCCGCCACGGCCTTTGCGTTGGGGAGCGATTACGCTCACACGTTGTTCCAGCGAGCGCTAGCGGTTTCGCCCTGGTTGCCTTTGTTGATCACGCCGTTGACCCTTGCGGGCGTTGCAGCATTGACCCAACGCTATTTCAAGGGCGCCGAGGGCAGCGGAATTCCCCAAACGATAGCTGCGATTCGTATGCCGGAAGGCGAAGCGCGCGACCGGGTCCTGTCATTACGCCTGGCGGTGGGCAAGGCGATGTTGACCTGTGTGGCCTTGACCGGAGACGCCAGCGTCGGCCGCGAGGGGCCCACCGTACAGATTGGTGCGGCTTTGCTCTACAACCTGCGCTGGCTGGTTCGATTTCCCCGACATCTCATGGAGCGTGGCCTGATTGTTGCCGGAGGCGGCGCAGGGGTGGCGGCGGCCTTCAATACGCCGCTGGCAGGAATTGTGTTTGCCATCGAGGAGATGGCGCGTTCGTTTGAGGAACGTTCCAGCGGCACTCTGCTGACGGCGGTCATTATTGCGGGTTTGGCCGCCGTTTATGTACAGGGAAATTACACATATTTCGGCGCAACAAACGCTGCGCTACATGGGGCATCCGGGTGGCTGGGTGTGTTGCTGTGCGGCCTCGCTGGCGGCGTATTGGGTGGCGGGTTCAGCCGTTTGCTGCTGGCTTTTTCCACCCATGGCCTGCCAGGACGATCGGGACAATTCATGCGGGCCAAACCGGTATGGTTTGCCGCTGTCTGTGGATTGTTGCTGGCCTTGATTGGTATAGCTTCCGGTGGGGCCGTGTATGGCAGCGGTTACGATGAAGCCAGGCATTTGCTGGAGGGCACCGGCACGGTTTCAGCGGAATATGGTTTGTGGAAGATGCTGGCAACATTTGTGTCTTTTGTTAGTGGAATTCCAGGGGGATTGTTTGCCCCCAGTCTGTCGGCCGGCGCCGGTATTGGGCAGGCAGTGGCGAATCTGGTGACGCAGGCAGATCCGGGCGCACTGGTGGTGATCGGGATGGCGGCGTATTTTGCCGGCGTGGTTCAGGCGCCTATTACGGCTTTTGTCATCGTGATGGAAATGACCGACAACCACGATATGGTGGTGCCGCTCATGTTGGCCACGTTGCTGGCCACCGCGGTGTCGCGAATGATTTGCCCCCGACCGTTGTACAAGGCCCTGGCAGACAACTATCTTGCACGAGCGCGACCCATTGCCTAGTGTCGTGAATCATAAATAGCGGGACAGGGCCACCAGATTGAGATCGAGCATTTTGCGACTGCTGGCCGGATTTGGCTGAATGTGGAAGTGTTGGTTAGCGTGGGACACAAGCAACAGGTGAATTGATCCGATCAAGGCTGAACTCTCTGGGCCGATACACCTGACAAGACAAGCTGAAATGATACGGGTGAAGTCAATGCGAACATTACGCTGAAAAGTCAGGAGCTAAGATGTTGCAGCAACCGGAAGACATGACTGGCTGGCTCGCTTTTTTTGCGCGGGCTGATATTCCTGTTTTGCGTCAAACCGCCCTCGCGTTGAAAACACTGCGTGCCGATCAACGCCTGCTCAACGCCAGCAGTATTGCCGATGTGGTGACGGACGATCCGCTGATGACGGTCAAGCTGCTGCGCTATATGCAGGCGCACAAATCACGTCATCAGATCCAGGAGTTGCTCGACGTCAAACAGATGTTGTTGATGATGGGCATGGAGACCTTTTTTCGTGAAGTGCCGGCCACGCTGATTGCTGAAGATCTGTTCGACGGACATGCCGATGCGCGGGCTTGTTTTTTGTCGACTGTTCGCCGAGCGCAGCGTTCGGCGTATTACGCTGCCGATTGGGCGCAGCGGATCCACAATCTGCACGCCGAAGAAGTCAAGGTGTCGGCATTGCTTACGCATGTCACCGAAATACTGATGTGGTGCTTTAACCCGGGACCGATGATGGAAATAAGAAGGCGACAGGCACGCGACAGAAGCCGACGGAGTGGCAATGTGCAAAAGCAGGTGCTGGGGTTTTCCGGTATCGAATTGCAGCGTCAACTCGCTATCGACTGGAAATTGCCTGAATTGCTGCTGGATTTGATGGACCCGGATCAAGCCGGGTTGCCGCAGGTGCGCAACGTGACCCTGGCCGTGAGTCTTGCCCGCCACTCCGCCAATGGCTGGCACGACGCCGCCCTGCCTGACGATTTTCACGGAATAGCCGAGTTCCTGCACATGGAACCCCACAAGGTGATGTCGCTGGTTAAAACGGGCCCCGCAGCAAGGTTACGTTAAGCCGGCGTGGCGGCCACGAATCGCGCCCGTATGACACGCGCCCCTTAAGGATTGGGCGATTGGGCCGATAGACCCAGTAAGCCCCCTGAATCGCTTTTTCTGGGGGGTGGGTGCTTCTCTATTGGATGTTCGGGTAATGCTCCAAGGGACACCACACGTTTAGTGTCGCGCTGTACTGATGAAGAGGGCTGATAGTGCATCAAACAAAGAGCATGGCAGACTGGCTCGCTTTATTCGGGCGGGCCGATATTCCGGTGTTGCGTCACTCGATGCGAGACCTGGAGCGCCTGCACGCCAATCAAGACCTGCTCAACGCCAGCAGCATCGCCAATGTGGTGACCGACGATCCGCTGATGACGGTGAAATTGCTGCGCTATATGCAAATGCACAAGCGGAACAGCCAGGCCTACGAGCTGGTCGATGTGAAGCAGATGTTGCTGATGCTGGGGCTGGACAGTTTTTTTCTGGCGGTTCCCGCGAAACCGGTGGTGGAGGAGGCGCTACGGGGCCATCTTGATGCGCTGGTTTGTCTGTTGCAGACCGTGCGGCGCGCGCAGCGTGCGGCGGATTATGCGTTTGACTGGGCGCTGCGCCTGCATGACCTGCATGCACAGGAAGTGCTGGTTTCGGCCCTGCTTTCGCATGTCGCAGAGATGCTGATGTGGTGTTTCAATCCTGAGCAAATGCTGGAAATCCGCAAGCGCCAGATGGCCGATACCACCTTGCGGAGTGCGGATGCGCAGCAAGCCGTCATGGGGTTCACCGGCGTCGAGTTGCAGCGTCAGCTGATACTGGAATGGAAGCTGCCTGAATTGTTGCAGAACATGATGGACCCTGCGCTTGCACAGTCGCCTCGGGTGCGCAATGTGGTATTGGCCGTCAACCTGGCACGGCATTCCGCTCAAGGCTGGGATAACGCAGCCCTGCCGGACGACTATCGTGAGATCGGCGTGTTGTTGCGGATGGAGCCGGAAAGGGTGAGGTCGCTGGTCATGGAACCCCCCGCTTCAGATCCACCCTCAATTCCCTCATAGCGCTTCGGTTTCGTCGGGGTTTACGCAGGCTTGGGGATAACGGTTTTTTCCAGCGTGCGGGCGAGTTGTGTCATGGCCTTGCCGGCGGGGCAGTCGGGTGTGTGCTGCATCATCAGCTGGCGCCGCATGATCGCCTGGCGTACTTCGGGATCAACAGGGATATCGCCCAAATGAATCAGTTGGATGGGGTGCTCGGGATCAGTTGCAACGAAGCGGTCGAGCACCTGCTGCAATTGGTTCGTGATAGCCTGGCCCGAACCTGAGCGGGTGGACTGATTGACGATAAGACGAACGGTTTGGCGCTGTTGCTGGCCCACCAGAACCTTGATCGTGGCGTAGGCATCGGTAAGCGAGGTGGGTTCGGGCGTGGCCACCATCAGAACTTCCGATGCCAGTGAAACCGCAAACAGCACGACGTCCGAAATCCCCGCGCCCGTATCCATCAGCACAACGTCGTAACGCGGTACCAGGCTGCTGATGATGCGCAGAAATTCGTCTCGCACCTCGGTTGTCAGGCGCGAATATTCCACCATGCCGGAGCCGGCCAGCAGCACGGAAAATCCGCCCGGTGCGGGAAGAATGGCGTCTTCCAGTTTGGCCTTGCCGGTGAATACATCGTGCAGGGTAACTTTGGGATGCAGGTTGAGCACGACATCCAGATTAGCCAATCCCAGATCAGCATCCAATACCAGAACCCGGTGACCACGTTTGGCCAATGCGGCGGCAAGGTTGGCGGAAACAAAGGTTTTCCCCACGCCGCCTTTGCCGCTGGTAACTGCAAGCACCTTGCCCAAGGGCTTCAAGGGTAGCTTGGGCGTGCCCGGGTTATCCGCGGCGGGGGGCAGACCATCATTCATATGTTTTCTCGCTTGCTAGCGTTGCCCGGTGCAGCGTCGGCTTCACTCGATGTATTTTCCTGGGTGCCGGCTTCGTCCATCACCAGATGACCAAACAACAGTCCTTTTTCTTCCGCGCTGACCGAAAGCTCCCGGGGTTGCTCCAGACAGACCCGGTCACGGCCCTCTGACTTGGCAAGGTACAGCTGCACGTCGGCGCGCTCGATCCATAAATCCGTGGTTGAACGGACCCATTCCGGCGCGTAGGCACCGCCTGTGCTGATCGTGACCTGGAGCGTGAGTAACGGGGAAACAGGGATGGCGAGCGCCGCGACGGTCATTCGAATTCGCTCAGCCACAGCCAGCCCAAAAGCCGGACGACAGTTGGGGAGGATGATGGCAAATTCTTCGCCCCCATAACGTGCAAGGGTATCCATGGGGCGCAGGCAATGTGCCAGGCAACGGGCGATTTCACGCAGCACCTGATCACCGGCTAAGTGGCCGTGGTTGTCGTTAATGGATTTGAAATGATCGATGTCCAGCAACAGCAATAAAACAGATTCGCCGGAACGGGCGACAATATCAATTGAGCGCTCGAGAACCGAACGGAAATGTCGGCGGTTGTTCAGCCCGGTCAAAGGATCCCGGAGCGAGAGTTCACACAGGCCATCGATCAGGCGCTGCAAGTAGACGGTGTCCGCTTCGCCGGCCTGCTGCTGAATATTCTGCGCATCGTGCTGAAGCAGGGCGCAGGCGTCTTCGAGTTGCAGATCCTGCAGCTTGATCAGTGAGAAATCGATAGGGAGAGCCACAGCGAAATTTGAACCCAGACGTTCATAACCGGAACGAGGAGTACGAGCCATAACTCGACCATCTCATGTGCCGAGTATGTGGGTATTGTTAGCTTTGATCAAGCGCAGATGGGTCGATCAGATATATTGGGATTCCGGAATACTGGATTTGGAGCACGGGCAGGTGAATGCGCAGAGAGGGGCATTCAGCCCGCTTGTCAGGCTGGGCGGGAAAATCGCCGCACCCAGAAGCAGGTTTATATCGAATGGGGAGGCGCAAGCTGACCTTCCCTGGATAGGGGCGCGATCAGGCCACGGTCCCGAAACTGCGATCCGATGCGATAAAGGGTGCCTTCAGCCCGGCCAGTCGGCAACTTTGTGCGATGGGTCCGCCCGGGAACAGCATGTACAAGAACTTCAGTCCGCCCTGTTGATGAAAGTGCTCGTCCAGGGCGTCGTGCAGGTTGCGCAGGTTGATGGTTGCCTCGTCCTCGTGGCTGGCGTAGTAGGTCTGCAGCGCGCGAATGGCTTCCCAATGCTTCTCATTGAGATCAAGCCTTTCCTCATGTGCGATTTCCATTGCATCGTCACGCGTCCAGCCTAGCGGGGCATGCGGAAAATCCGGGTCTGAAAGGGGTTGCCGGATCAGTTGGTTGATGTCGGTTGAAACGTGCGGCATGACGATCTCCTTCACTGGTTTTTGAGGACCCTTTAAAAATAGGCCAGGCTTCCCCTCTATTCAAGGTGCGTTTGCAGGGCCGCCCCGGGCCCGGTGGGGCTGGTGAGCACCGCATACAAGGGCCGTTCCAATATCATGACGATGTCCAGGTACACCATGATGGAATTTGAGCCACCCGTTGGTGGGTTGCGTGGCCAGTGGCCGTGATGCCACTTTCGATAGCTTGAAGCGAACCAGTTTTTTGTGGTCAACATTCCGACGCGGGAATGGGCGAAGCAGGGGGTGGGCATAGGAAACTGCCCGGGACGCATTGTCGATCAATTCACTCAATTCGGGTTTGCGCCGGTTGCTGCCAGCAGGTGCAGGCGCCGCTGATAGGGGAGAGCCGATACGCGTCTGATTAAATGAGTCGGGGTGGGCGACCCGCCGATCACCGGCCGCGCAAAGTCAGTAATTTACGATTCTCCATTTCCCGCGCCCGTGCCGTAGCCGCATAATGCGCGCTGCGTTACGGCCGCAGCAGCGGAAGATTGAATCCATGCCCACTCTCCCTTACTGGCGTCTGTCCGGTTTCTATTTCTTTTACTTTGCCTTCGTCGGTGCGATGTCGCCGTTCTGGGGCCTGTATTTGCAGTCGCTGGCGTTCAACGCGTTCCAAATCGGGGTGTTGATGTCGCTGTTGCAGGTGATGCGGATCTTTGCCCCCAATATCTGGGGACACATTGCGGACTTGACCGGGCGGCGCACCGCGATTGTGCAGATTGCGGCTGTGGGCAGTGTGCTGGTGTTTGCCGGCGTGTTTGTCAGCGACAGCTTCTGGTGGCTGTTCGGGGTGATGGCTGCGTTGAGCTTTTTCTGGAGCGCGTCGTTGCCTCTGGTTGAAGCAATGACCCTGTCGCATTTGGGCGACCGTACCGATGACTATGGGCGTATTCGGTTATGGGGCTCGGTGGGCTTCATTTTGATGGTGGTGGGCCTGGGGTATGCCTTCGACCATGTGCCGATCAGCTGGCTGCCGTGGGCGGTGCTGGTGGTGATGCTGGGCATTGTCGCGTTTGCGCGGGTGATCCCCGAGTCGGAGATCCTGCCGCACCCCACGGATGATCATTCGGTGTGGGATATCGTGAAGCGCCCCGAAGTGGCGGCGTTGCTGGTTGCCTGCATGCTGATGGCGGTCACGCACGGCCCGTATTACATCTTTTATTCAATCTATCTGGTCGATCACGGCTACGACAAGTCCACCGTCGGCTGGCTGTGGGCGCTGGGCGTGCTGTGCGAGATCGGGGTTTTCCTGATTATTCCCCGGATTTTTGCGCGGGTGACGCCACGCCAACTGATTCTGGCGAGTTTCGCCCTGGCGGTGCTGCGTTTCCTGCTGATCGCCTGGGGAGTGGAGTCGGTCTGGGTGGTGTGGGGCGCGCAGACGCTGCATGCGTTCACCTTTGGTACCTATCATGCGGCGGCGGTAGCGCTGATCCACCAGCATTTTCGCGGACGCCATCAGGCGCGCGGGCAGGCGCTCTATACCAGCCTGTCCTACGGCGTCGGCGGCACGATTGGCGGATTGGCCAGCGGGTTGACCTGGGATAGCCTCGGATCGGCGTGGACCTTTACCCTGGCGGCCGTCAGCGCAGCACTGGCATGGGCGGTATATGCCCTATGGGGCCAAACAAAAACCGTGCCTGCACCCGCCAAGCTATGAAATAATTGGTCTTTCGCATCGATTGCCTGTTTGTATGCCCGGTCAGACCTTATTTCGGAAATTGTGGGACGCCCATGTGGTGCACGTTGAAGATGACGGCACTACGCTGCTTTATATCGACCGCCATCTGGTGCACGAAGTCACCAGCCCGCAGGCGTTCGAAGGCCTGAAGCTGGCCAACCGCACCCCGCGTCGCGTCGATGCGGCGGTGGCCGTACCCGACCACAATGTACCGACCACCGACCGTTCGCACGGCATTACCGACCCCGTGTCGCGCCTGCAGGTGGAAACGCTGGACGCCAATTGTGCCGAATACGGCATCACCGAATTCAAAATGGGCGATATCCGCCAGGGCATCGTTCATGTCATCGGCCCGGAAGCCGGTCTGACCCTGCCCGGCATGACGGTCGTCTGCGGCGATTCGCATACCTCGACCCACGGCGCGTTTGGTGCATTGGCGTTCGGCATCGGCACCTCCGAAGTCGAGCACGTGCTGGCGACACAATGTCTGTGGCAGAAGCCATCCAAAACGATGCTGGTTAAAGTCGAGGGTGAGTTGGGCCGTGGCATCACCGCCAAGGACATTGCCCTCGCCATCATCGGCGAAATCGGCACTGCCGGCGGCACCGGCTATGCGCTCGAGTTTGGCGGTTCTGCGATACGCGCGCTGACCATGGAAGGCCGCATGACGCTTTGCAACATGGCGATCGAAGCGGGTGCGCGCGCCGGCATGGTGGCGACGGATGCCACCACGATCGAATACGTGAAAGGCCGGCCTTATGCACCCAAAGGCGCAGCTTGGGAACAAGCGGTAGCGTGGTGGGGCACCCTGCATTCGGACGCCGATGCCGTATTTGACCGCGTGGTCGAACTCGATGCGGCGACAATCGAACCGCAGGTGACCTGGGGCACTTCACCGGAAATGGTGACGACGATCAATGGCCGGGTGCCGAATCCAGCTGACGCGCCAAGCGACATTAAAAAGCAGGACTGGACGCGCGCGCTGGAGTACATGGGTTTGCAGGCCAACACGCCGATTGCCGACATTGCCGTGGACAAGGTGTTCATCGGTTCCTGCACCAATTCGCGGATTGAAGACATTCGCGAAGCAGCCAGTGTGGCCCGTGGCCGCAAGGTTGCAGCCAACGTCAAGCTGGCGATGGTGGTGCCGGGTTCCGGCCTGGTCAAGCAGCAGGCCGAGGCCGAAGGCCTGGACAAGATTTTTATTGAAGCTGGATTCGAGTGGCGCGAACCCGGTTGCTCGATGTGTCTGGCGATGAACGCTGATCGCCTTGAGCCGGGCGAGCGCTGCGCCTCCACCTCCAACCGCAATTTCGAAGGGCGGCAGGGGCAGGGCGGACGCACCCATCTGGTCAGCCCGGCGATGGCGGCGGCTGCGGCTTGTGCCGGGCATTTTGTTGATGTGCGACATTTTTAAGGAGAGCACCATGAAACCGATGATTGCTATTTTGATTGCCGCTGCGTTGGCGCTGGCGGGTTGCAACACCATGGAAGGCTTCGGCCAGGACGTCAAAAAAGCGGGCGGCGCAATCGAAAAAGCCGGCAGCAAGGCGGGTAACTAGGACTCATGCAGGCATTCACCACACTCAATGGACTGGTGGTTCCGCTCGACCGTGCCAACGTCGACACCGATGCCATTATTCCCAAGCAGTTTCTGAAGTCGATCAAGCGCGCCGGCTTTGGCCCCAACCTGTTCGACGAGTGGCGTTATCTCGACCACGGTGAGCCCGGGATGGACCCAGCTACGCGTCAACCGAATCCTGATTTCGTGCTGAATTTCCCGCGCTTTGCCGGTGCTTCGGTATTGCTGGCGCGCGACAACTTTGGCTGCGGCTCAAGCCGCGAACATGCACCGTGGGCATTGGAGGATTATGGTATTCGTGCGGTGATTGCGCCGTCTTTTGCCGATATTTTCTATAACAACTGCTTCAAGAACGGCATCCTGCCGATTGTGCTCGATGCGGCCGTGGTTGACCGCTTGTTTCGCGAATGCGAAGCGTCCGAAGGCTATCGCTTGCAAATCGATCTGGATAAGCAGACCGTGACCATGCCGGGTGGCGAGGTGCTGGCATTTGATGTCGATGGCGGACGCAAGCATCGTCTGTTGAACGGACTCGACGACATCGGTCTCACCCTGTTGCAGGGCGACAAGATCAAGGCTTACGAAGAACGGCGCAAGCAGGAAGCGCCCTGGTTATTTGGTGGACCCCAACAATGAAAATTACAGTATTACCCGGTGATGGCATCGGCCCGGAAATCGTGGCACAGGCGGTCAAGGTGCTCGAGGTGTTGCGCGCTGAAGGCGCGAAAATCGAAATGGAAACGGCTCCGATTGGGGGTGCGGGCTATGACGCGGCGGGTGATCCGCTCCCCGATGCGACGCTGAAACTCGCGCGCGAGGCCGATGCGGTCTTGCTTGGCGCTGTCGGCGGCCCGCAATACGACGCGCTGGATCGACCGTTGCGCCCCGAGCGCGGCCTGCTGCGCATTCGCAAGGAACTCAATCTGTTCGCCAACCTGCGACCGGCTTTGTTGTATCCCGAACTCGCGTCGGCGTCATCGCTGAAGCCAGATGTGGTGTCCGGGCTCGACCTGATGATCGTTCGCGAACTCACCGGTGACGTGTATTTCGGCCAGCCGCGCGGGATTGAAGTCAGGAATGGCGAGCGTGTCGGCTTCAACACCATGCTGTATGCCGAATCCGAAGTGCGCCGCGTGGCGCACGTGGCATTTGGCATTGCGATGAAGCGTGGCAAGAAACTGTGTTCGGTGGACAAAGCCAATGTGCTGGAGTGCTCGGAGTTGTGGAAGGAAGTGATGATCGAGGTGTCGAAAGACTATCCCGAGGTCGAACTCTCCCACATGTACGTCGACAATGCGGCGATGCAACTGATCCGCGCACCGAAGCAGTTCGACACCATGGTGACCGGCAATATTTTTGGCGACATTCTGTCTGACGCAGCGTCGATGCTGTCCGGCTCGATTGGGATGTTGCCGTCGGCCTCGCTGGACGAAAACAACAAAGGCATGTTTGAGCCGATCCACGGCTCGGCGCCTGACATCGCCGGCAAGAACATGGCGAATCCGCTGGCGACGATTTTGTCAGTGGCCATGATGTATCGCTACACTTTTGCCGATCTGGCCACTGCTGACCGCATCGAAAATGCGGTGAAAAAGGTGATTTCTCAAGGCTTGCGAACGCGCGACATCTGGACCGACGGCACACAAAAAGTGTCGTGCAGCGAGATGGGCGATGCGGTGGTGAAGGCGCTTTGATTATCACGCGAAGCATGCTTGAGGCGCTTTGCAGACACGAATTCTGGAGACGAAAATGATGAAAGTAGGGCTGGTCGGCTGGCGCGGGATGGTCGGTTCCGTGCTGATGGGGCGAATGCGTGAAGAGCATGACTTCGACCATATTGAGCCGGTGTTTTTCACGACGTCCAACGTGGGTGGCAAGAGCCCCGACATCGGCCGCGATCTGCCGCCGCTGAAAGATGCCGTCAGCATTGACGATCTGAAGCGGTGCGACGCCATCATCACCTGCCAGGGCGGAGACTACACCCAGGACGTGTATCCGAAGCTGCGCGCAGCCGGCTGGACCGGTTACTGGATCGATGCAGCCTCGACGCTGCGGATGAAGGACGAGGCCATCATCATTCTTGATCCGGTCAACGGCAATGTCATCCGGGACGGCATCGCCAACGGTGTCAAAACCTATGTCGGCGGCAACTGCACGGTGTCCTTGATGCTGATGTCGATGGGCGGCCTGTTCGATGCCGGCTTGGTGGAATGGGTTTCACCGATGACCTATCAGGCGGCTTCCGGTGCGGGTGCTCGCAACATGCGCGAGCTGATCCAGCAGATGGGTGCGGTGCATGCCGAAGTGAAGGACCTGCTGGACGACCCCGCGTCTGCGATTCTCGAAATCGACCGCAAGGTGGCTGATTTCATTCGTTCTGATCGCTATCCCGTTGATGCCTGGCCGGTGCCGCTGGCCGGCAACCTGATTCCGTGGATTGACGTCGCGCTTGAATCCGGCCAGTCCAAGGAAGAATGGAAGGCGCAGGTTGAAGCCAACAAAATCATGGGGCGTGGCGACAATCCCATTCCCATCGACGGTCTGTGTGTGCGCGTAGGCGCAATGCGCTGCCACTCCCAGGCGCTCACCATCAAATTGAGCCGGGATGTGCCGCTGGCCGATATTGACAGCCTGATTGCCGAGCACAACCAATGGGTCAAAGTGGTGCCGAACGATCGCGAACTCACCATGCGGGAACTGACCCCCGCTGCAGTGACCGGCACGCTTACCGTGCCGATCGGACGGATGCGCAAGCTCAGTATGGGCCCGCAATACCTGACTGCGTTTACCGTAGGCGATCAGCTGTTGTGGGGGGCCGCAGAACCCTTGCGCCGCATGCTGCGAATTCTGCTGGAAGCCCGATAAAATAAGGCTCGAAGAAAAATATCTTAGGGTTGGTGCGGTTTATGCACTAAAGATTGCGTCTGCCGAGCCGTCAATAGTGGCGTCAAGTATTCAACAGTTCCGCTAGGCGGGGCGAATAGGGAGAAACGGATGAAATTGAAGCGCTTCACCATCCAACTGGTGGCCGCCGGACTGATTGCCGCGCCGCTGATGGCGAATGCCGCCGGTCTGGGCAAGCTGTCTGTCACCTCTTCATTGGGGCAGCCGCTCGCGGCTGAGATCGAGCTGTTTTCGGCCGATAAAGCGGAGCTCGAGAGTCTCTCTGCCACGCTGGCTTCCGACCAGGCGTTCCGTGATGCGCGTGTCGAATACGCACCAGTCCTGTCTGCGCTACGTTTTTCGGTCGAGAAAAAACCGAATGGCAAAGCCGTGCTGAAGGTTTCCTCCAGCCGCCCGGTCAACGATCCGTTCATCGACATGCTGGTAGAACTGAGCTGGGCGTCAGGGCGACTGGTGCGTGAATACACCCTGTTGCTCGACCCGCCCGGGATGGCGAGCCCTCAAACTGTCTCTCCGGTTGTAGTGTCGGTGCCCACTCAAGCCCCTGTGTCCAAGCCAGTTGCAGTCAAGCCGGCGCCTGCTCCACAGACACAAGTAACGCCAGCCCCTGCCGCACCCAAAGCACCGGCCACGGCGGCAGCGCCCAAACCCGAACCCGCGCCGCAGCCCGCCGCGCCGGCAAACGTACTGATCAAACGCGGCGATACGCTGAGTGGAATTGCCAGCCGTGTGCAGCCTGAAGGGGTTAGCCTGGAACAAACTTTGCTCGGGCTGTATCGCGAGAATGCCCAGGCATTCGAAGGCAACGTGAATCGCCTCAAAGCCGGCAAGACACTCAGTGTTCCCTCGGCAGACAAAGTGGCTGCTATCCCGCAAAAAGAAGCCGTGCGAGAGCTCAAGCTTCAGGCAGACGACTGGCGTGCCTATCGCCAGAAACTGGCGGGTGCGGTCAGCGATGCGCCCGAAGCGAAAGCTGCGCCAGGCGAAGCCAGCAGCGGCAAGATTACGCCCAAGGTTGAAGACCGCGCCAAACCGGCTCCAGAAAGTCAAAAGGACGTGTTGAAACTGTCCAAAGTCACGCCGCCAACCGCTGCAGCAACGGCAGCCAAGGCAGACGAAGCGCGGGCTTTGCAGGACAAGCTGCGCGCCCAGGAAGAAGATGCAACCGCACGCGAAAAGGCATTGAAAGAATCGGGTCAGCGTGTTGCCACGCTGGAAAAGCAGATTCAGGACATGCAAAAGCTGGTTGAAATGAAGGAAAAAGCGCAGACCAAAGCGCCGGCACCTGTAGCGGTAGCATCGGCTCCAGTGCCGGTACCCAGTGAAGAGAAGCTTGCCCCCGTTGTTCCGGTCGTCAAGGCGCCAGCAGTTGCGCCTGAAGCTACGGAAAACTGGTTTGCACCGTTGCTGGCCAACCCGATGTATTGGGGCGGCGGCCTTGCTGCCCTGGGCTTGGGCGGCGTGCTGTGGTGGATGATGGCAGGCGGAGGACGCCGTCGCAAGACCGGTGGTTCCGTGATGGAAGACAGCATCATGACGGGCGGCGATGTTCGTCCGAACTCCGTGATCGGTGCCGCTTCGGGTGGCAGCGTCAACACCGGGGACACTTCCTTCCTGACCGATTTCAGCCAGGCGGGCCTGGGCACAATCGATACGCATGATGTTGACCCCATTGCCGAAGCTGAGGTCTACATGGCCTATGGCCGTGATGTGCAGGCTGAGGAAATTCTCAAGGAAGCCATCAGCAAAAACCCTGACCGTCACGAGATTCGTTCCAAACTGCTGGAAATCTATGCTGCCAGACACAACACGGCTGCGTTTGAATCCGTCGCAGGTGAGCTTTACGCAGCGCTGGGCAGCAAGTCCAGCCCGCTGTGGGATAAAGCCTGTGAAATGGGACGCAGCATCGATCCGACCAACCCGCTTTATGGCGGCGCGCAATCGGCTAATACACCCGTTGCTGAAGTCGCTACCGTTGCAGCGACTGCAGCAATTGCAGGGGGAGCAGTAGGGTTTGAAGATGAAGCCGTAGCTGAGGACTTTGATGATTCCCCGTCAGTCGATTTGACTGACGTCGAGCCTGAATCTGATGTACCGACTGCGGTCATGGAATTCGAGTCTGCAGGGCAGGTGCTGAGCTTCGATACCCCGGCCGGTTCGACTGCCGCCCCCGAGGCAGGTTACGTGGAGATGGATACGCAAGGCCTCGACTTCGATTTGCCGGACCTCGATGTGCCGACCTCGAAGGATGACGCGCTGGATCTGGATCTGGGTCTGGAAGAAGATAATGGGTCTGACAGCAAATTCGATTTCAGCGGCCTTGATCTGGATCTGGGCGATGCGGGTGGCAATGACCTCGAACTCGATGAAGTGGGCACCAAGCTGGACCTCGCCCGCGCTTACGTGGAAATGGGTGACAAGGAAGGCGCGCGTGAAATTCTTACCGAGGTGCTGGCCGAAGGCAGCGACAAACAAAAATCCGATGCAAAGGACATGTTGAGTTCGCTTGGCTAAATCCCCCCATCCGGTCGCCCGCATCCTGTTGTGGTGCGGGTGGGCAGTTGCGGTGGAACGCGCTGTCATGCCTCAATTCGCATTTTTGGCCGTTGCAACTGCGACGGCCTTTGTGTTTTACCCCGTTCGTTCCGAAGGCTGGCGCTTGTTGCGTCGTACCCGCTGGTTGATGGCTGTGTTACTGCTTACCTATGCTTACAGCATTCCAGGCTCGCAGCTGTGGACGCCACTTGGCTGGGCCAGTCCCAGCCTGGAAGGGTTGGAGCAAGGCGCGTGGCGCGTGGGGCGCCTGGTTCTTTTGCTGGCAGGGTTGTCGGTGTTGCTGGCTTATACCTCACGGACCCGCTTGATATTCGGCCTATATGTTCTAGCGAGGCCGTTGGCGTGGCTGGGATTTGACCGTCGTGCCTTTGCGGTTCGACTGGGACTGACCCTGGACTATGTCGAGCATGCCTCCAAACCGGTGCGCTGGCTGGATGCGCTGCGCGTGCCATTAGCTGATGAGGCAGCGCCCGCCACGTATATTCTGCACACTGAAAGCTGGCAAGGGCGCGACAGCGCCGTCATACTTGCGGGCCTGCTGGGGGTGTGGTTTGTGCTGGTTTGAGGCCGTATAAACCTAGAAACCGCAGTTGACCGCTTATAACTTCATGGAATTCCGCATGAATACTGGATTCGTCGCCTTCGATTACCCTCATCATCTGGGTGAGAGCGCTACGCACCCGCTGGCACGCCTGGTCGCGCGCCTGCCTTTGTCGCTCCTCCTTGCCTACCCCGGTAGGCTGCGTCGTCGCTTCGCGGCAGACACGCGCCCAGACGCACCATCGGGCGCGTCCAACTGCGTTTTCTAGGTTAAATATGAGAATCGTGCTGGGTCTGGAATATTGCGGGATGGGATTTTGTGGTTGGCAGTCACAATTGCAGGGGTGTGGCGTGCAGGATGCGCTCGAAACCGCAGTGGCAGTTATCGCGGGTGTAGCCATCCGCATTATCGCAGCGGGCCGTACCGACACTGGCGTTCACGCGGCGCTTCAGGTGGTGCACTTTGATACCGATGTCGATCGTCCGCTGACGGCCTGGGTGCGTGGCGTGAACAGCCACCTTCCACCGGGGGTGACCGTGCTGTGGGCGCGTGAACTCGACAATGCATTCCACGCGCGGTTTTCTGCCAATCAACGCGGCTATCGCTATGTGTTGCTCAATCATGCCGTGCGCCCCGGCCTCAATCACGGGCTGATTGGCTGGTATCACCGCCCGCTGGATGTCGACGCGATGAATGCTGCCGCAGCCCGGTTAATCGGGCTGCATGACTTTTCAGCTTTTCGCGCCGCCGCTTGCCAGTCCAAATCACCGACCAAGGACCTGAGACAGATCAAAATCGAGCGGCGCGGCGATTACCTGCTGTGCGATTTTCTGGCCGACGGTTTTTTGCACCACATGGTGCGTAATCTCATGGGTTGCCTGATCCAGGTTGGCGCAGGCGCGCGGTCACCCGAATGGGCGCAGGCGGTTCTGGAAAGCCGGGATCGCTCACTTGCCGCCCCTACCTTCGATCCCGCCGGCCTGTATCTGACGCACATCCGGTATCCTGCGCACTTTGACTTGCCGGAAACCTCAGACCGATGGCTGTACGCGTAAAAATCTGCGGCATCACCCGCTTGCAGGACCTGCACGACGCCTGCAACGCCGGAGCGGATGCACTGGGCTTCGTGTTCTACGAACCAAGCCCGCGTCATGTAACGATCGCTGCGGCAGCAGCACTGGTGCGTGAGTTGCCGCCCTTCGTGCAGTCGGTGGGTTTGTTTGTGAACGCCGAGCCGGCGTTCATTGAGTCCGTGCTGCAGGCGGTGCCGCTGGACTTGCTGCAGTTCCATGGCGACGAGACGCCAGCCGATTGCGCGCGTTTCAACCGGCCTTACCTCAAGGCGGTGCGGGTGAATCGCGAGACGGATTTGCTAAAATACGCGGCTGACTTTGATTCGGCGCGCGGTTTGTTGCTCGATGCCTATGTGGCCGGCGTGCCGGGCGGCACCGGGGAACGCTTTGACTGGAGCCTGATTCCGGTAAATTTGACCAAGCCGGTGGTGCTGTCGGGCGGGCTCACGCCGGATAACATCGCCGACGCCGTACAGCGCGTGCGCCCATGGGCGGTGGATGTGTCCTCGGGCGTCGAGGCAGCGATGATGCTTGATGGGGTGTCAGTTGCCACCAAGGGCATCAAGGACCCGAACAAAATGACGCAATTTATTGCGAGAGCAAAAGCATGATGAAACTAACTGATCTTCCGGATGCACACGGCCACTTCGGTCCTTATGGCGGTATTTTTGTCGCTGAAACGCTGATGGCAGCACTGGAAGAGTTGCGCGTCGAATATGACAAGGCACGCAACGACCCGGCTTTCATTGCCGAATTTGAATACGAACTGAAGCACTATGTCGGTCGTCCCAGTCCGGTGTATCACGCCAAGCGGCTGTCCGAGCAATACGGTGGCGCGCAAATCTACCTCAAGCGCGAAGACCTCAATCACACCGGCGCACACAAAATCAACAACACGATCGGCCAGGCGTTGCTGGCGCGGCGCATGGGAAAGAAGCGCGTCATCGCCGAAACCGGTGCCGGTCAGCACGGCGTCGCTTCAGCTACCGTCGCTGCGCGTTATGGCATGGAATGCGTGGTTTACATGGGCGCCGAAGATGTCATTCGCCAGGCACCCAATGTCTTTCGCATGAAACTGCTGGGCGCGACCGTGGTGCCGGTGTCATCGGGTTCCAAAACCCTGAAAGATGCGCTCAACGAGGCGATGCGCGACTGGGTGACCAACGTTGATTCCACCTTTTACATTCTGGGCACGGCCGCGGGACCCCACCCTTATCCCATGCTGGTACGTGACTTCCAGTGCGTGATCGGCCGTGAATGTCTCACCCAGATGCCGGAACTGGCGGGCCGTCAGCCCGATGCCGTGGTCGCCTGCGTGGGCGGCGGCTCCAATGCTATCGGCATCTTCCATCCCTACATTCCGTATGAAGCAGTGCGTTTGATCGGTGTCGAGGCCGGCGGTTCAGGCATCGCCAGCGGCAAGCATGCCGCGCCGTTGTCTGCCGGTACCCCGGGTATCCTGCATGGCTTCCGCAGTTATCTGATGCAAGATGAAAACGGCCAGGTCATCGAAACCCACTCGGTTTCCGCCGGCCTCGATTACCCTGGCGTCGGTCCCGAACACAGCTACTTGAAAGATGCCGGTCGTGCCGAGTACGTGGCGATCAACGACGACGAAGCCATGGCGGCTTTCCACGACCTGTGCCGGTTCGAAGGCATTATCCCGGCGCTTGAATCCAGCCATGCCGTTGCCCACGCCAAAAAGCTCGCGCCGACCCTGAAAAAAGACCAGATCATCCTGGTCAACCTGTCCGGTCGTGGCGACAAGGACATCAACACCGTGGCGAAAGTGGCGGGCATCACGCTGTAAACCCGCATTACATCCCAATTGAACCGATTTCAGAAGACAACACCATGAGCCGTATTGGCCAGACATTTAACGCGCTCAAGGCGCACAATAAAAAAGCCCTGATCACCTTTATTACTGCCGGCGATCCTGGCAAGGGGCTGACCGTACCGTTGATGCATGCACTGGTGGAAGCGGGTGCAGACATCATCGAACTGGGCGTGCCGTTTTCTGATCCCATGGCCGATGGCCCGGTGATCCAGCGCGCATCGGAGCGAGCACTGGCGAACAAGGTCGGGCTGAAAGATGTGCTGGAGATGACAGCAGAGTTCCGCAAAAGCAACACAACGACGCCGGTCGTGCTGATGGGCTATGCCAATCCGGTCGAGCACATGGGTTACGCAACCTTTGCGCTGGCCGCGAAGACCGCCGGCGTTGACGGCGTGCTGACCGTGGACATTCCCCCGGAGGAATCGCATGGCGTGTCGGATGTGTTCAAGGCCGCCGGACTGGACCCCATTTTCCTGTTGTCGCCGACCACGCCAGAGTCACGTATCGAAAAGGTGGCAGCAGCAGCAGGCGGTTTCATCTATTACGTGTCCTTGAAGGGCGTGACGGGTTCGGCGGACCTCGATACCGAAGAGGTCGCGCGTAAAATCGCGATCATTCGTCGCCATTGCGAACTGCCGGTGGGCGTAGGATTCGGCATTCGCGATGCGGCAACGGCTGAAGCCGTAGCACGCATTGCGGATGCCGTGGTGGTAGGCAGTCGCATCGTAAACGAAATCGAAACCTCGCCCGAAGACGAGGTGATCAATCGCGTCAAAGCACTGGTGCAGGACCTGCGCCGGGGTGTGGACGCGGCTTCTAAATAAGCTGACACAATTCAAGCAGCGGAGAAAAAAATGAGCTGGTTCCAAAAAATATTGCCGCCGAAAATCAAGCGACGTGCGCTGGCGGACAAGAAGTCCATGCCGGAAGGCTTGTGGTCCAAGTGCCCGGCGTGCAACGAAGTGTTGTACCGGGCAGACCTCGAAACCAATCTGGAGGTGTGCCCAAAGTGCAGCCATCACCATCGGGTTGGTGCGCGCCAACGGCTTAAGATGCTGTTGGACCCGAAGGGGCAGCACGAGATCGGCGCCCATGTGACGCCGCTCGATCCCCTTAAATTCAAGGACACCAAAAAATACCCCGATCGTTTGAAAGATGCGCAGTCCGGCACTTCGGAAACCGATGCGCTGGTGGTGGTGGGTGGCAGCATCAAGGCTGTTCCCGTCGTGGTGGCTGCGTTTGAATTCAAGTTCATGGGCGGCTCGATGGGCTCGGTCGTGGGGGAGCGCTTTGTTCTGGGCGTGGAGGCCGCGATCGAGTCGAATTCGGCTTTCATCTGTTTTTCCGCCAGTGGTGGTGCGCGCATGCAGGAGGGGCTGTTTTCGCTGATGCAAATGGCAAAAACCTCGGCTGCCTTGACACAATTGTCGCGCCATCGCTTGCCCTTCATTTCAGTGCTGACCGATCCCACCATGGGTGGGGTGTCGGCCAGTTTTGCCATGCTGGGCGACCTGAATTTGGCTGAACCCAATGCCTTGATTGGTTTTGCCGGCCCGCGTGTGATCGAGCAAACGGTACGCGAGACGTTACCCGAGGGATTTCAGCGCGCTGAATTTTTGCTCGACAAGGGCGCTATCGACCGCATCATCGATCGCCGCGAGATGCGCGATGAACTCGCCACCATGCTGGCGATGATGATGGGTCGCCACGCGATTGCTTCCTAGGGCGTGTTAACGCGTCCGGTGCTTTCACTGGCCAGCTGGCTGGCACGGCTCGAGCAGTTGCATCCCAGCACCATCGAGCTGGGCCTTGATCGGGTGTGCAAGGTCAAGGATGAACTTGGGCTTGCCCCTGGTTTTCCGCTCATCATCGTGGGCGGCACCAATGGCAAGGGCTCAACCTGTGCGTTTCTGGAAGCCATCCTGCTTGCCGCAGGGTATAGAACAGGCCTTTACACCTCGCCGCATCTATTGCGCTACAACGAACGGGTGCGCATTGCGGGACACGATGCGCGGGACGCTGAGCTGGTCGCAGCGTTTGAAAAAGTCGACGCGGCACGCGCCGACACCTCGCTCACCTATTTTGAGTTTGGCACGCTGGGCGCGATGATCCAGTTCATCGAAGCGGACGTAGACGTGGCCATTCTTGAAGTAGGGCTCGGGGGTCGGCTCGACGCGGTGAATGTTTTCGATGCTGAGGTGGCCATCGTCACCAGCATTGACCTCGACCATATGGAATATCTCGGAGACACCCGCGAAAAAATCGGTTTCGAGAAGGCGGGCATCTACCGGGCGGGTCGGCCGGCTATTTGTGCCGATCCGGTGCCGCCCGCCAGTCTGCTCGATCATGCGCATGAAATTGGCGCCGACGTTCTGTGCGTGAACCGTGATTATTTCGTGCAGCGGGAGGCTGGTTACTGGACTTATCGCGGTCCCTCGCTGACCTGGCCTGCACTGCCGCTACCAGCCATGGCTGGCCCGTATCAACTGGGAAATGCTGCGGCAGCACTGGTAGCCCTTGAAGCCGTTGCTGTTCGCTTGCCGGTGAATGAGATGGCGATCCATCAGGGTTTGGCTGCGGCACAGGCACCGGGGCGATTCCAGCGCATTTCCCGTGCGCCGGATGTCATTCTCGATGTGGCACACAATCCGGAAGCCGCACGCGCCTTGTCCGTCACCCTGCGCGAGCAGGCCATCCCCGGGCGGACGCTGGCCGTCGTCGGCATGTTGTCCGACAAGGATGCCGATGCCGTCTTCTCCGCGATTGCGAATGAAATTGATGCCTGGTGGACCTGCACGCCTGACTCGCCACGCGCGCAGTCGGCTGGCGCCCTGGCGGTCACCCTGGCGCGCCATGCGGGTAGTGCACCGGTTAGCGTGCAGCCAGACGTGATCGTTGCACTCAATGCGGCACGAAACGCGGCGCATGAAGGTGATAGAATCCTCGTCTTCGGTTCGTTCTACACCGTTGCCGCTGTACTTGATCATGCCGCTACCCAGCAATGAAAATGACCTTAAACGCCGCGCCCGCCGCCGTCTGATTGGCGCGGTAGCACTGATGTTGCTTGCGGTGATCGTGTTGCCGCTGTTGCTGGAAGACGAACCGCCGCCTGCAAGTTTGCTGGCGGTGCGCATGGCGGCCAAACCGGCGCCGACTCCCGCACCAACGCCACCACCGGTCCAGCCGAACGAAGCTATCGAAGCTGTTGAGCCTGCTGTCGAGCCTGTCGTGGCTGTGGCACCGCCAGTCTTGCTGCAGCCTGAGGCACCCCCCGCGCCAGTTGTAAAACCTGAGCCCAAGCCCGCACCCAAACCCAAACCCGCGCCGGTCAAGCCTGAATCGACTAAACCCAGCCCCAAGCCCGCTCCGATCAAACCGGTTGAGGCACCTGAGCCCGCAGCCAAACCGGCTGCTGCGAGCAGCATGTTTGTGGTGCAGCTTGCGGCCCTGTCCGATACTGCCAAGGCTGAAACCCTGAAAGCTCGCGCAGCCCAGGCCGGCTTGCCGGCGTTTACCGATAAGGTGGGCAATTTGACGCGCGTTCGCGTGGGCCCCTATGCAACACGCGCGGCTGCCGTTGCGGCTGCCGTGAAACTGGCTGAGAACAACATGGCCGGGCAGGTGCTGACGCAATGAGCCTGCTCGATATCATCGTGCTTCTGGTCCTGGTTCTGACTGTGGTGCGTGGTTTGATGCGCGGCATGATAGATACGCTGTTTTCGCTGGTGGCCTGGATACTGGCTTTTTTGCTGGCCAAGTGGGGCGCATTGATGGTGGCGCCGCTGTTGCCGATCGGCGTTGAAAACCCGGCAATCCGCTACTTCGCCGGATACGCCGTCATTTTTTTGGTGGTGCTGATCGGTGTGTTGCTGTTGGGACACGCCCTGGCGTCTTTGGTAAAAGCAGTAGGCCTCGGCAGTGCCGACAAGGTGCTGGGCGGGGTACTGGGATTGACCAAGGGGGTGGTGATTCTGGTCGGGCTGACGCTGGCCGCAGGATTGACTTCGCTCCCCCGGACAGATTTCTGGAAGCGGGCAGCATTGTCTGGCAGCTTGCAAACGATGGCAGTGTTCAGCTTGCCTTTGATCCCGGCCAACATGGCGAAATATGTTCGCTTTGAGTAAACGTTGTTTTGAAAGTGCCGTTTTGAATAATTCTATGGATGGGTGCACAGCATGTGCGGGGTAATCGGAGTCGTCGCCAATTCGGCGGTTAATCAGCTGTTGTATGACGGATTGATGGTGTTGCAGCATCGCGGCCAGGATGCGGCCGGGATCGTGACGGCGGAAGAAAGCCGCTTTCACATGCACAAGGAGCCTGGGCTGGCGCGCGACGTGTTCCGCACCCGCGACATGCGTAATCTGCTCGGCGATATGGGGGTGGCACACGTACGCTATCCGACTGCGGGCAGCGCCTCGTCGTCGGCGGAGTCTCAACCGTTTTACGTCAACTCGCCGTACGGTATCGTGCTGGGGCACAACGGCAACCTCACCAATACACACGAACTCAAAGAGTCGTTGTTCCGCTCTGACTTGCGTCACGTCAACACCAATTCGGATTCCGAAGTGCTGTTGAACGTGTTGGCGCATGAATTGCAGGTGCGCGCATCGGGCCAGAAACTGAGCCTGGACATGATTTTCGGCGCGGTGGCCAGCGTGCATGCGCGCTGCAAGGGCGCGTACGCGGTAACGGCTTTCATCGCCGGTTATGGCTTGCTGGCGTTCCGCGACCCACACGGCATCCGCCCGCTGGTCATTGGTGTCAACGACCAGGTTCTGCCGCACGAGTATATGGTTGCTTCGGAGAGCGTGGCCATTGATACGCTGGGGTTTCGCCTGTTGCGTGACGTGGCGCCGGGTGAAGCCATATTCATCGATTACCAACGGCAGATGCATAGCCGTCAATGCAGCGCCAAGTCGGTACTCAATCCCTGTATCTTTGAATACGTATACCTCGCCCGCCCGGATTCGGTGATGGACGGTATTTCTGTCTACAGCACGCGCCTGGCCATGGGGGTGTCGCTGGCCGAAAAAATAAAGCGTGAGTTTTCCCATCTCAAGATCGATGTGGTGATCCCGATTCCCGACACCAGCCGGCCTTCCGCACTGCAGTTGGCGAATCATCTGAACGTGCCGTATCGCGAAGGCTTCATCAAGAATCGCTATATCGGCCGGACCTTCATCATGCCGGGACAGGCGCTGCGCAAGAAGTCGGTGCGACAGAAACTCAATGCCATCGGCGAAGAGTTCAAGGGCAAGAATGTGCTACTGGTCGACGATTCCATCGTGCGCGGCACCACCAGCCGCGAGATTGTGCAGATGGCGCGCGATGCCGGTGCGGCGAAAGTCTATTTCGCTTCGGCTTCGCCGCCCGTGCGTTACTCCAATGTGTATGGCATCGACATGCCGACGCGCAATGAACTGATTGCCAGCGGCCGTACCGATGAGGATATCGCGCGCGAAATCGGTTGCGATGCGATGATTTATCAGGATCTCGATGCCATGATTGAAGTGGTTCGCGCCGGCAATCCCGCCATTCCTGATTTTGATACCTCATGCTTTGACGGGCGCTACATTACCGGTGACGTCACGCCCGAGTATCTGAATTACATTGAGTCTTTGCGTAACGGTGAAACGCCTTCGCCCTCAGCCTTGTCTACTCAGCAGCTCGACCTGAACCTGGCAACAAACCGTTGACCGAAACCGACGCGGCGCGTAAATTTATCCCTGCGCCGATTTGAACCTCAGCTTGCGGGCGCTTGATAAATACGGCTAAAGCGTCACCAGGGAAACCCCGACACGCATTTGCCGCTCGGGGTTTTTTTTATTTTTGGATCTGATATGAACGACGAATACGATATCGAGACGCTGGCCGTGCGTGCCGGCACCGTGCGCAGCCAGTTCAATGAACACTCGGAGGCGATGTTTCTCACCTCCAGCTTCGTGTTCGCCAGCGCGGCCGAAGCCGCGGCGCGTTTCAAGGGCGAGCAGCCCGGGCCGATCTACGCGCGCTTCACCAATCCCACCGTGAGCATGATGGAAGAACGGCTCGCCGCACTCGAAGGTGCCGAGCGCTGCGTGGCGTTTGCTTCCGGCATGGCCGCGATTCTGGCGACCGTGATGGGCCTGATGAAGGCGGGCGAGCACATCGTCGCCTCGCGTTCGATCTTTGGTTCAACCGTGCAACTGTTCAGCAATATTCTCGGGCGCTTTGGCATCGAAACCACCTTTGTGTCGCCGACCGACCCGGCGGAATGGCGCGCTGCGGTGCGGCCAAACACCAAGCTGTTTTTTGTCGAGTCGCCGTCGAATCCGTTGACCGAAGTGAGCGACATCCGCGCGCTGGCGGCGATTGCCCACGAGGCGGGTGCATGGCTCGCAGTCGACAATTGTTTCTGCTCGCCGGTGCTGCAAAAGCCGCTCGAGCTGGACGCCGACATCGTGATCCATTCGGCCACCAAATATCTGGATGGTCAGGGCAGGGTGCTGGGCGGCGCGGTGCTGGGCAGCCAGGCCTTGATGGAAGGCGTGTATACCTTTTTGCGCACGGCCGGCCCCACGCTGTCGGCATTCAATGCCTGGGTGATCCTCAAAGGGCTGGAGACGCTGTCGATCCGCATGGATGCACATTCGAAAAATGCCTTGTCCCTGGCGCAATGGCTGGAAGCGCAGCCGCAGGTTGCGCGCGTGCTTTACCCGGGTTTGCCTTCGCATCCGCAACACACGCTGGCGATGGCGCAGCAAAAAACCGGCGGCGGCATCGTTGCATTCGAACTCAAAGGCGGCAAGGATGCTGCCTGGAAGCTGATCGATGCAACCCGGATGCTGTCGATCACCGCCAATCTGGGTGACACCAAAACCACCATCACCCACCCGGCCAGCACCACGCATAGCCGGATGACGCTCGAGCAGCGCGACGCGGCAGGCATCAGCGACGGGCTGGTGCGCATTGCCGTTGGGCTGGAGTCCGTGGCCGATATTCAGGCCGATTTGAAAAGGGGCTTGGAATGATGTTGCGTTGCTTGGTGTTGGGCTTGCTGGGTCTGGGCACAGCCCATGCTGCGGACATGATTGCGTTGCGCTATATGGATCAGGATCCCGGTTCCGCTGCCTATCCCACCCGTATCCTCGTGACGCCAAATTTCATGCGCATGGATGGCGGCGAAGACGCGGGTGATTTTGTCCTGCTGGACCGGCGTCAGCATAAGGTGATCCATGTCGTGCATGACAACAAGATGGCCATGGTATTTAAACGTGTGAAATTGCCTGCCAGGCCCGCTAACTGGAAGCCTCAACTTGACACCCGGAAGACCGGGCGTGGAACCCAGGCGTTCACCCTGACTGTGGAGGGCGTGGTGTGCAGCGAAGGGGTGGCTGCGCGGCAGGCGGCTCCGGATGCGGCGCGTGCAATGGCCGAGTTCAAGGCTGTTCTGGCATCCATGCAATACCGCGTGTGGCAGGAAACGCCTCCAAGCATGCAGCACAACTGCGATCTGGCGAATCAGGTATGGGAGACGGGCACCACACTCAAGCTGGGATTGCCGCTGGAAGAACGCGAATTCACCGGGCGGACCCGTACGTTCGAAAGTGAAACCCGCCTGCCTTTGAAGCCCCGGTTGTTTCGCGTGCCGGATGGCATGCCGTTGGTCAACGCACCGTCATAGTTCTTCTACGTTGAGCGCACAGCCGGCGCTGTCGCATACGACGTAGCCGCAACGGCTATACCAGTCCGGCACCACCCATCGTTCGCAGCGATGGCCGTCGACTTCGTGGCGGTGCTGTGCCGGACGGTGCGTGTGGCCATGGATGAGTCGACAGGCCTGGTGGGCCTGAAGCACCCGTGCCACTTCATCATTATTCACATCCATGATCGCGGCCTGCTTTTCCGCCTTGGCCGATTCGCTGCCCGCCCGCGCCTGCCGCGCCATGCGGTGGCGCAGCGACAGCGGCAGGCGCCGCAACAGCGCCAGCATCAGCGGGCGCCGTACCCGGCTGCGAAAGGCCTGATAGCGTGTGTCGTCGGTGCACAGGGTATCGCCGTGCATCAGCAGCGTCGGCTCACCGTACAGGTCGATCCGGGTCGGGTCGCTTAACAGGGTCATGCCGGATAACGCAGCATAGCGTCCGGCCAGCATGAAATCGCGGTTGCCGTGCATGAAATACACCGGCGTGCCCGAATCAACCAGCGCCTTGATCTGGCGGGCGGTTTCGTGCGCCACCTGCTCGTCATGGTCGTCGCCGACCCAGGCTTCGAACAGATCGCCCAGGATGTACAGTGCATCTGCGCCTCGGGCTTGTTCGTCCAGAAAACGAAAAAAACGCCCGGTGGCGACCGGGCGTTCGTCGGTGAGATGCAGGTCGGCAACAAAGAAGGTGCGCCCAGCGCCCTTGTTTGAAGTCGGGCTGACCAATGCTGTCAGACGATTTCCGCCTTGGTGATCACCACGTCTTCCAGCGGCACGTCCTGATGGCCGGCGCGGTTGCCGGTTTTGACTTTCTTGATCAGGTCGACCACATCGGTGCCATCAACCACCTTGCCGAACACCGCATAGCCGTAGCCCTGCGGGGTAGGTGCAGTGAAGTTGAGAAAACTGTTGTTGGCAATGTTGATGAAGAACTGCGAACTGGCTGAATTGGGGTTGGGTGTGCGCGCCATGGCGACGGTGTAGATCTCATTCTTCAAACCGTTGGACGCTTCATTCTCAATCGTGTCACGCGTGGGCTTTTGTGTCATGCCGGGCTCGAATCCGCCACCCTGGAGCATGAAGCCATCGATCACACGATGGAAAATCGTGCCGTCAAAAAAACCGTCGCGAACATATTGCAGAAAGTTCTCAACCGTTTTCGGGGCTTTCTCGGCATCGAGTTCGAGCGTGATGATGCCGTGATTGGTGTGCAGCTTGACCATGGGTGTCCTTAGTTTTTTAGAGAGAGGTTTCGTGAATGATTTTCCAGCGTCCGTTTTCACGGCTCCAGAATTGGCGTTTCGGGGTGCTGTCGCTGAGGTTGCTGCTCTGGTAGTCCTGCTCAAAAGTCACCAGCGCGAAATCAGGACGCTCAGGGTAGAGCGTGGTTGTTGACGCTTTATCCGAAGGTGTATCCCTTGGGACAGCGTCTTTATAACCACGGCCTGCCCCTTGCGGGTAGAGCATCAGGCTGAGTTTGCTGAGTCCGACCTTGATCCACGATTTGGCGGCGTTTACTTTGTACTTGCTGGCCGCAAAAGCCGGCAAGTCCTGAGAGCCGGCGCGGAACGAGGCGCTGTAGTGGCTGAGCAGTCGGTCAGTATCGCGGCTTTCCCAGTCAGTCCGCCATTGGTCCAGTGCCGCAGCCAGGTCGTTGCGGCGTGCATCGAGAACATCGTAGGCGACCCATTCAACTTGCTCAGCGATGATGACAGGGGTTTTCCCTGTCTGGATGTATTGCCCCAGTCGGCGCAGGTCATCGTTAGCCAAAACCACACACCCTTCGCTGGCACGTGGCGTGCGACTGTAGTTGTCGCTGGGGGTGCCGTGGATCCAGATGCCATAGCCGTTGCGTCCCTGGCGGGTATCCCATTCATTGGGATAGGACAGCGTGAATGCGCCGCCGCCATAAAAATCCGTGAGTTCCCGCGGTGATTTAAAGCTTGATATGGTGTAAATGCCAATAGGCGTGCGGTTGTCACCTTCCCGCTGTTTGCCGGCCCCGGACTTGCCTATGGTGATGTAAAAATCTGCCACCCGGACCGGCAGACCGGCACGGTTTTCATAGACATACAAGCGCGAACGGCTGGCATCTACCACCAGGGCATGACGATAACCATCATCCAGATTCAGCAGGTAGGCGGGTACCTGATCATTGGGGAGGACTTCGGTGGCCGCGCGAACGCGCTGGCGCGCTTCGTCGCGCAGTTGCTCGAGTTCCACATTGCGCACATTCCCGGTGTTGCCCAGTGTCTGCAAGGGCTGGGCGCGCGCCAGCAGCAGATCCCCCTTGATCAGTTGCGCCAGACGGAAATTAGGGTATTCCCGCGTCAGTTTGTCGACGGCTATCTGGGCTTCAGGCATTCGGCTTTGCGAAACCGCCAGCAGGCTGTTGGCCATTTGGCGATCGGCATCCAGCTCGGCAGCTTGAAGTGCCGGCGTGGCAAGTAGCAGTGCAAGGCAGAAACGTATCATTGTGTTTATTTCGAGTCCTCGTCAACGATGCGCCATTGACCGTTCTGTAACGTCAGTTTCAGGGTTTTGCTCACTGTCGAGCTGAACCGGTCGGAACGATAGGCCTGCCGGAACGTGGCGCTGGCGGTATCGCCCTGCTGGTCGATGTTCATGTCGCTCAATTGAACGTCAATGCTCTTGGGGCTGCTGACCCGCTCACGGCGCTGGGCTTCCCAACTGCTGCGTGTCATGCCGTCGGCCGTGTAGTCGTTGGCGTAAGCCGCCAGGTAGGCGTTGACGTCGCGTGCCGACCAGGCTTTCGCCCATTGCATGACGGCGGCTTCAACCGCATTGCTGGCTTGCGCTGTTTTGGCGGGGGCCGGTTTGGCAGGCGCGGGCTCCACTGCAGCTGGCTTGGTGGCGACTTTGGTCGGTGGCGCCACGGCTTTAACAGCAGCTGCTTTGCGCGGTTGCCCCTGTATCATGTCCTGGATCAGCGCCAGTTTGGTTTGCGCGGTGGCATTCTTGCTGTCCAGGGCCAATGCCTTGTCGTAGGCAATCGAGGCCATCTTGGCGTAAATGTCACCGAGGTTCTCGTGGGCGGTGGCATAGCTGGGATGAGTGCGGATGGCCATTTCAAGCGCATTTTTCGCTGCGTCGTACTTGTTTTGCGAAGCGTAGAGCACGGCCAGGTTGTTGTAGGGTTCCGGCAGTTCGGGGAAGTCCTCGGTCAGTCCGGTAAACACGGTGATGGCGTCGTTGGTCTTGCCCTGGTCGGCCAGGATCAGGCCTTTCAGAAAGCGTGCCTGTGCGTCCTTGGGGTTTTTGACCAGAAAGCGGTTGGCGCGGTCAAGTGCGCCGGGCAAATCACCCTTGCGAAACTGCTGGTTGATTTCCTGGACTTCCGTGGCCTGGGCCGGCATGCCGAAAAGCATGGTGCAGGCAGCAACGACGGCAAAAAAACGTGATAAGACCATGTGATATGCTCGGTTCATCTTGGAAAGCAGGCATTCTAACAACATCGACCCGACTGAGACAGTCGATAGCAATGCTTGATTCCCTTCCCCCTTCATTTCATCCCTGATCGTCCGCACCATGCTGCACATTACCAATTCCCTCACTCGCACCAAGGAAGAGTTTGTCCCGCTTACACCGGGCAAGGTACGCATGTATGTATGCGGAATGACGGTATATGACCTGTGTCATCTGGGCCATGCGCGCGTTTTCGTCGTTTTCGATATGGTGACACGCTGGCTGCGTGCCAGCGGTTATCAAGTTGACTTCGTAAGAAACATTACGGACATCGACGACAAAATCATTAGGCGTGCGCAGGAAAATAATGAAACGCCGGCTGCCCTGACCGAGCGTTTTATTGCGGAGATGCACGCAGATGAACGCGCACTGGGCGTATTGCCGCCCGATCACGAGCCGCGCGCCACGGCTTATGTGGCGCAGATGCTGGCTTTGATTGCACAGCTGGAAAAGGCCGGATTCGCGTATCCGGCGCCCAATGGCGACGTGTATTACAGCGTACGCAGCTTCGATGGTTATGGACGCTTGTCGGGCAAGAGCCTGGACGAGCTGCGGGCTGGCGAGCGGGTCGAGGTTGATCTGAACAAGCGTGATCCGATGGATTTCGTGCTGTGGAAAGCCGCCAAGCCGGGCGAACCCTCCTGGGATTCGCCCTGGGGGCCGGGTCGCCCGGGCTGGCATATCGAATGTTCGGCCATGAGCGCTGAACTGCTCGGCAAGCACTTTGATATTCACGGCGGCGGACAGGATCTGCAGTTTCCGCATCACGAAAACGAAATCGCGCAGTCTGAAGGCGCCCACGGCTGCAAATTCGTCAATTACTGGCTGCACAATGGCTTTGTGCGGGTGGATAACGAGAAAATGTCCAAATCTTTGGGCAACTTTTTCACCATCCGCGAAATCCTGAAAAAATTCGACGCCGAAGTGGTGCGTTTCTTCATCCTGCGCGCGCATTACCGCAGCCCGCTCAATTACTCGGATGCACACCTCGACGATGCCCGGAGCGCGCTGTCGCGCCTGTATACGGCACTTAAGAACGCACCGTTGCCGGGCGCTGAACCTGACTGGCATCACCCCGCGGCCATCCGCTTTCGCGCAGCCATGGATGACGATTTCAATACCGCAGAGGCAATTGCGGTTCTGTTTGACCTGGCGGGTGAGGCGAACCGTGGCGATGCCCCCGCAGCGCAGCTATTACGCAATCTGGGCGGCGTGCTGGGACTGCTGCAACGCAATACGGCTGATTATTTGCAGGCCGGCGCTGCCAGTGCGGGCATGGAAGAACAAGAAATTGAAGCATTGATTGCTGCACGGAAAACCGCACGCATGGAGCGGGATTTTGCCGAATCCGACCGAATTCGCGATGCGCTGACAGCGGCGAACATCGTGCTGGAGGATGGTCCTGGCGGAACGACCTGGCGCCGGGCCTGAGGTCGAGTCAGTAAAACAAGCCGGGTAAGCCGTCGTGGGCACCCTGTTCGTCCAGATTTGGGGGCCGGTTGCAACCGGAGTTTGTTATCAAAGTCTTACACCTTGCTTTTGGCACGTCGGCCTGAGAAACGGGAACCATGCAGAATAATCAACTCGTACTTGTTGGTGGGGTGAACTGGACCTACTCGGAATGGCACGGTAGTTTTTATCCGGACGACTTGCCGAATGACTGGCTGTTGTCTTATTACAACACACAATTTCAGGCGGTTTTTCTGCCCAGGTCGGTTTGGCAAGATGTGTCAGAAAATTTGTGGCTGGCGTGGTTGAACGATACGCAGGACGGTTTTTATTTCGTCCTTGAATCGGCAGACGGCGAGGCAGGTTTGCCGGCTTCAGGACGTGTGCTGCGGGCCTCTCCGGCATGGATAAACGATCATGTCTGGTGGCTGGATGAAGCGCCTGATTTACGTGCGCTGGCACAGCGTATTACGCGGCAAGTGGGCGCAGCTGAGCCCCTGTTTGTGTTCAGCCGGAGCGGTGATCTGGGATTGATGCAGCAGGTCAATCTATTAAAGCAGGTTATAGGCTACTGAAGCTGCGCTATAAATGACAGATCAGCAGCATGGACGCGCGCAGGCTTCGGTAAAATGGCAGTCCACCAATAAAAATTCAGGTCCTGCTTTTTGCAACACGATAATCTGGTTGAAATCGAAGATGTCGCATTTGACTATGGTGCCCGGCCGGTTTTGAAGGGCATCAACCTGACCGCCAGACGGGGTCAGGTCATAGCCATCATGGGCAGCAGCGGTTGCGGCAAAACCACACTTTTGCGATTGATTGGCGGGCAGATCAAACCCGGCCAGGGGACCGTGCGTGTGGCAGGTGAGTCGTTGGGCGAACTCAACCAGGCAGGCCTGTATCGCCTGCGCCGCAAAATGGGCATGTTGTTCCAGTTCGGCGCTTTGTTTACGGATATGTCCGTGTTCGACAATGTGGCGTTCCAGCTGCGCGAACATTCCGACCTGCCGGAAGACGCGATCCGCGACATGGTGCTGATGAAGTTGCATGCGGTGGGCCTGCGCGGCGCATCGCAGCTGATGCCTGCTGAACTGTCCGGCGGCATGGCAAGGCGGGTGGCGTTGGCGCGTGCGATTGCATTGGACCCTCAGCTGGTGATGTATGACGAACCGTTTGCCGGGCTTGACCCCATTTCATTGGGGGTGACAGGCAACCTGATTCGACGGCTGACCGACACTTTGGGCCTGACCTCCATCCTGGTGACCCATGACGTGCAGGAATCGCTCAAGATTGTCGATTATGTTTATTTCGTGTCCGAAGGCGTGATTGTTGCCGAGGGAACGGCAGACGACATCCGTGCGTCCGATCTGCCGTATGTCCATCAATTTGTGCATGGTGAGGCGGAGGGCCCCGTGACATTTCATTATCCGGCAGCGCCTTACGTCGAAGACCTGCTTTTGGGAGGACAGAGTGCTTAAGCAAGCGATAGCGCGTTTGGGGAATCGCACGCTACAAGGCGTGGGTCGCATCGGCTTTGCGGTTCGTTTCTTCGTGGCGATCATGCTGCATTCGGGAACCGCATTTCGTCGCTTCGGGCTGACCATACGCGAAATGTATTTCAGCGGGGTCCAGTCACTCATCATTATTCTGGTATCGGGCTTGTTTGTAGGGATGGTGCTCGGTTTACAGGGCTATGAGACGTTGCAAACCTACGGCGCGGAAGAGTCGCTGGGCATCCTGGTGGCCATGTCGCTGGTGCGCGAGCTGGGACCGGTCGTCGCAGCCTTGCTGTTTGCCAGCCGCGCCGGGTCGGCCATCACGGCGGAGATCGGCCTGATGAAAGCGACCGAGCAACTGTCCGCGATGGAAATGATGGCGGTGGATCCCATTGCGCGTGTGGTGGCGCCGCGTTTCTGGGCTGGCGTGATTTCCATGCCCCTGTTGGCGGCGCTGTTTTCGGCGATGGGGATATTCGGCGGCTATCTGGTCGGGGTGCAGTTGATCGGGGTGGACGAAGGCGCGTTCTGGTCACAGATGCAAAGCGCGGTCGATTTCGAGCAGGATATTCTGAACGGGGTCATCAAGAGCGTGGTGTTCGGCATAGCCATCACCACGATTGCACTGTTTGAAGGCTACGACGCGCCGCCGACTGCCGAAGGGGTGTCCGGTGCGACCACCCGCACCGTGGTGACCTCCAGTCTGGCCGTGCTGGCGCTGGATTTTGTTTTGACTGCATTCATGTTCCGGGGACTTAGCTAAATGAACAAGACCATACTTGACCTCTGGGTTGGACTATTTGTGATTGTGGGCATTGCCGCGCTGCTGTTTCTGACGCTCAAGGTTGGCAGCATGAATACCGTAAACAACTCGGACAGTTATGAGGTTGTCGCACGTTTTGAAAACATCGGCGGATTGAAAACCCGGGCACCAGTCAAGAGTGCCGGCGTGGTGGTAGGGCGGGTGGTGGATGTACGCTTTGACAATGAAATGTATGAGGCTGCCGTCACGCTCCGGCTGGACAAGCGCTATGCTTTTCCCAAGGACACTTCCGCCGCGATCATGACTTCGGGTTTGCTGGGCGAGCAATACATTGGCCTTGAAGCCGGAGGCGACAGCGTTAAACTGAAAGACAAGGACCGGATTATGATCACCCAGGATGCGGTGGTGCTGGAAAATCTGATCGGCCAATTTTTGTACGGTAATGCTCAAGAAGGAGCGCCAAAATGACATTCAATACCTTGACCCGCACGTTTATGGCAGCAGGATTGCTGCTGACCACGGTTTCCGTGCAGGCGGAATCCATCAATTTGCAGCAAGCCGTGGCCATGAGCCTGGCTGCCGACCCGCGCATCAAGGAGCGTGAGCAGGTGGTTGAGGCCGCGCGCGGCATGATGCAGGAAGTACAGGGCAATGCGGGCTGGCGGGTGAGCGCCAATGCCTTTGTCGGGTTGGCGCCGAAAGTCGAGGGTGGTTTTTATCAGAACGGTGCGGTGTCCGGTGGCATTCCGCGCTCCGATGGTGACCGGATCAATGGCATCTCCGACTGGACGCATCTGGATTTTGCGCTGATCAAGCCGCTTTACACCTTCGGCAAAATAGAGCGTTATGGTGAAGCGGCGCAGGGCAATATAGACCTCAAGCGCGGCGAACTCAAACAGACTCGCGGTGATACGGTATATGACACCAAGCGTGCCTATTACGGCTACTTGACGGCGCGCGACACCCGGGTGTTTCTGGAAGACATGCAGGGGCGACTTGACCAGGCCGTCCGGCGAGTTGAACGCCAATTGAAGGAAGAAACGGGCGAGTCCAGGCAATCTGACTTATATGCGTTGCAGTCCGCGAAAAGCCTGCTTTCCAAATATGTTTACCAGTCGCGTGCGATTGAGAAAATCAGCCTCGATGGATTGAAAGTCCTGACGGGAGCGGGGCTTAAGTCTGATCTCATGGTTGCAGACGACCGTATCGTACCGGTCGCCTTTCCCCAGCCTGAACTGGCTGAGCTGCAGTCACGCGCCTTGCTGGACCGTCCGGAAATGCAGCAACTTGAAGCGGGCTTGCGCGCGCGTCGCGCACTGGTTGCAGCCAAAAAGGCCGACCGTATGCCCGATGTGTATGCCGGCGTGATTGGCCAGTTCAACTACGCTTCCCAGCGTGATCGTCTGGACAATCCCTATGTCAATGACCCCTTTAACGGCGGTGGCTTGACGCCTGTCGTCGGCGTGAAATGGGATACCGTTTTCGGGGTTGCGAGCGCGCGCGTTAACCAGGCGCAGTCGGAACTTGAAGCGATCAACCACAAAAAGGCATTTGCGGTAGCGGGGATCCCGTTTGAAGTGGGTGAAGCCTATGCGCATGCCAAGGCAAATTATGATTCGCAGTTGGCGTTATTCGATGGATCGTCTGCCGCGCGACGCTGGATGATAGCCTCGTTGGCAGATTTTTCTGCCGGGGTCGAAACGGCCGACAAGGTGGCTGACGCACTCAAAAATTATGTCCTGACGCAGACCGAATATTTGCGTACGGTGAATGACTACAACATGAACGTGGCGCAACTTGCGCGCCTGACAGGTGAACTCAAGTAAGCCGGACGCGTCTACCCCTTGCTTGATATTGACTAGCTCCACTTTCCAACAGGATGATTTGATTATGTTGCGCTCACTATTTTTGCTGTTAGCCCTGATGGCGGGATTCCATTCCGCCCCGGTACTGGCTACAGATACGCCTCCCGATGTGTTGGCGCGTACCACCACGAATGAAGTGCTGGCCATATTGAAGCAGGACAAGGAGCTTCAGAATGGCAATCTAAACAAGGTGTACCAGCTGGTCGAAGCCAAAATACTGCCTAATTTCGACTTCAACCGGATGACTCAACTGGTCATTGGGAAACATTGGCCACGGGCCACTGCGAAACAGAAGCAGGCGCTGGTAACCGAGTTCCGTAATCTTCTGGTTCGCACGTATGCCAGTTCATTGACGGCTTTTACCAACCAAACCGTCGACTTCAAGCCTTTGGTCATGAAACCGGATGACACGGATGTGACCGTGCGTTCCGAGATTCGTCAACCCGGCGGGCAGCCGATTCCCATTGATTACAATATGTACAAATCCACCTTTGGCTGGAAAATTTACGATGTCACCATCGACAGCGTCAGTCTGGTGACCAATTACCGGTCCTCCTTTTCCAGCACGATCCGTCAGAAAGGAATAGACGGACTGATTAAAACCCTGGCTGACCAGTCCAGCCGCAATTCCGCCAGTCCCGCACCGCGTTCCGGCTCGTGATGGAATGTGAAGGAAACTGCTGCCGCATTTCGGGCTCAGTGACGGTGGATAGCACCGGCGATTTGCTGCGTGAATTGCAGCCTCATTTGGCGCAGGGTGTCGATACTTTGGACTTCAGCGCTGTCGAGTCCGTTGACTCGGCTGCTTTGGCGCTCGTTTTCAGCGCCATGCGCCAAACCCGGCAGGCCGGCCGTACGCTCGTTTGCACCGGTCTTCCCGCCAGCTTTGCCACCCTCGCCGAACTGTACGGGGTATCCGAACTGTTGCCCGCATGAGCCAGGAAACACCGGCGATTCGCGTTAGCGCACTGCATAAAAATTTCAAGCAAACCCAGGCACTTGATGGCGTCTCGCTTGAAGTTGAGCAGGGGGCTTTTTTTGGATTGCTGGGTCCGAACGGAGCGGGTAAAACCACGCTCATTTCAATTCTTGCCGGGCTCACCCGCGCCAGTTCAGGCACGGCCTCGATCATGGGCCACGATGTGGTGCGGGATTATCGGCAAGCACGTCGTGCGCTCGGTGTCGTGCCGCAGGAGCTGGTTTACGATCCTTTTTTCAATGTACGCGAGACGCTGCGCATCCAGTCTGGTTTTTTTGGCCTCAAGCACAACGATGACTGGATAGACGAGATCATGCACCACCTCGATCTCACACCCCATACCGACAAAAATACCCAAAGTCTGTCGGGCGGCATGAAGCGCCGTCTGCTGGTGGCGCAGGCGCTGGTGCACAAGCCGCCGGTCATCGTGCTCGACGAGCCGACTGCCGGAGTAGACGTTGATCTGCGACGCTCGCTGTGGTCATTCATCAGCCGGCTTAATCGCGAAGGCCATACGATATTGCTGACCACGCATTACCTGGAAGAAGCCGAGGCGCTGTGCGGCCGCATCGCCATGCTCAAGGCTGGACGCGTGGTTGCGCTGGATGAGACAAAAAACCTGTTGAAGCTGACCAGCGAGCATTGCGCGCAATTCCGGCTGGATGCGAAAAGCATTCCGGAAAAATGGCAGAACCGCGTGGTGCAGGGCGTCGACGGTAGCTGGTGTTTCAATTTCAGCGAGTATGCCGACCTGGAATCGCTGCTGGCCGATTTGCGGGTTGCGGGCGTGCGGGTACTCGAAATGCGGCTGCAGGAACCCGATCTGGAGGATGTCTTTACCGACATCATGAAGCGCACATGAGTTCTGAAATGCATTCACCACAGAGGCACAGAGGTATGTCCCGCAGGGACGGTATCCCTTGGGGCACAGAGAAAGACGCGTTGGCGTGCGTGTCATCTGACGATTTCAGATTCCGTTTTGCTTTTCCTCTGTGTCTCTGTGTCTTTGTGGTTCAAGGGTTTCGCACATGAACGGACTCTCCGCACTGTTCTACAAGGAACTGCTGCGCTTCTGGAAGGTGGTGGTGCAGACCGTGGTGGCCCCGGTGGTCACGGCCTTGCTGTACTTGCTGATTTTTTCGCATGTACTGGAAGCGCATGTCGAGGTTTATCCCGGCGTGTCTTACAGCAGTTTCCTGGTGCCGGGACTGGTGATGATGAGCATGCTGCAGAACGCGTTCTCCAACAGTTCGTCCAGCCTGATCCAGTCCAAGATGATGGGCAGCATTGTGTTTGTGCTATTGCCGCCGTTGTCGTACCTGGAGTTTTTCCTGGCTTACCTGGGCGCCTCGATTTTGCGCGGGCTGGTGGTGGGGGCGGGTGTGCTGGCTGTGACCTTGTGGTTCGCCCCCTTGTCGATGCCGCATCTTGGCTGGTTGCTGGCTTATGCGTTGCTGGCCTGCGGGATCATGGGTGCGCTGGGTATATTGGCCGGCGTCTGGGCAGAAAAATTTGATCAACTGGCGGCATTCCAGAATTTCCTCATATTGCCGCTGACTTTTCTGTCCGGCGTGTTCTATTCCATTCATTCGCTGCCTGCGTTCTGGCAATCCGTTTCACATGCCAACCCGGTTTTTTACCTGATCGACGGCTTTCGCTATGCGTTTGTGGGGCAATCCGACACCGATCCATGGCTGGGTTTGCTGGTCTCCGGGGCCTGCTTTGTGGCAATATCGGCGATTACCTTGTTGCTGCTCCGTAGCGGCTACAAACTCAGACACTAAAGAGGCAAGACACCTATGGTTACCCCCGAAGACATCAAAGGCTGGATCACCGAGAAACTGCCGTGTGACCACATCGAAATGGATGGCGACGGCCAGCATTTTCAGGCGACGATCGTCAGCCCGTCTTTCAGCGGCAAGAACATGATCCAGCAGCACCGACTGGTTTACGATGCATTGGGCGAGCGCATGCATGCGCAGATCCACGCGCTGTCGATGAAAACCTACACCCCCGAAGACTGGGCCGCACGCTGAATGGAAGCACTGCTGATCCATGGCGGTAATCCGCTTGACGGCGAAGTGCGCATTTCCGGCGCCAAAAATGCCGCATTGCCGATCCTGACTGCCTGCCTGCTGACTGCTGAACCGATGCAGTTCGGCAATGTGCCGCATCTCAAGGACATCAGCACCATGCTGGCGCTGCTTGGCTACATGGGGGTGCGCGTCACGCTCGACGACAAGAATCACGTCACCCTCTGCGGCGAGTCCATCCCGCACAAGGAAGCGCCCTACGAAATGGTGAAAACCATGCGTGCCGCGATCCTGGTACTGGGGCCCACGCTGGCGCGTTTTGGCGAAGCGCGCGTTTCCTTGCCCGGCGGCTGCGCCATCGGCTCGCGCCCGGTCGACCTGCACATCAAGGGCTTGCAAGCCATGGGGGCGGATATCCAGATTGAGCATGGCTACATCCACGCCCGCTGCAAACGGCTGCAGGGCGCGCACATCATGATGGACGTGGTCACCGTGACCGGTACCGAAAATCTGATGATGGCTGCCACACTGGCCGAAGGCACGACCGTGCTGGAAAACGCCGCGCGCGAGCCCGAAGTGGTCGACCTGGCGCGCTGCCTGATCGCGATGGGCGCCAAAATCGAAGGCGCCGGCAGCGGCATCATCACGATCCAGGGTGTTGAAGCGCTTCACGGCGCGGAATACTCCGTGATGCCCGATCGCATCGAGACCGGCACTTTTCTGGTGGCCGCGGCCATGACCGGCGGCCGCGTCCGCACCACCCACGCCCAGCCCGACACGCTGGATGCAGTGATGAGCAAGCTGCGCGAAGCCGGGGCCAAAGTTGAGGTGGGTGCCGACTGGATTGAAATCGAGTCCGACGGCAAGCTGAAGTCGGTGGACGTGCGCACCGCACCGCACCCGGCGTTCCCCACCGACATGCAGGCGCAGTTCATGGCCATGAACACCATCGCCGAAGGTGCGGCCAGTGTCATCGAAACCATTTTCGAAAACCGCTTCATGCACGTGCAGGAACTGCGACGCCTGGGCGCCAACATTGAGGTGTCCGGCCACACCGCACTGGTGCGCGGCGTGCCGCGACTGGATGGTGCCATCGTGATGGCGACCGACCTGCGCGCCTCTGCCTGCCTGGTGCTGGCGGGCCTGGTAGCGGCCGGCGAAACCACCATCGAGCGCATCTACCACCTCGATCGCGGCTACGAACGGCTCGAAGAGAAGCTGACCCAACTGGGTGCGCGGATCAAACGTGCACACTAAAAACAGACATTGAACATGAGCTATTCCGGAATCACGCTGGCCCTGTCCAAGGGCCGCATCTACGAAGAAACCCCGCCGCTACTGGCGTCTGCAGGGAAAAGAATAAATCAATGCGCCTGACCGACCATCAAGCCAAGGCCATCACGCAGCTTGCGCATGAAATTGCGGGAGAGCGGGCCCAGGTACGGGTTTTTGGCTCAAGGCTGGACGATGATGCACGCGGCGGCGATCTTGACCTCATGCTTGAATTGTCTGAGCCGGCGGCCAGTCCCGCGCTTCTGGCAGCACGGTTTTCCGCCAGAGTCACCCGCCTGATGCAAGGCCGCAAAGTGGACGTTCTGCTCGCCGCCCCCAACCTCAAGCGCTTGCCTATCCATGACATGGCCTTCAAGGAAGGGAAGGTACTATGACGATCGATCCAAAGATTGCGCTGCGTCTGCAATTCCTGGTGCGCGTGGTGCGCAAGGAATGCCAGCACCTCGCAACTACAGATCAGCGTCTTTTTGGCGATTCCTTTACCCAGGAACGTGCCGGCCAACTCGAAACCGATCCGGATCTGGCTGAGCGGGTAGAAGCCTTTGTGGGTAGGTTCGGACGCTTGCAGGACACCCTCGGCGACAAGCTGTTGCCTGTGCTGCTGGTTGCGCTGGGTGAAACGCCGGCCGCAGCCATCGATAACCTGGACAGGGCCGAGCGCCTTGGACTGATTGTTTCGGCCGACGAATGGATGACCATGCGCAAGCTCAGAAACCAGATGGTGCATGAATACGTGGAAGACCTGACAGTGCTTGCCAGCGCATTGCAAGCAGGGCATGAGTCTGTGCCCGTACTCACCAACGCAGCCAATGAGCTGATAGCGGAAATCAAGCGGCGCGGCTGGGCCTGAGGGGGAAACTCGCTCCTGAGCAGTCACCATGGCTTACTCTTATTTGTCTGGAGTCTAACGAACATGCGGTTGAGCAAAAACCAGATCGAAGTCATCCGGCGAACCGTCCGAGAGGTTTTTGGTGCGGAAGCTGATGTGAAGCTTTTTGGATCGAGAGCAAATGATGATGCACGGGGTGGCGATATTGATCTGCTCGTTGAAATGCCAACTATTGTGGTCGAGCCTGAACGTAAAACGCTGCAACTGGTCGCCAGGCTTCAGCTTCGCCTCGGCGACCAGCCTATCGATGTTCTGGTGCTAGACCCCTCGACACCGCGACAACCGATATACGAGCAAGCCATCCGTACAGGAATAAAACTATGAGCTGGACTGCAGGCTTGCCGGTAGAACGCTTTCTGCAAACGCTGGAGATTGTCGCGCGCGAAGGAAAACACCTGTCCTACAGCTGGCACAGCCTGTTCAGCCAAACGATAGATGCGGAGTGGGTACGCAATCTGGAACATGCGCCAGAAATTGCCGAGCGGCTGGAAGCCTTTGTATCCCGGTTTGGCCGCATGCAAGATACAGTGGCGGATAAATTGTTGCCCCGCTGGCTGCTTGCGCTTGCCGAGAGGCCGGGCAGTCAGATTGAAACGCTTAATCGCGCCGAGCGGCTTGGCATAGTGACCAGCACGGAACGGTGGCTCGAAGCGCGTAATCTGCGTAATCGCCTCGTGCATGAATACATTACCGACCCGGAAAGATTTGCGGAGGATCTGAACCTTGCAAAAGAATATAGCCCGATGCTGCTGGATGTCTTCAACCGATCGCGCCAGGATGCAATGACGCGAATGGGGCTTGAAGAAGAAAACCTGCCCGAAAGCTTGCCTGTTAATGTGGCCTGACCAGTCACGCCCTGCGGGTTCGCGATGACGGCTTGAAAATTTCAATACCTGACACCAACCAATATGACTTACACCGGAATCACCCTCGCCCTGTCCAAGGGCCGCATCTTTGAAGAAACCCTGCCGCTACTGGCGGCGGCGGGCATTACACCGTCCGAGGATCCAGAGTCGTCGCGCAAGCTCATCATTACCACCAATCGTGATGACGTCCGACTCATCATCGTTCGCGCCAGCGACGTGCCGACCTACGTCCAATACGGCGCCGCCGACCTCGGCATCGCCGGCAAGGACGTGCTCAACGAACACGGCGGCAACGGCCTCTATCAACCGCTCGATCTGCAGATTGCAAAATGCCGCATGATGGTGGCCGTGCGCGAAGGCTACGACTACGCCGGCACTGTGAAGCAGGGCGCACGCATCCGCGTCGCCACCAAATACGTCAACGCCGCGCGCGACCACTTTGCCGGCAAGGGCGTGCACATCGACCTCATCAAACTCTACGGTTCGATGGAACTCGCCCCGCTGGTCGGCCTGTCTGACGTTATCGTCGACCTCGTCTCCACCGGTGGCACCCTCAAGGCCAACGGCCTGGTCGCCGTCGAACACATCTGCGACATCAGCTCGCGCCTGGTGGTGAACCAGGCTGCGCTCAAACTCAAACGCAGCCTGATTCAGCCGGTGATCGACGCATTTTCGACGGCAGTCGGCACAGGTGTCGCGGGCTAAATTCAGCCAGGCGGCCTGAAGACGGAGAGGGATCAATCTATGTGCCTGACCGAGCAGCAAGCCCAGGCCATCGTGCAGCTTGCGCATGAAGTTGCGGGAGAACGGGCCCAGGTTCAGGTGGCTGGATGGTCATGCACGCGGCGGCGATCTTGATCTCGTACTTGAATTGCCCGAGCCGGCGGCCAATACCATCCCAACCTGCCGGAGAAATGGGTGATTCATTCTCCAGTACATTGAAAAACTCAAGCTCGCCGCATGACCATCAAAATCGGAAACAAATCAGCCTGGGTACAACTGCATTGAGACGACGATTTATAGAAATGCCCTTAAGTTGGCCACAGAGAAACAAAAGAATATGAGAAAAGGCATCATCCTCGCCGGCGGCTCCGGCACCCGCCTGCACCCCGCCACGCTGGCCATCAGCAAGCAGCTATTGCCGGTGTTCGACAAGCCGATGATCTACTACCCGCTCACCACGTTGATGCTGGCGGGGATACGCGATACCCTGAAAACCACCGAACACTACGCGCCGGAACACGAACGCTGCATGGCCTGGAATGATCCGACCATCACCATACAGTGGCTCCATGTCGGCGCACCCGCACTTTTCGCCAAGGACCAGCAGGGCAATGCGCTCGCCGAAGCTGAATGCTTTGCATGGCCTGCTCCCTGAAGGGCTTCAATCCCCACACCATCCAGCCTACTTCGTCAGCTGGATGTGCCGGTATTGCAACTATTGAGGCAATTCAATGCCCCCCCTGTCATGGGCACAAGTTATATTGGCCTCGTCTCTGGCACCTACCTGGCAGCAGGCTGCTATGATGCGCTCCGCCTCGATATTTACGGGGCAATAATTAAGAATCTCAACGAAGGTAGTATCCCTATCTTCGAACCGAACTTGCGTGGCATTATCAAGCGGAATGTTACTGTCTACAAGAATGCCGATGCGCTGCTGGTTGCTACCTAATGGAAAGAATTACGCAGTCCAGATTTGGTGCTATTGAGGCAATACTCAGGCGGCCTTTGATGGGCAGAATTTGTATAGGTCAGTAATGCTCACCGAGCAAGAATTTGAAAATATCGCCATCAACCGGAAAGTTTAAAAGAACACTATGTGCGGTATAGCGGGTGCCCTAGTCACCCATTCATCAAAGACCACCCCGGATCTGGCATCGCTTGTCAGTCGAATGGTGGGGGCCATTCGCCATCGCGGCCCCGATGATTCAGGCGTGCATGCTGTTAATGGTGTCGCATTGGGTCATGCGCGCCTGTCAATCATCGACCTTTCTGCCGGTGGGCACCAACCCATGTTGACCCAAGATGGGATGGTGCGGGTCGTGTTCAATGGCGAGATTTACAACTTCAAGGAATTGCGTGCGCAGCTGATAGAACAGGGATACCACTTCAATAGCCATAGCGATACGGAAGTCATTCTCAATAGCTACCACCATTGGGGCAAAGACGCCTTTACTCGCCTGCGTGGCATGTTCGCCATCGCAATTTGGGATGCGCGTGCCGACGAACTCATCCTTGCTCGTGACCGTGTAGGAAAGAAGCCCTTGTTTTATGCGTGGCATGACGGGGTATTTCTTTTCGGGTCAGAGATAAAGGCCATTTTGGCTTTGCCAGGGTTCGTTCGCGAACCCAATCTGGAAGCAATTCATCACTACCTTTCCCTTCAATACGTACCAGCTCCGTGGTCTGCATTCCAGGGAGTAAAGAAGCTTCCGCAAGCCAGTTACATGGTGGTCGCCCGCAGTGGTGAGGCAAGCATTCACCCGTATTGGCAATTGCCAGACCCACACCAAGCCCGGCATCGCCCCGTCGAAGAGCTGCGCGAGGAGTTAGTCCCTTTGCTCGACGAGTCGGTCAGGCTACGCATGATCTCCGACGTGCCGCTGGGTGCATTCCTTTCGGGCGGTGTGGATTCCTCAGCCGTGGTTGCCATGATGGCTCGCCACTCGGGCAGTCGTGTCAAAACCTTTTGTATTGGATTTGATGAGGCTGACTACGATGAGCGTGCATATGCACGCATGGTCGCCGAACGTTACGATACGGATCACCACGAGATGGTGGTTCGCCCCGATGCCGCCGCTATTTTGCCGCTGCTTACATGGCACTATAACGAACCGTTTGCTGATCCCTCAGCAATACCTACATATTACGTCGCTCAAATCGCACGGCAACATGTCACCGTTGCCCTCAACGGTGACGGCGGCGATGAAAGCTTCCTGGGCTACACTCGCTACTCACAATGCTTGCAAACTGAGTGGATTAGTCACTTGCCGCGACCATTGCGGCAACTTGCTTCTCGCATAGTCCAATCCATCCCGCCTGACGTAGACCGCTACCGCGCCTTGCGGGTCGCTCGCCGTTGGTTATCTTACGTGGGTGAAAAAGATTCCCGACGCTACGCTCCATCCATGGCGTACTTCTACGAGCATGACAAGGTTGCCGGCTACGACCGTCATTTGCGACCATTTCTCGGCAACTCGTCGCTCGATCTTCTCGAACCCTATTTCCAGCAATCCAAGTCTTATGTAGGCGGTGCAGCCTGGGCCGATATCCACACCTACCTGCCAGATGACCTCTTGGTAAAAGTCGATATCGCCAGCATGGCCCATGGTTTGGAGGCCAGGTCGCCTTTGCTGGATCATGAGCTCATGGAATGGGCCGCCCGCATACCCTCTGCGCAAAAAATGGAGGGCGGTGTCACCAAGTCCATCCTTAAATCAGCCTTGGAGCCTTTCCTGCCGAAGGAAATTCTTTATCGTCCCAAAATGGGCTTTGGTGTACCGATCGATCAATGGCTTAAGGGCGAGCTAAAAGAATTCGCCTACGACACCCTGCTCAGCACACAGGCTCGCCAAAGAGGGCTGATTACGCCAGCTTACGTCAAAACCATGCTGGATGAACATTGCGCTGGTGTTCGGCTGCACCATACCCGTTTGTGGGCACTGCTCATGCTTGAATTGTGGTTCCAGATGTGGATTGATCCAGCCGAAGCACCACTGTCGCCTCCCGCCATGTCGCCGTTGACATGAGAGACGAGACATCAAAATGACAACCCCAGTCCGGTGGCTCCTTCTCCGTGGCATCAAATCAATGTTTGTTACCCCACCTGTTGGTACCGGAGGTACCGTCTCGGCCCAGTATTGCTATTCCGTTTATTTACGCCACCTTGTCATGGCAGCCCGGCATGGCCTCGCAACAGATCCCCGCGTGGTCGTTGAACTTGGGCCTGGCGATTCGCTCGGAATCGGCTTGATGGCGCTGCTTACAGGAGCCGAACAATATTACGCCCTGGACGCGGTCCGGCACGCATCGACTGAAACCAATCTGGTCATTTTTGATGCACTGGCGAAACTACTCACTGCCCGAGCACCCATTCCATCCGGCGGCGAATTCGCGGAGATACTGCCAGAGCTGGGTGACTACAGCTTTCCAACGCAGATACTCAGTGAAACCAGGCTTACACAAACCCTGACGCCAGATCGTCTGAGCCGTCTTCGCCGCGCGCTCGCGGGAGAGCTGACAACCGGCCCCATTCACTACATTGCACCGATGGGCCGGATGCACGAAATTCCGGCGGATAGTGTCGACCTCATCCTTTCTCAAGCCGTGATGGAGCATGTCGATGAACTCGAGGAAACCTATGCAGAGTGCTACCGCTGCCTGAAGCCTGACGGGTATATGTCGCACCAGATTGACCTGCGGTGCCACGACACGGCCCCTGAGTGGAACGGCCACTGGAAATACCCCAATCTAATCTGGCGTTTAATGCGCGGGAGCCGCCCCTGGTTTATCAATCGCCAGCCGTGTTCAACGCATATTGATCTGGTTAAACAATCCGGGTTTAGCCTTCGTGCCCAAATAACGCAACCCGGAAATTACGGTATTTCGCGTAAACAACTGGCAAAAAAATTCAAAAAGCTTTCCGAGAGCGATCTGCTAACAGCAGGGGTTCTCATCCTGGCGAGTAAGTCTGCATGAACAAGAAAATCACCGAAGCCATCGACTTCATCAAAAGCACGGGACTGAAAGACGCAGTGCTTGCCATACCTTTTTCTGTCGAGGTCAAAGACATTTTCGCGTTGCGCGAACTGCCTCTATGCAAAGGGCTGGTGCTGCATAACCCCGCGCCAGAAATTACAGTCAGTTCCACCAGCGAGTGGTTGGGTTGCTTCGAAAATCATGGCTGGCGTTTGCCTACCGCGCGCGCGCCCATCGTGTTTGTTGGCTCGCAACTTATGCTGACGCGCAAGATGGCTACGCAGATGGTCAAAACCCGACGGTTTTCCATTATTTGTAAAGTCAATGGCGCGTATCAACAACTGCCCGTATATCGATTTCTAATGTGGAAAATTGGGGAGAAGCTGGTACGGAGCATTAACCTGCGGCAAGAAAATCATCCATTGCGGAAAATCGTCGGGATCACCAAACGCGTTTCCGTGCTCCGAACGCTTTGGCGGCGAATATTCAGGCGCGAGGACTTGTCATCCAGCATGCCCGGCAATGCGCGTGGCAACAATAGTGGTCTTACTCAAGAAGCACTCTACAAGGCGTTACTGCAGCGCGCAGGTAAATTCGCTCAAAGCTCCGGCTACCGGGCTATTCCGCGCCGCGTGCTGCTCGTCAATGCTGGCTTGGCAGCCGGCGGCGCTGAGCGCCAGATCGTCAATACCCTAATAGGGCTGAGAGACACCGGGGCGTGCGAATCGGTGGGCTTGCTTGCCGAATATATCGACCACGCGCCACACCTTGATTTTTTTCTGCATGAATTGAAAGCGGCAGGAATTGAGGTCAGCCAAGTGAAGCATGCCATATCGCTAAGCGACGACGGCCTTTCCTCTGTATCGCCCGAAGTGGCCGAGTTGCTCGCCGATATCGAGCCTGGATTGATTCAGGAGACGCTCAATCTGGTCGAAGAGTTTCGCGTCAGAAGGCCCGAGATTGTCCATGCCTGGCAAGACTCAAGCAGCATCAAGGCTGGCATAGCCGCAGTCATCGCTGGCGTACCACGCATCGTGCTGGCGAGCCGTAATGTCACGCCCATGAACTTTACGTATTACCAGGACTACATGCACCCCGCTTACCGGGCACTGGCGTCTCTGGACTGTGTAACGTTCCTGAATAACAGCGAAGCGGGCGCCGCCGACTACACCCAATGGCTTGGGCTTCCACGAGAGCGATTCGCCGTTGTTCGCAACGGCGTTGACCTTGGCTACTTAAAGCGTGCCGAGGACGAACTGATTCGCGAATATCGGCAATCCATCGGCATCCCCGAAAATGCTCTGGTGGTTGGCTCCATTTTCCGGTTCTGGGCAGAAAAGCGGCCGATACTCTGGTTGCAAACAGCCGTGTTGGTGGCAAAGCGTTTTCCGGAAGTGCATTTTCTGATTATCGGCGACGGCCCCATGCGACGAGAGATGGAGTCATTCATCGACAACAACGGATTGAAGGGAAAAGTCCATTTGCCGGGAACTCGCTCCGAGGTGGCTACACCACTATCGGCGATGAACGTATTTGTCCTGACTTCCGAATTTGAGGGGACGCCGAACGTTGTGCTCGAAGCTCAATGGCTGGGGCTGCCTGTCGTCGCGACGGATGCAGGTGGAACACGTGAATCGTTCGAATGCAATACCACCGGGCTATTGGCAGCCACACCAGTCGCTGAGGAAATCGCTTCCTTGATTGTCGAATATCTGGCCGACAAAAATAGATTGGCAAAAGCCGAAACTCACGGCCCCCGGTTTGTTGAGCGCGCTTTTGGCATTAACCGAATGATCAAAGAAACCGTCGAACTCTATGGTCTTCATTCGGCACAGGCTAAATGCTGAATATTTTTGTGCGGCAAAGATGATAAAGACAAAACAAAAGATCACATTAGCGAATCTGGCCCAGACAGCAATGACCTGTTTTTTAATTCATTCCCGTTGGCGCTTACTCCTGGGAGGGCTGTCGCTAGCCTGGATGATAATCATCGCTGTCGCTCAATTTTCCGTAGCGCAGCAAAACTATCCATTACAGAATTCCGTAATTCAGCGCGATACTGGCTGTGCTTATTACGTCGGGCCGCTTAGCGAAAGGCCATGGGCATGGCCGATTACCCGCTTCATGGGTGACTCGACTTCGGACGCCCAGGTTTCCAGGCTAAGCTTGCTTGAAAACGGCAAAGTCATTGGGAAACCTCATGCTTTGCATGACACGATTCGTACCAGCGGGTTGGGCAACTATTCCCACTGGGGGGATTTACTTTACTTTTCTGCTCCCGATTGCAGTGACCCACGAGCCAATGGTCGACGCTACGAAATAGTAATGCAACAGTCCCTTAGCCCTTGGGCTTATGTCTCAGTGCTGATTGCGGCCGTGGCTTTGGTTTTTGTCCTTGCATCATATCTATCGGCAAACCAGCGATTCCTCCAAGCGTACGCTCACATAAATAAAACGATAACCGCGTTGTGGTTGCCCAGCAATATTCCACATCGATCCATACTCGGATCGGTGATTTTCTTCGTGCTCTTATTCAGCTCCGCGGGGTTTCTTGCTTGGAGTTGGACCATTGGACGATCAGTCAGTTTGGCGGTAATCGGGGGTTACCAGATAAGCGATTCGATGATGTACTGGCTTTGTTCCAATTCATTACTGGACCTTGGGAACTTTGGGCATCCATTGACTACAGGTGAATGGTGCCAACGTCGAGCCACTTATCCGTCTTTCCTGTCAGGTGTTGCTTGGATTGCCCAGCGCAATATTTTCGCCACATTGCTGGTCCAGGCCTTGATAGTCTCGGTGGCAATTTATGTGGTCGCGCGTAGAAGCGCCCATCTTGCTGGCGTCATGGGTGCGGGGATTTGTGCACTCTTGCTTTTCAGATACGCGACGGTCGATTTATTTGCGCTAACCATGACCGAGAATGCTGGATTGGTTTCCGGTAGCGTTGGCCTGGCATTACTGCTGGTTGCCTCTGAACGCCGAGGTATTGTTTGGATGGCGATGGGAATAGCGATGATCTCCATTGCCTTGAATGCAAGAGCGGGGGCTTTTTTCGTTCTGCCATTTCTTGTTTTGTGGGCAGGCATTACAGCGCATTTGTTCAGAAAAAATGTTTGGCAATGGATTTGTGTCGCATCAATTGCAATTCTGGCTGGTTTTGTGTTGCAGGCACTGTTAGTGCTCGCTGTGGGTGGCAGTCCTGGTAGCTCACATGGAAATTTCTCTTACACGCTGTACGGACTATCGGTAGGTGGCAAAGGGTGGCAACAAGCACTCATCGACCACCCCGAACTCTCTGGGTCAGATGCGTTGGTGTCAAAAGCGATTTATGCATTCGCATGGAAAAATCTATCCATCCAGCCCGAGTTGTTCTTACACGGACTGCAAAAAAACATCTCGCTCTTCATGACTGCCGGGACTTATGGCTTCGAGAAATTAGGCGCGTGGTCTGTATTTTTTAAAGCCTGTTGGTGGCTTGCGTGGATACCCTTGTTAATCAACCGCAGAAATCCGGGTTACCTTGTGGTCGCCTTGTCCTCGCTAGGGGTTGTGCTTTCTACACCCTTATTGTTGGGCGATGGAGGAGCCAGGGTCTTCGCGGCTACTGTCGCGGTCGACGTGTTGCAAGTTGCCATAGGTTTTTCATGGGCAGGCATCGTTCTCATGCAAGGCATAAAACAAGGATTATTGCCCGCACCCGTCTTGAGCGCAGCCAAACAGCCACCGTCAGGCAGAATTTCTTTGGAGGCAGGGTTTGTCGTATTTCTTTTATTGTTATTGCTTGTTCCACATATTCCACTGAGGCATCTACAAAATCATGAACCTGTGAAGGCACTTCAGTGTGTCAATGATGAATATACCGTAGTAACACGTATTGGTAGCGGCGGATCAATGGTATTGGACTTTATTGCTGATGATCAAAAAGCGGATTTTCTAAAAGGTCAAATCAGGTATGCCGACTTTATTGAAGGAATTCCGCCTTCCGCCTGGTGGCGTGATGAAGTGTTGGCCTTCCGCGGAAAAAGCTTACTTTTGGCATATCAACAAGACAGGGCCGACCCTTATGCTCCAGGGCCATACCCGGTTTTCTCTGACCAGCACTTGGCCGAATTCGATGGGCGCTCTGTACGTTTGTGCATCGATAAACAAAAGAAAAAGACCATTTTCGGCATTCCATACCGAAAACTGAACTCTATAGCAGCACTAGACTGAACACATGAAAACCATGACTACCGAAACCTTCAAGGCGGAAGCTTCACAATACCAACAACACAGAAAATCTTACTGGAGTGCCATCTCCAAAAGTGCGTCCCATTCCTGGGGTGGCTACTACCGGAACAGATTGCAGATTGCATATCGCCATCTGGTACCGGAGGGGGCAAAAGTGTTGGAGGTGGGGTGTGCCCGTGGCGATCTCCTTGCGGCGCTAAATCCATCAGAAGGGGTAGGCGTTGATTTCTGCCCAGAAGCTTTGGAAAAAGCACGCACGGCTCATCCGCATCTGGAGTTCATACTCGCAGATGCGCATGAACTGGATCTTGGCCCCAGAACATTCGATTACATTATCGTCTCCGAGCTGGCCAACGATCTGTGGGACGTACAGACCATGCTGGCCCAGTTGCAGCCCTATTGCGCATCCCACACGCGCCTGATCTTCAACTTTTACAGCCATCTGTGGAATGCGCCCCTGCGATTCGCACAAAAAATGGGCATTGCAACGCCCACTCTTCCACAAAACTGGCTGACGCGGCATGACATGGCAAATCTTCTGGAGATATCCGGTTTTCAGCCATTAAGGGAATGGGAAGAGGTCATTGCGCCGCTGCCGATACCGTTTCTTTCCAATTTCGCCAACCGCTACCTGGCAAAAATATCCCCCTTCCGCTTTTTGTCTATGGCCAATTTCATGCTGGCGCGCCCGCTGAACAAATCGATTCCTCTAACCCCGACAGTGTCAGTCATCGTGGCTGCACGAAACGAGTCGGGGCATATCGAAGAGTTGATGGCGCGCATCCCTGAAATGGGGGGAGGTACGGAGATTATTTTTGTCGAGGGCAACTCCACGGATGACACCTACGAGGCCATCGAGCGATCCATTGCTGCTCACCCTGACCGCAATTGCAAACTTCTTAAGCAGTTGGGGAAAGGCAAGGGTGATGCGGTTCGCGCCGGCTTCGATATCGCCAAGGGCGATATCCTGATGATTCT
>JASJPF010000007.1:54126-140019 GCA_031426835.1 Thiobacillus sp.
GGCGACTTCGACCCATTTGGCGATTTCGATCTTCTTTTCGGCGCGGCACGACTCAATCTCAAAATCATGGAAGTGCCCATTCGTTATCGGGCGAGGCGCTATGGCGAGACCAATATTTCCCGTTGGAGTCATGGATGGCTCCTGCTAAAAATGGTTGTTTTTGCGGCACGCCGTATCAAGTTCATCTGACAGAACCCCCGAATGAGCATTCTTAACAACATATTGGGGCACCCTCTGACACGTGGTTTGTCTGTAGACGATCCGCGCACGACCCTGCTTAGGCGGAGCATCATTCAGGACAAGGCGTTTTTGTATGCACTTTATTCTGAGTGGTATGAGCAGATCATCCGAGTTTTGCCTAAGAAGAATGATGTTCTTGAGTTGGGTTCGGGGGCGGGCTTTCTGCAGCAACTTCTCCCCGAAGTGATCACCAGTGAGGTATTCGAGACGCCTGGCGTCAGATTGGTCGCCGATGCTTGTGATTTGCCATTGCCGGATAAATCACTCGATGCCATCGTAATGACCGATGTGTTTCATCATATTCCCGACGTGGGTCGTTTCCTTCTGGAAGCAACACGTTGCGTCCGTCCGGGAGGAAAAATAGTGATGATTGAACCATGGCGTACGCCATGGTCTGAATGGGTTTATACACACCTTCATTCCGAACCATTTTCTCCAGATAGTGGCTGGAAGATTCCGAGTAGCGGCCCACTGTCTGGTGCAAATGGCGCACTACCGTGGATTGTATTTCAACGTGATAGCGCATTGTTTGAGGCCCAGTTTCCGCAATGGCGTATCAAAAATATTGAACCGATGATGCCATTCTCATACCTGCTTTCCGGTGGGGTCTCCATGCGCAGTCTGGTGCCTGGCTGGATGTACCGTCCAATCCGTGCCGTGGAACGGGTGTCATGTCCCAAAAGTTTGGCTATGTTTGCCTTGATCGAACTGGAGCTTGCATCATGAGCCGGCGTAACTGGCGACATCAAGCCGCAATCGGCGCAGGATTTTTACTCAGCGCCTTTTTTCTGTGGCTGGCTCTGCGCCAGGTGGATGGAAAGAGCCTAGGCAACGCCTTTGCTACCATAAATTACATTCCAGTACTGGTGTGTGCGGCAGCGTTATCACTCGGGATTATGCTACGTGCGGTGAGATGGCGTGTTATCGCTGGCTTTCCGAAAGCGGAGCAGCATAATTTTTCGCGGGCCACCAATCTCGGCGTCCTCACAAACCTCATTTTTCCAGGCCGTGCCGGTGAGTTTGTTCGGGTTATCACGCTCGCAAAGCTATCGAACTCTTCGCTCCCTGGCCCGCTGGCAAGTGCGCTGATTGATCGTTTGGTCGATGTATTTGTTCTTCTTGCCAGCGCATCTGTTCTCTATTGGCTTTTTCCTATTAGCGCGTTACTCGAAAAATGGCTCACTGTTTTTTTGGTCATGGGATGTGTAATCACGCTGCTAGTCGTTCTTTACGCAAGGAGTTCAGGAATTGGCGAAGCACTGATTGCCAGGTTTGCTAAACGTTGGCTTCAACGCTGGGCACTCAAGCCTGAAGTTTTTCTGGCAGAACTTCGCGGCGAGTTTCATCGCTTGCTGGGTAGCTGGCTGAGTATCAAGCTTGTGTTTTTGGCGGCTTTGATCTTGTGCGCCGACTACGGCGCTATCGCCGCATTGCTTCTGGCATTTCATCTGTCGCTGCCGGTTGAAGCACCTTTGTTACTTTGGGTATTCTTGGCCGCAGGTTCCGCACTGCCTTCTGCGCCGGGCTATGTCGGGGTATACCAAGTGGCGGCCGTATGGGCGCTGTCTCTTTTTGCCGTATCTGCACCAACTGCCGTGGCTATCGCGACTGTTCTACAGATTACGACACTTGCCGTGGCCATCGTCATGGCAGGCCCTGGGGCAATGGGAACTTTCAAGCGCATGCTCTTTCAGAAAAGGCCTGCTTGATGGGTAGGAAGTCATTTTGAATAAATATAGCATTACCTCTGGCATCCACAGCCTCTACTCTAACCGTAGCCTGCTCCGCTCGCTCGTTATCCGAGATATTGAAACGCGGTATCGCGGAACCATGCTCGGTTTCCTGTGGGCCGTGATCTACCCGGTCATGATGTTGGCTGTCTACGCCTTTGTTTTTGGCGGGGTATTCAATGCACGATGGGGCGGCAGTGGCGACATGAAAGATTTCGTACTGATGCTGTATTGCGGCCTCATCGTGCATGGCCTGTTCTCCGAAACGTTGACGCGTTCTTCCACGGCTGTACTGTCCAATCCAAGCTACGTTAAAAAGGTAGTCTTTCCGCTGGAACTGCTCCCGTTCACTCACCTTGCCTCGGCCATGTTTAACGTGCTGGTGGGCTTGGGGCTGTTGTGCGTTTTTTTGCTCATTCAGCATCACACCATCCCCGTCACTGCCTTGCTTATCCCGCTCGTGTTAATGCCATTGCTGTTGCTTACGGCTGGCCTGGCGTGGTTTCTTGCGGCGATTGGTGTTTTTTTCCGTGATGTGGGGCAAATGATCGGGGTGGCCATGTCGGTTCTTCTGTTCCTGAGCCCCATCTTCTACCCGGCATCTTCCACCCCGGCGCTTGCCCAAAAGCTCATTTACCTTAATCCGCTGACCTACCCGATTGAGGAATTGCGGGCAGTCTTGCTTCTTGGCGCTCAGCCGGACTGGCTGCACTGGTTAGCTTATTTCTCAGTAGCCATTCTCGTGGCTATCGCCGGACTCTGGGTTTTCCAGAAATCCAGGCCAGCGTTTGCGGATGTCATCTGATATGAATAGCTCAATGAGACCACCTATCCAGCTTGAATCCATCAGCAAGTGCTACCGGATTTTCCAGAATCCGCAAGACCGCTTCAAGCAGGCGCTGCTGGACCGTTTCGAAAATGTTATTGGCAGAAAAAGCGCCAGCCCTCTTTACCGTGAGCACTGGGCACTTAACGATGTTAGTTTTGAACTGCAACCCGGTGAAGCCGTGGGCATTCTTGGGCGCAACGGCGCTGGCAAGAGCACCCTGCTGCAGATCATCGTTGGTACGCTAGAACCAACCGCTGGCAGCGTAAAGACCTCTGGTCGAATCACCGCGCTACTCGAACTCGGGAGTGGATTTAACCCCGAGTTCACTGGCCGTGAGAATGTTTTTCTCAACGCACAAATTCTTGGCCTTTCCCGAGATGGTGCGCAGGCCCGTTTTGACGATATTGCCAGCTTTGCCGATATTGGTGACTTCATTGATCAGCCAGTCAAAACTTATAGCTCCGGCATGATGATGCGCCTGGCATTTGCCGTGCAAACAGTTTTAGATCCAGATGTCTTGATTGTGGATGAGGCGCTTTCTGTTGGAGATGCCAAGTTTCAGGATAAGTGTTTCCGCAAACTTCGAAAGTTGAGGGAAGACGGAACAACAATACTTTTTGTTTCTCACGACATCAATGCTGTCACCAGTTTTTGTGATCGTGCAATGCTCTTGGATGCCGGGAAGCTAATTGCATCAGGTATACCGATTGACGTCTCTAAGACCTACTTGGAACTTCTTTATGGGCCATCAAAGAAATCTGATGTGGAAGTAAAGTCAGGTGTGAAAGCAGAAGATGTGGCTGACTTGGAGATTAGTGGCGGCGATCAAGATACGGCTTTAAACTCAATGACCGCAGACGACGGAGATCGATTTGGAAATAAAAATGTTGAAATCACAAGGGTTGTAATATTTGATGAGGACAACAAGCCGACTAGCATTTTGGAATCCGGGAAAACATATCGTATTACTCAAGCATTTTTAGTGAATACCGATGTTAGTGGGCTTTCGTCTGGGTTCATAATTAGAAACAGATTAGGTCTCGATATTTTTGGTGTAACAAACAAGACCATGAATGTCCTCTTCCCCAATATGACCCGCGGAGAGGAATACGAAATAAGCTTCACAGTAGATATGCACTTGGCAGCAGGTGACTATTTCCTACAAATAGCGAACGCGGGGGAGGGCGGAGTCCAGTACGATTGCTGGATAAGCGCACTACATTTTAAGGTGATTAACACCCCTTGCCTGTTTACAACGTCGATTGTTAATATCAACCCTAGGATAGACTTTTCTTTAAGTGCATAACGTGAAAAACAGTGCGCAAATTTTCGATTTAAAGCCGTGCCAGTTTAATCATGATGATGGTTATTCGTATATTGCTGACATGTCAGCGCTTATGGACAAGATGACCGCCGATGGCCATCAATCTGATTTTGTTTGTATTTTATTTGAGGACAAGTTGGAAATTGGTCCTCGTAATATGCCCCATGTTGACATTAGGAAACATGGTGGTGGCCGTTATTCTTTCATGAACCATAATCTGTGGTTTTCAGCGAGCGACAATTCCAATCCGATACGCAATAAAAAAAAGTACAGCGTTCTAATTTCAGCCTCTGAACATATTGACATCATCGACAATGACGGCCTGGGATTCGATAACAAAGGAATTCAGGAGAGGTTTGCCCATGCAAAGAATAGTTTTAAAAGAATATGGCCTTTTACCGTATTCCCTGATGTCAATCGGAAAATTGATAATGACGATGACTTCAAGCAACTATTTCAGTTAGTAAACGCTGATTCCGAATTAACTTATGAACGAAAGTATTCGCTTAATGAGCTGTTTAAGTTAATAAGAAATGTTCCGGGTGATGTGGCTGAGTGTGGGGTTTATAAAGGATCCAGCGCATTTTTTATGGGCAAAAATATTTCTAACTTTGGTCTAGACAAAAAGCTGTGTCTTTTTGACTCATTTCATGGACTGTCAGCCCCAGATGCATTGGATGGATCATGGTGGCAAAAGGGTGACCTGCAATCGACGGTTGCTGAAGTTACTGAAAATTTGAAGCACTTAGATGATTTTTCTTTTGTTGAAATTTATGAGGGTTGGATACCTGATCGGTTTCATGAAGTCGAAGATCGGCAATTTTGTTTTGTTCATATTGATGTTGATCTTGCACAACCAACTCTGAGTGCGGTTGACTTTTTTTATTCTCGGCTGAGTCAGGGCGGAATTATGTTGATGGACGACTATGGCTTCACAAGCTGTCCTGGTGTAACAAAAGTTTTTGATGCCTTTATGGCCAACAAGCCAGAACAAATAATTAATCTCTCGTCCGGAGGGTGCTTTATTGTGAAAACCAAAAACAAAAGCACACTATAAAAAACTACGGTTTTTCTTAAAAAAATCAACTACTTTAATGTTTAACGTCGAATTTTTACACGTCATTCGAGAATTCGAATACAAAAAAATCTTAGAACGATTTTCGCCCGGAGCGCGAATACTGGAGATCGGTGGTGGAACTGGGTATCAGGCCAAGCGCCTGACCGAAGATGGGTATGTCGTCGACTCGATTGACATTCCGAACTCCAACTACGCTGACCAGTTGGAGTTTCCCGTCCAGCCCTACGATGGCCGGAATATTCCCTTTCCGGACGAAAGCTTCGATATTGTTTTTTCTTCCAACGTCCTGGAGCACGTTCTGGATTTGCCGTATCTGCAGGCGGAGATAAGAAGAGTATTGAAGCCAGGCGGCCATTGTGTGCATCTTATGCCAACCGGGGCATGGCGATTCTGGACCAACGTGGCGCACTACACGGAGCTTTTCCAACGTCTATTTGGGTTGGCGCCTCGCCTTATTCCGAAGGGGTTGTCGAGGCATGCGCTTTCTGACGCCATGAGTGTGCTTCGTCTGATGGCGGGTACCACCAAACACTATGCCATTGTTCCACGCCATGGCGAGACGGGAAATGCATTAAGCGAGATCGTGACCTTTAGTTCGCACCATTGGCGTAAACATTTTTACAGCCAGCATTTCGCAATCGACGAAGCGACTCCGGTCGGGCTTTTCTACACAGGACATATGGTGTTGGGCTCTCGCCTATCGTTGGGCGCAAGGCAGAAACTTGCCAAATGGCTAGGTAGTGCCTGTGTGATCTACGTGGTTCGCCCAGCGTAAACCTCATAGGATGCGCGCTTGAGCCATTCAAAGATCGCCCGCTTTGCTCTGTACTTGAAGTATGGCGATGGCACGTGGCTGATTCACCGCTTGCGACTGTCCCTCGGGTTGCGGGGGCCGGTGCCTCGCCCCGAATCTTTGGTATCGCGAGTTTCATCGGCTGATGCTCCGTATGGACGTTCCCCTAGTTTCCGGATCCCGATAAAACTTCTCATTTTCTCCCATAACCTCTGCTACGAGGGCGCTTCAATTAGCCTGAAAGAGCTTGTTTTTGGCCTGACGAATCGCCAGGCCATTACCCCTGAGGTGGTGGCATTCGAGGACGGGCCGTTGCGGGCCGAGTATGAAGCTCATGGAATTTCCGTGCGGGTATTGCCGAGCGCCCAGCACAATGTGTTCACACTGAAGCTGCTGAGCATTGAGGTTGAGCGACTTGTCTTGCTTATTCAGGCATCTGGAGCCGGGCTGGTCTTCGTCAATACGCTACTGAATTTCCCGGCGATCCTGGCGGCGGAACGTGCAGGGGTTCCTTCGGTATGGAACCCTCGCGAGAGCGAACCCTGGGATAGTTATTTCCGCTTTCTTCCCGATCCGGTTGCACAACGCGCGATTGCCGCCATTGGTTTGCCAAGAAAGGTGGTTTTTGTGGCCCACGCCACTCGAAAGGTTTGGAAGGACTTCGATGTGCGGGGCAGTTTTGAGGTGATTCACAACGGGATTAATCTCAATCGTTTCCCCAGTCGGGATGATGCGGCTGAGCGTGCGCGCTGTCGCAATACACTCGGCTTGAAGGCAGATTCGATTGCGATTCTTTGTGTCGGCACACTGTGCGACAGAAAAGGCCAAATGGACTTGGTCGCAGCTTTTGCGTCTTTACCCGAAGCAATTTCAAACCGGGTGCAGATACTGCTCGTTGGAGATGATGGCGGCCGCTACGCGAATGCCATCAAAGATAAATGCCACTCGCTCCCGCCAAATGTTGGAAATGCTATCCGGATTTTTCCGCCCACAGAGACGATTGCGTCTTTTTATGCGGCAGCCGACTTGTTTGTTCTCAGCTCAAAAGTGGAGAGCTTTCCGCGGGTCGTGCTTGAGGCCATGGCTTTTGGCTTGCCGATAATCACGACGCCGGTGTTCGGCGTTCTTGAGCAAGTCGTAGAAGGTGAAAATGCGTTGTTTTATCCGCCGGGAGATAGCAGCTTGCTGGCAAAGCAGATTGAAAAACTGGTGAGTGACGAAGCACTGAGGGGACGCATGTCACAGAGCTCGCTGCAACGCATAACGCAAATGACAACGTTTGACGAGATGGTCGATGCCTATGCATCCATTTGTCGGGAGGCTGTGGCTTGAATATTCCATCTGTGGGCGTTGTGGTGGTTAACTGGAACTCTTTCGATGAGTTGCAGCGCTGCCTGGCGGCACTCGCTGCGGTTCGAGGAGAAATAAGGTGTACGGTTGTTATCGATAATTGCAGCCGCTGTGCGCCGGACGAATTGCCCCACCCTCGCCCGGACAATACCGAATATGTTCGGCTCGATAGCAATACTGGCTTTGCACGCGGAAATAATCTTGCGCTGCCTTACCTTGAAGATTGTGACTGGATCGCTTTGGTCAACCCGGATGCTTATGTAGATGCAGGTTGGCTTGAGTCGATGCTGGATGCTGCTACCCGATATCCGGACTGCGCTATGTTTGCCAGTTGCCTCGTAAAAGCCAACGACCCCAGCATGCTGGATGGCGCTGGCGACAACTACAACTTATCTGGCTTGGCCTGGCGCATGGGCCACGGCGTTGCGCGCCAGAATTTTACTGTTGTAGAGAAGGAAGTTTTTGCACCGTGTGCTGCAGCAGCGTTGTACAAGCGTGATGTGCTGGTTGCGCTGGGCGGGTTCGACGAAGATTTTTTTTGCTATTTCGAGGATGTGGATCTGGCGTTTCGGTTTAGGCTGGCTGGCCATAAATGCATGCTGGTGGTAAATGCGATTGCCCATCATGTCGGTTCAGCTACAACGGGCGGTAAGGATAGTGATTTTGTGGTGTATCACGGACATCGGAACATGATCTGGTGCTATTACAAAAACATGCCAAGCATATTGTTTTGGTTTCTGCTCCCACTTCATACGGCCATAAACATTGCCCTTATCATTCGATTTGCTCTGCGTGGACAAGGGCGGACGATACTTCGCGCCAAATGGGATGCCATCAAGGGTATCCCCCGTATGTGGAGAAAGCGACGGATGATTCAAGCGAGTCGCGTTGCATCGACTGGTGAAGTCTGGCGGGTGCTCGACAAGAGTCTGCTGCCGAGGAGAAAATAGTTTGCAGGATTCGTTCCAAACACCTCATCTGGTTCACCAGGCCGTTTCGGTCATCATCGTTAACTACAACGCCGGCACATTGTTATCCCTTTGTGTGGAATCTGTCTTAACTCAATCGGATGAAATTATCATCGTCGACAATGCCTCTGTCGACGGCAGCATTGACACAGTAGCGGCTACATGGCCACGCGTCCGAATCATCAAGAACGATCGCAATCTGGGTTTCGCTACTGCCTGCAATATGGGGGCAAGTGTTGCTACTGCACAGTTTTTGTTATTTTTTAATCCGGATTGTTCTTGTGAACCGGGTGTTTTGTCTAAATTGCTAGACGCAATGAACTCGGATGATCGCGTGGGCATGGTGGGCGGCTTACTAGCCAATATGGACGGGACCGAACAAGCCGGTGGCCGTCGGGCTGTGCCCACCCCCTGGCGTTCTTTTGTACGGGCATTTGGCCTGCATCGCTTTCAGAACCGTTGGCCCAAGCTGTTCTTTGACTTCCACCTGCACAAGCAGCCGCTGCCGGATCGCCCCATCGAGGTGGAAGCCATTTCCGGCGCCTGCATGCTGGTCAAACGCGAAGCGGTTGCCGATGTGGGATTGTGGGATGAAGACTATTTCCTCCACTGCGAGGATCTGGACTGGTGCATGCGCTTTCGCCAGAAGGGCTGGAAGATTCTGTTCGTGCCTTCGGCGCGGATTACTCACGCGCTGGGCGCATGCGGTCGCAGTCGCCCGATATTCGTCGAGTGGCACAAGCACAAGGGCATGCTGCGGTTTTACCGCAAATTTTTCCGGCATCAGTATCCCGGCATGTTGATGTGGCTGGTGACCCTGGGGGTGTGGCTGCGATTTGGCTTGGTGGTCATTTATCACACGGCGAGGCGTGCCGGGCGGGCATTGGGGCTTGGGCGTGGATGAGCGCCCAGTCGGGGTTCTGGGTGCGACCAGCCTGGTGGGAACATGCTTGCTGCCACGGCTTATGGCGGCTGGTTTTCCGGCAACGGCATATACGCGGCAAAAGACCCGTCAAGCAGAAGAGGGCATAACCTGGCGGCAGCTGCCCAAGTCTGAACTTCGCCCAGCAATGCCCCCTCTTCAAGAAAGCGCAGGGGCGACACCGCACTGGGTTTGTGTCGCACCTATCTGGACGCTTCCGGAGCATTTTTCCCTGCTCGAAGCGCAGGGGGCGCGGCGCGTGGTGTTGTTGTCTTCCACCAGCCGTTTCACCAAGGATGATTCCTCCGACCCGGAGGAGCAGGCCGTGGCCCGCCGTTTGGCGGAGGCCGAGGCGCGCGTGCAGGCGTGGGCGGAAAATCGCGGGGTGGAATGGGTGATCCTGCGCCCGACGCTGATTTATGGTCTGGGGCGGGATAAAAACATCGCCGAAATCACCCGCTTCATCCGGCGTTTTGGCTTTTTTCCCGTGTTCGGCAAGGCGAAGGGTTTGCGTCAGCCCGTTCATGCCGGAGACGTGGCCGGCGCGTGCGTGGCGGCGTTGCAGGCGCCTGATGCGGCAAACCATGCGTACAATATTTCCGGCGGCGAGACGCTCGCTTATCGCGATATGGTGGCCCGCGTCTTTGCGGCGCTTGGCCGCCCATCGCGCCTGCTGCCTGTACCCTTGCCGGCTTTTCGCGTGGCCGTTGCCCTGATGCGCTGCCTGCCGCGCTATAGGCACTGGTCGGCTGCCATGGCCGAGCGCATGAACCGTGATCTGGTGTTCGATCACGCCGAGGCAGCGCAGGACCTGGATTTCAAGCCCAGGGCGTTTGTGCTGGCGGCAGGGGATTTGCCGATATGAGTACGCTTGCGTTGGCGATGGCCTTGAGGGAAACCGTGAGCAAGTCGTTACTTCGGCGGGTGCAAGAAGGACGCTGGGGCCGTAAGCGCAAACTCAGCCGTAGGTCGGGAACATTTTCCCGACGCATCGGGCGGTGGTTTACTGGATGTCGGGAACTTCCTTGCGCGCTACTCAGCAAGGGGAAGAGCTGATCCAGGTCTGCGCCAGCATCGACGACCGGATACGCGCGAACGGGAAATGCGCGCCTTGATCGAAGTGCCGCTACACTACCCGTGCGCTACGCGAAGCCTGATCGCGCTCGATATCCCGACTGTTCTGGATATCCCGCTGGCATCGCGCTGCATGGCGCGGCCGACTGAATGCTTGTGAAAGATGAATAACGCTATGCAATGCCGCCGTAAACCGGAACCCAAGCCTGCTGTGCAGGCCAACCCCAACCCCAACCCCAGCCACAGCCACAGCCACAGCCTTCGTCAGCGTCAACTGGCCGGGCAAGTGGGTGTCAGCCTGGGCAAGGCCAACTACTGCCTGCGTACCCTGGTCGAAAAGGGCCTAGTCAAGCTCGGCAACTTCCGCAAAAACCAGAACAAACGACAATACGCCTATCTACTCACCCCCGCCGTACTGGAAGAAAAAACCCGTATCGCCCAAGCCTTCCTCAAGCGCAAGGAAGCCGAATTCGAAGCCATCCGGCGCGAGATCGAAGCTCTCAAAGGCGAGCTGGCGTCCCCCAAGACCGGGGAAAATAATGGTGTTTGACCCCATTTCCCTAATGGTGTTTGACCCCATTTCCCTCCCCGGAATGAAGCGCCATCGCTGGCTGCGCGCCGCCCTGGGGTTCAAAAACCCGCCCATATAACCCGCATGTCCGATTTTTCCCCCGCAAATCTCGCCAGCGGCAGGCGCCTGGCGCGTCACACCGCCTGGAACCTGGCCGGAGCGCTTCTGCCGCTGTTGGCGGCGGTGTTCGCCGTTCCGATGCTGATTCACGGCCTGGGCGTGGAACGCTTCGGCGTGCTCACCCTGGTGTGGATGGTGATCGGCTATTTCAGCCTGTTCGACCTCGGGCTGGGTCGGGCGCTGATCAAACTGGTGTCCGAAAAACTCGGCGCGGGCAGCATCGAAGAAATACCCGAAATCGTCTGGACGGCGCTGTTGCTGATGCTGCTGCTCGGCATCGCGGGGGCGCTGGCGCTGCTGGCACTGACCGACTGGCTGGCGGCGGACGTGCTCAAAATCCCGCCGTCGCTGCAAAATGAAACCGCCGACGCATTCCGGCTGCTGGCCTGGTCGGTGCCGGTGGTGATCCTCACCACTGGCCTACGCGGCGTGCTCGAAGCGTATCAGCGCTTCGACCTGGTGAACCTCGTGCGCATGCCGATGGGCGTGCTGACCTTCGTCGGCCCGCTCGCCGTGCTGCCGTTTTCCAACCGGCTGGACGCGGTGGTGCTGGTACTGCTGGGGCTGCGCATCGCCTTCTGCGCAGTCCATGCGGCGCTGTGCGCGCGCGTGGTGCCGGCGCTGCTGCACCGGGCGGCGCTGGCCCGCCGCCATGTGCGCCCGATGCTCGGCTTCGGCGGCTGGATGACCGTGAGCAACGTGGTCGGCCCGCTGATGGTCTATCTCGACCGCTTCGTCATTGGCAGCGTGCTCGGCATGGCCTCGGTGGCCTACTACGTCGCGTCCTACGAAGTCATCACAAAATTGTTGGTGTTCTCTGGCGCACTTGCGGGGGTGCTGTTTCCGGCGTTTGCCGCCAGCCTGGCGGGCGACCGTTCCCAGGCAGCGGGTCTGTTCGGGCGTGGCGTGCGCTGGGTTTTCCTGGCCATGTTTCCATTGGTGCTGGTGGCCACCGTGTTTGCCAGCGACGGCCTACGGCTGTGGCTGTCCGTTGAATTCGCGCGCAACGGCACGGCGGTGTTGCAGTGGCTGGCGGCGGGCATATTGCTCAGCAGCCTGGCCAACATTCCTTTTACTTTTATTCAGGCCGCTGGGCGCCCCGATCTTGCGGCGAAACTGCACTTCGCGGAGCTGCCGTTTTACCTGCTCGGCTTGTGGCTGTGCATGAACCAGTGGGGTCTGGCGGGCGTCGCGTTCGCCTGGACCCTGCGCGCCGGACTCGATGCGGCAGCATTGTTCGTCATGGCGGCCTGGCTGGAAAAGAGCCTGTGGCGCATGCTGAAGCGGGACGCGCTGATTCTCGCTTTGGCACTGGCCGTGCTTGCCCTCGGTACCCTGCTCGCAAGCGCCGCTGTGCAGATCGCCTTCGCCAGTGTCGTTCTGACGGGTTTCGCCTTCTTGGCATGGCATTACCTTCTGACGCCCGAGGAGCGGGTGTTTGTGCATGGCGGGTTGCCGCGTAGATCCGGCACCAATACGCCATAACAACTCGAAATTGAAAATTAACTTTTCCATTCGAACACAACCCAGCCTAACCTGCTCCCTATGTAAAACTCAAAATCGGTATCAATTTTCTTCTCGGACAACATATGAACACTTTGCCCACCAAAGCCTCTAGCCCACTGAACGATCCAACCTTGTCGGTCATAACAGTAACCTTTAACTCCAGAAATGAAATTGAAGAGTTCGTGCGTTCGGTCAAGAACCAGAATCTGGATACCCAACTCTGGTTTATTGACAACGCGTCGACAGACGGCACCCCTGATATCCTGCTACGCCTTGCCAAGGATGCCGCGTGGATCAAGGTAATTCTGAACGACACTAACATAGGCCTTGCGGCCGCCAACAACCAGCCGTTGGAGTCCCTATCATCGGCTTACACGGCCATCGTCAACCCCGATGTTGTTCTGCACCCCGGCACGTTCCAATCTCTGGTCGACTACCTTGAAAAGCACACCGACGTGGTCGCAGTAGCGCCCGTTAATGTCTCGCAGGATGGAATACCACACTCGAGCTTCCACAAGGGCTGGTCGATACTTCATCTGTTGCTATGGCGGACACTCCCCAGCCAAATTATTAAGCGGCTGTACAAGTCTTTTCGCACTTATGGCGAGCAGGATGTTCTGTTCGCTTCGGGGGCATGCATCGTTGTTCGTACTGAAGAGTTCAAACACATAGGCGGCTACGATCCGGAATATTTTTTGACAGTCGAGGACGTTTGTGACTTGTGTATTCGTCTGCGCAGGGGTGGTCAAGGAAAACGCGTTGTTGTCACCCCTACCGCTCACATTACTCACCTAGTGTCACGAAGCGCGTCTGCCGTTCCCTTCGTTACGCTGTGGAACGGTGCGCGCGGGAGTATTTATCACTTTCACAAGCACAACGGCCTAGCAGCCGGATTGGTTGCATACGCCATCGTCTTCAGTTCAACTCTAGTCAGGTATCTGATTGCTTTGGTGGGCGCGGCCTTTTCGGAAGGTCGTCGTGCCAGCATGAGAATCAACTGGCAAGTGTTGCGCCAATTGGTTGTCGACAACCCCCTCTTCATCAAAATCCGCATCGCTAGGTAGGGCAGCCGTGCAACTCATTGAAGTACCCAATTGTCCGATAGACGGTGCTCTTGGCACTGTTCGATATGCCGGAGTCCGCGACGCTTTCTTTGGAACCCAAGGGCGGTGGACTTATCGTCAACATGGCCAAACTGGGCACCTCTGGCTTGATCCTCGCCCTGCCGACTCAGCCATCAGCGATCTCTACGCTAACTATTACACGCACTTGGATGCACGCTCCGATGAAGCCGCTGGCATATGGCAACAAGCGATGGCTTTGGCGCTGTCGGCCAGGCTCGGATACGTCTCACCGGACAATCCGAGCATGTTGGCGAAACTGGTGTCGTTTTTACCTTCTGTAGGTGACGCTGCTGAACTTGAGGTGATGCGCATACGGGCTTTTGAGACAGGCCGGCTGCTTGATGTCGGCTGCGGCGGCGGGGCTTTTTTGCGGCGCATGCGCAAGGCCGGGTGGGTCGTTACGGGTACTGAGCCGGATGCCAAGGCCGCAGCTCGCCTCGCTGCACAAGAGAGGTTCCCTGTTTACAGTTCGCTGGAAGACCTGATACAGGAGGGGGGGCTGCATTTTGACGTTATCGTTCTCAGCCATGTCATTGAGCATCTGCCAGATCCCATTCATACGCTCGCCCAGTTACGCAGCTTGCTGAGCAAGGGTGGCCGCCTGCTACTCACGACCCCCAACGCGCTGAGTCTGGGCTCGCGAATCTTTGGCGCATCATGGCGAGGCTTGGAGCCACCCAGGCATTTCAACGTCTTCTCGCCGGTCTCCCTGCGGCAGGCACTGGAACACGCTGGATTCCACATCGCGCATATCAAAACCGACGTGCGACTGGCGCGCGGCATCTGGTATCTGAGCTACCTGGCCAGTGCAGGCGGGCGTGAACTGGAAAGTGCGCGCGGTTCCGCGCACAAGCTCCTGAAAGTCGGTGGCTATGTATTTCAACTTCTTGAGGCGGGCGCCGTGAAACTGCAACCGTCATTAGGCGAGGAAATTTTCGCCGTGGCAGTTGGCAATGACGGATGCGTTACACGATGACGCGACAGTTGATTGAACGAGCAACACCAGTGCTTGGCGTGATTACTGTTACATTCAATGCGGCAAAATTCCTGCAGCCTTTCTTGGCGTGCTGTCTGGCTCAGACGCACAGTGAATTTGAGCTTCTTGTCATCGACAACTTCTCCGTAGACACAACTCTCGATGTTTTCACCGAAGTGGTGGATTCGCGTATTCATGTTGTGCGCAATGAGTGCAACATCGGCTACGCGGCGGCGTGCAATCAGGGCATTAACTACTTTTCTGATCGCGGGGTACACGAAGTCCTTTTTATCAACAACGATACCGAGTTCGACCCTGATCTATTCAAATCACTCTTGACCCTTCGTGCTCGCTTTAACGCGGACGCGATTACACCCCGGGTGAGTTATGCAGAAAATACCAACATTAATTGGTATGCCGGCGGCCGTTTCACGTTCTGGAAAGGCTTCCAGGGTGAACACATAGGCGAAGGCAAGCGGCATGATCCGGCGGATGTCGAGCCGCGCTGGACGCCTGTTGCAACCGGCTGCTGTGTGCTGTTCGCATCTTCTACCTTTAAACGTATTGGGCTATTTGACCCTAACTATTTCGTTTACTTTGAGGATACCGACTACTTTATTCGAATGAGAAGGGCTGGACTGCGTTTGCTCTATGCGCCAAGCGTTGCGATAGCGCACAAAATAAGTTTATCTACCGGGGGGGCGCAGTCGGATTTTTCTATCCGTTATTACCATCGCAACCAGATGTACCTATTGCGTAAACATTTTGGCATTGGCGTGGTAGCGCTACAAATCTTGTTGATGGTTCTGAAGTGCTCGCTCCGGTTACTAATAGGCCGCGACACGTTTCGCCAGTATTCGCTCCGTATTTCTGCTATCCGCGAAGGCTTGAGGATGCCGATTATGGCTGATGCCAGCTTGATGTTCTGATCTGGGACGTTCTCCGGCGAATAACAAGTTTCTTCAGAAGACACCTATGTTTTCCATCGCATTTGCAACCTTGCTGCTTGCGGCCCTGGCGCTCGTTGGGCTTAAATACCAACCATGATCCTGATCGATGGAATCATCTTCTCGCTACAGCGCCAGGGCGGCATAAGCGTCTATTTTCGCCAGTTGCTTCAGCAGATGCAGCGCGACGGCGTGCCGACGACGCTGCTGCTTGACGGGACGCTCCAGCAGGCCGCGCCACTGGGCGGTGACGCGCTTGTCGTCATTGCGCGTTCCGCTCGGCTGCTGGAACGCTATCGCCGTTGCCGTATTCCGCAGGCGGTCAAGCCGACGCTATTTCATTCGAGCTACTACCGCCAGCCGGCTGAACGGTCGTTGCCGATGGTGGTGACAGTGCATGACTTTATCTACGAGCGATTCAGCACCGGGCCGCGACGCTGGGTTCATATGGTGCAAAAACACGCTGCCATACGCGCCGCGCAGGCCGTCATCTGCATCTCGGAATCGACGCGGCAGGACTTCCTGCAATGGGTCGGGGAGACGCCTGGCCAGCAAGTTCACGTCATCCACAATGGCGTGGCTGACAGCTTCCGCCCACTTGAGTTGGAGCCAGCGCCGATTCCGTATGTGCTTTATGTCGGAGAACGCGGTGGCTACAAGAACTTCAGTCTGGTGCTCAAGGCCATGGCGTTGCTTCCTGAGCTTGGGTTGCACTGTGTCGGTGGCGGCGCGTTGCGCCCAGAGGAGTTGGCAGTCGTCGATGTCAACGTACGTCGCCGCGTTAAACACTTGGGTTTTGTTACCGAGCCGGAGCTCAACGAACACTACAACAGAGCCGTGTGCCTGGCGTATCCGTCCAGCTACGAGGGCTTCGGCATTCCGGTGCTTGAAGCCATGCGCGCGGGTTGTCCGGTCGTGAGTGCGGATTGCAAGGCGGTACTGGAGGTGGGGCGCGATGCGCTAATTGTTTCCGCGCTTGATCCAGCGTCCCTCGCGGATGCCATACTGAGAACCACATCTTCTGGGCGACCTCATCAGGTTCAAAAGGGGTTGTCGATTGCTCAGGAATACTCCTGGGAAGCGACGCACCGTCAGACGCTGAAGATTTACCAAAACCTGGGTGCAGAGCTGGGTTCGCTTTTATTGAATGCGCAGGGTTGACATGAAAATCAGCATCATCACCGTTTGTTTCAACAGCGCCCGCACCATCGCCGACACGCTGGCCTCGGTCGCCGCGCAGACGCACCCGGACATCGAGCACATCGTGGTTGATGGAGCTTCGGCTGATGGCACGATGGAAATTATCGAACGCTATGGAAAGCATGTCGCCCGGCTCATTTCAGAGCCTGATCGCGGCATCTACGACGCGATGAACAAGGGTGTACGTGTCGCCACTGGCGACGTGATCGGTTTTCTAAATGCCGACGATGTTTATGCCCATCAGAACGTACTCGCTACGGTGGCTGAAATCATGGAGCGTGAGCACCTGGATGCCTTGTTCGGCGATGTAGAATTTTTTCGCCCGGAGAATCCGGCCCGCACTTTTCGTCGCTATTCTTCTGCGCGTTTTCGTCCGGAACGCATCGCCTGGGGCTGGATGCCGGCACATCCGGCACTTTTCTTGAGGCGTAGCCTGTATGAGCGTTTCGGGACGTTTCGAACCGATTATCGGATTGCTGGCGACTTCGAGCTGGTGGCGCGAATGTTTCATGGGGGGACGCTGACCTATCGTCATTTGCCCGAAGTCTTGGTGCGGATGCGAACAGGGGGGGTCAGCACAGGGGGCTGGCGTAATACCATCCTGCTTAACCGGGAGGTGTTGCGGGCCTGTCGGGAGAATGGTATCGAGACCAGCCTCCCAAAAATTCTTTCAAAATACCCGGTCAAATTGCTGGAGTACTTGCGAAGATGAAGGTTCTGGTTACGGGGGCAAATGGTTTCGTTGGCCGCACGCTATGTGGTTACCTCAAAACGCGTGGGGATGTAGTGGTGCCTGCCGAGCGGCGAGCGTCTGATTTAGCGAGCGAGACCATCGTCGGCGATATCGATGGCAAGACTGACTGGATGGCAATACTGGATGGTTGCGAGGCTGTTGTGCATCTGGCTGCACGGGTACACGCCATGAGCGACATGGGGCGTAATTTGCTGGAGCAATATCGTACAACCAACACCGAAGCCACGCTCAATCTTGCCCGTCAGGCGGCGCAAGCTGGTGTGAAGCGCTTTGTGTTCATCAGCACCATCAAAGTCAACGGCGAAGGGCGCGATGCGCCCTATCGTGAAACCGATGTGTCCGTGTCCGATGATGCATATGCGATTTCCAAGTGGGAGGCCGAACAGGGATTGCAACGGATAGCTGCGGATACCGGTCTGGAAGTCGTTATCCTGCGGCCGCCGCTGGTTTATGGGCCGGGGGTGAAAGCAAATTTTTTGCGATTGATACAAGCCGTTCAGCGGGGGTGGCCGCTGCCGCTAGGAGCGATTCAAAACCGTCGCAGCCTTTTGTTTCTGGGCAACTTTGTCGATGCGATCCGGCTGTGCATCGAGCATCCAGCTGCCGCAGGCCAGATTTTTTTACTGGATGATGGTCAGCCGGTTTCGACGCCAGACCTGATCCGCGCGGTGGCACATGCCATGGGTCGGCCAGCGCGTCTGTTGGCGGTTCCGGTGAGCTTGCTGGAACTGGCGGGCGCACTTGTCGGGAAGCGTGCGGCGGTGGTGCGGCTGACTGGTTCGCTGTATGTGGATAGTTCGTTCATCCGTTCGCGTTTGGGTTGGACACCGCCATACTCAATGGAGTCAGGGTTGGCAGAAACGCTGGCCTCCGAAAAATGAATGGTCTCGCTGTCATTGTTTCCTTTGCCGTCTGCTGGGGAACACTGGCCTGGCTACTCCAGCGTGGCAAATACCTGCCGATGGATCATCCAAATGCACGTTCGCTACATGAGACGCCCACACCGCGCATCGGTGGACTGGGAATCATGGCTGGCGTTCTTGTGGCTGTCGTCTGGCTGGCCAACGCCGACTTGCTGCCCGTGGTGCTAGCGGCGTTTGCCCTGGCTGCGGTGTCGGTTCTGGATGATGTACGAGGCCTGCCAGTTATGTTGCGTTTTCTGGCGCATTTCATTGCGGCTGTGGCGAGCCTGCTGGCGCTGGGTTTAACCGGCTGGACGTTGCTACTGGGCACGTTGGCCGTGGTGTGGATGACCAATCTGTATAACTTCATGGACGGCGCGGATGGGCTGGCTGGCGGCATGGCCGCAATCGGTTTCGGCGCGCTGGCGCTGGCTGCGTTGCTGAGCGGCGCGCCGGGGCTGGCTGTATTTTGCGCGGCGATTGCGGCAGCGGCGCTGGCCTTTTTGCGCTTCAACTTTCCACCGGCGCGGGTATTTATGGGCGATGCAGGATCGATCCCGCTGGGCTTCCTGGCGGCCGCGCTCGGCATCCAGGGAGCAATGCAGAATGTGTGGCCGTGGCTGTTCCCGCTGCTGGTGTTTTCGCCTTTCATTGTTGATGCCAGCGTGACGCTGGCCCGACGCGGGTTGCGCGGCGAAAAAATATGGCAGGCGCATCGCTCGCATTATTATCAGCGTGTGGTGTTGCTGGGTGCGTCGCATCGCCAGCTGGCAGTGACCGTGTATGGGCTGATGCTGACGATGGCCGCGCTGGCGTTCGTGCTGCGGTCATTTCCTCAGCATGCAGCGTGGGTGCTTATACTGTCGGCCGCAACCTACCTGCTAATTTTTCTCGCTGTCGATTTTCGCTGGCGCTGTGCTCGCAATGAAATTTAATCCACGTATCGCCATCATCATCCTGCACGACATCCTGGTGGCTGCCTGCGTCTGGCTGGCGGCGTATTGGCTGCGCTTCAATCTGGATGTGCCGCCGGAGTTTCAGGCGGCGGCGCTGTCCACGCTGCTCTGGGTGGTGCCGTTGCAGGCCGGGGTGTTCTGGCTTTTTGGCCTGTATCGCGGCATCTGGCGTTTTGCCAGCCTGCCCGACCTCAAGCGCATCGTGCTGGCTGTGGGGGTGGCGGCTCTGATGGTGCCCGTGGTGTTGATCCTGTTTCGGGTTGGCACGGTGGTACCGCGTTCGGTACTGATTCTCGACCCGCTGCTGCTGCTCATCGTGATGGGCGGCAGCCGCCTGGCCTATCGCGCCTGGAAGGAGCATCGTCTGGCCAGCATACTTCGCCCGGGCAGCAAGCCAGTGTTGGTAGCCGGCGCGGGCTCAGCAGCAGACTTTTTGTTGCGTGAACTGGCACGTAATCCCGCGGGCTTTCATGTGGTGGGGTTGCTGGATGACAGTCGCGGCAAGCAGGGGCGCCTGGTGCAGGGGATTCCCGTGCTGGGGGCGCTGGACGATGTTGTGGCCTGTGCGCAAAAAATGGGAGTGGAAGATGTTGTGCTAGCGCTGCCATCGGCCGCGCACCAGGTTCGCATGCGGATTATGGAAATCTGTGCCAAAGGCGGGCTCAAGGTGATGACCATCCCCTCGCTTGAGGATTTGGTGGCGGGGCGGGTATCGGTCTCAAATCTGCGCCGGATTGAGTTGGACGATTTGCTGGGTCGAGATCCTGTGCAGCTCGACGAAAGTGGTTTGCATCAGCTGCTGACCGGACACGTGGTGATGGTGACCGGGGCAGGCGGTTCGATCGGCTCGGAACTGTGTCGCCAGATCGCACGTTTCTCACCTGCCAAGCTGGTGTTGTTTGAACAGTCGGAGCTGGCGTTGTATGCAATGGAGCAGGAGTTGCCGCAACATTTCCCTCAAATACCGATTGCACCCGTGATCGGCGACGTGAAGAATGCTGTCTGGGTAAATCAGGTCATGGCCGAACACCAGCCCGCGGTGGTGTTCCATGCCGCCGCCTACAAGCATGTGCCGCTGATGGAAAATGGCAACGCCTGGGAGGCAGTGCGCAACAACGTGCTCGGCACCCAGGTGGTCGCCGCCGCGGCGCAGGCGCAAGGTGTCGGCAAGTTCGTGATGATCTCCACCGACAAGGCGGTTAACCCGACCAATGTGATGGGGGCGACCAAGCGGCTGGCCGAGATGGCCTGCCAGGCGCTGCAGCAGCCGGTTGGTACGCGTTTCGTGTCGGTGCGCTTCGGTAATGTGCTCGGATCGTCCGGCAGCGTGATTCCCAAGTTCCAGAAGCAGATCGAGGCGGGCGGCCCGGTGACGGTGACGCATCCCGACATCACGCGCTACTTCATGTCGATACCCGAAGCCGCGCAGCTGGTGCTGCAGGCCGGCCTGATGGGAGAGGGTGGCGAGATCTTTGTGCTCGACATGGGCGAGCCGGTCAAAATTGCCGAGTTGGCCAAGCTCATGATTGGTTTGTCGGGGGCGGACGAAGACCGCATCCGCATCGAATACACCGGCCTGCGTCCCGGCGAAAAGCTTTACGAGGAACTGCTTGCCGACGACGAGTCGACGTTGCCGACGCCGCATCCCAAGCTGCGGGTGGCGAAGGCGCGTGCGGTAGACGAGGCGTTGCTAAGCGAGCTTGATGGCTGGTTCAGTACTGAAAACTATCAGGCTGAAAAAGCCGTAAAACAGGCGTTGACCGGGTGGGTGCCTGAGTATCAGGCACAAGATTGACGTTATATAACGCCTGTTTTTTCTGACGGTGTGTCAGCCGTTTTTTGCAGTGGCAGCAAGGTCGTGCACAACATGGCGATCAGCAGCCAGATCATGACTGACCACTGCGCAGTGTAAAAAGAAGGATGGGTATTGAATGGGAATACCCAGGCCAGTGCTGCCATTGCAAAGGGCAATGCAAGGGTTCTCCGCTCCGGATTCGCCGAGCGCCAATATCGAACAAGCAAGGTGTAAAACAAGCCAAGACCAACAAGCCCGATCAGGCCTGTTTCGGATGTGACTTCCAGGGCTATTTGGTGCGCATAGAACGCACCTGTCGGTCTGCCCGTCGCTTCATTTGTTGATATGAAGGGATCGCCGGGTTGAGCAAATTCGGGATAGGCATAACGGAATGCCCTGACGCCCACCCCATTGACGGGGTGCGCATCGATCATGGCGAAGGCGTCTTTCCAGAGCGTCCAGCGGAAGGAAAGTGCTTGGTCGATTTTGGTTTCATCGCCGGAAAAAAGCAGCAAGGTTTGATCCAGCCGCTGTTTCGCGCCCGGGTTTTCGAATGCGGCAAATGTTCCGGCCAGACCAACCAATGCAGCAATTGCACCCATTTTCCACAGGGGCACTCCACGACGCCGGGTTTCTGAAAAAAGCAGCCATGCGCATACCAGACCAAAACTGACCCAGCCGCCACGACTGCCTGCAAGGATGACAACCGCGCCGGTCATGGCTGCCGCAAGCAGCATCAAAATGGGCTTATGGCGAAGCGCGAGCAGGAGAAAGGGTGCAAGTACGGGCAAGGCGTTGCCCAACCTCAATTGCCGCTCTCCAAACACACCATTCAATCTGGCGGGTATTTGCGCATAACCAAAGAAATCATGTCCGGTTGCGGCCTGGAACAGAGCATCCACCACCCAAAATACAGTCAGCCAAGCCAGTAGTTTGATAAGCAAAGGCACCTGGTTCTGCTTGCTCAACGCCCAAATTACGAACAGGCCGCTGAGATAGAGGCGGATGAAGGCAAAACTTGTACTGCCGGATTTAAGTTGGTCGTAGCTGTCTGGTACAGAGAACAGGATGGGAAGCCAGATGCAGGCAAACAGGAGCGTGAAAAGCCTGACTGCGGGCTCATGAAAAAATGTCCTACCGTATTTGTATGCGAGCATCCCCCCGCCTATCGTCATGATCAGGACGGGGAGTTCGACCGATCGGCTAATCGGGAACAGCAGGAAGCAGGAAAAAACCAGCCAGGTGAAGTGTTGCGGTTTAAGGGATCGTGTCATAAGCCTGGTTGGTCATATCGGGGCTGCCTGCTTGTTGGCAGGCAGCCCCTTCGGGATGAAGCACTCATTTTGATGCGCCGGAGTTTGGGCGGCTCGCGGCAATCCGCAGCATTATGCAGGATTATGCAATCCAATATGCAGTGCCCGGCAGGGGTTTCAAGCAGGCAGTTCCTTAAGCACTGCATCCAATTGATGGCGCAATACCAATTTCGAAAAGTATTGACGGCTGGTGTTTGCCGCCGCCTCACCGAATAGATGCAGCTTGCCTGGCTCCGCAGCCAGGGTCGCCACATGGTCTGCCAGGGATTGGGCGTCTCCCGCCGGGGTCCAGACAAGTCCGCTATTGTCATCCGCAATCAGGGCGTCGGGGTAAGCGCTGGCCGAGCGCGTTATCACCGGCCTGCCGCAGGCCAGCGATTGGTATACCTTGTTGGGGATGACCCTGCCCGCCTTGGGTGTGGTGCCGAATATGCCCAGCAGGATATCGGCTTGATGAATGCGTGACGGAAGTTTTTTGTAGGGTATCCAATCTTCAAACGTAACGTTTGCCAATCCCCTGGCTTTTTCTTCGCACAGCTTGCGCAGCGGCCCTTGCCCCAGAAGTACCCATTTCACCAGGGGGCCTTGATACAGTCGTGCCGCTTCAATGACGACCTGGGGCCCTTGCAATGGGATGAAGCTGCCGTAGAACAACACCTCCAGTGTCTCGCCCGGGATGCGGGCAGGGTGCGGATCCGGTCTGAAGATCGCTTCTTCAGCACCCACGTAGACGACCGATAGCGCATTTCCGGAAACGCCAAGAACCTGGGCGAAGTAGTCGGCGTGGGCGGGCGTATCGGCAATAATCCTGTCAGCGCGCTGAAACAGAGCCTGTTCCCAGGCAAGCAGCTTTTGGGCGTGTGAACTCCCGGCGTCCAGTTTTCCGCGTTCATCAACTTGCTTGTCGTAGGCTGAGATCAGAGGATCGAATATCAGCGGAATGCCATGTTTTTTGGCCCACCGGCTGGCTGCCGCAAGATCACGCTGCCTGAAACAGGGTACCCAGATCAAATCGGGCACGGGCAATCGATACAGCCTCGCTTCCCAGTCGGCCATCTGGACGAATTTTGGGTGGAAGTCCCTGACCTGCCAACCTAATTCAGTGAACAGCTTGCGTAGGATGCGGTTGCGGGAGTAGCCAGGATCGAAACGCCCCCACCAGAGTACATTGGGCACATTTACCTCTCTTGTCCGCACATCAAAAAGCATTGCTCACACATGCGCAGATCGGGTTTATTCTCCGCTCGGATTGCAGGAAAACCTGCTTTCGAGGTTCTATCGAAGGAACAAACAGGATAAAGTGCCGGGTTGAATAAGTTGTTGGACAATTTAATTTTTTCAAAAAGTTATGAAACAGATCGTCTGCATGAAGTGGGGGCCCTTGTACCCGGCCGAGTACGCGAACAAGTTATATGGCATGGTCCGCAGAAACATCCAGGGCCCGATACGCTTCGTATGTCTGACCGATGATCCGACAGGCGTTCGTAGCGAAATCGAATGTCTCCCGTGCCCTACCGTGTCTCTTCCGGCGCCTTACAACAATACCGGATGGCGAAAGATTTCGCTTTGGGCCAGCGAACTGCCCAGCATGGAAGGAGACTGGCTGTTCCTCGATCTGGACGTTATCGTAACAGGAAGGCTGGATGATTTTTTCGACTTCGAGCCGGAAAAGACATTCGTGGTCATGCAGAACTGGACCCAGCCTGGAAAGGGAATCGGCAACACATCGGTATTCCGTTTCAGGGTCGGCAGGCATCCCTACATCTATGACCGTCTCGTTCCGGAATTCAAATCGATACTCGAAAAATATAATAACGAGCAAATCTATATTTCACGCACGGTTTCCGAAATGACCTTCTGGCCTGACGAATGGTGTGCCCTGTTCAAGACGCATTGCGTTCCACCCATGCCTTTGCGTTGGTGGAAGGTTCCAGCAAGACCAGCAAACGCCCGTGTCGTGGCTTTTCCTGGCGACCCGAATCCTCCGGACGCACTGCTTGGGATTTGGCCTGCCAAAAAATGGCACAAGAAAATTTACAAGCACATTTTACCGGCGACATGGATTGCCGATTATTGGCGTGAATAGGTGGGTCTTTGTAACCTTTCTGGCAACTTGGTACTGAGCAGAATATTCGTGCTAAAGACTGAAGCCCTTATCCCTGGAGACATGATCCGGGTTAAATTGATGAGCCGTTCTCCAGCCGAGTATTGGCTGCATCAATTGCCGCATGGCAATGCGCGATGGGGACGTTGCGAGTTTCTTTTCGATCGTGACGCGAGGGATTACGACTGGCTTGTTGTTTACGATGACATTCCCCCTGGAAAGAATGAAACCAGGGCTTATAGCAGTGAAGCGCTGGCCTGTGCCGCATCCAACAGCATATTGGTAACCACCGAGCCTTCGCCCATAAAAACATACGGGAATAATTTCACACGCCAGTTTGGCGTCGTTCTCACCAGTCAGGAAAAGTGGGCTTTACCGCACCCACAACGCATCTACTCGCAACCGGCCTTGCACTGGTTCTATGGCGTAGGGACCCAACGCATCATTTCATTCGACGAGATGGCGTTGCATCCTCCTGACATCAAGACCCGCGACCTGTCGATGGTGTTCTCACCCAAAAGCATGCGGCACACCCTCCACTGGCAGCGTCATGAGTTCATGAAAAAATTAATGCTCAGCATGCCGGAGATGGATGTCTTTGGACGGGGTGCTCGCCCGCTGGATGACAAGGCAGACGCACTGGATGCCTACCGTTATCACGTGGCAATCGAGAACCATATTGGTGTTCACCACTGGACGGAAAAGCTGGCAGATGCATTCCTTGGCATGACTTTGCCGTTTTATGCCGGCTGCCAGAATGCCGCAGACTACTTCCCGGCCGAAAGTTTCATTCCCATCGACATGAAGGATCCAGTCGGTGCCGCACGCATTATTCGTCAAGCTATCATGGACAATGAATACGAGAAGCGCCTACCTGCCATTATCGAGGCGCGTCGTCGGGTACTTTTTGAGTATAATTTTTTTGCCGTAGTTTCGCGCGAAATTGAGAAACGTCAACTTCCTGATTCACAACCCAGTGATTTCGGTGTTATTTATTCGCGCCATGCCCTGCGAAAGAAAAGTATTTTTCTTGGTTTGCAGGACATGTATGGGAAGGCACGCGCGCGCGTAATCCATCAGATTCGCGGATACTGATTCCGCGTTTCAATCTGCAACAGTCTGTGCGAATGTGTGGGGCTTGAACTTCGTTAGTGCGCCCGTTACAGAAAACATTTGGTCTACCTGCGCGGTGACCGGGCAAGCTGTTCATATAGGCCCACTGTCTGCGACAGCATGTTGCGCAACGGATAAAAGTCGTCATCAGTCACCGGACTGGGCTGCTGCAGCAAGGTGGCGATGCGCTTCGTCGCAGTGTCGATATCTTCCAGCGGCAGCAAACCTTCTGGGTAAATCGTGCGCAGGATTTCACCCACGCCGCCGTGATCGTATCCTGCGGTAGGGACGCCCAGACGCAGCGCCTCTAGTGTGGTGCGGCCAAATGACTCTGGCTGGGTGGAGAGCGAGAGCACCAGATTCGACATGGCCAGGATATTTTTCAGGTCATCGCGCTGGCCGGTGAAGCTGATGTCGGATTCCAGTCCCATGCTGCGCACGCGGTAACGCAGCTTTTGCAAATAGCGTAGCTTGGATGTGGATGCGCCGCCGACGATGAGGCCATGCACGGCCATACCGCGCCGTTTCAGTCGCGCAATCAATTCGATAAAATCTTCATGTCCCTTGAGTCGGGTGATGCGCCCGGGCAGGGTGATCAGTTGTTTGTCTGCGGCTTGCGGAAATTGCGCAAGAAACGCCAGCTGCCATGCCGGGTCGGGTTTCCAGCCGTGCGGATATTCCTGGCCTTCGACACCGCGATAGATGACCTGAATGCGCGCCGGCAAGGTGTCGGGATATTCGCGCAGGATGTAGTCACGCACGGTGTCGGATACCGCGATCACCTGCTCGCCCTTGGTCATGATTCCACTGTAGCGGTTGACGCCATACAAGCCATGCACCGTGGTGACAAAACGCGGACGCGTGGCCGGGTTCATGTCGCGCCAGGCGAGGTAGGCGATCCATGCGGGAACACGCGAACGCGCGTGGAGGATGTCCACCTGTTGTTCCTGCAAAAACCTACGCAGTTTGCCGACAAGAAAAAGCGTTTTCAGCGACTTTTTTCCTATCGGCCAGGCGAAGTGCTCGGCGCCCGAAGCGATGAGCGGCGCAACCTGGCGCCCGCCCGCCGACATCACCAGCGCGCGATGGCCGCGCTCGACCAATGCCTGCGCCACTTCGAGCGTGCCGCGTTCTACGCCTCCGGATTCCAGCGCGGGCAGCAGTTGCAGGACAGTCAGTTTTTTTGCTTCAGCCATTTCAATATCCAGTCAGCGCAGCGCTCGGCTTCGGCCAGCGGGTGCAGGTTGGGTTGCAGTTTTCCATAGGTGCACCAGGCGACGAAACGTGTGATGCGCTGCGCGTCAGCGAGATGTGCGATGGCCCAGCCGACCCGGCTTTTCGGATTGACCGGCAGATCGAACACGCCCACGTCCGCTCCCGCCGTCAGCGCTTCGAATACCATCGAGGCACTGTCGGGCGTCACCCACACAGTGCCGCTTTGGGCGAGTTGCGCGGGGAGCCAGTCGGGCGACGTGGCGGTATGGGGGACGATGCTCAAATTGGGATACTGCGGTAGCAGCGCCAGAAAATCCTCCGGGGTGCGGCGCGAGGTGGTCAGCGTCCACTGCGTGCCGGGCGTGCGCGCGAGGATGCTTTTGATCTGTACCTGGACGGCGTCGCTGTCCCATTCGAAATGCTTTGATGCGCCGCCGATCAGGATCAGACCGTGGCTCGAATCGTGGGCCGCGGCCGGGCGGATGCGGTTCAGCGCCCCTTCGGTCACCAGCGTATGCGCATCCGCTGCCACGTCATCGTGCCGGGGCAGGATGCACAGGTCGAACCAGCGGCGGGGCAGGCTCGGCTTCATCAGCACCACGGTTTTTCCTCCGCGCGCACGCCGTGCGGCCAGCAGGGTCAGATGGGTGGCATGCCCCGCGCCCATAATCAGATCGGGGGTAGGGTGGGCGTTTCCGGGAAAGCGTTTAAGCAGCAGCGCCAGCCAGGCGCGCCATGCCGGAAGGGCGGGAAGGGTAACGATCTCGGCGGGGGTGGTGCGCGCCAGCGCCTCGGCCAGTCCCCGCGACTGGTTCAGGTGCCCAGGCTTGCCGTCGCTGACGGTCCAGACGACCAGCGGAAGAGGCATCCCGGCCGATTCAGACAAAGAACCGTCCCGTATCCTGGCAGGGCCTGGCGGGTCGTCAGTCAACCGCGCTTCGGGCGAGCGGGCCTGCCCGAACGCGGCATGGTTTTCATCGTGTGGCTTATGGGCGAGCGTGTGAGGCATGTAGGCGTTGCGTGGGTTTGCGTGGCGCAAAGTTTAAACCATCCTGCAATGACGGTGACGCGCTACAAGGCGTCCGTCCACCTGCGTTCGAGTGCGGCCTGCCATCGATACGGCGCGGGGTCGAGCGCAGGCGCGCGGCCTTCCATCATATCGACCAGCAATTCGGCCGAGGCGGGTGCCAGCGTCACCCCGTAGCGGTAATGCCCGGTGTTGACGAATACGTTGTCGAAATCCGGATGCCGGTCGATGATCGGAATATTGTCCGGCGAGCCGGGACGCAGCCCGGCCCAGTGCCGCACCGGCTGGACATTCGCCAGCGCGGGCAGCAGTTTGGCCGCCTCGGCATGCAGGCGCAGGCGCGTAGCGTCGTCGGTCGTCTTGTTGAAGCCGGCATCTTCCAGCGTGCTGCCCGCCAGCACATGGCCATCGTAGCGCGGAATCAGATACAGCCCGTTGCGATACAGGATCGTATCCAGCACGCCCGGCGCAAGCTTGAACAGCAGCATCTGCCCGCGAATCGGACGGATCTGCGGCGCCGCCGCCAGCCCCGCCAGTCCCAGCCCGGACCAGGCACCGGTTGCCAGAACCACGGCGTCCGCCGGGAAATTCTCCGTTGCGGATTGCACCGCCGTTACCCGTCCGCCCTGCGTCAGCACCCCGGTGGCCGGACACTGTTCGCGTATCACCCCGCCCAGTTGCATCACCGCCGCGCGCAATGCCGCCACCAGGCGCGGGTTTCGCACCTGCGCGATGCCAGGCAGCCAGATGCGGTTTCCTTTAGAGACGCACTGAACAATTCCGTCATCGCAAAAAGCGCCGTGAAGCGGCGACCCGGAAGCCTTTGGTTCGGCTGGCATTCTGGATGGATTCGCTTCGTTGGAAATGACGACGGGTGAATGTTTCAGCGCTGCATTAAGCGTGTCGGGTGCCAGTTCCGCCGCGCCCTCCCTGAAGGTCTCCGCTGTCATCCCGTGCGCCGCACACCAAGCCAGCGCCTGCTCAGGATCAATCACCCCCAGCGCCAGCATGCCGCAGCGCCAGAATTCCGCATCGCGCCCCGATATCGCCTCGATGCTCGCCACCCAGTTCGCATAGCCCGCCATCGACCGCAGGGCCAGCGCGGAAACCGCCTCTGCGTAATCCCACGGCAGCAACGGCGAGAGGATTCCGCCTCCCGCCCACGACGACTCGCTGCCCACCGTGCTGCGTTCCAGCACGGTCACGCTGTAGCGGCGTTGCAATAAAGCCATCGCAACGCTCAAGCCTGAGACGCCAGTGCCGATAACAAGAATGTTTTGTGTCAATGAAAAAGCCCGAAATTGCCGTTCATTCTAACAAACAGGCCACCAGTCAGCAGATGCTGGTGTCTGTGCGGTTGGATGGATTAAGTTGGAGCGCATAAACAATCGTGAAAAATATGACGACCAAACTAACCGGATTCACGCTGATCGAGTTGATGGTCACCATCGCGGTGCTGGGCATTCTTTTGTCGATAGGTATCCCCAGTTACCAAAACATGGTGCTCAATAGCCGCATCACCGCGCAGGCCAATCAGGTGATTACTGCGCTCAACTACGCCCGCAGCGAGGCGGTCAAACGTGCCGCCCCCGCAACGGTGTGCTCCACCAATGGTGGGGCAGCCTGCGCCGGTTCCACGAATTGGTCCACCGGCTGGCTGGTGTTTGCCGATGCAAATGGAAACGGAGCGGTTGACGGTGGCGAGGCAGTGCTGCGGGTCTGGCCAGCGCTCAACACCGGCAGCACACTTAAGACCGGAGCTCACTTGCGTATCACATTCTCAGCCACAGGGTTCGCAACGGGCTTTAACGAAACCTTTAATCTATGCGACACGAACGGCGCAGCCGGTTCACGCACCATCACCATTAATGCCATGGGTCGGTCTTACGTGAAGAAGGGGAACGCAACGTGTTAATGAAGAGCAATCAAGTTCATGGCGGCAAGCCTTCCATGCGAGGCTTCACCTTGCTTGAAGTGCTCGTGGCCATCGTGGTGCTGTCCATCGGCCTGCTCGGCCTGGCGGGGCTCATGGCATCCAGCCTGAAAAACTCACACAGTGCTTATCAACGTACCCAGGCAACCTGGCTGGCCTATGACGCGCTCGACCGCATGCGTGCGAATCGTCAGGTTGCTTTGGCAGGTGGCTATAACCTTGCCTTGGGCGCAGCCCCTGGCGGGAGCGGACTGGCGGCGATCGATCTTGGCGAGTGGGACACCGCACTGACCAACACGCTGTCGGCAGGTGACGGTTCGATTGCAGTCGCAGCAGGCGGCGTCGTCAAGATCATTGTCCAGTGGGACGATACGAGAGGCACCGGCGGGATCGCAGCCGAACAATTCATTGTGGATTCGCAACTATGAAAGCAACCATCCTGATGCCGTGTGAAAAACAGCGAGGTTTTTCGCTGGTGGAACTCATGATCGCCATGACGATCGGTTTTATCGTTCTGGCTGGAATCGGTTACCTGTACATCGAAAGTCGCCAGGCATTCCGCAGCATGGACAATCTGTCCCGCATGCAGGAAAGCGCGCGTTACGCGCTGGAAATCATGGCGCGCGATATCCGCATGGCCGGCTATCGGGGGTGCGCGAGTTCGAGCGGGGATTTTCACAATACGCTGAATAACAGCGGCACCTCTGCGTATAACTTTGGCCTTCCCATCAATGGTTATGATGGGGGAGCCGCAAACTGGACACCTGCCTTACCAGCGGATACGGGAGGGTTGAGCGGTTTAAGCATCCTGGCGGGGACCGATGCCATCATCCTGCGCAGTGCGACCGGCAGCGGCACGACCGTTAGCAAGCAGCCCGGCAATTCATCTGCGGATCTCCAGATAACAACGCCAAATGACGTGACAATCAATGACATCGTCATGGTCACAAACTGCAAAGCTTCCACCGTCTTCCAGATCACCAACATGAACGTTAATGGCACCGGGCAGAACGTTGTTCACAACATTGGCATCGGCTCGCCGGGAAATTTCACCAAAGATCTTGTCGAGAATTATTCTGCAAGCGGTGGTGAAATGATCAAGATGCAGAGCAAGAGCTATTTCATTCGCACCGGAGCCAGCGGCAGGCCTGCATTGTGGCAGTTCGACAACTACAAACCCGCTGCCGGGGACAATCCCGCGGAGATCGCGGAAGGCATAGAGAACATGCAGATACTGTATGGCATCGATGCCGATTCGAACGGGATCGTAGAGAGCTATGCAGCTGCCGATGCGGTCGCCAACTGGAGCCAGGTGGCAGCGGTGCGCATCAGCCTGCTGGTGGCCGGCAATGACGACAACGTCGCCACGTCCAAACAGAAATACAACTACAACGGCGCCCTGGTCGATGCAACGGATCAGCGGTTGCGCCAGGTATTCACCACCACCGTCAGTGTGCGTAACAGAACGCAGTAGGAGACAAACCCATGCGCATCACACCCTCCAATAACGGAAAACAGCGCCAGACTGGCGTGGTCCTCATCACCGGGCTGATATTTCTGGTGATGCTGACCCTGATCGCCGTCACCGCCATGCAGTCGACCACGCTGGAAGAACGCATGGCGGGCAATTCGCGCAGTCGCGATGCGGCCTTTCAGGGTGCAGAAGCGGCTGTGCGCGCAGCCGAAGTCGTGCTCAGCGGGGCGAGCCTGCCACCCTTCAACGGTAGCAAGGTGGGTTACTACGCGCTACTGGACAGCGGTGCTTCGGCCGACTACTGGAAAAACACTCATAACTGGGCCGCGCAGTCGGTAGCGTATAGCAGCGTCCTCGCCGGCGTGAAGGAAGCGCGCTTTGTCATCGAGGCGCTGCCGCCGGGCTCTGGGGGGAGTGGCGGCGACGACAGCCTGGTGGCGAAGCCGCTCAGTGGCGGCGAGATCTTCCGCATCACGACGCGCGGCATCGGCACCGACGGCACCTCAAGCGTCATTTTGCAAACCACTTTCCGCAGAAGTATTTAAGTAGCCAGGCAGCAATACTCAAGGAGTTTTCATGAAAACCCGCCATCCAATCCAGTCTTTCAGCCTTGTGGCTGCCCTGCTTTTGCCCGCATTGCACGCCCAGGCAGTGGCCCCGATTGCGCTGCCGTCAGCGCCTCTGTACCTGGCGGGAGGAGTCGCGCCCAACCTGGTGGTGACGCTGGACGACTCGGGTTCGATGGCCTGGGGCTATGTGCCGGACACAATGGGAAAAAACGCAAGCGTGACCGAAGGATGCGGCCACTCGATTTTTTATGGCTACGATGGCAGCGAAACCAAAAGATACTTCCTGTCGGGGGATTACAACGCCCAGTACTACAATCCCAGTACCACCTACCTGCCACCGCTTAAATTCGACGGGACGCCTTACACCACAGCTTACGGTAGCGCGTATACCAATGGCTTTGACACCAGTTCCTCGCCGGTAAACCTGGCCAGTGCTTATCAGCCTTCATTTGGCTTTCAGCCCAAGTCCAATCAGTGCTACGCAAGACATCCCGCTCTCGACAGTGGGTCAGGCAAGCAGTTCAGCAGCGATACAGTCAATGTGCCAGCCTACTATTACCGTTACGATCCGGTGGGGACTGCGTGCCCAAGCCCTTCTAAAACCACCGAATCCTGCTACGTCTATACAGCGGTCGAGGCCGCCGACCAGCAGAATTTTGCCAACTGGTATTCCTTTTATCGCACACGCAACCTGGCCACCGTTAGCGCCGCAACCCGCGCGTTCAATAACTTGCCAGGCACCATGCGCTTGGCATGGCAGGCATTGAATAGCAGTTGTGACGACTTCTCCGGCACAGGGTGCGCCGGATGGGATAGCACAACGATCAACAATAGCATTCGCGCCTTGAGCAGCAGCCATAAGCAGAATTTTTTCGAATGGCTAGAGAAACTGCCGGCGAACGGCAGCACGCCACTGCGTTTGGCCTTGGGACGGGTTGGGGAGTATTACCGTACATCGACCGCAGTCGTGAACAGCCCGTACGCAGAAGACCCCCAGGTCACAGTTGGCACGCAGCATTCCTGCCGCGCCAATTACACCATCATGATGACGGACGGGATTTGGAATGGTAACAATGCAAGCGAGGTGAGCGGCAATGTGGATAACACAGCCAAGTCCTTGCCAGATGGCACCAGTTACTCTCCATCCGCGCCTTTTAAAGATGACAATTCAGATTCCCTGGCGGACGTTGCTTTTTATTACTGGTCCAACGACCTGCGCACGGATCTGACCAACAACGTTCCGCGCAGCCCGCGTGCGCTGGACAAACTGGTCGAAGACGGCAAAACCATTCCCTTGGCCGATTATTTCGACCCAAAGAACGACCCTGCCAGTTGGCAGCACATGGTGACGTATACCGTTGGACTGGGGTTGACCACCACCTTGCCGACCTTGAGTCCACCACTCACCTGGGCAGGGGACACCTATATGGGAAGCTATGCTGACCTGGCTTCTGGCACACTAAGCCCATTGTGGCCCGTCACCGGCACAGACAAGCCCGGGAACGTCGCCGACCTCTGGCATGCCGCCATTAACGGCCGCGGCCTGTTCTTCAGCGCCGAAGATCCAAAATCGCTCAGCGATGCCATGCAGGAAATGGTGAACAACATCATCAGCCGCAGTTCGTCGGCTGCGTCGATCGCCACCAACTCCAAGAAGCTCGATACCAGCACCGCCATTTATCAGGCAAGTTTCGACTCAGGCAACTGGACCGGCGAGTTGGAGGCCTTTGCGGTCAAGTCGGATGGTACTTTGGGCGACTCGCAGTGGAAGGCCAGCACCAAAATCCCGGCTGCGGCGAGCCGTAATATCAAGACCTTTAATGGTTCGCTCGGCGTGGATTTCGCCTGGGGAAGCATCAGCGCAGATCAACAGGCCCTGGTCTCTGAAAATGAGCTGAATTACCTGCGTGGTGACCAGAGCAAGGAGCAGAACAAGGTGAATGGTACTTTCCGCACCCGCACTTCACTGCTGGGCGACATCGTCAATTCCGACCCGCTGTTCGTAAGCGAGGAAAACTTCGGCTATGACAAGTTGAGTGGCGATGAAGGTACGTCGTACGTGGGCTACGTTGTGGCTAAAAGCAGCAAGACCCCGGTGATCTATGTGGGGGCCAACGACGGCATGCTCCACGCGATCAAGGCCAGCGACGGCAGCGAGCTGTTTGCCTATGTGCCGGGACTGATTTATGCCAATCTGCCCAGTCTGACGAAGCCGAACTACAGCCACAAGTATTTCGTGGATGGTGCGCCGACCGTGGGCGATGTCTACTACGGTGGGAGCGCATGGAAAACCGTGTTGGTTACTCCACTGGGCGCGGGTGGGCGCGGTGTGTTCGCACTCGACATTTCGAAGAATTTTGGTGTAACTGCATTTGATGAAGGGGATGTGCTGTGGGAGTTTGATGGCAAGAATGCCGCTGCAGGCAGCACGCTCAATGACATGGGCTACCCGGTAGGCAGCGCGTCAATCGGCCGCTTCAACGACGGGAAATACTATGCCGTCTTCGGCAACGGCTATGGCAGCGCGAACTGCAAGTCGAGCTTGTTCATGGTGCAGGTCGATGCGCCTTCCAATGTGAAGTTCTTTGACACGGGGGTAGGCGCCTGCACGACCAGTGCCACTCAGAACGGCATGTCCACGCCAAGCCTGGTCGATTATGACGGCGATCGCATCATCGATGCGATCTATGCCGGTGACCTGTTGGGGAATTTGTGGAAATTCGATTTCTCCACAGCAACATGGAAAATTGCGCTTGGTGGTCAACCCATGTTTACGACGGCGTCGGGGCAGCCCATCACCGCGCCGGTTGAAGTGGGTAAAGTGCCATCTGGCCTTTCGGGCACGGCCATGGTCTATTTCGGCACGGGGCGCTATCTATTTAGCGGCGACGAAGCCAGCAAGACGAAGCAAGCGTTTTACGGACTGCTGGACAACGGCACCGCAATTCCTACTACGGGAAACCCACTGGTCAAGCAGACCATTATTTATGAAAGCGCAACCGCGCGGGTGGTGAGCAGCGAAACCGTGAGCTCTCCCAAGCGGGGGTGGTATCTGGATCTTGTTCCGCCTTCAGGAACGCTACAGGGAGAGAGAGTACTGAGCGTTCCCTTGTTGCGCTTCGGACGGGTGATTTTCAACACCTCCATTCCGTCAGCCGATCCCTGTGTATTGGGTGGAACCGGCTGGTTGATGGAACTGGATGCCGCGACGGGGGGTAATCTGACCTACAGCGCCCTGGATATGAACGGCGACGGCCTGTTCAATGAAGGCGACTACGTCACCATCGGCCAAGACAATCAGGGGAAAGATATTAAATCCCCTGTTGCAGGCAAGGCGTCGGGGTCGATGTCGCTCAATCAGCCTACCGTTATCACCGCGGGCTCCAAGGAGTACAAGTTCAATTCTGATATCAAGAAGGGGATTAGCATCACCACCGAAAAATCCGGAACGAGCAATCCGCGTAGCTCCTGGCGGCAACTTCAGTAATGGCTGATTCGATGATCGAAAGGATAGACATGAAAAACAAGAACGAGGGTCGCGTGCGTAAACAGGCCTCTGGCTTCACGCTGATTGAACTCATGATCGTGGTTGCGATCATCGGAATACTGGCTTCAATCGCTTATCCGTCCTATACGCAATATGTGTTGCGGGCAAACCGCGCCGAGGCGAAGGCCATCCTGACGGAAACGGCGCAGTTCATGGAACGGCGTTTCACTACCTGTGGGACGTATGGGACAAACGCTGCGTGTGCAACGGCTGCCGCTCCGACATCTGCGGTTTCGCCCAAGGGGGCCAGCGGGAGTTCGATTAAATACAACATCAGTTTTTCCGCAGGACCAACGGCAACAGCCTTTACCTTGCAGGCAGCTCCTGCAGGGGGGCAGGCCAGCGATAGTTGCGGAACCTTGACCTTGTCGAATACCGGGGTGCAAACACCGGCTACAGCCGGATGCTGGTGATTGCCGAATAATCAGATTGCGGGGCGGGAGCAATTCACGCCAAGCCTTTTGGCAACGGGAACCCGACCTTCTCCTCAACGCCATCCAGATCGGTCACCGAGCCGATTCCCAACTGATCCAGTCGATCGATAACAGCGCGAACCAGAATTTCAGGCGCTGATGCGCCGGCGGTCACGCCGACCTGTTTCTTTCCCGATACCCATTGCGGATCGATTTCGCCGGCGTTGTCGACCATGTAGGCCGGCACACCGAGATTCTCGGCAACCTCCCTCAGCCGGTTGGAGTTCGAACTGGTCGGCGACCCCACCACGATCACCACGTCGCACTGCGGCGCCAGGGCCTTGACGGCGTCCTGGCGGTTTTGCGTGGCGTAGCAGATGTCGTCCTTTTTCGGGCCGGCGATGTTGGGGAAGCGCGCGCGCAGGGCGTCGACCACGCGTGCGGCGTCGTCGACCGACAGCGTGGTCTGGGTGACGTAGGCGAGTTTGTCGGGGTCGGTCACCTGCAAGACCGCGACGTCTTCCGGCGTTTCGACCAGATACATGCCGCCGTTCGATTGCCCCAGCGTGCCTTCGACTTCGGGATGGCCCTTGTGGCCGATCATGATGATTTCCAGGTTTTTGTCGCGCATTTTGCTGACTTCGACGTGGACCTTGGTGACCAGCGGGCAGGTGGCATCGAACACATTCAGGCCGCGCGCCTCTGCCTCGACACGCACAGCCTGCGAGACGCCGTGTGCGCTGAATATGACAGTGGAACCTGCCGGGACTTCGGCGAGTTCTTCGACAAAAATCGCGCCCTTGGTTTTGAGGTCGTTGACGACGAAGGTGTTGTGGACGACTTCGTGACGCACATAAATCGGCGCACCGAATTTATCCAGCGCACGCTCGACAATGGCAATGGCGCGATCGACGCCGGCACAGAATCCGCGCGGGTTGGCAAGCAGAATGGTGGTGGTCACTGATGGCGTTCCTTGTCGAGCATGGCCGCCCGTAGAATGTCGTTTAGGCGGCTCTGATAGCCCTTGCCATCGCTCTTCAACCATTCCAGCACGTCAGCGTCGATGCGCACGGTCAATTGCTGTTTGATGGGGCGATAGAATTTCCCGCGAGCCGCGCCGCGCCAGTCTTGCTCGGTTGTGGCCGGAAGGTCGGATAAATCGATTTCGCTCTCCGGCTTGGCGGCCAGCGCCGCAAGTTCTTTGCGGACGGATTCAGGTATTTTGTTCATAAATTTTCCTTTCCAATTGGGTCGCACGTCGCGCCGAGATGATGCGGATGTGTTCCGTGCCGTTTTCTGCTTCATGCCATGTATGTGCAACCAGCAGCAGAACTACGTCGCCAGTCATGCCAAGGGTTTGCCAGCGTTGCTCGCCATTTTCGACACGGTCCAGTCGGGAGATTTGCAATGGGTCGTCGAATGCCAGTGTGGCGGCCTCAAAACTGACGCCGTGTTTGCGTTGGTTTCCGGCGTTTTTTGCGTCATCCCATGAAAACAAACGTAACTCCGTATATGTAGTTATAAGAGTGTAGTTTTAATTCGCCCCAAACTCAATAAAAAGTGCAGTGCTACAGAATACGTTCGATTTCCACTTCGAATTCGATGCACAGATCGGCGAGCGGGTGATTGAAATCGACCTTGACGGCCTCGTCGCCGATTTCCAGGACGCGGCCGGCAAGTGTCTGGCCGTTGGGCAGGGAGAATTCGAACAACTGGTCTGCCACGATGTTCAAGTCAGCCGGCAGGTCGGACTTGGGTAGGGTCTGGACAAGATCAGGCTGGCTCGCGCCAAACGCTTGCCACGGGTCGAGCAGAAAAACATGGCGCTCGCCGGGATGCAGGTCGATCAGCCATTGCTCGAGCATGGGCGACAGCGTGCCATCGCCAAGGGTGATCGTATCGGGTTCGGCTTCGTCGAAGTTGGCGATGATGTCCTCGCCCCCACGGGGACGCAACGCGTAGCGGATGTCGAGGGTGTCGCCGGGGGCAACGGCTCGTGCCGTCATGGTGCGTCGCTTTCAGCTGAAACGGACTTTTTTCCAAACAGGCTGTCCCAGATCAGCAAGGCCGCGCCGACCGAAATCGCGGAATCTGCCACATTGAAAGCCGGCCAGGAATAACCTTGGTAATGGAAATATAAAAAATCCACCACATGCCCGAGTGCCACGCGGTCGAGCACATTGCCGAGTGCGCCACCCAGTACCAGCGCCAGCGAAAGCGCCAGTCGGGGTTCGTGTGCATGCTGCTTTAACAGGCGAACGATGATTACGGTGGCGATGGCGCCCACTGCAATAAAAAACCAGCGCTGCCAGCCCCCGGCATCAGCCAGAAAGCTGAACGCCGCACCGGTGTTGTGTACCAGTACCAGCGAAAAGAACGGCAGTACGGGAATGGCTTCCTGGTAGTCCAGCGACGAAGACACCCACCACTTGGTCAGGTGGTCGAGCACGATTACTGCGAGGGCAAGCCCCAGCCAGGGGCGCATGCCGGGATTGAAATACTTAAGCATGGGTGCGTACCTCGCCGTCGCCTGCCAGGTTGCTGACGCAGCGCCCGCACAGGCCGGGGTGGCCGGCGTGGGTGTCGACGTCTTCGCAGTAATGCCAGCAGCGCTCGCATTTCTTTGCCGTGCTCGGGGTGACTTCAATCCGGTCAGTCTCGGCGGCAACAACGTGGGCCTGCGAGGTGATCAACACAAAACGCAGGTCGTCGCCCAGAGGTTCCAGCAGGGCTGCCGTTTCAGGGCTGGCATGCAGCGTGACTTCGGCTTGCAGGGATGAACCGATGTCGCCGGCTGCGCGGAAGGTTTCCAGTTCCTTCTGTACGTCGGCACGCACCGCGCGGATGCGGGTCCAGCGATCAAGCAGGGTTGCCTCGTCACTCTGCGCGGGCAAGTCATACCAGGTATGCAGAAAGACCGAATCATCCCCATCCAGCTGCGCCCAGACTTCTTCGCCGGTGAACGACAGGATCGGCGCCATCCAGCGCACCAGCGCCTGCGTCAGGTGATAGAGCGCATTCTGCGCGGCGCGGCGTTCCTGGCTATTCGCGCTGCTGGTGTAAAGACGGTCTTTCAGAATATCGAGGTAGAAGCCGCCGAGGTCTTCGGAGCAGAAGGCTTGCAGCTTTTGCACGATGAAGTGGAATTCGTAGGCATCGTAGTGCGCTTGCAGTTCGCCCTGCAACTGGCGCGCCATTGCCAGTGCATAGCGGTCGATTTCCAGCCAGTCTTCTACCGGCAAGGCGTTCGTTTTGGGATCGTAATCGGACAAATTGGCGAGCAGGAATTTCAGCGTGTTGCGAATGCGACGATAGCCTTCGACCACGCGCTTGAGGATCTCGTCGGAGATCGTCAGTTCGCCCGAGTAGTCGGTGGTCGCAACCCACAGCCGCAGGATGTCGGCGCCGTACTGGTCCATCACCTTTTGCGGCGCGATGACGTTGCCTTTCGACTTGCTCATCTTGTGGCCTTTGCCGTCGACGACGAAGCCGTGGGTGAGCAAGGCCTTGTAGGGTGCGCGGCCGTCCGTGGCGCAACCGGTCAATAGCGAAGACTGGAACCAGCCGCGATGCTGGTCCGAGCCTTCCAGATACAAATCCGCAGGATGGGCAAGGTCGGGGCGGCGTTTCAGCACACAGGCGTGGGTGACGCCGGAATCGAACCAGACATCCAGTGTGTGACCGGTCTTGTTGTAATGCGCGGCGTCATCCCCAAGCAGCTCGGCGGGGTCGAGCGCGAACCAGGCCTCGATACCCGCTTGCTCGACGCGTTGCGCCACCACTTCCAGCAACTCGGCGCTCTTTGGATGCAGTTCGCCGGTTTCCTTGTGGGTGAAGAAGGGCATCGGCACCCCCCAGTTGCGCTGGCGCGACACGCACCAGTCGGGACGGTTGTTGATCATTGCTTCCAGTCGCGCACGGCCCCAGGCCGGGAAGAACTGGGTATGGTCGACTGCCGCCATCGCCTGTTTGCGCAGGGGGGTATGGTTACCGGCTTCCATGCCGATGAACCACTGTCGCGTGGCGCGAAAGATGATCGGTGTCTTATGCCGCCAGCAATGCGGGTAGCTGTGCAGCATTTTTTCATGCGCCAGCAGATTGCCACTGGCTTGCAGGGTTTCGATGATCAGCGGGTTGGCCTGCCAGATGCTCATGCCGCCGAGCAGCGGCACGGTGGCATAAAAGCGACCGTCGTTATCGACCGGATTATCGACCTTCAAACCATAACGGCTGCCGATCACGTAGTCGTCCAGGCCGTGTCCGGGGGCAGTGTGGACCGCGCCGGTGCCGGCATCGGCGGTGACATGATCGCCGACGATGACCGGCACTTCGCGTTGCTGGAACGGGTGCCACAACAGCACGCCTTCGAGTGCCTGGCCGGTGGTGTGCGCAATGACTTCGGCGCCTTCGTTCAGGCCGAAACGCGTCAGCGCGGATTCACGCAGGCTGTCGGCCAGAATCAGCAGCCCCTTGGACGTACGCACCAACGCATATTGAAACTCGGGATGCAGCGTCACGGCCTGGTTGGCAGGCAGCGTCCACGGCGTAGTGGTCCAGATCACGACCTGGACGGGTTCGTCGATAGTCGCGATGTCAAAGCGCTTGGCGAGATCGGCGCGATCGGCCACCGCAAAGCCGACGTCAATCGCGGGCGAGGTCTTGTCTTCGTACTCGACTTCGGCCTCGGCCAGCGCCGAGCCGCAGTCGACGCACCAGTGCACCGGCTTGGCGCCCTGGTAAAGATAACCCGCTTGCTGGACTTTTCCCAGCGTACGCAAGGTGTCAGCTTCGAACTGGAAATCCATGGTGCGGTAGGGGTGGTCCCAGTCGCCGAGCACGCCGAGACGAATGAAGTCGGCTTTCTGCCGCTCGATCTGGACGGCGGCGTATTCACGGCACAGCTCACGAAATTTTGCAGGCTCGATGGCCTTGCCGTGGGTTTTTTCTACCTGCAGTTCGATCGGCAGGCCGTGGCAGTCCCAGCCCGGTACGTAGGGCGCGTCGAACCCGCTCAGGGTCTTGGCCTTGACGATGATGTCCTTGAGGATCTTGTTGACCGCGTGGCCGATGTGAATGTCGCCGTTGGCGTAGGGCGGACCATCGTGCAGGATGAACTTGGGACGACCGGCGGCAGCGCGGCGAATGGCTTCGTAGCGTTTGTGTTCCTGCCAGCTTTTGACCCAGCCCGGTTCACGCTTGGCGAGATCGCCGCGCATCGGGAAAGGCGTGTCGGGGAGGTTGAGCGTACTTTTATAGTCGGGCATGGCGGCTTTGTTTTAGAGTGTTCTGGCCAGTTTGTTCTGGGCCAGAAAATGTTTGGCATGGTCGACATCCAGCTTGATCTGAGCGACCAGGCTGTCGAGGTCGGGATATTTTTCTTCGTCGCGCAGCTTGTGCAAAAAATCCACCCGCACGCGGCGACCATAAATCTCTGCATCAAAGTCAAACAGATGCACTTCGAGCACAGGAGCTGCGTTCGGGCTTTTGACCGTGGGCCGTTTGCCCAGGCTGGCCACGCCCGGCAAGGCAGCACCGTTGAGGCCGCACAGTTCCACCGCAAAAATGCCCATCAGCGGCGGGCGATTGTGTTTGAGCTGGATGTTGGCGGTGGGAAAGCCAATGTCGCGTCCGAGTTTGTCGCCATGCACCACACGCCCCGAAATGCTGTAAGGCCTGCCCAGCAGGTGAGCCGCATGCTCGAGATCGCCCGCTGCCAGCGCGGTGCGTACGGCGGTGGACGAGGACCGCTCGCCGGCAAAGCTTACCGTGGGCAAGGATTCGACATCGATGCCGAGTGGTCGGCCTGTTGCTTGAAGTGAGGCGAAATCGCCCGCGCGCTTGGCGCCATATCGAAAGTCGTCGCCCACCAGCACGTAGCGCGCCTGCAAGGTATGACCCAGCACCTGTTCGACAAAGGCCTCGGCGGACAGTGCGGAAAATGCACTATCGAAACGGAATACATGCAGCCGGTCGATTCCAAGCTGCCGCAGGGTTTCGGCTTTTTCGCGCAGGCTGGACAGACGGGCTGGTGCTTGGTCAGGCGTAAAGAATTCACGCGGGTGCGGCTCAAAACTCAGTACGCAGGTAGGCAGGCCGCGCGCGCGCGCAACGTCCCGCAGGCGGGCGAGCATGGCCTGGTGGCCGAGGTGCAGGCCGTCGAAGTTGCCGATGGTGACCGCGTGAGGGGTATCGAGTGAGCGAAAACCGTGGGTGATGCGCATTGCCTAACAAACCGCAGCGTCTTGCGGGCGCCGAAAAGGCATTATTCTAGCTGATTCAGTCAACAGGCCGATAAAGGGCTCCACGGGGCCGCGACGCGGCTTTCCGGGATGGGCTGCGCGAAACAGCGCGTTGCGTAGGGCCATCCCTTCGCAAGCGCTGTGACAAAGCAGACCGCCCGGAAAACCACGTCCCTTCGGGTTTGCACGAGAAGGGCCCGTCTGCGGCGTTGCGCTCCTCGGCTTCGTAGAATGACTACGACCTTCGTCGCGCGCCTTGCACCCAGGCCCTTCTCGTGCAAACGCGGCTCCCGTGGAGCCCTTTATCGGCCTGTTTATTATTCCGCCGAGCGGCGAGTGAACTGTCGCGGACGGAAACCCATCAGACCTAGCGCAACAAAGTACAAGGCGATGCCACCACCGACCAGAAGCGATAACCGCACGATGCGGTTGAAAAAGTTTGCTGATAGCCACCACTGTGCGTCGCCCATGACATAAAAAAGCATGAGGCCCATAAGAACAGACGCGCCTGTTACGCGTAGCAGGTAAGCGGTCCATCCCGGTTGCGGCTGGTAAATCTGCTGTTTCTTCAACAAGTGCAACAGCAGCGCGGCATTGAGGCAAGCGCCCAATCCAATCGCCAGCGCGAGACCGGCATGTCCGAGCGGGCCAATGAAAACCAGATTCATCAGCTGGGTGGCGACCAGGGTAAAGATGGCGACCTTGACCGGGGTTCGGATGTTTTGCCGGGCATAAAACCCGGGTGCCAGCACCTTGATCAGGATCAGCCCCACCAAGCCGAGGCTATAGGCCAGCAGAGCGCGTTGGGTCATGAAAACATCGTTCGCTTCGAAAGCGCCGTAATGGAACAGCGTGGTGATCAGCGGAACCGCCAGGACGCCGAGCGCAACCGAGGCGGGCAGGGCGAGCAACAGGGTAAGCCGCAGGCCCCAGTCCAGTAGCCTGGAATATTCGACAGGCGAGTCGTCAGCATAATGCTTGGCCAGACTGGGCAGCAGTATCGTGCCCAGTGCCACGCCCAGCATGCCGGCAGGGAATTCCATCAGCCGGTCGGCGTAATACAGCCACGACACACTGCCGGTGACCAGAAACGACGCAAAAATGGTGTTGATGAGCAAACTGATCTGCGCCACCGAAACGCCAAGTGTGGCGGGAGCCATCAGCTTTAGAATTCTGCGAACACCAGGATCGTTGAAGTGTCGCGTCGGGCGCGGCAACATGCCGACCCTAACCAGATGAGGCAGCATCCAGGCTAGCTGCAGCACCCCCCCCAGCGCGACACCCCAGCCGAGTGCCAGCACCGGAGGATCGAAATAAGGTGCGAGCCACAATGTGGCACCGATCATCGCGACGTTGAGCAGCACCGGTGCAAAAGCAGGTACGGAAAACTTGCTGTGGGTGTTGAGAATGCCGGCTGCCAGCGCAACCAGTGAAATAAAGATGATGTAGGGGAAGGTGATGCGCAGCAGGGTGACCGTAAGCGCGAATTTTTCCGGTTCATCAATAAAACCGGGAGCACTTACGTAGGCAATCCACGGGGCGCCCACGATGCCGAGCAGGGCGACCAGCACCAGCACCAGCGTCAGCGCGGTGCCGACCTGGTTGACCAGTATTTGGGTGGCGTCATGTCCCTTGCGGTTCTTGTATTCCGCAAGAATCGGCACAAAGGCCTGCGAAAATGCCCCTTCGGCAAATAGCCGTCGTAGCAGGTTGGGGATCTTGAACGCGACGAAAAACGCATCCGTGAGCAGGCCTGCACCAAACACGCGCGCAATGAGGGCGTCGCGGACGAATCCCAGGATGCGTGAGAGCAGGGTCATGCTGCTGACTGCAGCGAGAGACTTAAGAAGATTCATTGGCTGGATTGTATTTTGTGCGCATTGTGCGGGTCGCGCGGACGCGCTGCAACCATCGGTGGGGTGGGCTTGATTTCCTGGGGGGTTATCCCGTACAATCGCGGGCTTCGGTGGATTTGCCTCGTAACATGGGGCGCCCAGATTATATTGACCCCCGCACGTGGTGGTGGGTTACTTAAAATTTCCGCCTCGCAACCATGCGGGGCTTGAGGAGCAGAATACATGGCGAACTCCGCCCAGGCGCGCAAGCGCGCACGTCAAGCCAGCGCTCAGCGCGACAGCAACATCAGCCAGCGTTCGGAATTCCGTACCGCGATCAAGAAAGTCCGTAAAGCCATTGAAGCAGGCGACAAAACTGCTGCGCAACTGGTTTTTCAGGCATCCATGGGCGTGATCGACAGCATTGCCGACAAGAAAATTGTTCACAAGAACAAGGCTTCACGCCACAAGAGCCGTTTGTCACTTGCTGTCAAAAGCATGGCTTGAACAGGGGTTGCCGCGCAGGGTAGTCCTGTTGCAGCCTAATAAAAAACGCCGCAATTGCGGCGTTTTTTATTACTGGCAATCCGGCATCAGGTGCTCAGTCAGCGTTTTCTGTCAGCAATTCATTGCTGGTCGCAAAGGTTTGCAGAAACCGGTAGGCATTGGGGTCGGTGTCTCTGAGTTTCTTGTCCACGATAATGCAGTTGATCCCGTCGAGCGCTCTGGGCTGCACGTAGGGCGAGTAACTGGTGCGGTTGTTGGGGTCGATTTTTGCGAAAGCACCAGCCAGTCGGTCGGCCCAGTCACTGGGACGGAACCGTGCACCCTTGGTGGTGATGCCGCGAATGATGAAGGGGGCGGTGTTGGGTGCGTCAACCATGAGTGGGCGGGCGGTTTGCTAAGAAGTGGGCGGATTTTAGCACGCGATCAAATAGGGCGTAGTAATAGCAGGCTCTTGCATGGACACGCTATTTTGATGATACTGGCCCTGCTTTACCCGACCAAAACGGTCAACCATTCACTCAATAATTCAAAATGGAGGAGAGAACCATGAAAAATCCGTTGGACTCACTATGGGGCACCGTCATTGCGGGCTTTGTGCTCACCGCTGTGCTGTATGTTTTTGTTAAAAACTTTTTGGGTTAAGGGAGGATAAGCAATGGAAAACATCGAAATCGTCTCCGCCCTATCCCGCTGGATCCATTTCATGGCAGGCGTCATGTGGATCGGCCTGCTGTATTACTTCAACTTCGTTCAGGTGGGCGCGCTGAAAAACGCGGCTGCCGATGGCACCGCCGCCGGCATCACCAAGCACGTCGCACCGCGCGCATTGCTGTATTTCCGCTGGTCCGCATTGGTGACCTGGATTGCCGGTGCAGCGCTGTTGGGACCGTTCTTCGTTGACGCCTTCCTGCTGCGCAACGGCATGGGCCCGATCGGTATTGGCGCCTGGCTGGGCACCATCATGTTGTTCAACGTGTGGGTGCTGATCTGGCCGAACCAGAAGAAGATTCTGGGCATGACGCCCGCCAGCGACGACGAAAAGAACGCGGCGCGCCGGGTGGCCTTCCTGGCCTCGCGAACCAATACCATGCTGTCGATTCCCATGCTGTTCTTCATGGCAACCGGGATGACGCATTCGGCGCTTTTCAGCCTATAATCAAGGCGCTGCATGACAAGTACGGCGGCTTAGGCCGCCGTTTTCTATTTTGCTGTTTCATATCGATACATTCATATTGATGCAGCAGCTATTTCAGGACAGCCTGCTTGAGGACTGCCATGACAACACATTTAATGAATACCTATACACGTCAGCCTGTTGCTTTCGTGCGCGGCGAAGGCGCTTACCTGTGGGATGAATCCGGCAAGCGCTATCTGGACGCGGTGGCCGGCGTGGCGGTGAATGGTCTCGGCCATGCCCACCCCAAACTGGTCAAAGCCATCTGCGAACAGGCTGCAACCCTGATTCACAGCTCCAACCTGTATCGCATCCCGAAACAGGAAGAACTGGCCGAGCGGCTGTGCGCGCTGTCGGGCATGGACCGTGCCTTTTTCTGTAACTCGGGCTGTGAAGCCAACGAAGCGGCGATCAAGCTGGCGCGCATGTATGGCCATGGCAAGGGCATCGAAGTGCCGACCATCATCGTGATGGAAAAGGCGTTTCACGGACGCACCATGGGGACGCTGACCGCATCGGGCAGCCGCAAGATTCAGGCGGGATTCGAGCCGCTGCTGTCGGGGTTCGCTCGGGTGCCGTTTGGCGATATCGAGGCCATTCGCCAGGTGGCGGAGCACAACAAGAGCGTGGTCGCCGTGCTGGTGGAAGTGGTTCAAGGTGAAGGCGGCATCAATGTGTTGCCCTCTGAATTCCTGGTCGAGTTACGGCAGATTTGTGATGCACATGGCTGGTTGCTGATGCTGGATGAAGTCCAGACCGGCATCGGCCGCACCGGCACCTGGTTCGGTTTTCAGCATTCCGGCGTGGTACCGGATGTGATGGCGCTGGCCAAGGGCCTGGGTTCGGGTGTGCCGATTGGGGCATGTCTGGCGCGCGGTGAAGCGGCCGAGGTGTTCAAGCCGGGCAGCCACGGGTCGACGTTCGGCGGTAATCCGCTGGCCTGTGCAACGGCGTTGGCAACCCTGAACATCATTGAAGAAGAAAACCTGCTGGAGAACGTGCAGGTGCGCGGCGAAGCCATCAGAAGCGGGTTGCGTCAGGTGTTGGCCAATGTCCCGGGCGTGGTCGATATCCGTGGCGAAGGTATGATGATCGGCATTGAGCTCGATCGTCCGTGTGGAGAGCTGGTGGGCGTGGCACGGGATGCCGGGGTGCTGATCAATGTGACAGCCGATACCGTCATTCGCCTGGTGCCGCCGTTGATTTACGGCGAAGCCGAAGTCAATGTGCTGGTCGCTGCCATATCCGGCATGGTTAAAAACTATCTGCAGAAGGCGGCATGATGTTGAGACATTTTCTGCAATTCAAAGACCTGTCGCGCGCAGAGCTGCTTTACCTGTTCGAGCGTACGCGTATCATCAAGACGCGCTTCAAGCGGTATCAGCCGTATCACCCGCTGACCGATCGCACGCTGGCGATGATTTTCGAGAAAAGCTCAACCCGTACCCGGTTGAGCTTCGAGGCCGGCATGCACCAGCTGGGTGGTTCGGCGATTTATCTGAACACGCGCGATACCCAGCTGGGTCGCGGCGAGCCAGTGGAAGACGCGGGCGAGGTGATCTCGCGGATGGTCGACATCGTGATGATCCGCACCTTTGAGCAGGACATTATCGAGCGTTTTGCCGCGCACTCGCGGGTGCCGGTGATCAACGGCCTGACCAATGAATACCATCCCTGCCAGATCCTGGCCGACATCTTCACCTTCATCGAGCACCATGGCTCGATCCAGGGCAAGACGGTGACGTGGATCGGCGACTCCAACAACATGTGCAACACCTGGCTGCAAGCGGCCGAGGTGCTTGATTTCAATGTGCATGTTTCGACTCCGCCCGGCTACGAAGTCGAACCGGAACGTGCGGGCTTGTATGGCACCGATCATTTCGAGAGCTTTGTTGATCCGATGGACGCCTGCCGTGGCGCCGATCTTGTGACCACCGACGTGTGGACCAGCATGGGATGGGAAGCCGAAAACGAGGAGCGGATGAAGGATTTCGCCGACTGGCAGGTGGATGCCGAGATGATGGCGGTGGCCAAGTCCGATGCCGTTTTCATGCATTGCTTGCCGGCGCACCGTGGCGAGGAAGTCACCGCTGAAGTCATCGATGGCCCGCAGTCAGTGGTATGGGATGAAGCCGAGAACCGTCTGCATGTGCAAAAAGCGCTGATGGAGTTTTTGCTGCTCGGCAAGGTTGAAAGCTGAATATGAATATTGCTTACTTCAAGGACATGGATTCGCTCTATGTTGAAATCAGTCCTGAAAGCCCGGCACATACGTGGGAAGCCCATGCTGGCATCGTGCTCAACATGTCAGCGGATGGCCGCGTTGTGGGCATCGAAATCGAAAAGGCCAGCCAGGTCACCAATCTCGACATCCTGAAAGTCGGCGGCTTCCCTGGACAGGTCGAAGTCATCGACACCAATACATCTGGAACTACTCACTGAGCAAATCCCATGAGCGCTATTAAAAAAGTTGTGCTGGCCTATTCAGGCGGCCTTGATACCTCGGTTATTCTGAAATGGCTGCAGGACACCTACCAATGCGAGGTGGTGACGTTTACCGCTGACCTCGGGCAAGGCGAAGAACTGGAGCCGGCGCGTGCCAAGGCGTTGAAATTTGGTATCAAGCCGGAGCATATTTATATCGATGATTTGCGCGAAGAATTCGTTCGCGACTTCGTGTTTCCGATGTTCCGTGCCAACACCATTTATGAAGGCGAATATTTGCTGGGCACCTCGATCGCGCGGCCACTGATCGCCAAGCGTTTGATCGATATTGTCAATGAAACGGGCGCCGATGCGATTTGCCATGGAGCTACCGGAAAAGGCAACGACCAGGTACGCTTCGAGCTCGGCGCGTATGCATTGAAGCCAGGCATCAAGGTGATCGCCCCCTGGCGCGAGTGGGACCTGCTGTCGCGCGAGAAGCTGCTGAGCTATGCCGAAACGCATGGCATCCCCATCGACATGAAGCACCGCGAGGGGGGGTCGCCCTACAGCATGGACGCCAACCTGCTGCATATTTCCTTCGAAGGCCGCCATCTGGAAGATCCCGATGCCGAGGCTGAAGAAGACATGTGGCGCTGGACCGTGTCGCCGGAAAACGCGCCCGATGCCGCCGAGTATCTGACGCTGGATTACGCGCACGGCGACATCGTTGCGATCAATGGTGAAACCCTGCGTGCACACGAAGTGCTGGCCAAGCTGAATGAACTGGGCAGCAAGCACGGCATCGGCCGCCTCGACCTGGTGGAGAACCGCTACGTTGGCATGAAGGCGCGTGGCTGCTACGAAACCCCCGGTGGCACCATCATGCTCAAGGCACACCGTGCCATTGAGTCGATTACGCTGGACCGCGAGGCTGCGCATCTGAAAGACGAATTGATGCCGCGTTACGCGACCATGATTTACAACGGTTACTGGTGGAGCCCCGAGCGTCTGGCGCTGCAGGCCTTGATCGACAACACCCAGCAGCACGTCAACGGTACGGTGCGGCTCAAGCTGTACAAGGGCAATGTCATGGTGGTCGGTCGCAACTCAAAGACCGATTCCCTGTTCGACCCCACCATTGCCACATTCGAAGATGATGCCGGCGCTTACGATCAGATCGATGCAAACGGTTTTATCAAACTCAATGCCTTGCGTTTGCGAATTGCCGCGAAGCGCAACGCCGGTTAAATCCAACTTCAGAGATCAATAATCAGCATGAGTCAGCTCAATAATGTGTCAGTGGTTTCCAAAGCCAATGTGTATTTCGATGGCAAGTGCGTGTCGCACAGCATCACGCTTGAAGATGGCACCAAAAAATCGTTGGGGGTGATACTGCCGGCTACGCTGACTTTCAACGCGGCTGCACCGGAAATCATGGAATCTGTTGCCGGGTCGTGCAGGGTCAAACTGGCAGGCGAAAGCGAATGGACATCCTACAGCGCCGGAGAGTCCTTCAAGGTTCCAGCCAATTCCAGCTTCGACATCGAAGTGTCGGGTGAGCCCTATCACTACGTGTGTCATTACGGTTAGGCAATGACTACGGTCACGGTCGTCAAGAAGGATGGGCGCGTCGCGATTGCCGCCGATACGCTGACGAAGTGGGGCGGCGGCAAGGAGTCGGCTGCCTACGTGACCAACCATGAAAAAATCATCCGCGTGGGCGACAGTTTTGTGGCAATTACGGGGTCAGCGACGTTCAAACTGATTCTGGCGGACTATTTCGACAATCTGGAATCCGCCCCTGAATTCAGCTCCGCCCCGGAAATTTTCCGCGTGTGGAATCAGATGCATGCCGTGCTGAAAGAACAGTACTACCTGCAAACTGGCGAAGACAAGGAAGAAGACCTCGAGTCAACGCGCATGGATGTGCTGATCGCCAACGCGCATGGCATTTTCGGCGTGGCGGCGCATCGCACTGTGCAGGAGTTTTCGCGCTTTTATGCTTATGGCAGTGGGAGTCCCTATGCGCTGGGTGCGATGTATGCGGCCTATCGAGCCCCGTCGCTTGACGCCGATGCCGTGGCGCGCCTGGGGGTGGCAGCCGCCGCCGAGTTTCACGATGAAACCGGATTGCCCATTCAATCATTCGTCATCGATATAGAGGAGTAACACCGTGCCGAGTTTTGACATCGTATCCGAGGTCGACAAGCAGGAAGTCCGCAATGCGGTCGATCAGGTCAACAAGGAAGCCTCCACGCGTTTCGACTTCAAGGGTTCAGACGCGCGCGTCGAGCAGGCTGAGTATGTGTTGACGGTTCATGCTGACACCGAGTTTCAGCTTGACCAGGTGCAGGACATCCTGGCGCAGAAGCTTGCCAAGCGCAGCGTCGATGTGAAATGCCTGGATGTCGGTGAGGTCGAGAAGGTCTCGGGCAACAAGGTCAAACGCAGCGTAACGGTGAAAACCGGCGTGGAAGTCGAACTCGCCAAAAAAATTGTCAAATGCATCAAGGACAGCAAGATCAAGGTGCAAGCCAGCATTCAAGGCGATACCGTGCGGGTGTCGGGTGCCAAGCGCGATTTGCTGCAAGACACCATCGCGCTGGTGCGCAAGAGCATTACCGATTTCCCGCTGCAGTATCAAAATTTCCGCGACTGATTGACAGCGACGAATATGGCCAAGGTTCTGGTTCCCCTGGCGGATGGATGCGAAGAAATCGAAGCCGTCATGATCATCGATCTGCTGCGCCGCGCGGGAATCGACGTGGTGGTGGCAGGACTCAAGGCAGGCATCGTCACGGCCAGCCGGGGTGTGCAGTTGATGCCAGATGTCACGCTGGATGTGGCGCTACAACATGAGTACGACATGGTGGTGCTGCCGGGCGGGATGCCCGGTGCGGCGAATTTGAAAGACGATGCCCGCATGATTGCGCTGCTGAAAAAAATGGCGGCTGCCGGGCAATACACCGCCGCCATTTGTGCGGCGCCGATGGTGCTGGCTGAAGCCGGTCTGCTCGACGGCAAGCAGGCGACCAGCTACCCCGGCTTCCTTGATGCGATACCGGGCGTGATGCTGAGCACTGCGGCCGTGGTGCAGGATGGAAACGTGTTGACCTCACGCGGTCCGGGCACGGCGATGGACTTTGCGTTGGCGCTGATAGCGGTGTTGAGCGGAGCCGAAAAGCGTCAGCAGGTTGAATCTGCATTGCTCAGGCCCTGACGGACAAGCTCCCATCGTGATATGGGCAAGCTTTGGGTATCATTACATGACACAACAAGCTAAACCCGGAGAACCCTATGCAGATTCGAGAAATCCTTACCCACAAGAGTGCCGAAATTCATAGCATTGCGCCCACCGACACGGTATCCAGTGCGGTCGAAAAACTGGTGGGACTGGGCGTCGGTTCGCTGGTGGTATTGAAAGACGGCGAGATGGTGGGCTTGCTGACCGAGCGCGATGTCGTGCAGGGGATGCTCAAGCAAGGCTGTGACCTCAAGGATGCCGAAGTCAGCACCATCATGGTGGCTGAGCCCGTGGTCGCGAGTGCCGATGATTCTGTCGACTACGCACGTGACGTGATGACCAAGTCGCATATTGGCCATCTGCCGATTCTGGATGGCGACAAGCTGTACGGCATTATTTCGTTCCACGATGTGGCGCGGGCCAGCCTCAAGGAAGCGAAGTTCGAAAACAGTCTGTTAAAACGCTATATCAAGCACTGGCCTGAATAAGGCAGCCCTCAAAACCTAGCGGATAGCCTCGATGTTGATTTTCTTGTCGAGTATCTGCGGGATGATCAACGCATAGCCTTGCTGCTGCCAGTGCGTCAGTTCGGTGATGGCGTTGGGCACAACCTCAATGAAGTCCTGAAAGTCCTTCACCGCGTAGCCGAAATCTTCGGCCGCCTGCCCGCATACCTTGAACGTCACGCCCAGGTCGGCGTAATAGCGCATGCGATCAACCACTTCCTGGTACTTTGCTTCGTTTTTTTTCGCCACGGTCACGATTTCAGTGCCGTGTATCACGATGACGATTTTCTGGTCTTCCGGCGAGTAATTGTAGGGCGCTGCGAGTAAGGGATTCATCACAGAGCGCACCCAATACAATGCGCTGCCGATTTTTTGCGGGTCGTCGTAGTAGAACTCGAACATAACTTTGGCGGGAGCATACGGGGTGGCCACCCATTTCCCGGCTGCCTGTGCCGGCGCAAGCACACCGAGCCATAACACCATCAACAGGGTAGGCTTCATGTTGTTCTCCTTGAATGCCTGTTTGTCCTCTGTTTATAGGCGTTGTGCAGCGTTTTGCTGCAGGCGTCGCAAGATCTGGAACAACTTGAGCCGGGAGGCGTCGACCTCACCCGCGGCAACTGCCTCATGGAGCCGGCAGCCCGGCTCGGTTTCGTGCTTGCAGTCACGAAAGCGGCAGTGCCCCAGATAAGGGCGGAAGTCGATAAAAGCATTTGCCAGCGCGTGGGTATCCAGATGCTGCAGCGCAAATTCCTGCAACCCGGGCGAATCAATTACTGCCGACTCAGCATCCAGCCGGTGCAGGCGGGTGTGGGTCGTGGTATGACGGCCACTGTCGAGGGCTTCGGAGTACTCGGCCGTTCTTACCCCGGCCAGGGGGAACAGGGCATTGATCAGAGTCGACTTGCCCATTCCCGATTGCCCAATCAGCAGCGTGGTGTGGCCGTGCAAAGCCGGGCGTAGCGGTTCTGCGTCGGTTAGCGCAGACAGGGTCAGCAACGGATAGCCTATGCGGGTGAGCAGACCCAGCCGGTCGAGTGCGGACGGGGTTTCCGGCAAGTCGGTTTTATTGAGAATGATCAGGCTGACAATGTCCTGGTCTTCGGCGGCCAGGACGCAGCGTTGCACCAGTTCCATTGAAAAACTCGGTCGCGCCGCCACCACCACCGCCAGCTGGGTGACGTTGGCGGCAATGGCCTTGGATTTGAAGGCGTCGGAACGGTACAGCAGGCTGGTGCGCGGTAATACCGCCTCGATTACGCCAGCATCGCCGTCGCGCCGGATTTCAACCTGATCACCGCACACCACGCGCAGGTGACGGCCTTTGACCTGGCAGGCCAATTCGCCCGTGGCGGTCTCAACAATAAAACGGCGGCTGAATGCAGCAATAACCCGTCCGGTCAGGGCGGTCATGTTTTAGGGTTCAAGCAGGTTATCGACCTTGGCTGCGCAGATGAAATCGTTTTCAGACAAGCCACCTATCGTATGCGTCCAGTATTCCACCTGACAGGTGTTGTAGCCTATTGTAAGGCTGGGGTGGTGGTCTTCGCGGTGCGACACCCACATCACCGCGTTGGTGAATGCCTGGGTCTGGTAGTGGTCCTTGAATTTGTATTCCTTGATGATTTTTTCGCCATCGCGCTGCCAGCCGACCAGCCCTTTCAGCAAGGGCGCCACCTGCGCATCCGTCAATGCTTCAACATCGCCTTCGCCATGCGAGCATTTCTTCTGGGCAAGTTCTTTGGCTACGTTGGACATGACGCGGCCTTACTTGAACTTGTAATACTGTTGATTGAGAAAGGCTGCCACATGCGCTTCGTCTTCGGGGAACCAGCCGGCGCCCGTATTGGCATTGCAACCGGAGATGCGTGCGGCGAGTTGTTTCGCGGTTTTGGTTTTATGGTCGGTGCGCGTGTACATCTTGCTGCCGTCCCCTCCGAACATGCCCACGTGGCAGCTGGTACAGGATTTGTCATGCAAGGCTTTGCCTTTGGCAGGGTCGCCTTTTTCAAACGGGGCAGCATGGACGCTGCTGGCTAGCAGGGCGCTAAAAACGAAGGTGAATACGGTTTTCATTCATGGCTCCTTTAATCGGGATTACTTGTGCATTATCGTCACCGGAAGGCAATTGCGCCAGTTTTACCAGCCGCCTGTGCGAAAATGAGCGGCTGTTTTCTTGAAGGAATGCTGACATGGCTTTGAATCCAACACATCTGCTTTGGCTGGACATGGAAATGACCGGCTTGTCGCCCGAAACCGACCGCATTATCGAACTGGCCATCGTCGTCACCGACGCTGATCTCAATACCGTGGCAGAAGGCCCGGTACTGGTGGTGCATCAGCCGGACGAAGTGATGAATGCCATGGATAACTGGAACAAGGGCACCCACGGCAAATCGGGGCTGATCGATCGCGTCAAGGCTTCGCAGCTGAACGAAGCCGAAGCTGAGGCGCAAATGCTGGAATTTGTAAAACAGCACGTTGCGGCCAAAGTGTCACCGATGTGTGGCAATTCGATTTGCCAGGATCGCCGTTTCATGGCGCGCTCCATGCCGCAACTGGAAGCATTCTTTCATTACCGCAACCTGGATGTCAGCACCTTGAAGGAACTGGCCAAGCGTTGGCGTCCGGGTCTGGCCGAAACGTTCAAGAAGTCCAACAAGCATGAAGCACTGGCCGACATTTACGAATCCATCGACGAACTCAAGTTCTACCGCGAGCATTTCATCCGCAGCGAATAGCGTGTGAGCATAAAAAATCCGACTCTTTGGGGGTCGGATTTTTTGTATCGCGTATCAGTTCCTGTCACGTCACTACGACTTTAGAGTCGCAGTGGATCGGTCCTCAGGGCTTCAGGTACACATAACCTTCTTTGGCCTGCATGCGGCCGATTTCGGCTACGCCTGAGGGGACGATGCTGGCTTCCGGCAGAACCGTTTTAGCGTCGATCTTGCGGCTGACCAAGGTGTTGTTGCAGACGCGGAAATCAACGCCTTTGGCTTTCAGGCCCTGCACCATCGGCTCATACGGATTGCCGTTCTTGTCGGCCGCGCCGTTGAGCAGGAAGTCAATGCCCTTGCTGTGGGTCACGATCACGATTTTTGCATCGGGGGCGGCGTTGAGATGGTTTTGCACGTTGCGCATGGCAGCCGTAGCATTTTCGCTGTCGTTGACGTGGTAAACCACTTTTTCTTCTGCAGCAGCAGAGGGGCCAGCCGCTTCAGCCAGCGGACCGGCGCTCGCCATCGGTGCAACGGACAGCATCAGTGCGGCGAGGATTGGGGTAAGTGTGCGTGTCATCATTATAAGTCTCCTGTAGATAGTGATATTTAAACGGGCTTTCTCCAAAGCCTATTGGTTGGACGCAGGGAGTGGCACGCTTATTCCATTTCAATGGAATTATTTTTCTGGAATAAAGGGACCACTGTCCACGTCAAACCCATATGACCATGATTACCCGCTTTTTGATGGGTCCCCTTCGCCCCGGGATCGAGGCGTTGCGCCCGGTGCTTTACCGTATTGCCTATGCTTGGTGCCACGACCCGGCATTGGCAGACGATCTGGTGCAGGAAACCCTGTCCAAAGCCTGGGTACGGCGCGCCCAGCTACGTGAAGAGGCTGCGCTCAAGGCCTGGATGGTGGCGATCATGAACCATTGCTGGCTTGACCATCTGCGCAGTCGTCGCGACTTCGATGATGTGGATGACTTGCAGGACACCCTTGAATCCCGCGCCGACTCTCCCGAGGCCTGCTGCAATCGCGAGCAGGTGGTTGCGTGCGTGCGTGCTGCGGTAGCGCGTTTGCCGCAGGGGCAGCGCCAGGTGCTGGCCCTGGTCGACCTGGAGGAGTTCAGTTATGCCGAAGTGGCCGGAATTCTGGATATTCCGGTAGGCACGGTCATGAGTCGATTGTCTCGCGCGCGCGCGAGTTTGAAAAACATGCTGGACACGGCGACGCAGCAAGCTGCGACTCAGCCGTTGCTGAGGAGAGTGAAATGAGATCCTTCGTTTCGGATGAATCCCTGAATGCCTTTATCGATGGTGAGTTCGATGTGGCCGAGAGTGAGTCGCTTATCGCTCGCATGCGCAACGATCCGGATTTGGCGCAACGCGTCGGCACGTTACGCAGCTTGCAGAGCATGGTGCGGCTGGCCTATGCAGAACCGCCCGTGGCACAAGGCTGGGCGGAGCGTGCTGCTGCTGTACCGCCTCGGCAGTTTATGCAGCGTTGTGCTTTTGGCTGCCTGATTTTGCTCGCCGGCCTGAGCGGCGGCTGGGCGCTGCGCAGCCTGGAGCCGCAAACTGCGGCTGTTGTCCCTGCTGTCGTCAAAAGCGATTATCAGACCGTCAGTCTGGCGCGGGTGGCCGACCCGAACCGGGTGATGCTGCACATCGACAGCGCCGCCCCCGCCAAAATGAAAGCGGTGCTGGATCAGGCCGAGTTTTTTCTGGATCAGGCGGAGCGGCAGGGTCGTTCGATTCAGCTTGAAGTGATCGCCAACAGCCATGGGCTGAGCTTGCTCCGCGCCGGGGTCAGCCCTTTTGCGGACCGCATTGCACGCATGGGAAAACGGCACGCCAGCCTGCAATTCATCGCATGCAGCCAGTCCATCGCACGTTTCAGTCACGAAGGCCAGGTTGTGGTTTTGCTGCCTACCGCCAAGGCCGCACCTACCGCCCTCGGACAGATAGTCACACGGCTCCAGCAGGGCTGGACTTATGTTCGGGTGTAAACACGCCGGCCACGCTGTTTGCCTGTTATTGATATTTTTTCAGCCAGTCGCAGCACTGGCGGCCCCCCCGACCAATCAGCTTTCCAATCACCCCTCGCCTTATCTGGCCTTGCATGGGCAAGACCCGGTGGCGTGGCAGGAATGGAATGCCGATACCATTGCCCGTGCCCGGCGCGAAAACAAGCTGCTATTCGTGTCGGTGGGGTATTTCGCCTGCCATTGGTGTCACGTCATGCAGCGCGAGAGCTATAAAAACCGGCAGATCGCCGAAATTCTCAACCGTGACTTCATTCCGATCAAGGTCGACCGCGAACTCAACAGCGGTCTGGATGATGCCCTGCAACATTTTTCGGCTCGTCTGACGGGCGCATCGGGTTGGCCACTGAACGCGTTTATTACGCCGGAAGGTCATCCCGCCTATGTCATTTTGTATGCGCCGCCAGAGGATTTCCGCAAGCTGCTCTCGCAACTATCCGGGCGGTGGGCATCAGATAAAGCAGGCATCCGGCGCCTGGCCATACAAGCGGCCCAGCCCCCGGCCCAGCAGCCTGCCGGCGCACCATTGACGGCGGCCCGCACCGCGCGCGTCTGGCAGCAATTCGTGGCGGGGGTCTGGCAGGAAGCCGATGCCTTGCATGGCGGTTTTGGACAAGTCAATAAATTTCCCATGGCACCCCAGCTGAGCGCTTTGCTGGAACGGCAGGCCCAGCAGCCCGATGCGAAACTGGCCGATTTTTTGCGTTTGACCTTCGATCAGATGGCGACGCGCGGCATGCGTGATCATATTGGCGGGGGCTTTTTCCGCTATACGGTCGATCCGGGCTGGGACACGCCGCACTTTGAAAAAATGCTTTACGACAATGCGCACCTGGTCACGCTCTATCTGCGCGCAGCGACGGTGCTGCGCCAACCGCAATACCGGGAAATCGCCCGCGACACGCTTGACTTCATGCAAGATGAGATGCTGGATGCCAGCGGCGGTTTTTACAGCAGCACCTCGGCGGTAGACGAGGCGGGGCGGGAAGGGGCGACCTATCTGTGGGAGCCGGAAGAACTGAAGCGGCGCTTGTCGCCGGAAGCCTATGCGGCTGCGAAACGGGTGTGGCGACTGGATGCCGCCCGCAGTTTTGACGAAGGTTATTTGCCGGCGGAGTATTCGTCTCCAACCGCCAATGAACGTCGCTTGTTAACGGATGCCGCACGCATACTTCGCCCGATACGACATGCACGCAGCCTGCCCAAAGACACCAAAATGAATGCGGGGCTGAATGGTCTGGCTTTGTCAGCGTTCAGTCAGGCTATTTTGCAGGGGAATAAAGGCTATCGGCCACGTGCCGATCGTCTCCAGAAATTTATTCTGTCTCGGCTGGCAAGGGATGGACGACTGATGAAAAGCATGGCGCGTGGAAAGATCCTGCCAGACGCCGAACTGGAGGACTACGCTTACGTTGTGCAGGGGTTGCTGGATCATGCCGAAGCAACCGGAAACGAACAGTCGCGAATTCGTGCGCGACAAATTGCACAAACAGCCTGGCAATTATTCTGGAGTGAGCAGGGCTGGAAGCATGAGGCCCATCCCTTGCTGGCAACCTTGCAGCCAGAGCCTGCACTGGCCGATGGCGCACTGTATTCGCCCTCGGACGTGCTGATCATGGCCAGCCTGCGTGCACAGGATCCTGCGTTGAATCAAAAAGCACTCAACTCCTTGCGCTGGCGTCTGCCGGGGATGGAGCGGGATCCCTATACCTATCCAACGCGCGCGCGGGCATTGGCGCTAACGCAGCCGGACTAGTTGCTGGATCTCACGGTTCTTGTGGCTCAGGTGCGCGTTGAATGGGACGCCGCTCCACCCGGATTTTCAGATCCAGTTGTTTTTGCTTGCGCGAGACTTTGAGCTGCGCAGTGGCGCCGGGGCTCAAGTCAGCGATCAGGTTAAGCAGCGAGGATGAATCAACGACCGTTTTGCTGTTGACGCTTAGCAGGATGTCACCTGGACGGACGCCCCCCACTTCCGCCGGGCCCCCTTTCAATACGCCCGCGATCAGCGCGCCTTCTGCATTTTTCAAACCAAAGGAGTCGGCCAGTTCGGGCGTCAGGTCCTGCACTTCGATGCCCACCCAGCCGCGCGTCACACTGCCGGTTTTGATGATTTGTTCCATCACCAGACGTGCAATGCTGACGGGGATGGCAAATCCAATACCTTGCGAACCGCCGGTCCGTGAATAAATGGCGCTGTTGACCCCCACCAGGTTGCCGGCCGCATCGACCAGCGCACCGCCCGAGTTTCCTGGATTGATGGCGGCATCGGTCTGGATGAAGTTCTCGAAGGTATTGATGCCCAGATGGGTTCGGCCCAGTGCGCTGACAATGCCCGCCGTTACCGTCTGCCCCACACCGAAAGGATTGCCTACTGCCAGCACCCAGTCACCGACATTCAGGCTTTCGGCCTGGGCAAACGTGATGGCGGGTAGATCGCTGGCTTCGATTTTCAGGACTGCCAGATCGGTCTCGGGGTCCGCGCCTACCACGCGCGCCGGCAGCGTTCGGCCGTCGGCCAGGGCAACCTGAATTTCGTCGGCCGCCACCACCACATGGTGGTTGGTCAGGATGTAGCCATTCGAGCTCACAATCACGCCCGAACCGAGATTCGAGGCCTGGCGCGGCTTGGGATCAAGCCGGTCACCGAAAAAATAGCGGAAAACCGGGTCTTCCAGCGCGGGATGCGCAGAATCACGCACTTTTTGCTGGGTGAAAATATTCACCACCGTTGGAATGACTTTTTTCGCAGAAGGTGCGAACGATTCGCTGGGCGTCAGCCGGCCTGTAGACGTCTGCTGCGTCTGTTGGATAGTCAGACTTTGCAGTTGAGGTTGCCAGCGCAACAGGTCGGGTTTGAATAAAGCGATGATGAACAACACGCTCAACGCCACCGTGGTGGATTGGGCAAAAAGCAACCAGAGTTTGCGCATAGTGATTAAATTCATGGGCTTGGCGTGATTTCGCCACGCCGCGATTATAGCGTGTGGCGATGCTTTGCTACGACTTTCTGAAATTGGGCTTCCGGAGAAGGGGTCAATTTGGTTAGAATGCCGGTTTTATCGCAATACGTTCGGGTTAAGCAAACATGAGCCAGGAAGCAGATGGGCAAAAAGTGGACACACGTAAACGGAAATTCCTGATTGCCGCGACCAGCGCTGTTGGCGGGGTCGCGGTGGCAGCGGTGGCCGTGCCGCTGGTGATGAGCATGATGCCTAGCGCGCGAGCCAAGGCAGCGGGCGCACCGGTGGAAGTGGAAATCGACAAAATCGAGCCCGGCATGCTGCTGACGGTCGAATGGCGCGGCAAGCCGGTGTGGATCGTCAACCGCACCCAGGAAATGCTCGATTTGTTGAGCAAGCATGACGGCCTGTTGATCGATCCCAAGAGCGATCAGATGCAACAACCCGACTACGCCAAGAACGCCACTCGCTCGATCAAGCCACAATTTCTGGTGGCAGTCGGGATTTGTACGCACCTCGGTTGCTCGCCCACCTACCGCAAGGAAGTCGGTGCGGCCGACTTGGGCGGTGCCGACTGGTCAGGCGGGTTCTTCTGCCCCTGCCACGGTTCGCGTTTCGACCTTGCCGCGCGCGTGTACAAGGGCGCACCGGCCCCGACCAATCTCGTTATCCCGCCTCATCAATACCTCAGCGATGCCAAACTGCTGATCGGTGTAGACGCAAAAGGAGCTTAAATAAATGTCTGCCCTGCAAAAAGTGATGGGTTGGGTCGATGACCGTTTCCCCCTCACCGCCACCTACAAGGCGCACCTGTCCGAGTATTACGCGCCGAAGAACTTCAACTTCTGGTATTTCTTTGGCTCGCTGGCGCTGCTCGTGCTGGTGATCCAGATCGTTACCGGCATTTTCCTCACCATGAACTACAAGCCGGATGCCGAGCTCGCCTTTGCATCCGTCGAGTACATCATGCGCGACGTCGAGTGGGGCTGGCTGATTCGCTACATGCACTCCACCGGCGCCTCGCTGTTCTTCGTCGTCGTCTATCTGCACATGTTCCGCGGCCTGATGTACGGTTCCTATCGCAAGCCGCGCGAACTGATCTGGATCTTCGGTGTGTTGATCTATCTGGCGCTGATGGCAGAAGCCTTCCTCGGCTACCTGCTGCCGTGGGGTCAGATGTCGTTCTGGGGTGCGCAGGTGATCGTCAACCTGTTTGCTGCTGTGCCGTTCATCGGTGAAGACCTGTCGATCTGGATTCGTGGCGACTATGTGATTGGCGATGCAACGCTTAACCGCTTCTTCGCCTTCCACGTCATTGCGTTGCCGCTGGTGTTGCTTGGCCTGGTGGTGGTGCACCTGGTCGCATTGCACGAAGTGGGCTCCAACAACCCTGACGGCATCGAAATCAAGAAGCACAAAGATCCGGTGACACATATTCCGCTCGACGGCATTCCTTTCCACCCCTATTACACGGTGAAGGACATCGTTGGCGTGATTGTCTTCCTGATGGTGTTCTCGGCGATCATGTTCTTTGGTCCGGAAATGGGCGGCTACTTCCTCGAAGCGGCCAACTTCATTCCGGCGGATCCGCTGAAAACGCCTGAGCACATTGCGCCGTTGTGGTACTTCACCCCGTTCTACGCGATCCTGCGTGCGGTGCCGCCGATGTTTGGTTCGCAATTCCCGGGTGTGGTGGCGATGGGCCTGTCGATTGTGTTCCTGTTCTTCCTGCCGTGGCTGGATCGCAGCAAGGTCAAGTCGATCCGCTATCGTGGCCCGATCTACAAGACCATGCTGGCGCTGTTCATCGTATCCTTTATCGGATTGGGCTATCTTGGCTTGTTGCCGTCCACTCCAGTGGCAACGATTTTCGCGCAGGTTTTCTCAGTGATTTACTTCCTGTTTTTCCTGCTGATGCCCTGGTATACCTCAATTGAAAAAACCAAACCGGAACCAGAAAGGGTGACTGGCTAAATGAAACGCTTGAAGAACTTTCTTTTCCTGCTGGCTGCAGCTCCCGTCGTCGCCTTTGCAGCAGGCGCCACCGTTCATCTGGACAAGGCGCCAGTCAATGTTGCCGATCAGGATTCTCTGCAACGTGGCGCTCACCTGTTCGTGAACTACTGCCTAAACTGCCACAGTGCCTCATCCATGCGCTACTCGCGCTTGCAGGACCTGGGTTTGACCGAAGAGCAGATCAAGGACAACCTGCTGTTTGCGGCGGAGAAGCCCGGTGAAACCATGAAGGTCGGCATGAGCAAGGCCGACGGCAAAGCCTGGTTCGGCGCCACGCCACCCGACCTTAGCGTGATTGCACGTTCACGCGGTGCCGACTGGTTGTACACCTATCTGCGCAGTTTTTACCGCGACGATACACGTGCCACTGGCTGGAACAACACCGTGTTTGACAAGGTAGGCATGCCGCACGTGCTGTGGAATCTGCAGGGCGAAATGGCACCCGTCTACAAAAAAGAGGGCGAACACGAAGTCATCGAGCGCCTTGAACTGGTCAAGCCGGGTAGCGTGTCGCTCGCCGAATACGATGCCATGGTCGGTGACCTGGTCAACTATCTGGTATGGATGGGCGAGCCCGACCAGCTCAAGCGCAAGCAGCTCGGCGTTATTGTTCTGGCTTTCCTGGCGTTCTTCTTTGTAGTGGCCTACTACCTGAAGAAAGAGTATTGGAAAGATATTCACTGAGCCAACTCATAGGGTTTAGCCAACAGCCGGACTGAGTCCGGCTGTTGGCTTTTATTGATCCGGCACACACTCCGAGGATCAATAAAGAATTTAGCCCGGCTGTTGTTGCATGAAAATTGAATTACCTGGGTTTCCATGCAACAAGTATCAAACACACGTAACACCTTAGGGAGCCTCCACCATGATGACCTTGTATTCTGGCAGCACTTGCCCATACAGCCACCGCTGCCGCATCGTCCTGTTCGAGAAGGACATGGATTTCGAAATCATCGATGTGGACATGCATAACAAGCCGGAAGAAGTTGCCAGCATCAGCCCCAGCGGCAAGATGCCGGTGCTGATCGAGCGCGATCTGATTTTGACCGAGTCCAACATCATCAATGAATACATTGATGAACGCTTCCCGCATCCGCAACTGATGCCGCCGGACCCCGTCATGCGCGCGCGCGCTCGGCTGGTGCTGTTTAACTTCGAGCATGACTTGTTCACTCATGTGAACACGCTCGAACACAGTCTTGGCAAAGGATCGGACAAGGCGCGCGTGGAAATCCGCGACAGCCTGTCGCAGCTCACCCCCATCCTCACCAAGCAGAAGTATTTGATGAACGACGAGTTCTCCATGCTGGATGTGGCGATTGCCCCGCTGTTGTGGCGCCTTGAGCATTACAGCATTGAGCTGCCGAAAGTGGCGGCTCCCGTGCTCAAGTACCGCGAGCGCCTGTTTAGCCGGCCAGCCTTTATCAATGCGCTGACGCCCACTGAAAAAGCGTTGCGCAAGTAATAGGGCAAGGCATTGGCCGAGATATCAACCAAACCCTATCTGATCCGAGCACTCTATCAGTGGTGTGCGGATGCGGGGTATACCCCGCAGTTGCTGGTTTCGGTAGATAACCATACGCGGGTGCCGCAAGCCTTTGTAAAAGATGGCCAGATCGTGATGAATATAAGCGCGGGCGCAACCCGCAACCTAAAACTGGATAACGACTGGATCCAGTTTTCAGCACGCTTCGGGGGAATTTCGCATGAAATTTCCATACCGGTAGATCGCGTTGCCGCTATTTTTGCGCGTGAGAACGGCCAGGGTTTGCATTTTGAGCCAGTTACTGCGGGCGAGTCGACCGATGATCCAGGATCGCCCTCTTCAGCAGGCGATGCACCGGTTCCTCCCAAGGGCAAACCTTCATTAAAAGTCGTCAAGTAAGTAGTGAATCAGGCGCTGTCATCGTTATAATGTCGCCCGCATTGCCGCTTTAGCTCAGATGGTAGAGCAACCGCCTTGTAAGCGGTAGGTCGTCAGTTCGATTCCGACAAGCGGCACCAAGTATTCGTATCACCAAGCATCATGTAGTAACCTAAACCCGCATCTAGCAATGGATTGCGGGTTTTTTGTTGTTTCACGCCGCAACATCGCATAGCATGGAAATATCGCCCATCTGGCGGTACGTGGGGGCGGTATGTGACAGGCCGCCAAACCAACTACCGCCAAAACCGTGAAAGGTAACCGCCATGCCGCTATCCGACCAGGCAGCGAAGAAAGCCAAGCCCGCCGACAAGCCCTACAAGTTGGCCGATGAAAAGGCGCTGTACCTGCTGGTGAACGCTGCCGGAAAGTATTGGCGGATGAATTACCGCCACGAGGGCAAGCGGAAGACTTTGGCGCTGGGGGTCTATCCAGACGTGAGCCTTGCCCGCGCCCGTGAGAAGCGCGACGAAGCCCGCTCCCTGCTGGCGGATGGCATAGACCCAAGCGAAGCGCGCAAGTATCGCAAGCTGGCTGATATGGCCGCCAGCGCAAACAGCTTTGAGGCTGTCGCCCGTGAATGGCACGCTGGCAAGTCGAAGAAGTGGGCGAAGGTGACAGCCGACAAGGCAATCACCCACTTGCAAGCCTATGTATTCCCCGACATAGGACACCTGCCCGTCGCCAGCGTGAAGGCGGGACACCTGCTGGCGATGCTGCGCAAGATTGAGTCCAAGGGAATCGCCTACACCGCCAGCCGCTTGCGGGAAATGTGCGGGCAGGTATTCCGCTATGCCGTGGCGACTGGCAGGGCGGAAGATAACCCGGCTGCGCACCTGCTGGGAGCGATGCAAAAGCCCGCCACCAACCACCGCCCAGCCATTACCGAACGGCGCGAATTTGGCGCTTTCCTGCGCGATCTGCGGGCGGCCACCGGCTTTGAACCTGTCACACGGTATGCGGCTTATTTCGCCATGTTGACGATGGTGCGGGCGCAAGAGTTCCGCTTTGCCCGCTGGGAGGAAATCGACGTTGAGGCGCGGGAATGGAAAGTGCCAGCGCATCGCATGAAGGTCGGCAAGACGCTACCCGCGCACACCGTACCCTTGTCACGACAGGCGCTTGAGTTGCTGGAAGAACTGCGCTTGCTGACTGGACACACTCCCTTCCTGTTTCCCAAGTCCAAGGGTTACGGCGAGGGCGAAGTCATATCTGAAAACACGGTCGGCAAGCTGTTGAACAACCTGGGCTACCAAGGCCGCCAGTGCGTGCATGGCTTTCGTGCGTCGGCGCGCTCGATCCTGAGTGAGCAGGGTTGGAGTGTAGAAGCGATGGAGCGCCAGCTAGACCACAAGGAAGCCAGCGGCACTGTGGCAGCCTACGCCCGCAGCCAGCACCTGCCCGAGCGGCGCAAGATGATGCAGCAATGGGCAGACACTTGCGATGCGCTGGAAGCCGGTGGGGAAGTGATACCCCTGCATGGTCGGACAGCTTGACGTATAGCAAAAAAGATATAATCATGACTTGGCACGTTCACCTGATCGAGGCAGCGGAAAAGGAGCTGGCGTTGTTACCCGCGGACTTGAAGGCGCGTTTCCTGCGCGTGGCCGAACTGCTGGAAGCATTTGGCCCGCAAAAGGTAGGGCTGCCCCATGTTCGCCCGCTGGCAAGCAAGCTGTGGGAAATGCGCATGAGCGGCAAGGACGGTATTGCGCGGGCTGTGTATGTGGCGGCTAAAGGGCAGCGGCTGGTGGTGCTGCATGTGTTTGTAAAGAAAACCCAGGCCACACCCCGGCGGGCGATTGAAACCGCGCTGGCGCGCTTGAAGGAGTTGGAACTATGAAAACCCTGTCGGAAGTCAAAGCCGGTCTGTTGAAGGACAAGGCTACCCACGAATCTTATGCAGCGCTGGAAGACGAATTTTCCATCGCGCACGAACTCATCGCCGCCCGCCTGAAGGCCGGGCTGACGCAGATCGAAGTCGCCGAGCGCATGGGTACCAAACAATCTGTCATCGCCCGAATGGAAAGCGGCCGAACGCTGCCGTCGTTGCGTACGCTGTCACGTTACGCACAGGCAATAGGTTTCACGGCGACGGTGAAGCTGACGCGGGATCGACTGGACAGGAAAACCGCCGCCTGATTACATCGAAGCAAGCAGGTGGACACCTGCGATGCGCCGGAGCGGAATTATCCCGTTGCACAAAAGCGCCTGATGGGGGAATGGGCGTGCCTGCAATCTCACGGCGCACCTGCCAATACTTCAAAGGTGGATGCAGGCAAGGGCAGATTATTTGGACGGCCTCAAGGGTGGCGCAACAGTAATAGACCCCGAGGAAAACTATAAATGAGGGGTTATCAAATGCTGAGCATTCTCAGAACAAAAGTAGTGCGCATTGTTGGCGTCATCCTTTTGACCATTGCCGCATTAGTGGTATTGGTCAGCCTGTCCGAAAGCTACGTAAAACATAAAGTACCCGTTTCGGTGGGTGGGTATCATGTTTTTACCGACTTATGGGATAGGGGGTATGTAGGCTTTCAAGGTACGTGGGTAATGGATAACTCAAAGCCTGCCTATCCTCTGCAAGTATCGGAAATTGTCTGCCATCTAGAAAGTAAAGATTGCATAGAGTCTCGGGCTGAGGTGGCAGGGAGCACGTTGTTAGTAAACCAAGACAGATACGAGATAGCTCAGTGGGATGCACGCAACCTTACTTACATATCCGATGCGGATTGTGTCGATTACGTATATTCGGTGGACAGGATAACTAAGCAAGTTTCAGGAATAAGAACAATCAAAACAGGGATGGCAGACAAGTGTCCTAATACTGAGAAAGAATTGAAATTGCGCCTTACCGATGGATTTGATGTCTATTGGAAACTGCAAGAAGAGGCAAGGCCTATAGCCATAAACATTACCGTGCTCTTGCTTGCCCTGTTATGGGCAGGATTTCGGATTGTGAGGATCGTAAAAAGCTAATCAGTCTTATTAAGTTTGCTGCGCCTAGCCCGACGGGGCGAAAACTGGGACACCCTTGCCCGGCTGGCGTGGCTTCTGACTTAAGGGCGCGCGAAGGGACGCGACGATGAATGAAGATATAGAGGAAAACGTAGCGGCGTTTGTTGAATTTGTCTTTAGTCATGCAAATATTCTTGCAAAGGTCGTGTCTTTCGATTCTGGAAAACGTGAACCAATTAAGGACTTAATTCAAGCCAAGGCCGTTTTCGAGAAAGCTGCAAGAAAAATCGATCGTTCATCACCGAACGCACCTAAGCAAGAAATGGTGGTTGAGTCCTTATTTATGCGCATCCACGATCTGCAAGATGGCAGATATGAAAGCGACAAGATTATGATTAGCGCGCTTTGCTTCTCTTTCTATGAGGTTGGGTTTTTAATGGCAAGAATTTCGCGAAATTGGGAATTGTCAGAACTCGGGAAGTCAGGCGCAGGTAAGCGTTATACGAAAATGCGTGAGTTGGAGGCTTGGACGTTATCTGAATATCGGCGTGGCAACTGGAAGTCAGCTAATCAAGCCGCCCATGCCTTGAAGGATGCTGTACTAGCTCAAAGTCGAACCCTTGAGGCGAATTTGACCGAATCGAACGCGCAACGCACGATCGCCGAATGGATTAACAAGGATAAAAAAACGGTCTAGCCGCTAGGCCGATACGCTAAGCGGCTACGCTGATACGGCTGGCGGCTTATCGGTACAGACGCCGCAAAGCTGAATCAATTTAATACAAGCCATGCACCGCGCATCACTCCGAAGCGCGGGCTTTCACCTTCAAAATGAAAGCATCATGGCGATGAAAACCATCCCCCAACACTTCGACGATCTGCCCGCGTCCGCCCAGGTACCGGCACGCACGCTGGCGAGCTTGTTGAACGTATCCGAAGTCACAATCTGGCGCTGGTCGAAAATAGGCAAGCTGCCACGTCCCCGAAAGCTGGGTGGCAACACGACCCGGTTCAACGTCGGCGAAGTCCGCGCTGCATTTGCCAAGCTAGGCGGTGCATCTTGAGCGCGCTGGTGAAGTCAGGGCAGCTTGTCGCGATTCAGGGCAAGCAGGTGATGACCGACTCGCGGGTGATTGCGCGCGTGTTCGGGATGGCCCACAACAAGGTGATCGACTCTGTCCGCGTATCGGTGGAGGAATTCCCGTCCCTGAGCGGTCAATCTGAGCGGAACCGGGTTCCGTCCAAATCCGCCCCTGTTCTCTGCTTTGAGGAAAAGATCATTCGGGGCAAAGCTGTTGCCGTGGCCGTCATGAATGAGCACGCGTTCAGTTTGGTGATGCTTCGCTTCACCACACCGCGCGCACGGAAAATGCAGGATGAGTTTGTTCAGCAGTTCCACGATATGCGCGCACACCTTCAGGCCGTCGCACTCAACAAGACCGACCCCGCATGGCTCACGGCACGCACGGACGGCAAGATAACCCGCCGTGAGGAAACCGACGTGATCCAGCAGTTTGTTGGCTATGCGCGCGCCCAGGGTTCACAGAATGCCGAGCGGTACTACACAAGCCTGACCAAGCTGGTTTATCGCAGCCTTGGGCTTCCTGCCGAGCGTGCAGGGCTATCGCGAAGGGATATTGCTCGCCTAACTGTTGCCGAGTCGCTGGTATCTGATGAGCTTCAGGCCGCGATGGATTGTGGCGACGAATACCACGATGCTTTCCGGCATACGAAGGCTGCTGTCAGGCGCTTGGGGGATGCGCTGGGAAGTCGTCAGGGGTAGCGAACCATGCGCAACCAAACGCCTGCTGAAGCCATGAAAACAGAGCGCCAGTATCTACGGCTCAAGAAATTGACCGGCAGGGATATTGTTCGCATCGCTGCAAAACACAATCTGCGAGAGCTTCAGGCTGAGCTTGGGGCGGAGAGCCATATCGACCACACCCGCATCGGCCTGAATAAAGTTATCGCGGGTGCGGCCTCCGCTGCCGAGGTTGCGGCCAGTGCCGAGCGCCTGATGCAGGATGCCAACGTAGGCAATCTGCGCAGGGATGCCGTTCGCGGGGTTGAAATCGTTATCAGCTTGCCCGTTGTATCGACCATTGACCCGACGGCCTATTTCGCTGATTCACTAGCTTGGGTACGGGGTTTCTTCAATGTGCCGGTGTTATCCGCCGTGATCCATCTCGACGAGTCCGCGCCACATTGTCACGTGATCTTGTTGCCGCTGGTGAATGGGCGCATGGCGGGCAGTGACTTGGTAGGCAACAAGCCGCGCCTACAGGCCATGCAGACAGGTTTCTTTGAACAGGTGGGGTGTAGGTATGGGCTAACGCGCCCAGCGGCGCTAAAGCGCCTGAGTTCAGCAACAAGGCACAAGGCAGCTTCCGTGATTGTGACGGCCATCCAGGGCAACCCTGAGTTGCTGGATCAAAGAGGCGTGGAGAGCGCCATGCTGGGGGTGCTGGCGCGTGACCCTGAGCCATTGCTGACGGCATTGGGCTTGTCTATGCCGCTGACAACAAAGCCCGGCAAATCATTCGTTGAAATCATGACCAAGCCCTGCAAACTTGAAAAGCCTATAGGGTTCAAAGACAACGCAAAACCTATAGGGTTTGCTCATGGCTCAACTGAAAACCATCAAACCCTATCCTGTGTAGGGTTCGCCCCTGAGCCATTACCAATAACTGAAGCCGAAAGCATCAGCCCCGACGTATACAGTCGCAGCCGAGATGATGCACCTTCAGAGTTCTGGGACAGTGAACGCGGCGAATTCAGGGAAGCCCCAAAAGAAAGAGCAACGTCTGTGCGGAATGATGCCGTGCTTGAGCTGCACCGCAACCTAGCGCGGCTGGGGCAACGGACGTAAGGCGTCGTCAGGGAGGGGCATCCGAAGTCCAGGGCTTCACCACCGTCGAGCGTGCATTAAGAATTGTTCCAACGCTAACCCGAAAGAAGCCCGCTGTACGCGCGCATGGTAACGGGGAGGTTTAAATCGTGAGGCTAAACGATGGCAAGCAAACCGAAGAAAACAGCGGCACCTGAAACAAAGAAATTCCCGCGCAAAGAGGTGCAAGTGTTGCTTGAAAAAGGCGACAGCGATGAGGTGGCCGCGAGGAAAATGACGGCGGTGATGACAACCCCGGAACTGGCGGCACTCCGGGTGATACGCGGAGCTGAGCAAAAAACAGGGAACTGGGACAGCATTGACGTGCCCGCCTTGATGGATCAATTGCGCGACCAGGCATCGGCGGTGAATCGCGGCGACCTGTCACATGCCGAGGCCATGCTGATGAATCAGGCGACGGCGCTGCAAAGCCTCTTTGCAAGACTGGCTGAACGCGGTATGGGCTGCGACAGCGCACCAGCATTCGAGGTAAATATGCGTATGGCGCTACGGGCGCAAAACCAATGCCGAGCGACACTGGAAACGCTGGCGGCGATCAAGAACCCCCCCGTGATATTTGCCAAGCAAGCCAACATTGCGAATGGGCATCAGCAGATTAACAACGGCTCACCTTCGCAGGCGCAGGAAAACCAAAATCAGCAAAGCAAACTATTGGAGGAACAGCATGGCGAATGGCTGGACACCGGAACGTCAGGCGCGGCAATCGGAGCTGATAAGGCAATGGAAGCCGTGGGCGAAATCGACCGGGCCGAAAACAATCGAAGGTAAAGCGACCGTTTCGCGAAACGCCTTCAAGGGCGGATGGCGTGAACAGATGCGTGAATTGGCAAGGCTGTTGCGAGAACAGGGGAGCGGATTGGAGGGGGTCTAAGGCAGCTAACGCCCCAATGCTGCCTGACACTTGGATCGCTCCCGCCCACGTACTTAAATAACCTCAGAAACAGGCAATGCGTGCGCAGCCGGAGAGGATCGAGGTTCGCCCCAGAAACAGGCAAACAACGGGGGGCACTGAAAATATTTGGCGGTAGTTCTGGCGGTATCTTTGAAATTCTAAATCGATGGATCAAGTATTGACGCGGCCTGTAGCCTGTTATTCGAGTCAGACAAGCACAATAAAAACCCGCATCCAGCAATGGTATGCGGGTTTTTCATTTCTAGCCTGGGATGTTCGGTAGGTGCAATGGCTGACTTACTCGATCCCCAGCCGTTCCAGCCTGTAACGCAGGCTGCGGAAGGTGACGCCGAGCACCCGGGCGGCGGCTGTTTTATTAAAGCGCGTCTGCTCCAGGGCCTCGAGAATTGCTGCGCGTTCCATTTGGTCCAGGTAATCCTGCAATGGATACTTGGTGCCCGGTGTGCCACTAACCGGCGGCAGATTGGGGGAAAGGCTCAGGTCGTCTGCCGTGATTAGCTGGTTCTCACACAGGGCCAATGCGCGTTCCAGGGTGTTTTCCAGTTCCCGCACGTTGCCCGGGAAGGCGTAGGCGCGCAAGGATTTTTCGGCATCCCGATCGAGTTTGACCTGACTGCCGCCCAATTTGTTGAGCAGGAAGCGCGCCATCTCGGGAATATCTTCAGCGCGATCACGCAGGCTGGGCATGATCAGGTCGATGACGTTCAGGCGGTAATATAAATCCTGTCGAAAATGGCCGGTTTCCACCAGAGCGGAAAGATTCTGGTGGGTGGCGCTGATGATACGCACGTCGACGGGTTCTTCCTGGGTCGCGCCAATCTTGCGGACCTTTTTTTCCTGCAAGACGCGCAGCAGTTTCACCTGCATGGAAAGCGGCAGGTCGGCCACTTCATCGAGAAACAGCGTGCCGCCGTCCGCCGCCTGGAAGAAACCGTTGCGATCGGCCTCAGCACCAGTGAATGCCCCTTTGCGGTAACCGAAAAACTCGCTTTCCATCAGGGTTTCAGGAATGGCGCCGCAGTTGACGGCTACAAATGCGCCGTCCGCACGATTGCCTAATTGATGAATGAGCCGTGCCGCAAGCTCCTTGCCGCTACCCGATTCGCCTGCAATATGGACGGGTGCCTGAGTGCGTGCGAGTTTGCTTATGCGGGTGCGGATGTCCTGCATGATTGCGGACTCGCCAATCAGCTGGCGAGTAGGGTCATCCGATTGCGCGGGCTCGGGTATTTTTAGCGCAGATTTGATCAAGGTACGCAGTTGATTGAGCGCGACCGGTTTGGACAAGTAATCGAACGCGCCAGCCTTGAGCGCGGCAACAGCGTTGCCCGCATTGCCAAAAGCGGTGATCACGGCCACCGGAACCGGGCGCGGCAGTGCGCTGGCGCAGGCAATCACATCCAGGCCTTCGCCATCAGTCAGCCGCATGTCTGTTAGACAAAGATCGTAATGCCTTGTTGACAGAAGCTCGATTGCTTCAGCGGCGCTGAGGGCCCGATCCGTCTCGAGTCCCATCTTGACCAGCGTGAGTTCCATCAAATCAAGCAAGTCGGGCTCGTCATCAACCAGAAGAATACGCGGGGAGGTTGCCATCGTCAGGGATTCCCTTTCAGGCCCAGTCGGAAGCGAGCCCCCCCTGCGCCAGGCAGGAAGCTCAGCTCGGCGTGGTTGGCTTCGGCCAACTCGCGGGCGAGGAAGAGGCCCAGTCCGGTTCCTTGGGCATCGGTAGTGAAGAAAGGCTCAAACAACTTGCCCTGGTGTTCTGGAGGCAGGCCGGGCCCATCATCCTGAATCTCAATTTGCACGCGGTCTGCCTGTTGCTGTATGTGGACGTGAATACTTCCGGCCTGCTTTTGGCTGAAGCGCCAGGCGTTGCGCAGCAAGTTCCACACGATTTGGCGCAGGTGGTCGGGATCAAATTGAAAGTGTACGGATTCGTTCATGCTGACTATGACGGCGTCGGGCGGGATTTCTTCAGTTTGAAACAGTTCGTCAAGCAGGGCAACGAGGGTTTTTTCGTCAACATTGACCGGGTTGAGGCGGTCTCGTCGATTCAGTGTCAGGACCTCTTCCACCAGTCGGTTGAGCCGACAGGCATTGTTTTCAATGATGTCAGCCAAACGGGATTGCACAGGGTCATGAGCCTCTTCGAGCAAGAGTTGAGCCGCATGGCTAATGGCCGACAGCGGGTTGCGAATTTCGTGCGCAATGTTGGCAGTGAGCCGTCCCAGTGCGGCCAGTTTGAGTCGTTGTGCTGCCTGCTCGGCCAGGTTTTGATCCTCCAGCACCAGCACCCGGCTTTGATCTGACGTGGCGAGGGGGATGCAGCGTACCTTTAACTGCGTTACCGGCGTGCTCATGGTGATAGCCATCCCGGGTTTAAACGGACGCGACAAAATACGCGCCAGTTCGGGCGAACAGTCATCCAGCCGGGTTACGCCAGGCTTCACCGGTGTGGTAATTCCAAGGAGTGCCAGCGCGCGGGCGTTGGCGTGGCGAATAATGCCATCCTCCTGCAGCGCTAACAGACCAGCGGGTGAATGATCGATTGCAACCGCGTTGACGCGGTTCAGCAATGCCAGTTCTTCAGCTTGTCGTTGCGCCAGCTGCTCGGAGTGCAGGGCGCGACGGGTAAGCCCGTGCGCCAGCCAGCCAATGGCGAAATATCCCGCGCATAAGAGGCCGATTTGAAAAAAACCGTCAACAGTCTGGTCGTGCCGGAGAATATTCCAGCTGTGCTGCAGGAGCAGCGCAATGGACGCCATCGCGGCGTAGAGCAGGGTCAGCCGGCCGCTTCCGACCAATCCGCCCGAGGCGATGGAAATCACCAGCAGCAGTCCCATGACCTCTGCCAGACGGCCACTTGTTGTCATCATCAGCATCACGAAAATGATGTCGGCTGTGATGTGTGCACTCAGCTGAATTTGAAAGTTGGGCCAGCGCGCGCGTATGCCCAGGACAAAAAACGCGGCGATGACCAGGTAAGTGTAAGCAAAACCTTGAAAGAGCGTACTTGCGCCGAAGTGAAATAAATCAGAATCGCCAAACAGCATCCCGGTAACAGCCAGCGCCATCGCCAGAGACAGTCGATACAAATTGAAGTAATCGAGGCTGCGCCAATGCGACGCAAAGTAGCCCTGTGTGGCGGAGCGCGGCATGGGGGATGCCGCCAGATTCATGATTTTCCGAGCTTTTGGTGTTCGGGGGTGCAGTAGAATTCGCCGCCCGAAAAAATGGCCTCGCTACGTGGCAGATTCACCGCACAATGTGCGCATTTCACCATGGTCTCGACGGCTTTTTGGCTGGAAGGTGTGGATGTCTTGTTGAGCGAACGCTGGTAAGCGCGAATAAGCCCCCACACCACGAATCCAATCACCATCAGTAACAGAATTTTGAACACGTTATATCCCCGAAAATGGCGTTCAGAATAGCATGGAGCCGGCGTTGGCTGGGGGATTGACCTGGGGTGCGGCACAAACGTGAGCCTGCCTTTTTTACGCCAAGTGGACTACCGTTAAAACAGTAGACAAACTGAAGCCTTACGCCGACGCCTGTTCAAGGGCATCGGGACTGGCGTTGCCCGGATCGCTGTGATGGCGATTCCGCTTGTAAAAGCTTCGATGTGGTCCAAGACATCCGCCCGTGCCAGATCGCCTGTCTTGTCGATGCGTCCTTTATGCATGGTGTAACATCCGGACTATAATTTTTCCAATAATCTGGATGAAGAGGATGATTAAAATGCACGGGTTTAAAAAATTGTATTTGCCTTTGCTGGTAGCTGGATTGCTGATGGGTTGCGGCGACAAAAAGGATGGCGCGGCGACAGAGGATAAAAAGGAAGCTCAGGTCGCAGCCAAGGTCAACGACACTGAACTGACTGTTCATCAGGTGAACTTTACCTTGCAGCGTGTTCCGAATCTGAACAAGGAGCAATCCAAGGCAGCTTCGCTGCAAGTGGTGCGCAATCTGGTGGACCAGGAAGTCATCGCGCAAAAGGCGTTAAGCGACAAGCTGGATCGTGACCCCAATGTGGTTCAGGCGCTGGATGCCGCACGCCGCCAGATTCTGGCTGAAGCTTATATGAGCCGCAAGCTGGGTGCGCCGGCTGAACCGAGCGATGCGGAAGTGTCTGATTATTATGACAAGCATCCTGATCTGTTCGCCAAGCGCAAGATTTATCGTTTGCAGGAAATCGGAATCACCGCGCCAAAAGAAAAGCATGAGGCGATCCGTGCGCAACTTGCTGCATCAAAGACGTTGAATGATTTTGCTGCCTGGCTCAAGGCCGAAAATCTGCCGATTAAAGCGGGGCAGGGTGTGAAGCCGGCCGAGCAGTTACCGCTTGAATTGTTGCCCAAGCTTGCTCAAATGCCGGATGGTCAGGCTATCGTGGTGAATTCGCCGGATGGCCTGCTGGTGATCGTGCTGGCTGATTCGCAGATGCAGCCGATGACGCTTGAGCAGGCGAAGCTCGCAATTGCCCGTCTGTTGCAGACACAGGCACGCCAGAAAGCCGCCAAGGCTGAACTGGATGCGCTGAAGGCGGTCGCCAAGATCGTATATATGGGTGAGTTTGTGGATGCTGGCAAGGAAGTTGCCGCTCCTGCCGAAAAGCCCGCCGAGCCAGCCAAACCGGCTGCACCCGCAGCGGATGCCGCTGCAGCGCCCACAACTGACGCCGATGCGATCAGCAAGGGGGCTTCCGGTCTGAAGTGATCTGACAGGCGCGGCTTCAAGTCGCGCTTGCCTCACTATGTCGCCGATTTTCGTGCGCAGCCTCCCGTTCGGGTTGTATATTGCGCCGCTTGCAAGGGGAAGCCTGTTGCCTGACTGGGTATCGGACGTTGAAATACACTGGCGCTGGCGATTTTGTGGCGACATTACTCCGAGCTCAAATCCTGGCCGTTGGGGCTTTGGGTGAATCGCGCATCACGCCTTGCGGGCTTGACGCTGGGAAGGCTGCTCGGCCTCCCCGCTGTGGCAAAAGAGAGGGATGCTTTTCGCCCCAACATTTCTGATGCGCGCTATTGCGATATCAATCTGCTTCGTCTGGCAGAAAGCAAATATGCGTTATTGTTGAAGCGGTCTGACAAGATGTCGGCTCATAGGTCTGAAATTTGCCACCCGGCCCAAGGTTTCAAGATGTTCAAAAAGTCCACCATCAGCACATTTACCACCGGCGAGGGAAGCATTGCCGTCAAGCGCCTCGTTACGATACTAGTGGTCGACAGCGCATCCTCGGTAACACTGCCCCGGCAAGCTGATTGCCCATAGGCTCCTCAACCATACTGTCCTTTCTATTGCAATGAGCAACCCATGACCAAAAAAGCCCTTATCACCGGCGTCACCGGCCAGGACGGCGCCTATCTTGCCGAATTTCTGCTGGAAAAAGGCTACGAAGTCCACGGCATCAAGCGCCGTACTTCACTGTTCAATACTGATCGCATCGATCACCTGTACGAAGGTCCAGAAGTCAAAACCCGGCGCTTCGTGCTGCACCACGGCGACCTCACCGACTCGTCCAGCCTCATCCGCATCATCCAGCAGGTTCAGCCCGACGAAATCTACAACCTGGCTGCGCAAAGCCACGTTGCCGTCAGCTTCGAGGAACCCGAATACACCGCCAACTCCGACGCCTTGGGCGCGCTGCGCATCCTCGAAGCCATCCGCATCCTCGGCCTGGAAAAGAAAACCCGTTTCTATCAGGCGAGCACCAGCGAGCTGTTTGGCCTGGTGCAGGAAACGCCACAGAAGGAAACCACCCCGTTTTACCCGCGCAGCCCCTACGCCTGTGCCAAGCTGTACGCCTACTGGATCACCATCAACTACCGCGAAGCCTATGGCATGTATGCCTGCAATGGCATCCTGTTCAACCACGAAAGCCCGATGCGCGGCGAAACCTTCGTCACCCGCAAGATCACCCGCGCGCTCGCGCGCATCAAGCTCGGCCTGCAGGATTGTCTGTTCCTCGGCAACATGGACGCCAAACGCGACTGGGGCCATGCCAGGGACTACATCGAAATGCAGTGGCTGATGCTGCAGCAGGAGCAGGCCGAAGACTTCGTGATCGCCACCGGTGTGCAGTACTCAGTCAGAGACTTCGTCGACGCCGCAGCAAAAGAGCTCGGCATGACCATCCGCTGGGAAGGGCAGGGCATAGGCGAAAAAGGCTACGACGCCAAAGGTAAATGTATCGTCGCCGTTGACGTGCGCTATTTCCGCCCCACCGAGGTCGAAACCCTGCTGGGTGACCCCAGCAAGGCCAAACAGAAACTCGGCTGGACCCCAAAGATTACATTCGCCGAACTGGTGGCCGAAATGGTGCGCGAAGACCTCAAGGCTGCAGAACGTGACGAACTGGTGAAGAAACATGGCTACAAGGCCATGGATTACCATGAGTAAGCCTATGGACAAGAATGCCAAAATCTATGTTGCGGGCCATCGCGGCCTGGTCGGCTCTGCGCTGATGCGCAACTTGCGTGCCAAGGGGTACACAAATTTTTTGACCCGCACTCACGGCGAGCTTCATCTCATCGATCAAGCTGCGGTCGATGCCTTTTTTGCCACGGAGCAGCCAGATTATGTGTTTTTGGCTGCCGCCAAAGTGGGCGGCATTCATGCCAACAACGCCTATCCGGCAGAGTTCGTTCGCGACAATCTTGCCGTCCAGACCAATGTCATCCATGCCGCATACCGGAACAAGGTCAAGCGCCTGATGTTTCTGGGTTCCAGTTGCATCTACCCGAGACTCGCGCCACAGCCGATGAAAGAGGAATATTTGCTGACCGGCCCGCTGGAATCGACCAATCGCCCCTATGCGCTGGCCAAAATTGCGGGCATCGAAATGTGCTGGAGTTACAACCGGCAATACGGCACGAAATTCATCGCCGTGATGCCGACCAATTTATATGGCCCGGGGGATAACTATCATCCCGAAAACTCCCATGTCATTCCCGCGCTGATCCGCAAGTTTCACGAAGCCAAGGTCAGCAAAAAACCGGCAGTCACAGTGTGGGGCACCGGAACGCCCAGGCGCGAGTTCTTATACAGCGACGATATGGCGGATGCCTGTGTGTTTTTGATGACGCTGCCCGATGCGCGGTATGACACATTGCTGGGAAGCGATGAAGCCGCTTCCGGCGTGTTCATGCCGCCGGCGGTGAACATCGGCGTGGGCGTGGATGTGACGATCAAGGCGCTGGCCGAGGCCGTCAAGCTTGCCGTAGGCTACGAAGGTGCAATCGAGTTCGACTCCGGCAAACCGGATGGCACGCCGAGAAAACTGCTGGATGTGGCCCGCCTTAACAGCCTCGGGTGGGTCGCGAAAACGGGAATGGATGATGGCCTTGCGCAGGCGTATTCGGATTTCCTAGAGGGGGAACATGGGTGAGCCTCAACGGTATTTTGGTGGGCAGTGCAAGCGGTCCCGGTTGTATTGATGTGCAGGTGAGCAGGAGGCTGGTATGAATATTTTATTGACCGGCGGTGCGGGTTATATCGGTTCGCACACTGCGGTGGAATGCATGGCATCCGGTCATGCGGTGGTGGTGTTTGATAATCTGTCGAATAGCAGTCCGAAGTCGCTGGATCGGGTGGCACAGATTGTGGGTAAATCAGCATCCTTCGTACAGGGCGATATTCGTGATCGCGCAGCATTGCGTAAATTGTTTTCCGATCACTGTATTGATGCAGTGGTGCATTTCGCCGGATTGAAGGCAGTCGGCGAGTCGGTGGAAAAACCGCTGCTGTATTACGACAACAATATTGTCGGAAGCATTGCGCTGTTCGAGGTGATGGCCGAGGTGGGAGTGAAATCAATCGTATTCTCGTCGTCCGCCACGGTGTATGGCGACCCGGCGACCGTGCCGATTACGGAAGACTTCCCCTTGTCGGCGACCAATCCGTATGGCCGCTCCAAGCTCATTATTGAGGAAGTGCTGCGCGATGTCGCTGTGTCGGATACGGACTGGAACGTGGCATTGCTGCGCTATTTCAATCCGGTGGGAGCGCATGAATCGGGTCTGATCGGTGAAGATCCGCGCGGTATCCCAAACAATCTGATGCCCTATGTGGCGCAGGTGGCGGTGGGGCGGCGTCAGCAGCTGAATGTGTTTGGCGGGGACTATTCAACGCCGGATGGAACCGGCGTGCGCGACTATATCCATGTGGTTGATCTGGCGCGCGGGCATGTGGCTGCGCTGAACAAGCTGCATCAACTGGGTGGTGTGCAGACCTGGAACCTGGGCACCGGGCACGGGGTGAGTGTGCTGGACATGGTGCGCGCGTTTGAGGCCGCAAGCGGGAAACCGGTGCCGTATCAGATCGTCGCGCGACGTGCGGGCGATGTGGCGCAATGCTGGGCCGACCCGACTCGCGCCGCGCAGGAACTGGGTTGGCATGCGGAATATGATCTGCCGCGCATGTGCGCCGATGCGTGGCGCTGGCAGCAGAGCAATCCGGAAGGGTATGTTTGAGTCGCCCGATTCAACACGCCTTCCAAGGCGCCAATGACCGGATCCGAGGCTGCAGGAATATCCGCTTATGGCAATCTGCGTTATCGCAGTGAGGGCACAGGCTCCCAGTGCTGCAGCTTCAATTGCAGGGATTGTTGCCCGTTGAATTCGTTGGGCATGAGCGCGTAGACGGCATGAATGCGGGCAGGCAGCGGGTCGGCCTGGAAGAAGCGCATGGCTTCGAATACCTCTCCGTCGCGTGACAATTTCAATTTAAGGTGCTTCTCGCCGACCACGCGCTGTGCCATGACATCGAATGTCGCGGTGAACAGCGGCGCAGGAAACCCCTGTCCCCATACGGCATGATCAAGCTGTTCGGCCAGCTCGTAGGTGTGCGCGGCGGCGTCAAGTTCGCCGTCGGTTTCGATGACGCCTTCGAGGTCGGCCGGGTCGATCAATTCGCGTACGACGGTTTCAAAAGCCAGGGTGAATGCCTCATGGCGGCCAGCCGGAATGCTGAGTCCCGCCGCCATGGCGTGGCCGCCAAATTTGTTGATCAGGCCGGGGTGGCGCTTGTCGACGAGGTCGAGTGCGTCGCGCAAATGCAAGCCGGGAATGGAGCGGCCCGAGCCTTTGAGTTCGCCGTTGGCGTGGCTGGCGAAGACGACGGTGGGGCGATGGAATTTGTCTTTCAGGCGTGAGGCCAGGATGCCGATGACGCCGATATGCCATCCGGGCTGCCAGGCGGTGAGGCTGTGGCTGTCGGTGGGGTTGAAGGTGGCCAGGATGGCGAGCGCTTCTTCCAGCATGTCGGCTTCGACATCGCGGCGGGTGCGGTTAAGCGTGTCGAGTTGCTGCGCCAGTTGCTGCGCGGTGTTGGGGTCATCTGCCAGCAGGCATTCGATACCGAGCGCCATGTCGTCAAGTCGGCCGGCGGCATTGAGGCGCGGGCCGAGCATGAAGCCAAGATCGAACACCGTGGCACGCGTGGGATCGCGGCCGGCGGCGCGAAACAGCGCGTTGACGCCGGCGCTGGCCTTGCCTGCCCGCATTCGCGACAGACCGTTTTCCACCAGCGTGCGGTTGTTGGCATCGAGTCGGACCACGTCTGCAATGGTGCCGAGCGCAACCAGATCGAGCAGTGACCGTAGGTCGGGCTCGGCGTGATCAGCGTAGACGCCGCGCTGGCGCAGTTCGGCTCGCAGCGCCAGCAGCACATAAAACATGACGCCCACGCCCGCCAGGTTTTTTGATGCGAAGGTGCAGTGCGGCTGATTGGGATTAACGATGCAGGCTGCGTCTGGCAAGGTGTCGCCGGGCAGGTGGTGGTCGGTAACCAGAACCGGAATCCCAAGCGCGTCGGCTGCCGCTACGCCGTCCACCGCAGCAATGCCATTGTCCACCGTGACGATCAGGTCGGGCTGGCGTGCGGCGGCGAGCGTGACGATGTCGGGCGTGAGGCCATAACCGTGTTCAAGCCGATTGGGCACCAGATAGTCGACCTGTGCGCCGAGCAGACGCAGGCCGCGCACGCCCACTGCGCAGGCGGTGGCGCCGTCCGCATCGTAGTCGGCAATGATGAGCAGACGCTTCTTGTCCTTGATGGCATCGGCAAGCAAGGTGGCAGCGTGCTCGATATGCAGCAACCCGACAGGGGGCAGCAATAGCGGCAGGCGGTGCGCAATCTGCTCGGGATGGTCGACGCCACGTGCGGCATACAGTCGAGCCCAGGCAGGGGCAAGGCCGGACTGTTCGAGCGCAGCGCGGGCTTGATCAGGACAGGGACGAGTGGTGATGGTAGGCATGGGGCAATTGTAGAGGCAGGGATAACGGCATGCGCGTATCAAGGCTTTAGAAACTTTACAACTTGACGATTTATCTATCGGGGACACGGAGTAACATTTGTCCATGAGCCATTTACTTCCGCTTTCTCGCGTTGCGCGTCTGGTTGGTCAGTCGCGCCATGTATTGCAGGAAATGATCCGTAAAGACACCCTTGCGACGTTCGACGGCATGATCGAACTCGACGAACTGCTGCGTGCGTTTCCTGACGTTAAATGGGATGACGACGCGGAGATTCGTCGAGTTGCCGAAATCAAGGACAGGGCGTTCGCCAAACGCCTCCGCGAGCATGTGCTGCCCGACAAGGATGTATTGGTGGCGCGCCTGAATGAAATGGGCGACGACTACGCGGCGGCCAAAGCCTTGATCAAACACTACGGAAACGTGATGACTTGGCTCGACGAGAAAATTGATGAAATGGACGAAGTCGCGAGCATGGAAACGCATCACGCCTTGCACAGTGTGCGTGCCTTTTTGCTACGAAATTTGTCAGAATTACCACCCGAAGCGGTACAGGCGCAGGCCGTTATCGCTCAAGAAAGGATATTGAAGATCATGGCGCCGACCGTAACCATTTTACCTAGCGGTCATGAGTTTGTCGTGGAAGGGAACGATACGCTTCTGGAAGCAGCTTTGCGCAATGGCGTTTCGCTGAACTATGGCTGCAGCAATGGCAATTGCGGTGATTGCAAGGCACGTGTGGCGTCTGGTGAAGTCAGGAAAGTCCATGCGCACGACTACGTCCTGAAGCAGGCAGAAAAGGACGCCGGGGTGATTCTGTTGTGTGCCTATGCGCCGGTAAACGATGTGGTGATCGAGTCCAGTGTGGCGGGCGCGCGCGATATTCCCGTGCAGCAACTGACCGCCAAGGTGAAGTCGGTTGAAGTGTTCAATCCAAAAATGGCGGCGCTGCATATTCTGGCACCTCGCAGTCAGCGACTTCGGTTTTTGGGCGGGCAGAGTATTCAGGTCAAAATAAATGGAGTGAGTGGATCTTATTCCATTGCCAGTTGCCCTTGTGAAGACCGCCACATCGAGGTGCAGATACCGCGACGCGAAGGTGATGCATTTGCCGAAGCCGTATTCTCGGAACTGAAAGCCAATGACACCGTTGAAGTGGAGGGGCCGTTTGGCGAGTTTGTACTGGACGAGGATTCACCCCGCCCAATCATTTTTCTCGCGTTTGGTGCAGGGTTTTCACCCATAAAGAGCCTGATCCAGCATGCCATGTCGCTGGACCTGACCGAATCGATGGACCTGCATTGGCTGGCTGACGATACCGGTCTTTTTCAGGACAATCTGTGTCGCGCCTGGACCGATGCGCTGGACAATTTCAACTACCGGCCGCATCTGCCGGCCGACGATCTGGACGCTTTGCTAAAAAGCATCGTGGTGGATTACCCGGACATGCATCGTTTCGATGTCTATGCGGTGGGGACAGCGACGCAGCTGGAACGGGCTTACGAACATTTCGTGCGTGAAGGCCTGCATGGCGCGCGCTGGTTTTCAAGCGAGATGATCGCCTGAATGCTGCGGCTGTTATTAACCCTTTGGGCGTTGCCCGTTACCTTGTTGGGCCTGTTTGTGGTGTTGATGGCGCGTAGCAGCGGTGGGGCGGTACGGCGAGTGGATGGCGTGCTGGAAGCCGCCGGAGGGTGGCCTGCCCGGATTCTTCAGCGGGGATTCCCGTTCAGTGGCCCGGTGGCCGCCATCACATTGGGCCACGTGGTTGTGGGGCTGTCCCAGGCAGCGCTGGACGCCACACGCATTCATGAGCGCGTGCACGTCAGCCAGTTCGAGCGGTGGGGAGTGTTGCTGCTGCTGTTGTATCCCCTGGCAGGGCTGCATGCCTGGCTGCGCGGGGGGTGCCCCTATCGCGACAATGTGTTTGAGCAGGAAGCGCGGTTGGCGGAATCAGCTACGGTTAGTTCGGTGAAAAAATCGCCAGAACACGATCAGTCTATGGGGCGGTGAGACACATCGCCGGGGTCGCCCGTATCCGGGTCGATCCAGTCGGTGATGCCCAGTTCGTCTTCTGCCTCTTCAACAGTTTCGCCTGGCTCATAGTCGCTGTCGGCGTTGTACTCCATGTCCTGAACGGCTTCCATCAAGTTGGCAAAGGGGCCGTATTCCACACCTGTTTCCGCATCGACCCAGTAGCAGCCGTCGGGACGCTCAACAATGCGAGTGTGATCGTAGCCAGGGGGCGTTTCGGGTATCAGGTGTTTCATGGGGAGTCCTCCGTGCTTCTGACTATAGGCAGCGAAGCCGACCAGAGCAAGCACACGGCTAATGCGCGATCAGCGTCAATCCAGACAACGCCGTCAGCATCAAGGCGAGGTGTGCCCAACTCCACAATCGAAAGTGTCTCACCAGCAATGTGACTTCACGGTTTGCGATCAAAAACGCTTGGCCTTGCGCGGGTTTTCGTATGAGATGGATGCCATCGGACAGGCGCATTTCGAAATGGTCGCGGTCGACTTCCCCGGATGCGGTGTGGCGCACATGCTCCCATTCTTCCAGGCTGATTTCGCCGTCACGGTTGGCATCAAACCGCTCCAGCAGATCCGGTTTGTTTTGTTTCCATTCAGTCAGTAACGCGGAAAGGTCTGCCTTTTTATCGAAAACGGCACCGGGTCCACCCAGAGTGATGTGTTCGCCAATGACGTAAATTGTTTCGCCTTCGATCAAGGTCCATTCCGTGGTGCGGTAGTCGCCGGAACTCGACACCCGCTTGTGCGGCGTAATGATTTCAGCGCCTTCGGGATCGATCAATATCCGTCCGCTGCCATCGTCCACCCCAAAGGTGTCGGTCGAGATGCCGGATGAAACGTATTCCCAGTGGTTATCGTTCTGGCGCTCGACCCGGAAGCGGTACCACAGGCAGGGCAAGCCGGTCAGTGGGCTGACAAGCGAGGCACCGGGCGGCTGCTTGCCGCGCCCGACAATTTCGATATAGCCCTGCGGCGCCGATGCGATGCGCGAAGTCGGGGTGTCGGCCACGGTGCGATAGCGCTTGAGGTTGGTATACCACGCCCAAAAGCTGGTGATCCCTACCAGAACCAGGCTGATCTGCCAGCCGGTTCGTGATGGTTGATAGAAGCCTATCAACAGAATAAGCAGGTTGCCGCCGCTCAAAGCGAAGTTGGCCGCGTCGAGCTGAAATCCCGCCTCCCAGCGAACAGGGAGCATTAGTGCTTGAAGAGTTGCTTCAGATCAACGTCCTGCTTTTCTTCCGCTGCAAACCGCAGCAGTGAAAACTGGCGGAAGCCGAACAGTCTGGCTACTACCGTATCGGGAAACTGTTCAACGCGAACATTGTTGACGTTGACCGAGTCGTTATAAAACTCGCGGCGGTCGGCAATGGCATTTTCCAGACCGGTAATGCGGGCCTGCAGATGCTGGAAGGTTTCATTGGTTTTGAGCTCAGGGTAGGCCTCGGCAACGGCGAACAGATTACCCAGGCCTAAGCGCAATGCCCCCTCAGCCTGTCCCAGCGCGGGGATGTTGTGCGATTCGCGTGCACTGGCCACCTGGCTGCGGGCCTGCATTACCTTCTCCAGTGTTTCCTGCTCAAACTTCATGTACTGCTTGCAGGTTTCAACCAGCTTGGGCAACTCGTCGTGACGCTGCTTCAGCAGAATATCGATATTCGACCAGGCTTTGCCGACATTGTGTTTCAGCGTGACCAGTTGATTGAACAGAAACACGCCAAAAACAACGGGAATGGCGAGCACAATAAAGAAGATCAGCAGACCGGACATTTAGGCTTACCAAAAAATGAAGTCAGAGAAATAGCGGCGACTAGGCAGTCAACTTGAGTTCCAGGCGTTTAGATGCGCGCGGCAAGAATCGCCGCGATGTCTTCATCTTCAAGCCTGATCGGATTGGTTTGCATGCTGCTTCCCCGGCTTTTGGCAACGATGCGGGGAATGTCGCTTGGCGTTACCCCGTAATGCGCCAGGGAAGGGAGTGAAAGCGCTTTCGTCCACGCTTCCAGTGTTTCTATCAAGGCAGCGTGTGCTGCATCTGAGTCCAGATGCCCCTGTTTGCTTAACAGGCGGCCAACCAGTGCATACTTCTCCAGTGCCGGATGGTCTGGTTCACGGCGGCGCAAGGTTTCGATATTGATGCGCGTGGCCGTTGCGACCAGCGTGCCACAGGCCACGCCGTGAGGAATGGGGAAAAAAGCGCCCAGTGGCGCAGCCAGACCATGCACTGAACCGAGCCCCACTTGCGCCAGCGTGATGCCAGACACCATGGCGGCGTACGCCATCCGCTCGCGCGCCATCGCGTTGCCTGTATCGGCATAAAGCGCCAGTAACCCGTCACGCGCTGACTTCAAGCCGCCCCAGGCAAGGGAGTCGGTTAACGGGGCTGCCCGGCGTGAAACATAAGACTCCAGCAACTGAGTGAAGGCATCCATACCATTGGCGGCTATTACAGCGGGGGGGCATGTTGCCAGCAGGTCCGGGTCGATAAGGGCAACTTCGGCTACCAGTTTCTCGTCGCGGAATGACTTTTTGAATCCCTCGACCCCTTGAACACTCAAGACCGCATTTTTCGTGGCCTCGGAACCTGTACCTGCCGTGGTAGGAACAGCAATAAAGGGCGTGGTTGGGCCCGCATAAGGTAATTCCGGCCCCACGCCTTCTAAATGGCCCATGACTGAATTGCCTGTTTTGAGCAGGCCGGCTATGGCTTTGGCCGCATCCAGCGCACTGCCACCCCCAATACCAATGACCACATCAATGCCTTCTTGCCGCAAGCTTCGTACCGCCTCATCAATCATGTGAGGCGAAGGTTCACCTGGAACAGCGAAGTTCAGCCATGAAATGCCTTGTGATTCAAGGCCTTCGGTTACGACTGACCAGAAAGGTGAGTTCCTGAGTGAAGCCGCCCCGGTCACGAGTAACGCCCGCGTCCCGTATTCACGGGTAATGCACGGTAGCCGGGTAAGCGCCCCTGAGCCAAACTCAATGCGCGGCAGGCGCGAAACGGAGAAGTTTGTGATGTGCACGTTCGGCCTTCATTTCCTATGGAGAATGCAAGGATGGTAACGCTTCGTGAGCGAGCCGGCAGCACACGGACTGCGGGGCTTTCGGCGCGCAGGATGGCTATAACCAACGCTTGTTTATTGGAGTGAGATCGATCGGTCTTACCCAGCCTGTTGAAAACATTGCGGATATTGCTGCCAAGTCATGCAGCCCTGTTAAATAGGGCGGTTAAGTGTTGACGAGGGGTGGGCCGCTTTGCTATAGTTCCGCTTCTCGATTGAAGCAGTTTTAATTGCTACAGGCGCGGGGTGGAGCAGTCTGGCAGCTCGTCGGGCTCATAACCCGAAGGTCG
>JASJPF010000008.1:0-34168 GCA_031426835.1 Thiobacillus sp.
ATCTCGCCCACCCAACCTGTTATTCAAAATTGCACTTCGGATTTGAATCCGCGAACCACTACAGCGATGAATACTGAACCATTCAGCGACGCAAAGATTGTTGAGTCATGGCGCATTAATGCCCTGCCGTGGACTGCTGCGGTACGTGAGGGGCAGATTGAGAGTCGCAAGCAGATTACGGATCAAGCCATCATCGATGCCGTTCTCAGCCGCTTGCCCCATTCTGTTCTGGATATTGGCTGTGGTGAAGGATGGCTCGTTCGTGAACTTGCCGCCAGGGATATGCATGTTATCGGGACTGATGTTGTACCCACGCTTATTGAAGAAGCCAGGTGCGCCGGGGGCGGTGATTTTCGCGCGCTGTCTTACGAAGAGATTGCTGCCGGCAAACTCAAGGTCCTGGTTGATGTTGTTGTGTGTAACTTCGCGTTACTCGGAAAAGAATCGGTTGCGGGTGTATTCGGGGCTGTTCCCTCCCTGCTGAATCCACATGGCGCATTTGTCGTACAAACCCTGCACCCGTTGATGGTGGGTGGCGATTTGCCCTACCGGGATGGGTGGCGCGAAGGTTCGTGGGCCGGGTTCAATGCCGACTTCTCCAACCCGGCGCCGTGGTATTTCAGAACGCTGGAAAGCTGGAACAAGTTATTCGTTGATAACGGTTTTCGGCTATGTGAAGTACGTGAGCCACTCCACCCGAAATCGCAGAAGCCGGCTTCCGTGATATTCATTGGAGAAGCCGTTGGCTAACAATGCCATCAACGTGCTCAATGCGGGCGTTAGAAAACAAATGAACATCGAATATCTGGCAGATCACAAGGAAGTTATCCCTACGCTTGCTCAGTGGTTCTATGAAGAGTGGTCTTATCTGCATCCTGATCGGACACTTGCAGACGTAATGCAGCTCATGAGTGAAAGAGCACACACGAACAGAATCCCCATCGCATTGGTTGCCTTCGAGGGACAAGAACTGCTCGGGACAGTGTGTCTCAAAGTGCATGACATGGACGCGCGTCTCGATTTAACGCCCTGGCTCGCCGGCCTCTATGTTTCAGCGCCAAGGCGGCGGCAAGGTATCGGGGCGGCGCTTGTATCGGCAATTGAGAAAACAGCCCACGATCTGGATGTGGGAAAACTGTATTTGTACACGCCAGAATCCGAACTTTTTTATTCAAGGCTTGGGTGGCACGTTAGGGAAAGGGCCGAGTACCATGGTTATCCCGTTACCCTTATGCAAAAAGAAATCGTTCGCTAATAGCGCATTCAACACCGACTTTCATCAGCGGCGCATCGCGCCATTTTTTCTCGCGTGTTAACGCGAACGTTTTGCCAACCGGCAAACTCATGCCGGTTAGTGTCTTGGCAAACCGCAGTACGCCTGCCTTAACGCCCGTGCCGCATTCACCATGTTTCCCAGCGCCGTTTCCGTCTCGGCCCAGCCGCGCGTTTTCAGCCCGCAGTCGGGGTTGACCCACAGGTTGTGCGGCAGGATGACCTGCGCGGCTTTCTCCAGCAGCCGTGTCATGTCTTCGGTAGACGGCACGCGCGGGCTGTGGATGTCGTAGACGCCGGGACCGATTTCGTTGGGGTAGTTGAATTCGCCGAAGCCGCGCAGCAGTTCCATGTCCGAGCGGCTGGTTTCGATGGTGATGACGTCGGCGTCCATCGCGGCGATGGCGGGCAGGATGTCGTTGAATTCCGAATAGCACATGTGGGTGTGTATCTGGGTCGCGTCGGCGACGCCGGAGGCGCTGATGCGGAACGCGCGGCTCGCCCAGTCGAGGTAGGCCGGCCAGTCGGCTTTTCTCAGCGGCAGGCCTTCGCGATACGCCGGCTCGTCGATCTGGATGATGCCGATGCCGGCAGCTTCGAGGTCGATCACTTCGTCGCGGATGGCCAGCGCGATCTGCAGCGCGGTGGTTGAGCGCGGCTGATCGTCGCGCACGAACGACCATTGCAGCATGGTGATCGGGCCGGTCAGCATGCCCTTCATCGGCTTCTCGGTCAGCGATTGCGCGTAGGCGGTCCAACCCACGGTCATGGCGTGGGGACGTGATACGTCTCCGTAAATGATCGGCGGCTTGACGCAACGGCTGCCGTAGGACTGCACCCAGCCGTTTTGCGAAAACGCATAGCCGGACAACTGTTCGCCGAAATATTCAACCATGTCGTTACGCTCGGCTTCGCCGTGCACCAGCACGTCGATCCCCAGCGTTTCCTGTTTGTTGACAGCATGGGCAATCTCGCGCTGCATGGCTGCCGCGTAGTCGGCTTCGCTGAGTTCGCCTTGTTTGAAACGCGCGCGGGCACTGCGTATTTCCGTCGTCTGCGGGAAGGAACCGATGGTGGTGGTGGGAAAACTGGGCAGTTTGAAGCGCGCGCGCTGTGCGGACTGGCGCACCGCAAAGGTGTTGTTGCGTACGTCATGCACCGCCGACAGCGCAGCGAGCCGCGCGCCCACGGCGGCATCGTGTACCCAGGATGAGGCGCGGCGCGATGCCAGCGCCTGCGTGTTGTCGGCGAGTTCCGCTGCCACCGCCTGGCGACCGGAATTGAATGCGGTTTTGAGCGTGGACAGCGCGGCGATTTTTTCGTCGGCATAGCCCAGCCAGTTTTTGAGTTCGGCATCCAGCCGGGATTCGCCGGCCAGGCTCACTGGCACGTGCAGCAAGGAGCACGACGGCGCCAGCCACAAGCGGTCGGACAGCCGCTGGTGCAGGCCGTCGAAGCGGTCGAGCACGGCGGCCAGGTCGGTTTTCCAGATATTGCGGCCGTCGACCACGCCCACCGACAGCACCTTGGTCGCGGGCAGCCAGTCGATTACCTGCGACAGTTCGTCGCCGCCGCGCACGCAATCGACATGCACCCCGGCCACCGGCAGTTTCATGGCGACCAGCAGGTTTTCGCGCAAGGGACCGAAGTAGCTGGCAAGCAGCAGTCTGATCCCCGCGCTGTTCAGTGCGTGATACGCGCGTTCGAACGCGGTGCGCCACTCGACCGGCAAATCGAGCGCGAGAATCGGCTCGTCGATCTGCACCCATTCCACGCCTTGCGCTTTCAGACGCAGCAGAATCTGCGCGTAGACCGGCAGCAAGCGGTCCAGCAGATCGAGCCGATTGAAGTCGGCGGTTTTTTCCTTGCCCAGCCAGAGGAAACTGAGCGGGCCGATCAGTACGGGCTTGGCGTTAAATCCAGCCACTTGCGCTTCGCCCACTTCGTCGAACAGCCAATTTTTATCCAGCGAGAACTGCGTGTCCGGTTTGAATTCCGGCACCAGGTAGTGATAGTTGGTATCGAACCACTTGGTCATCTCCATGGCGTGGCAATCGGCATTGCCGCGCGCCAACTGGAAATACTGCGGCAAATTGATGTGTTCGCCAAAGCCGAAGCGCGATGGCGCGCAACCCAATAGCGCGACGTGGTTCAGCATCTGATCGTAAAACGCAAAATCGCCTACCGCCACACAGTCCAGCCCGACCGCATACTGGCGCCGCCAGTTGGCCTGGCGTATGCCGCTCGCCACCGCCTTGAGTGCAGCCTCATCGATTTCGTTGCGCCAGAACGCTTCCTGCGCAAACTTCAGTTCGCGGTTCGGTCCGATGCGCGGAACGCCCAATACGTGTGCCAGTGCCATGTGTGTTCTCCCAAAAAATGAAAAAAACTGAACCACAAAGACACGAAGAAACCTTTTAAGAATGCATTGCATTGGGTCTGGCCATTACCCGGCGGGCAATGGCGCAGTTCACCTCAATGTCCTGTTTTTTCTCTGTGCCTTTGTGGTGAAAAATTCCGTACGTAAAGCAATGGACGCCATGATGCCGGCACGGGTAACATGAAACAAACGAATATTACTCATCACAAACATGAACAACGCTCATATCGAATTGCGTCATCTGCGGTTGTTGCAAGCGGTGGCTGAAGCCGGCGGGCTGACGGCCGCCGCCGAACGCCTGCATCTCACGCAGTCGGCGGTGTCACATCAGCTGAAAACGCTGGAAGAAGCCCTGACGCTGCCGCTGGTTGAACGTGCGGCGCGCCCGGTTCAGCTCACCGCTGCCGGTCGACGCCTGCTTGCGCTGGCGCATGCCACGCTGCCGGAAGTGGACGCCGCGCTGCGCGACCTGGCCAAGCTGAAGGATGGCGACGCGGGCGAATTGCGTATCGCAGTGGAATGCCACACCTGCTACGACTGGCTGATGCCGGCAATGGACAGCTATCGCGACGTATGGCCGCTGGTCGACCTCGATCTACTGGGCGGCTTTCAGGCCGACCCGGTGGGCTTGCTGCTGGACGGGCGCGCCGATCTGGTGATTACCTCGGAAACAACGCTGCGCGCAGGAGTGGTGTATGAACCCCTGTTCGGTTTTGAAATGCTGGCGCTGATGCCGCCCACGCACGCGCTGGCCAAGCGCAAATATCTGCACCCGCGCGACTTCGCCGACGAAACCCTGATTACCTATCCGGTGCCCGAAGACCGCCTCGACCTGATCCGCCGGGTGCTCAACCCGGCAGGGATCAAACCCGCGCGGCGCGAAGCACAACTGACGGTGGCCATTCTCCAGCTCGTCGCCAGCCGGCGCGGCCTCGCCGCCCTGCCCGCGTGGGCGGTTGCACCCTACCTCGAACGCGGCTACATTGCCGCGCGTCCCATCGGCGCGCACGGCCTGTGGGGCGAGCTCTACGCAGCCGTGCGCGCGTCCGACATCGAACGCGCCTATGTGGCCGACTTCATTGAAACCGTAAAACGCGACAGCTTCACCCGCCTGCCCGGCATCCGTCCGGCTATCATCACGCCATGAACCACCGAAAACTTTCCTGCTGCTTACGAATTGCCCTGCTGGCGTGTTTGCTGCCTGCGCCCGCGCTTGCCGGACAAGCGCATATCGCCGTGGCGTCGAACTTTGCCGCGCCGATGAAAACGCTCGCCGCACAGTTCGAGCAGGCAACCGGCCACACGCTCACGCTGTCGACCGGAGCAACCGGCAAGTTTTATGCACAGATCAAAAATGGTGCGCCGTTTGATGTCTTCCTGGCGGCCGATGCGGAAACGCCCGCACGCCTGATGCGCGAAGGCGATGCCGTGCAGAGCCAGACGTACGCCATTGGCAGGCTGGTGCTGTGGAGCGACCGTCCGGGCTACATTGTCGGCAACGATGCAGTGCTCAGGCAAAACCGTTTTAAACGGCTGGCCATTGCCAACCCCAGGCTGGCGCCCTATGGGGCCGCGGCCATCGAAACGCTGACCCAACTCAAGCTCATCGACGCCGTGCAAAACAAATTCGTCATCGGCGAAAACATCGCGCAGACCTATCAGTTCGTTGCGAGCGGCAATGCCGAGCTTGGCTTGGTGTCGCTGTCGCAGGTGATGCAGGACGGCAAACTGACCAACGGTTCCGCCTGGGTGATTCCGGCCTCGCTCCATGCACCGATCCGCCAGGATGCCGTGCTGCTGAAGCGCGGTGAACACAATGAAGCCGCGCGCGCGCTATTCGAATACCTGAAAACACCGGGTGCCGCACTCACCCTGATCCGCAGCTTTGGCTACGAACGCTGAATCATCATAAAAACCTCAGTTGACCACTTATCACCCTGTTGAATTCTTCATGAATACTCACTCTCATGGCTTCGTTCGTCTTCACCTTTTGGGTGAGTCCGCTACGCACCCGCTGGCACGTCCGGTCATGCGCCTGCCTTTGTCGCGCCTCCTTGCAGGCCCCGGCCTGCGGCGTCGTTGCTTCGCGGCAGACACCCACCCAAACGCACCATCGGGCGCGTCCAACTGAGGTTTCTAGGATCATGACTTTATCCGCGTCCGACATCTCGGCGATCACCCTCACGCTGCAACTCGCCGCCGTCACCACGCTGTTGCTGATGCTGATTGCGACGCCGCTGGCGTGGTGGCTCACCCACACGCAAACGCGCTGGCGCGCTGCCGTCACTGCGCTGGTGGCGCTGCCGCTGGTGCTGCCGCCGACGGTGCTGGGGTTTTATCTGCTGGTGCTGCTCGGTCCCAAGGGCGCCATCGGCCAGTGGATGCAGCAACTCGGCCTCGACACCCTGCCGTTCACCTTTGGCGGACTGGTGGTGGGTTCGATCGTGTTTTCGCTGCCGTTTGCGGTGCAGCCGATCACCAACGCGTTTGCCGCCATCGGCGTGCGCCCGCTCGAAGTGGCGGCCACCTTGCGCGCCTCGCTGTGGGATCGCTTCTGGAGTGTGGCGGTGCCGCTGGCGCGTCCCGGCTTCATTACCGCCGCGGTGCTGGCGTTTGCGCACACGGTGGGCGAGTTCGGCGTGGTGCTGATGCTTGGGGGCAATATTCCGGGCGAGACGCGGGTGTTATCGGTGGCGATTTACGATCACGTCGAAGCGCTCGAATACACCCAGGCGCACCTGCTCTCTGCCGGTTTGGTGGTGTTTTCCTTTGGGGTGCTGTTGATGCTCGGCCGCCACAGCGGCCAGTGGCAACGCGTGCCCGCATGAGCACCATCGACGCGCGCTTTCGCTCCACGCTCGGCAGCTTCGAGCTCGATGCCGAGTTCAGCCTGCCGGCTCGCGGCGTGTCGGCCTTGTTTGGCGTATCGGGATCGGGCAAGACAACGCTGCTGCGGCTGATTGCCGGACTCATGCGCGCACCGGGCTCGCTGACGGTGAACGGTGAAGTCTGGCAGGACGAACGCATCTTTATCCCGACGCACCGCCGTGCGCTCGGTTATGTGTTTCAGGAAGCCAGCCTGTTCCCGCATCTGAGCGTACGCGGCAATCTGGAATACGGCTGGAAGCGTGTGCCTGCTGCCGAACGGCGCATTGCCTTCGACGATGTGGTCGAGTGGCTGGGACTGGGTGCGCTGTTACAACAGCCCCCACAGCAATTGTCCGGCGGACAGCGCCAGCGTGTGGCCATTGGCCGTGCGCTACTGGCCAGTCCGCGTCTACTGCTGATGGACGAACCGCTGTCGGCGCTGGATTCGAATAGCCGCGCCGATATCCTGCCGTATCTGGAACGCCTGCACCGGCAACTCGAACTGCCGATCATTTATGTCAGCCATGCGCTCGACGAAGTGGCACGGCTGGCCGACACCCTGCTATTGATCGAAGCCGGGAAAATCACCTATCAGGGGCCGCTTGCCGAAGGTCTGACCCGACTCGACTTGCCGCTGGCGCACCGCGACACGGCTGGCGCCGTGATTGACACCACGGTGGTCTCGCACGACCCCGCTTTCCAGATGACGCGGGTTGCCTGTGGAAACATCGTATTCGAGTTGCCCGGCCTGCACGGCGCGCCCGGTGAACCCTTGCGGGTGCGGGTGGGTGCACGCGACGTCAGCCTCGCCCTCGGCATGCCCAGTCAGAGCAGTATTTTGAATCTGCTGCCTGCCCACATCATCGAGCTTGCCGACGATGCGCCGGGACAGGTATTGGTGAAATTGAAACTGGAAGATTCGGTGCTACTGGCACGCATCACGCGAAAATCGGCTCATGCATTGAATCTACAGCCCGGGATGAGGGTTGTCGCTCAAGTCAAAAGTGTAGCGGTGGCTTAGAACGCTTTGATCAATCTACAATTCGGCAAGCAGATACACCATCAGCGCGATACCCAGCCCCACCACCGACAGGTTCATCACGATGCCGGACCAGGTGCAATAACGATCAGGAATTTCGATTGGCTTCAAGGTTCGCAACACACGCCGATACTGCACGATGGAAAACGCCAGCAGAATGAGTGCTAAGCCGATGAAAGCCACGCCTATCCAGAACGACATATCCCGGCCCAGGTGACCGGGCACTTGCCTCAACATATGCAAGAACAAACCAAAACGCTCGACCATGAAGCCAAAAGCCATCAGCGTCAGCGCAGTGCGATTCCACGCCATGAGCGTACGTTCAGCCGCAAAAAATACACGGGGATCATTCAAGGCAGACATCAGACAGGCTCCACGCCAGTTGGTAAATTGGCTTTGAGTGTTGCAGCGAGACACTCAAACGTTTCAGGAAAAGGCGCGCGCTTGCGCCATACCAGGCCGATGGTTCGACCGGGTACGGGTTTCTTGAATGGCCGGATTTCAACTGATTTTTTACTGACACGCGGGCCGGCCTCCACCGACAGTGCAGGCAACAGCGTGATTCCGAGCCCCATGCCCACCATCTGACGCAGCGTTTCCAGACTGGTGGCACGCACTTCCTCTCGACCTCTTGAGTTCGCCCCACAGACATCGAGCGCCTGATCGCGCAGGCAGTGCCCCTCGTCCAGCAACAGCAATTTCTCGGAAATGACATCGGACACTTTCAGTACATCCCGTTTGGTCAAGGCATGTCCGGCAGGCAAGGCGGCAAAAAAGGGTTCATAAAACAGGGGCTCAACACGCAAGCTGTCGTCGTCCACCGGCAAGGCAAGCAAGCCCGCATCCAGCTTGCCGTCGATGAGGTGTTCCAGAATCTGTGGGGTCATTTCCTCGCGCAGCAATAAACGCAAGCCCGGATATTTTTTGTGCATCAACATCAATGCGTGGGGCAGGTAATACGGCCCGAGCGTTGGGATGATACCGAGGCGCAAGGTACGCGTCATCGGATCTTGCCCATGTTTGGCCAGCTCTCTGATGCGTTCCGCTTCTTCGACGATGTTGCGGGCAGCCTGGAGTATCTCCTGTCCGATCGGTGAGGGTGAGACACGTTTCAGACTTCTGTCGAACAAGGTCACGCCCAAAAAGTCTTCCAGTTTTTTGAGTTGGGTCGACAAGGTGGACTGCGTGATGCAGCAGGCCTCGGCCGCCTTGCCGAAATGGCCATGATCGGCAAGCGCCACCAGATATTTCAACTCTTGCAGGGTCATGCAGCACCATTCTATTTTATCAATGAAACAATTCTAGACTATTCATTAGACAAATTTCTGTTGAAGGCCTTAAATGGAATGACTTCGCTGTGGAGTCTTGTATCGATAGGAGAGCGCCATGTCTGAAAGCAAATGTCCGTTTAATCACAAAGCCGGGGGCGGACCATCGAACCACGATTGGTGGCCTAACCAGCTGAAACTCGAAATTCTGCACCAGCATTCCCCCGAGTCCAGCCCGATGGGTGAGGACTTCAATTACGCCGAGGCATTCAAGAGCCTTGACCTCGCAGCAGTGAAAAAAGACCTGACTGCCCTGATGACCGACTCGCAGGATTGGTGGCCGGCGGATTACGGCCACTACGGCCCTTTCTTCATCCGCATGGCATGGCATAGCGCCGGCACCTACCGCACCGGCGATGGTCGCGGCGGCGCCGGTCACGGCAACCAGCGTTTTGCCCCGCTCAACAGCTGGCCCGACAACGTCAACCTCGACAAGGCGCGCAGGTTGCTATGGCCGATCAAGCAAAAGTACGGCAGGAAAATTTCCTGGGCCGACCTGATCGTGCTGACGGGCAACGTCGCATTGGAATCGATGGGCTTCAAGACCTTTGGTTTTGCTGGCGGACGCGAGGACGTATGGGCGCCGGAGATCGATGTCTACTGGGGCAGTGAGGAAACGTGGCTGGATGACAAGGCGCGCTACTCAGGCGAGCGTGATCTCGAGAATCCACTCGCAGCGGTGCAAATGGGCCTGATCTACGTCAACCCGGAAGGTCCGGGCGGCAATCCGGATCCACTCGGTTCCGGCCGTGACGTACGCGATACGTTCGAGCGCATGGCGATGAACGACGAAGAGACAGCGGCACTCACCTGCGGCGGCCACACCTTCGGAAAATGCCACGGTGCCGGCGATGCGGCGCTGGTCGGCGCTGCACCCGAGGCGGCTGGACTCGATGAGCAAGGGCTGGGCTGGAAGAGCAGCTATGCCAGCGGTAAAGGCGGCGACCAGATCGGCAGCGGCCTGGAAGGCTCGTGGACGCCGACCCCGACGCAGTGGGACATGAGCTATCTCGACATGCTGTTCGGCAATGAATGGGAACTGAGCAAAAGCCCGGCGGGCGCGCATCAATGGACGCCGAAGCAGGCAACCGACAGCAACATGGCGCCGGCTGCACACGATGCCTCGAAGAAAGTGCCCATCATCATGACCGCTGCAGACATGGCGATGCGCATGGATCCGGCTTATGAAAAGATCACGCGGCGCTTCCACCAGAACCCTGCCGAATTCGCCGATGCCTTTGCCCGCGCCTGGTTCAAGCTGACCCACCGCGACATGGGTCCGCGTTCGCGCTATCTCGGCCCCGAAGTGCCCGCGGAAGAGTTGATCTGGCAAGACCCCATCCCCGCCGTTGATCATGCCTTGATCGATGACAAAGATGTCGCCGCGCTCAAAGCAAAAATTTTGGCTACAGGATTATCCGTCCCGGAACTGGTCTCGACCGCCTGGGCTTCGGCCTCGACGTTCCGCAATTCAGACAAGCGTGGCGGCGCCAACGGCGCGCGCATTCGCCTCGCGCCGCAGAAGGACTGGGAAGCCAACCAGCCGGATCAACTGGCCAAGGTGCTTGGCAAGCTTGAAGCCATCCAGGGTGAATTCAATGCGGGCGGCAAGAAAGTTTCGCTGGCCGACCTCATCGTGCTGGCTGGTTGCGTTGGTGTCGAGGAGGCGGCCAACAAAGCGGGCCATGCCGTAACGGTACCGTTCACGCCGGGCCGCATGGATGCCTCGCAGGAGCAGACCGACGTGGAAGCTTTCGCCGTGCTAGAACCGATCGCCGATGGCTTCCGCAACTACCAGAAGGCCAAGTATTCCGTTTCGGTCGAGGAGCTGCTGCTCGACAAGGCGCAATTACTGACACTCTCCGCGCCCGAGATGACGGTGCTGGTGGGCGGTATGCGCGCCATGAATGCCAACGTTGGTCAATCCCAGCATGGGGTCTTCACCCAGCGCCCGGGCGCGCTCAGCAACGACTTCTTCGTCAACCTGCTCGATATGGGAATTGTGTGGAAGCCGGTGTCGAAGGATGAAGATGTGTTCGAGGGGGCTGACCGCAAGACCGGCGACAAAAAGTGGACCGGCACCCGCATCGATCTGGTCTTCGGTTCGAATTCCCAGCTTCGGGCTTTGGCTGAAGCCTATGGAAGTTCGGATGCACATGAGAAATTCGTCCACGACTTCGTGGCGGCCTGGACCAAGGTGATGAATCTGGATCGCTTTGATCTCGGCTGACCACAAGGTTGGTGCCCACCCCAACCAGGGTGGGCATTTGAATTGAACGCACAAAAAATGAGGTTCCCAAAATGAAAGCCATTTTGATCAACCCCGAGAATCGGTCTATCGATGCCATCGAATTCGGCGACCGCAATGACCTCGTCAGACTCATCGGGTTCGACACCCTTGAATCGGATGCAGTCGGAACGACAGGTGACCGTCTCTATTTTGACGAGGAATGTTTTCTGCGCGGCACCAGCGGATGCTTCCAGATCGACACGATCATTCCCGTATCGGGCAAGGGCGTGATTGTCGGCTCGGCCGAGGATGGCAACACGCTAAGCGATGTGGTGACGAGCATCGACGAACTGCGCAGCCGCATCAAATTTCTTTAACTGAACGGAGGGCAAAACCATGACTGAAAACTGGCTAAACAACCTGCTTGTTGCTCTAGCCATGCTTGGCGCCGGTCTCGAAGGCATGGGACTGGAAACGGTATGACACGACTCGTCGGCTCCAAGCAACAGCCGGCGAATCCAGTCCAATTGCGGCAAGAGCGTACACACGATTTTGTGGCGTTGAGTAACATCACTGAGGCATCATCACGGCCTAAAAATTGGCCGGATGCATGAAGCGCCTGAGCCTGCCCAGCCACCTTCACCAGCCACACGACCTGTTCAGCGGGAAGGCTTGGGGTGCTGCGCTAGCGGAGTGATTCGACCGGTTGCACACTCGCCAAACGCTCAGCAGACTGCGGCGCACCCGCCAGCGCCAATGCATAAATCCGTTGCAAGTCCTCTTCGCTGACGTCGACAAACGTGTCGATCTTGGAAAGCGCGTAGACCAGGTTTTCGTGCGAGATCATCCTTTCCTCAGAAGGCTCGGTCACGACCAGGTTGCCCGACTGGCTGTGATGCCAGCTTTGCGGATAGCGCCGCCAATGGAACGGGAAATTGAATGCCACCGCCACCGCAAGGATGACTACGACATTTAACAAAACCGGGTTCAACACATAGCCATAGCCCAGTGCATGTACGGTTTCTCCGCCGAGCACCGCGTAGAGCGCGGTGGCGCCGCCCGGCGGATGCAGGCAGCGCAGGCCATACATGACAGCAATCGACAGCGCCACCGCCAGCGAAGCCGCCAGCATGGGCTCAGTGCCCAGCCAGCGCGCACAGGCTACGCCAATCAGCGCCGATACCAGATGCCCGCCGAACACCGGCCACGGTTGCGACAGCGTGCCATGTGGGGCGGCGAACAACAACACGGCCGATGCCCCCATCGACGCAATGGCCAGCACGCCGCCATGCCCGTCCAGCCAGAAGTGTCCCACCCACAACACCGCAAGGATGCCAATCAGCCCACCTGCCGCGGATATCCAGTGTTCACGCTCGGAAACCGAGTACGCCAGCTTGCGCACCATCCTAGCCTGTACTCCAGTTGCGCGGCCGGCGCATGCCGGCAATCTTGCAGGCCTGCTTCACGTAACCGTATGGGAATAACACGAACATTCGTTTTTGCGCATCGCGCCCTACGCGTTCGGCCAGATGCTTGATGGCGAAACGGGCGTCCGCAGCGACCTGGTGCTCATCGTAATAATCCCGCATGAAACGAATCACATCCCAGTGCTCGTCGGTCATCTCGATCTTTTCACCTTGCGCCAAAACCTGGGCAACGTCCTGGTTCCAGTCGGCAGGATCAACCAGATACCCTTCGGCATCGCGCTCGGGCATCAGGGTCGAAACATCGGTTATTTGCTCCATGACAGGCTCCTCATATTGCGATGAACCTAGTTTAGGGAAAGCTTATATATTGATCCAACGATAAATATTGGTATCTAATATCGGCAAATCCGATAGATAAGCCGATTCCGCCATGGACACCGAACTTGCTCGCACCTTCCTGACCGTTGCCGCCACCGGCAATTTTGTTGCCACCGCCAGCCGTTTGCACGTCACCCAATCCACCGTCAGTGCGCGCATCCACTCACTTGAAACGCAACTGGGCTCACGCCTGTTTCAGCGCGGCCGCAATGGCGCCGAACTCACGCCGTCCGGCAAACGCTTCATGCGCCATGCCAAGAACCTGGTGCGCACCGTCGAACAGGCGCGTCACGATGTCGGCCTGCCGCAAGGCTTTCGCGACGTGCTGACGCTGTCCGGGCGCATCGCGGCATGGGAAGGCTTCCTGCCGCACTGGGTGACCTGGATGCAACAGGCTGCACCCGATGTGTCGCTGCGGCTGGAAATCGGCTTCGAGGCCGACATCATGCAAGGCCTGATTGAAGGCACCGTGGACATCGGCGTGATGTACACGCCGACCACACGCTCAGGCCTGGTGGTGGAACCGCTGTTTGATGAAACCCTGCTGCTGGTGACCAGCGACCTCAAACGCGGCTGGCCGGACGAGGGCTATATCCATATCGACTGGGGACCGGAATTCCATGCCCAGTTCAGTGACCATTACCCCGACGCACCGCCGCCTGCCCTGGTCGCCAATATCGGCTGGCTGGGTGTGCAGCAACTGCTGACCTACGGCGGCAGCGGCTATTTTCCGCTGCGCTTGCTACGGCACTATCTCGAAGCGGGGCAGCTGTGGCGCGTGCCGGATGCCCCGCATTTCAAACTGCCCGCCTATATGGTGTATCCGCGCGACAGCGACAACGCCACGTTGAAGCAGGCGCTGGATGGCTTGCGTGAATTGGCGCTTGCAGAACAGAAACGCAGCGAATAATCAGCGCGGCTTGATGGCGACCAGATCAATCAACGCCGACATGCCGTGATGATGCGTGCCTTCGTTAATAAACGATTCATGTTCGTTCAGATGGGTGATGTCCCAGTCGCCAAACCACTTGCGCAGCAAATCGGCGGTGTACATGTTGGCGGCATCGGGCGGGCCACCGGTGGCAAACTCAAGCTGCTTCGGGGTGTAACCCTGCAGGATTAACAACCCACCAGGTTTTAGCGCGCGGCGGATGCCGGCGATGATGCGGTCACGTTCGGGCGGCGGGGCAAACTGAATAAAGATGGCGGCGACAAGATTGTAGGTCTCTTCGGGCCAGTCCCAGTTGAGCACATCGGCCTGCTCGAATTCCAGGATCACGCGGCGTTCTTCTGCCAGCTTGCGGGCCTTTTCCAGCGCCACCGGCGACACATCAATCGCAAGCACCTGCGCACCCTGCTCGGCCAGCCACACGCCGTTGCGGCCTTCGCCGTCGGCAATCGCCAGCGCCCGCATGCCCGAACGAATCAAGCCTGCCTGACTGGCCAGAAACACGTTCGGCGCGGTGCCAAAGATGTAGTCATCAGTTGCGTACCGTTCGTCCCAGAATGACGAACTCATGCTTACTTGGCGTGAGCGCCGAGCAACCGCTCGAGTTGCGCGGCGGGCACCATGCCGGGGACGCGCTGGCCATTGGCGAAAATGATTGTGGGGGTGCCGGATATTTTCAGCCTGGCGCCCAATGCAATGGTTTCATCGACCGGGTTCGCGCACTGGCCGTCGTTCTTTGGCACGATCTCCTTCGTGGTGTAGTCGTCCCACGCCTTGTTGCGGTCGGGCGCGCACCAGATCTGTTTCGAAATCTGCACCGCCTTGGGATGCAGACCCTCGATCGGGTAGAGAAAAGTGTAAACCGTGATGTTGTCGACCTTGGTCAACTCCTCCTCAAATTTGCGGCAGTAAGGGCAGTCGACGTCGGAGAACACCGCCAGCTTGCGCGAACCATTGCCCTTGACGGTTTTGAGCGCATTTTTCAACGGCAGCGTATTCCAGTTCACTGCCTGCAACTGGTTCAAACGTGCTTGCGTCAGGTTGCTGCGGTTTTTCAGGTCGATCACGTCGCCTGTGAAAATGTATTGCGCCTTGGAATCGGCATACAACAACTGGCCATCGAGATACACCTCGAACAAACCGCTGTAGGGCGTTTTTTTGATCGAACTGATTTGCGCACTGGGGAACTGCTGCAACAAGGCCTTGCGGATAACCGTCTCACTGGCCTGCGCACTCGCGGCCATCATCAGGGTTGCGGCCAGCGCAAAAGGAATCAATTTCATGTAGTGCTCCAAAAAATAATCAAAAAATCGTCAGGACATCGCTTCGTGTACCAGCGCCGCTTTCAGCGGCGGCAACTGGTTGACGCACCGCATCCCGGCATTGCGCAGCCACGCGGCGCGGTCGTCGGCAAACAGATGATGCAGGCCATGCATGAGTGTCTGCATGCGTTGTACCGGTTCGGCGCGCTGGCGGGCATAGGTGTTTAATACCCGCACATCCCCGCAACGGGTGCGACGATGCTGCTGCATCAGCACCTCGGCCAGGGCTTCGGCATCGCCAAACCCCAGGTTCACGCCTTGCCCTGCCAGCGGATGCACGCCATGTGCGGCGTCACCGATCAACGCCACCCCCGGTGCAACCGGGGTCTTCACCTGGATCAGGCGCAACGGGAAAGCAGCCGCAGGTGTCAGCAATTGCAAGGCACCGAGCCTGTCGTGGCCCGCCGCTTGCACCTGATTAGCCAGTGTCGCCGCATCCAGCGCAAGCAATTCATCTGCATGGGCCGACTGGGTTGACCACACCATCGACAGGCGGTTCCCGTTGAGAGGCAGCCAGGCCAGAATATCGCTGTCGAAAAACCACTGGAACGCGGTGCCGCGATGCGGGCGTTCGCATGCAAAGTTTGCGACCACCCCGCTCTGGCCGTAAGGCGTCAGTGTCGAACCCAGGCCCGCCCACTCACGAATACGCGAGGCTGCGCCGTCGGCACCGACGACCAGTTCGGCCTCCAGAACCTGGCCATCAGCCAGCGTCAGCCGCGAGTACGGCTCACCCCAATCGAGGGATGAAATCTCGGCCGGGCAATGCAATGCCGCATTGCCGTCGGTCTGCAACGCCTGCCACAGTGCGTGCTGCAAGCGCCCGCTTTCCAGGATCGTAGCCAGGTGGGACACACCGGATTCATAGGCGTCAAGCCGGATTGAACCCGTAGTATCGCCCGCCACATCCATGCGGTACACCGGCTGAACGCGGCCGGCGTCCATGCGCTGCCATGCGCCGATGCGCTCGAGAAAACGCTGGCTGGCAGGGCTGATTGCGTAGATGCGGGTGTCCCAGGTGTCGCCTTGAACCTGGGGCGGCTGGCGCTCGATCAGCGCGACCCGCAGTCCCTGCCGGCTGAGCGCCAGCGCCGCAGCGGCGCCCACCAGACCGGCGCCGACGATGACAACCTGATAGCGTTCAGCAGTCATCCGCGCGCCCCAAACATCATGCGCCGTGCAACGAAACTCTTCAGCGGGGGAAAGGCTTCCAGCGCCAGCAAGCCCAGGCCGCGGGCGTGACGCAGCGGGCCGATATCGTTGGAAAACACGCGCACCAGAAAGTCGGTGAAGCCCACGCCGCCCAACACATCCACGCGACGCCCGCGCGCATAGGCGGCCAGCATGGCCGGGCTGCCCAGCGCATCGACGGGCGTATCGCCGCACAGGCTCGCCAGTTCCCAGGCGTCGCGCAGACCGATGTTGAAGCCCTGCCCCGCCACCGGGTGCAATGTTTGCGCGGCGTTGCCGATGCGCACCACGCGCGCGTCGGCTTCGCTGCCGGTATAGGCCAGTTTGAGCGGGAAAGTCTTGCGCAGGCTGGCCGACAGAAACTGGCCCTGTCTGCCGCCAAAGTGGCCATACAGCGCGCTCAGGAATTCGGCGTCGGGCAACGCGGCGATACGCTGGGCGTCGTCATTGCTGGCGGTCCACACCAAGGCATAACGATCCCCTTTCGGCAGCAATGCCGCCGGTCCTTCGGGCGTGAATCGCTCAAATGCCTGGTTCGCATGCGGCAATTCGGTCTGCACTTCGCACACCACGGCCATTTGGTCGTAATCACGTGAAATCTTCGGGTCGGGCGCCGCTTCGCCGCGACCCCCATCGGCCACCACCATCAACGGTGCCGTCAGCGTGTTGCCCGCTGAAGTCTGTGCACGGGCAAGACCCGACTCTGATTCGATGCGCTCGACCGCCACGCCATAATCCACGGCAATACGTGCATCTTGCAGCGCCTGCTTCAGCGCGGCCGTGAGCGTGGCGTAGGGCAGCACATAACCCAGTGCCGGCACCTTGATTTCATCGGCCGACAGACGCGCCATGCCCAGTGCGCCGCGCTGGGAAATATGAATACGGGTGATCGGGGTGACGTCCTCAAGCGTGTCCCACACGCCCAGTCGGTCAAGAATCAAGCGCGATCCATACGATAAAGCCAGCGTGCGGGTATCCGCGCGAGCGTCGGCCGGCTGTGCTTCGAGCACGTGCGCATCGATTCCATGCTGCTGCATCGCCAAGGCACACACCGCGCCCACCGGACCGGCGCCGACAATCAGCACGGGCTTTATCCCTGCATCCACGCTTCGATCTCGGCCACGGTTTTGGGCGGCGTGGTCAACACTTCGCAACCGGATTCGGTCACGACCACATCGTCTTCGATGCGAATGCCGATATTCCATAGCGCTTCGGGAATATCGTCTGCCGGTCGGATATAAAGTCCCGGCTCAACGGTCAGCGTCATGCCTGTTTGCAATGGGCGCCAGGCGCCGTCGATCTTGTATTCTCCCGCGTCGTGCACGTCCAGCCCCAGCCAATGGCCGGTTTTGTGCATGTAAAAACGGGTGTAGGCATTCGCTTCAATCAAGCCATCGACGCTGCCTTCCAGCAATTTCAAATCGATCATGCCCTGCGTCAGCACGCGCACCGCAGCATCGTGCGGGGCGTTCCATTGGTTGCCCGGGCGAACTGCATCGATGGCTGCAATTTGTGCTGCCAGCACGACTTCGTAGGCATCTTTCTGCGCTGCCGAGAAACGGCCGTTGACCGGGAAGGTTCGGGTGATGTCGGCCGCGTAGCTGCCGAATTCGGCCGCGGCGTCGATCAGCAACAGGTCGCCATCGCGCAGCGGCTTGTTGTTGAATACATAATGCAACACGCAGGCATTGGCGCCGCTGGCGACGATGGAATTGTAGGCCGGCGCTTCGGCGCCGCCACGGCGGAAAGCTGACAACAGCTCTGCCTCAACCTCGTATTCGTGGCCACCGGGCCGGGTGATACGCATGGCGGCACAATGTGCGCCGGTGGAGATTTCGGCGGCGCGGCGCATCAGCCCCAGTTCATGGGTGTCCTTGATCAACCGCATCTCGTCGAGCGCATGGCGCACATCAACAATCTCGCCCGGCGCCATCACGCCCTGCCGCGACTTCGCCCGCACCGCATTGAGCCAACCGATCACGCGCGCATCCCACGCCGGGTTATCCCCCACTGCATAGGCGAGACGCTCACGATTGCCCATCAGATCGGGCAGCCGAGCGTCAAGCTCGGAGATCGAATAAGCCGCATCGAACCCGAAATCCTGCGCTGCCGCCTCCGGGCCATGACGAAAGCCATCCCAGATTTCGCGCGACGCGTCCTTGTCGCGGCAAAACAGGATCGACTGCGGCTCGGCGCCGCCCACCTGCACCACCACCGCCTCGGGTTCGTTAAAACCGGTCAGCCAATAAAAATAACTGTCGTGCCGATAGGGGTAGTGCGAGTCGCGATTGCGCGGCACTTCCGGTGCGGTGGCGACAATGGCGATGCCGTCGCCCAAAGTGGCAGCGAGGCGCGCGCGGCGTTGTACATAATTCCGGATTTCAGACATGGTTGCGTAAGCTTTCATCAAGTTGTTGCAGGCGCTCGGGCGTGCCGACATCGGTCCAGCGCCCGCGATGGTGTTCGCCGCTCACCCGGCCAGCATTGATGGCCTGCCTCAGCAGCGGTGCGAGCGGTGCTTTTTCGCCTGCGGGCGTCTGCGCGAACACGGCCCGATGGTAAACGCCGATGCCGGAAAAAGTGAGCCGCGCCGGATGTGCGGCTGAAGCCTGCTCAATGTTGAGAATCCGCCCGGCCTCCAGCACAAAATCGCCCGCCAGGTGATGCGGTGGATTATCAATCATCACCAGATGTATTTGATCTTGACCCTCGGCCAGGCGCGCCATCGGCTCGGCGAGGCGGCTGAAATCAAAGTCCGTGTAGATATCGCCATTGACCACCGGGAACACCTCCCGATCAATCAGCGGCAGCGCAGTCGCAATGCCGCCCGCGGTTTCCAGCGCAATGCCCTCGCGCGAGTATTCAATTGACACGCCCAGCGCAGTGCCGTTCCCCAGTGCATCCTCGATTTGCGCACCGAGGTGCGCGTGATTAATCACGATGCGCGTGAAACCCGCCGCACGCAGACGCTCGATATGCCAGACGATGAGCGGCTTGCCGCCGACCTGCAGCAATGGCTTCGGTGTGCGGTCGGTGAGCGGGCGCATGCGCTCACCGCGCCCTGCGGCGAGGATCATTGCGGTTTTGGTAGTGTTCAAAGCGGAAAGCTCATTGCAGTTGCCGGTATCCCAATTCTCGTAGGGTGCAATAAGCGAAGCACATTGCACCGCATCCATTCTGAGGCTCGTTGGCCGGGGGTAGCCCGGCGGCTAGTTACTTTTCTTGTCTCGCCAAGAAAAGTAACCAAAAGAAGGCGACCCCGACATCCCCGAAACCCCGAAAATTGAGCCTGCCGGATGGGCGTCAAAGAACTCGCCCCGCTTTCGCCATTTTAATTTGATTTTTGTGAGCGGGGCTTCAAACACCTTTGCCGCTGATCCACCCGACAGGCTCAATTTTCGGCGGGTCTGAGAGGGGGAGAAAATCAAAACCAGTGCAGCGGCGACTGGGCGGTTTGTACGCTTGTCTTAAGACAGGAATTCGGCGGCACAATGCGCTTCGCTTATTGGCACCCCAGTTCGCCACTTGCACAGGGTGCGAAATAGCTAAAACAGCGTTCTCGAATTATGGCGGAACGCTTAATTAGTAACCTTTGAAACAGTCAGTGTGCCCACATTGAACGCCGTTACCACCAATGTGAGTCGTGTAAACGGTGAGCTTAATTTTTTTGGGGGAAAGCCATGCGTAAGTAGTTTGCTGATTGCCAATGTCGCACACCTCAAAATAACCCAGTGCATGATATTCCTCGGCGGGCATCATATCTGGGTCACGCTTGCGCATGTCAGGGGTAAAACCTGATTCGATCAAGCGAGCGCGGATTTGATGGTATGAAATATTGCCGAATTTTGGCAGTTCCGGGATTTTGCATGTGGGGGCTGCAAGCGATGAGGATGAAATAAGGGCTAGGAATAGCAGGTAAGTACGCATGTAGCCTCCGTGGTTAGTAGCTCGTGTAGGGTGCATAAGCCGCAGACTTAATGCGTCGGCGCTTCCCGGTACGCCTTACGCACGTTGATCCCCTTTATTGGCTGGAGACATAGCTACCACTGCACTTAAACGCCAAATCAATATTTGTTTTGCCTTTTAGATCGTTTCCGACGATCGGCAGCCAAGCACCAACGGACATGGCAATCTTAGTACCAACATCAACAACCTCCGCTGTTTCATCATCTATCAGACCGCCCACTTTCTCAGATTGCCTATTGAGGACAACAAACGATTTCTGTTGTTTTCTGCACTCTTGTTCAGCGCTTGCCAACGCGATTTTGAGGGCTTCACGTTTATCGGCACTGGTTGATGTTGCAACATAAACGCCATCCTGCCCGGGGATAACAATACCTTGGCGAGCAAGTTTTTCTGATGTTGTGGCACAGCCGATAGTCAGTAATGAAACGGCCAATATTGATAGTTTTGACAGCATTGTTGTCCTTGGGATGATGATTGGACTACGAAGTGCGCATGAGCCACAGGCGTAATGCACCGAACGTGAAGCCCGAATAATAATCGGAAACGTCCCATATCACCGCCCTGGTTTTGACTTTCATCCCCTCTCAGCCCCGCCGAAAATCGAACCTGCCGGGTGGATCAGCGGCAAAGGTGTTTGAGTCGCGCTCACAAAAAATCAATTTAAAACAGCAAAAGCGAGGCGAGTTCTTTGCCGCCCACCCGGCAGGCTCGGTTTTCGGGGTTTCGGGGTTTCGGGGATGTCGGGGTCGCCTTTCTTTGGTTACTTTCTTTGGCGAGACAAAGAAAGTAACTAGCCGCCGGGCTACCCCCGGCCAACGGACAGTAGCCAAGCAAAATCCTTCATCTCTACAACCAACCCTTCGACAAGCTCAGGGCGAACGGATTGCTGCGTGCATTCTCCGTTTACCCCAAAACATTTACCCCACCTGCACCCGCCTATCCTCCAACTCATCCAGCAAATACAGCAGGGGCTTCAATTCAATATAACGCTCGCATACCTTGCGCAAATACCCCATCACCAGCGGCATGTCTTTCAAATAGCCATCCTTGCCATCGCGGTGATAGAGCCGCGCAAAAATGCCGAGAATCTTGATGTGGCGTTGCGCCCCCATCCATTCGAAATCACGCCAGAAATCGCCGAAATCCTCACGTACCGGCAACTTGGCGGCGCGCGCTTTTTCCCAGTAGCGGATCACCCAGTCGAGCTGGTGCTCTTCGTCCCACTGGATGTACGCATCGCGGTAAATCGAAGCGAGATCGTAGGTGATGGGGCCATAAACCGCATCCTGGAAATCGAGAATGCCGGGGTTCGGGTCGCTCACCATCAAATTGCGCGAATGCCAGTCGCGGTGCACAAACACCTTCGGCTGGGCCAGATTGTTGGCCAGCAAATGCTCAAATGCGGTGTTCAATGTTGCCGTTTGTTCATTCGTCAACACAGCGCCCAAGTGTTTACCGACGTACCACTCGGGAAACAGCATCAGCTCACGGGTGAGCAGGGCACGATCGTATTCGGGCAACACACCGGGGCGACTGGCCAACTGGATACGGATCAGCGCATCATTCGACGCCAGATACAGTTCACGCGCCACGGACAAATTAGGCGCAACCGGGTAAGGGCTGGCCAGCCCGGGTTCCGCGGGGGTGAGCGCGGCCTGATTCAGCGCCGACAGGTAAGTGATATCGCCTAAATCAGTCAGCAGCAGGAAACCTTGTTGCAGATCCTGCGCCATGACCTGCGGCACGTGCACCCCCGCCTCGGCAAACAATTGGGCGACCGCGATAAACGGCCGGCAATCCTCATGTGCCGTGGGCGCGTCCATCACGATATAATCGCGTCCTTTGGCGCCGCCTTGATTTAAGGCAACGCGAAAGTAACGGCGGAAACTGGCATCCGCCGAAGCCGGGGCGATTTCAATCGATCCCCCCCCGAGTTGTAGTGCGGCCCAGGCCTTTAATGCTTGCAAACGTTCCACTGCCATGTTGCTCCGAATAATGCTGTTCCAATTAATCTTTGCCCGGATTTTACATCGCTTGACCAACTTGCCTGGCTTTACGTATATCGCGTTGCTCCTCACTGTCGGTTCTGCGGCTGCGGGTGAGCTCGCACTGCAAAAGGATGTCGAACTATCGGGCTCTACGATAGCGGGCAAGGCGGGGCCGATGTTTGTGACTGCCGACCGCATCGAATCCACCTCGCCCAATGTCATCGAAGCCAGTGGTCGAGTGGAAGCCCGGCAGGCGGGCAACAACTTCTTTGCCGACTGGTTGCTGTACGACACCACGCAAAGCCTGGTTCAGGCCAGGGGCCAGGTTCGCATGGAGCAGCCCGCGCTGCTGGTGGAGGGCGATGCGCTCAGGCTCTACATCAACGATTACAGCGGCGAACTGACACAGCCGGTCTACCAGTTCACCGACCAGCCGGGTCGTGGCAATGCCGAACACATTGAGTTCATCGACAAAACTCACTACACGCTGAAGGATGCGACCTATACCACGTGTTCGGCCGGCAATGACGACTGGTTTCTCAAGGTAAAAGATCTCGAACTCGACAAATCCCGCAATGTGGGCACCGCGCGCAATGCCACCCTGCGCTTTCTGGGCGTGCCGATCCTGTATACCCCGTGGATGAATTTCCCGCTGAACAATGCGCGCAAAACCGGCATGCTGGCGCCCACCATTGGCACCACCGAACGCAGCGGGCTCGATATTCTGGTGCCGTATTACCTCAACCTCGCGCCCAACTACGACGCCACGCTCTATCCCCGCCTGCTGTCCAAACGCGGGGTGCAGCTGGGCGGTGAATTCCGCTACCTGCTGGATAAAGTCCGTGGCGAAAATCGCCTTGAATATTTACCGGACGACAACGAAGCCAATCGTTCGCGCTGGAGCCTGGCGCTCAGGAATGAATACCGTCTGAACGCCAGCACGCTGGCCGGCATGAACTTCAATCGCGTCTCTGACAACGATTATTTCCGCGATCTGTCGAACCTCATCGCGTCGACTTCGATTTCCCACCTCAATCGCGAAGCCTGGTTGACCACGAGCCATGCCAACTGGAATGCCGAACTGCGCGCGCAAACCTTCCAGACGCTGCAGGATTCCTCCGCAGCGGCTATTGTTGAGCCTTATGCACGACTGCCTCATGCACGTCTGGGTATGACCCACACCCTGGACAACGGCCTTGAACTCAAGCTGGAAACCTCAGCCACCCGTTTTGCTCACGCCACATTGACTGAAGGGACACGCGTGCTGGCCTATCCCACTGTACGCCTGCCGCTCAGCAATTCATTCGGTTTCCTGACGCCTCAACTCGGCTGGCATAGCAGCTATTACGCGTTGGACGACAACGCTGCCACGCAGAACATCAAGCGCAATCTGCCCATCTTCAGCCTCGATAGCGGTGTCACGTTTGACCGTCCCTTTCGCTTTGCCGGCAATGATTATGAACAGACACTCGAGCCGCGCGCCTACTATGTTTTCGCGCCTTACCGTGATCAGAACGCGATTCCGGTTTTTGATAGCGCACAACTTGATTTCAACTATGCGCAGATGTTCACCGAGAATCAGTTCATCGGCGGCGACCGGATTAACGATGCCAATCAGCTGACCATCGCGGTCACCAGTCGCTTCACCGAAGCAACCAGCGGTCTGGAACGGCTGCAGGTCACGCTTGGCCAGCGCTATTATTTCGCCTCCCAGCAGGTCACGCTACCCGGCGTCGCACCGCGCACCAGCAACGCCACCGATCTGCTTGCCGCCGTGAGCGGGCAAATCACCCATGACTGGCGCATCAACACCGCCTGGCAGCTCAATACGCAGAACGGCACCACGATACGCCGCAATCTGGGGGCGTCCTACCGCCCCGGACCGGGACGCGCATTGAACTTTGGCTACCGTTTCATTGACCAAACCACCGATCAGGTCGACTTGTCCGCGCAATGGCCGCTGGGCAACCGCTGGTATGGCATGTTCCGCTACAACTACTCTTTCCAGGACAACAAGCTGGTCGAAGGCCTGGCAGGACTTGAATACAACGGCGGTTGCTGGGCGATACGCGGCGTCTTCCAGCGCCTGGCCACCAAGGAAAACCAGTCAACTGACGCATTGTTCTTCCAATTGGAGTTGAGCGGCATGGGGCGTTTAGGCTCCAACCCACTCGATATTTTGAAACATAGCATTCCCGGATACAGGCCTAGCAATGACATTCTTCAAACGCCCTGAATGGCGCCGCCCCCTTGCGATGCTGGTGATGTTGATAGCCGCATCAAGCTTGCTGCCCGCCCAGGCCGCCGTCACGCCGCTCGACCATATCGTCGCAGTCGTTAACGACGAAGTCATCACGCGGCAGGAACTCGTCAGACGATATGACGAAGTGACGCAGAAACTGGCCAAACAAAACACCCCGCTGCCGCAGCGTGACGTCCTTGAAAAACAGCTGCTCGAACGCATGGTCACCGAGCTGGCGCTGCAGCAACATGCTCGCAGCACCGGCATTCGAGTCGACCCGACTCAGGTCGAGCGCGCATTGCAGCGTATCGCCACACAGAACAAGCTCGACATGGCCGGCCTGCAAGCCGCGCTGACCCGTGATGGCATGACCCTCGATAGCTTGCGCACTACCATACGCAACGAAATTCTGATCGCCCGGGCACGCGAGCGCGATGTCGACAACCGCATCTCCGTGAGTGATGCCGAAATCGAAGGCTATCTGCAGACCCTGGCGCAGCAAGGGGTTGAAACGGAATACAACTTCGCGCACATTCTGGTCACCGTGCCGGAAAACACCTCCCCCGAGCAAATTCAGGCGCGTCGTGCCCGCGCCGAAGACGTCCTTGCCCAACTCGCCAAGGGCGCCGACTTCGCCCAGTTGTCCGCCAGCCACTCCGATGCGCCCAATGCCATGCAAGGTGGGGGCTTCGACTGGCGTGCCAGCGGCAAACTGCCCACGCTGTTTATGAACACCCTGAAATCCATGCAACCCGGCCAGACCAGCCCGCTGTTAAAAAGCAGCAACGGCTTCCACATCCTCAAGCTCTACGACAAGCGCGGGCTCGATGCCACCCTCAACGTCACCCAAACGCATGCGCGTCACATTCTGATCAAGACCAATGAGCTGACGTCGGAATCGGACGCCCGTACCCGCCTGTTGCAGCTCAAGGAACGCATCGACAACGGGGTGAAGTTCGAGGAACTGGCGCAGCTGCATTCCGAAGATGCCAGCGCATCCAAGGGCGGCGACCTTGGCTGGGTCAACCCCGGCGACACCGTACCCGATTTTGAACAGGCCATGGACGCATTGAAACCGGGCGAAGTCAGTGCCCCCATCCAGTCCCCGTTCGGCTTGCACCTGATCCAGGTATTGGAGCGGCGCAATCAGGATGTTACTCAGGAGCGCCAGAAACTGCTGGCACGTCAGGCCATCCGCGAGCGCAAGGGTGAAGAAGCGTTTGAGGACTGGGTACGGCAAATTCGCGACTCGGCTTACGTCGAATTGCGTCAGATCAATTGAGATGAGCCTGGGTGAGTGAAGCTTTGAGCCTGCCCACCCTCGCCCTCACCGCAGGCGAACCTGCCGGGATCGGTCCTGATCTCTGCATTGCACTGTCACACCAGGCACTGCCATGCCGGCTATCGGTCCTCGGCGATATTGATGTGTTACGCGCCCGTGCCGTGCAACTCGATGTCCACGTCAACTTCATCACCACTGAGACCATCCCCGCGCATCAACCGGGTTCACTCCATGTGCGTCACCTCCCCGTGGCTGTCCCGGTCACCCCGGGCAAGCTCGATACGCGCAACAGCGCCCACGTCCTGGCCTTGTTGGATGCCGCGCTTGCGGGCTGTATGGACGGCACCTACCACGCAGTCGTCACCGCACCGGTACACAAGGGCATCATCAACGACGCCGGCTTTGCCTTTACCGGTCATACCGAGTATCTGGCCGACCACAGCGGCACAAAAAAAGTCGTGATGATGCTGGCAGGCGGCGGCCTGCGCGTCGCGCTCGCCACCACCCACCTGCCCTTGCGCAAGGTGGCCGATGCCATCACACCCGCGTTGCTTACCGAAGTCATCCGCATTCTGCATGACGATCTGCAAAGCAAATTCGGTATCGCCCTGCCGCGAATCCTGGTCGCCGGCCTCAACCCGCACGCGGGGGAGTCGGGCCACCTGGGACGCGAAGAACTCGACATCATCGAACCCACGCTTGACCGCCTGCGCGAACAAGGCCTGCACCTCGTTGGCCCGCTGCCCGCCGACACGCTGTTTTCGCGCATCCGCCATGACCCCTGCGACGCCGTGCTGGCGATGTATCACGACCAGGGCTTGCCCGTCCTGAAATACGCCAGCTTCGGCGCCGGGGTGAATATCACCCTGGGACTGCCCTTCATCCGCACGTCGGTCGACCATGGCACCGCGCTCGACCTTGCCGGCAGCGGCCGTGCCGAAGTCGGCAGCCTGTTGACGGCAATTGAGGTCGCGATGGACATGGCGTCACGAGCACGCAGCCAGTAGCTGCACCCCGACTCTTTCCGACCCTGAATATGCATACCCCACGCAAGCGCTTCGGCCAGAACTTCCTCATCGACGACGGCATCATCCACGCCATCGTTCACGCGATTCATCCACAGCCAGGCGAAACGGTCGTCGAAATTGGCCCCGGGCTGGGCGCATTGACAAAACCCCTGCTCGACTGCCTGCCCCATCTGCATGCGGTCGAGCTCGACCGCGACATCGTCGCGCGGCTGCAAAGAGCCTGGCCGGCCGATCGCCTTACGGTACATAGTTGCGATGCGCTGAAATTCGATTTTGGCGCGCTGGGACACGACTTGCGCATTATTGGCAACCTGCCCTACAACATTTCCACCCCGTTGCTATTTCACCTGATCGAGTTTTCCGAACACATCCGCGATCTGCATTTCATGTTGCAGAAGGAAGTAGTCGAGCGCATGGTCGCCGAACCTGCCACCAACGATTACGGCCGGCTGACTGTCATGTTGCAGCGACGTTTTCATCTGGAGTGGCTGCTGGATGTGCCGCCCACGGCGTTCAACCCGCCGCCCAAAGTCAATTCCGCGGTGGTTCGCCTGATCCCGAAAAAACCCGCTGAAGTCGTCCCGCTCAACGAACATGTGTTTGCTCGCGTTGTCGCCGCCGCCTTTTCGCAACGGCGCAAAACCCTGAAGAACACCCTCGGCAGCCTGCTCAAACCCGACGATTTTGTCACCTTGAATATTGACGCCGGCTTGCGCGCTGAGGCCTTGTCGCTTTCTGCCTATGAGGCGATTGCCCAGCACGTGACATCGCTTAAAGCCGAACCGCTCGCCTGATGACATCACCCTCCACGCGTCGCACCCCGATTCCCTTCATTCACCTCGCCCTGCTTTTTCTGACGATCGCGAGTCTTACGCGGCTGGTTTTGACCCTGCATGCCGGCCTGGACAATGTGCCCTTCACCCTGTGGCCGGGCCTGTTTCTGCGCGGACTGGGTTTCGATTTTGTCGCACTGTTCTGGATCCTCGCCCCCATGCTGATGTGGGCTGCCATTTGGCCCGTGCGCTGGCGTGACACCCGCTGGCAAGGCGGATTGCGCCTGGTGGTTTTCTTTGTGTTTGCGGTGAGTTTCATCTTCGTCGCGCTGTCGGAATGGACATTCTGGGAAGAATTTAAAACCCGTTTCAACTTTATCGCCGTCGACTACCTGGTTTACACGCATGAAGTCATCGGCAACATTCTCGAATCGTATTCGGTACCGGCACTGCTGACAGCGGTGGTTGTGTTGGCGCTGGGACTGACCTGGCTGTTTCGCCATCCCATCCGCCGTGCGCCCGCACCCGCACCCCAAGCCGGCTGGCGGGTCATGTATGCCGTGCTGGCAGTGCTCCTCCCCTGGAGCACCCTGCATCTGAGCGACATCGATCAGATGGCGTTTTCGCAAAATGCCTACGCCAATGAGCTCTCCGGCAACGGCTTGATGACCTTTTTCGCGGCCTATCAGCGTAACGAACTCGACTATGAACGCTTTTATGCCACGATGCCGCCCGCCCAGGCGACTCGCATCCTGCGTGAGTTAGACGTCAACGTCATGTCGCCCGCAGGCTTGCATCATGCAAACTTGCGTCAACCCGCAACCGGTCACCCCCAAAGCTCACCCTTCAAACAAGCGCCCCGCAATGTGGTGCTGATTTCGGTAGAGAGTCTTTCGGCCAGTTATCTCGGCAGCTTTGGCAACCAAACCGGTTTGACGCCCAGACTGGACGCCTTGGCTAAAGAAGGTGTTTTATTCACCCAACTCTATGCCACCGGCACCAGGACGGTTCGAGGGCTTGACGCCCTGTCGCTGGGAGCGCCGCCCATACCCGGGCAGGCTATCGTCAGACGTCCGGACAACGAACATCTGGCAACAATCGGTGAAATCCTGCATCGCAAGGGATTTGAAACGATGTTTCTCTATGGGGGATATGGCTATTTCGACAACATGAATGCCTATTTTTCCAGCAATGACTATCAGGTCGTAGATCGTACCGATTTCCCCAAAGCCTCAGTCGGATTTGCCAATGTGTGGGGCGTGGCGGACGAGTTCCTGTTCGACAACAGCCTGCTCCAGCTTGACCGGATGCATGCAACCGGCAAGCCATTCATGGCCCAGATCATGACCACTTCCAACCACCGTCCCTTTACCTATCCGGACGGGCGTATCGACATACCCTCACCGGGGCACCACGAAGGTGGCGTCAAATATACTGATTACGCAATCGGAGACTTCATCGAGAAGGCGCGCAACAAACCCTGGTTTGCCAACACCTTGTTTGTCATTGTTGCCGACCACTGTGCCTCGGCTGCGGGCCGCACCAAGCTTCCGGTGCCCGGCTATCACATCCCGATGATTTTTTATGCCCCCGCGCTGCTTGCGGCCGGCGAAGATGCGCGGTTGACCAGCCAGATCGATATTCCCCCCACGCTGCTGGACATCCTGAACATCCCGGGTGACAAGCGGTTTTTTGGTGAGTCCGTGTATAAACAGCGCACCGAAAACCGCCGTGCTTTCATCAGCAATTATGAGGAATTGGGGTATTTGAAGGGGGGGAAGCTCACTGTGCTCGGACCGAAACAACGTGTCGAGACTTTCCGGATTGACCCAAAGGACGGCAGCGCCACCCTGACCACCCTCGATACCCGTTTGCGCGACGAAGCCGTGGCGTATTATCAGACGGCGTCCGTCGCCTACAAAAACGGCTCACTTAAAATGGCCCCTGTGACCTCGCCTTGAGTCAGCGCGCTGCAGGGATCCATGAGGCTATTTAGCCGAACAAACCTCGGCTGATCCCTGCGCGGCCACCCTCAAGCAAGGCTAGCCCGGCAGAAAAGCATAATCCGTGTAGCCTTTTTCCTCGCCGGTATACAACCTCTCGTAATCAGGTGTATTTAATGGCGCGCCCTGACGGAACCGCTCAACCAGATCGGGGTTTGCGAGCAGGAGGCGACCGTATGCAATCGCATCGGCCTCGCCTGACATGACGGCTGCCTGACCAGCTTCAAACCCATATTCGTTATTTAAGATCAGATTGCCTTTGTACAACGCGCGCAACCGTGCATAGTCAAACGGCATCCATTCTTCTTTCGGCATCCCGCCCGTGCCCTGCAGCACATCCAGAAACGCAAGCTTCAGCGAATTGAGCTCGGTGACCACAAAATCGAAGGTCTCCTGTGGATTGTCGTCGCTGATGTCATTGAACGTCGTCACTGGAGACAGCCGCAGGCCGACACGGTCAGCACCGATTGCCTTGCATACCGCCTGCAGCACTTCCAGCAGCAGGCGCGCGCGGTTTTCCTTGCTGCCACCGTAGGCATCCGTGCGCTGGTTGGTGGACGAGCGCAGAAACTGGTCCAGCAGATAGCCGTTTCCGGCATGGATCTCGACCCCGTCAAAACCGGCCGCCATTGCCTGACGCGCAGCCTGCGCATAGCGTTCGATCACGCCGGGAATTTCCGAAAGTTCAAGCGCACGCGGCGTCACATAGTCTTTCATCGCCTGCCCGGTGAACACCTGTCCGGCCGGACGAATCGCGGAGGGTGCCACCGGCAGACTGCCGCCGGGCTGCAGATCGGGATGCGAAATCCGCCCCACGTGCCAGAGCTGAAGAGCAATCTTGCCGCCCGCACCATGTACGGCATCCGTCACCAGCTTCCAGCCCGCGACCTGCTCGGGGGTATGGATGCCAGGGGTGCGCGGATAGCCGTGGCCCTCTGCGCAAATCGGCGTGGCCTCGGTGAGGATCAACCCGGCCGATGCACGCTGACGATAGTATTCAGCCATCAGGGCGGTCGGCACATTGCCCGCGCCGGCGCGGTTGCGCGTCAGCGAAGACATCACAATGCGGTTGGCAAGATCGATGGTACCGAAACGGGCAGGAGAGAACAGATCAGTCACGTTGGATTCCTTGAAATGCGCCATGCAGGCATGATGGCAAATGGTCTTGTCATACCTTGAGGTTGAATTCGAAAACTCAAGCCCATAAGTCTGAACACCTTAACGCATGCCGCGTTTGTCTGTCGACAAGGATGCGGTGTTGCCTTGCGGCGCCAAAGCTTGTGACAATCGCCCATGCGGTCAACTATTGACCCTTCACCCAGGAACGAATCATGATCGACAATCAGGAACGCTTTGAACACACCCTGGCACGGTTCGATGCTGCCAATGCCCAGGATCCCAACCAGGACGAAGGCCAGCCGAAAGAACTGCTTTACGGTCAGCGCATGTCGGACATGATCGGCCGCTTTGCGCCGGACGCCTCCGAAGCCTCACAACTGGCTGTGCGCGCCCAGCACATCCAGCGCTGGACGGTGCCGCGCAACAGCTACCCGATGACCAAGGAGGGCTATCACGCGTGGCGCACCGGCCTGTATACCTTTCACGCCGACACCGCCGGCGAGCTGATGCGCGAGGCTGGCTATGAAGACACCATGATCGAACGCGTCAAGAAAGCCGTGGGCAAGCGCGGCATCAAGGTCAACCCGGAATCGCAACTGCTGGAAGACATTGCCAACCTCGTCTTCATCGAGCATTACCTGCTGGCCTTCGCCCACAGCAAGCCCGATTACGATGAAGCGAAATGGCTGGAGATCATCCGCAGGACGTGGGGAAAGATGTCTAAGAGCGCCCAGACTTTTGCGCTATCCGGCCAGATCAAGTTGCCAGAGTCTTTGGTGCCATTGATTACCAAGGCAATCAGTTAATCCTCAGTCCGGCAAAGTTACAAGCTGGATTCCCGCGCCCACCCGGCTGTGCCTTTCTGGATGAATTCAATCGGGTAGCCGTCGGGGTCTTCGATGAACGCAATCACCGTGGTGCCATGCGACATCGGGCCGGCCGGGCGCAGCACCTTGCCGCCCTTGGCGGTGGCTGCATCGCACGCCGCGTAGGCATCATCGACTTCAATCGCGATGTGGCCGTAGCCGCTGCCGACTTCGTATTTGTCTACGCCCCAGTTGTAGGTGAGCTCGAGCACCGCGGCCTTGTCTTCGGTGTCGTAACCGACAAAGGCAAGGGTGAACTTGCCGCCGGGGTAGTCCTTGCGACGCAACAACTCCATGCCTAAAACATGAGTATAGAAATCAATCGAACGATCGAGATCGCCGACCCGCAGCATGGTGTGAAGGATTCGCATCGTGATTAGCCTTAATAAATCAAACCTGGCTGAAGTTAAATCAGGCTGATATTAAACAAGAAAGAGTGAAGCGCCCATTGTGCGCAACTCGGCGCGTCGTGCAAGCGCGTCGGGGCACAGGACGGCGACCTGCGCCCAGAAGCGCGGCGAATGGTCGAGATGAACGAGGTGGGCGAGCTCGTGTGCAGCAACGTAATCGATCAGCGTGAGCGGCGCCTGCACCAAGCGCCAGTTAAGCCGGACATGGCCTCGTTGGGTGCAGCTGCCCCACTGCGTCTGCGCGTTGGATAGCGCAAAACGGCTGGGGGTGCGCCCCAATTTCTGCGCGATACGTGCGAGCCGCCAGGCTAAAAACCGTGCCGCGCGCCCGCGCAACCAGTCGCGGACCAGGGCGTTGGTGTCGGCATCGTACGGTGCATCGATACGCAACGTATCGCCCTGTCGACGCACCTCACTGAACAACGCGGGCCGGATGTCGAGCCTGAGCGTTCGTCCAAGATAGCGCACAGTGTTCAAGGGTTCAGCCGCAGCTTGCGGTGTGCGCAACTGCATCCGCGTCCAGGCTCGGGTGAGCCAGCTTTGCTGCTGAATCACGTAGTGTTCAATTTCACCGCGCGGCGTCCAGCTTGGGGCATGAATCCGCACTTCGCACGCGGTTACCGTCAATCCCAGCGTACGGCGGCGACGGGAACGACGCAGCTGATACGGAATGGCGGCGTCACCGATCTGTAAAACGCCGCTATTGGCGCGCGGCAGCAGGGGGCAACCTCGTCATTTCGCCTTCTATCCAGGCTTCCACTTCACGCGTGAGATCAGCCGCGCTCTTGCCGGCAGTTTCGATCGCCGGGCCGATGCTGACCGTGACGGTTCCGGGGCATTTGATGAAGGCATTTTTTGGCCAGACTTCGCCGGCATTGTGCGCCACCGGCACGATGGGGGCGCCGGAATCCGCCGCCAGCCAGCCACCGCCGATACCGTAGCGGCCTTTCTCGCCCGGCGCGACGCGCGTGCCCTCGGGAAACACCAGCACCCAGAATCCCTGTGCGAGCTTTTCCTTGCCCTGGCTGACGATCTGCTTTAACGCCTCGCGGCCGGCGCCGCGGTCGATGGCGATGGGAGAAAGCATCCGGAACGCCCAGCCGAAAAATGGCACTTTCAACAGCTCCTGTTTGATCACGGGCGAAATGGGGGGGAACAGACACAGAAACGCCACCGTTTCCCAGGCCGACTGATGCTTGGCCAGAATGATGGAAGGTTGTGTCGGCAGATTGTTGGCGCCCAGAATCACATACTTGATCCCCAACACCCAACGCGCCAGCCAGATCACCGTGTGGTTGTAGCCGGTGATCAATTGGTAACGCGCATGCGCAGAAAATGGAAAGCTGAACAACGCAATCACACTGAAAAATATCGTCAACACGGTCTGCAAGACCGCGAAAATCACCGAGCGAAGCAGGTTCATGCCACTGCAGCAAGCAGGTGTTCGACTGCCTCGCTCAAATTGGTGAATACCGGGGTGTTCTCGGGCAAGCCGCCCGCCAGCAGGGTTTTCTCGCCCTTGCCGGTTCTCACCAGAAACGGCAGTGCACCGACGCTGGCCGCTGCCTGCAAATCACGCAGCGAGTCGCCAATCGAGGGCACGCCAATCAGGTCGCGACCATAACGTGTGGCGATCTCGTTAAACAGCCCCGTCCTCGGTTTGCGGCAGTCGCAGTTCATATCAGCAGAATGCGGGCAATAAAACACCGCCTCGATGCGCCCGCCCGCCTGCGCCACCGCCTTATGCATCTTGGCATGGATGGCGTTCAGCGTCGCCATCTCGAACAGCCCGCGCGCCAGCCCCGACTGATTGGTTGCCACCACCACGCGCCAGCCTTCGCGCGTCAGCCGCGCGATCGCCTCCAGGCTGCCGGGAATGGGCTTCCATTCATCGGGTGACTTGATGAACTGTTCGGAGCCAATATTGATGACGCCGTCGCGGTCGAGAATGATGAGCTTCATGGCGTGAGTTTAAGCGGCTAAGCGGGAGATGTCAGCCACCCGGTTCATGGTCTGGTGCAACTGCTTGAGCAGCGCCAGGCGGTTGGCCTTGAGCGCGGGATCGTCGGCGTTGACCATCACGCTGTCGAAGAAGGCGTCGACCGGC
>JASJPF010000009.1:0-67273 GCA_031426835.1 Thiobacillus sp.
CGCAGTTACAATCACATCAAAACGTCGTTGCACTTCAGGGTTGAATCCGCCCTTCAAGTCACGTACTGGACTGAACCAGACCCTGGCCAGCAGAAAAAGCAGTGGCCTGAATTGTGCATGACAGCGCACAAATCAGGCCACTCACTGTCTGGGGTTAATCGTATTCGATCAGGGCGAGGGTGCAGCCTTGCTCACGTCACTGCGGACTTCTGCTTCGTTGGCCTCACTCACGCCGCTTGCTTGTTTGGTCACGGCCTCTTCGGTGCGCTTGTTCATCACAATGATGCTGATGCGTCGGTTAACCGGGTCGGCAGGCCCCGCCTGGTTGAAGGGGACTGATGAAGCCAGCCCCACCACCCGCAGCATTTTTGACTCATCCATTCCGCCCGCGACCAACGCGCGCCGCGACGCATTGGCGCGATCGGTCGACAGCTCCCAGTTGCTATACCCTCGCTCGCCACTGGCGTACGCGGTGGCATCGGTATGCCCCGACAGGCTGATGCGGTTTTGCACATCGTTCAGGACACGGCCAATCTCGTTCAGGATAACTTTTGTGTAGGGCTGCAAGTCAGCACTGGCCAGGTTGAACATGGGCCGGTTCTGCTCATCCACAATCTGGATGCGCAGGCCTTCACTGGTAATGTCGATCAGCAATTGACGCTTGAATTGCTTGAGCGTGGGGTTGCTATCAATCGCTGCTTTAAGGCGGCCTTCCAGTAACTTCAGATTGGCCGCTTCCTGGCGCTCAAGCTCGGATTTTGCCGCTTCAAGATTGTAGGATTTCTTTTTCGGGACGGATTCGCCCCTTTTCACTTGCCCCACCTTGCGCGTCAGATCCTGGCCACCGCCCTTGAGCACGCTGGAACTGTCACCGCTGCCAGACCCACCCTGCATGGCAACCTTGAGCGGCGTCTTGAAATAGTCCGCGATACCAGCCAAATCCCCCTGGGCGGTTGACCCCAACAGCCACATCAGCAGGAAAAAAGCCATCATCGCCGTCACAAAGTCGGCATAGGCGATCTTCCACGCACCGCCATGGTGACCACCGGCCACTTTTTTGATGCGTTTGACGACGATGGTCGATTTTTGCTCGCTCATTTAAACGCCACGGAGAGTCCGCTAAGGATTTGAAACCTGGTCATGAATGCTTAGCGCGACTTCGCGCCCTTCACATGCGTTTCCAGTTCAAGGAAGGTAGGCCGCTCGGTGGAGTACAACACCTTGCGCCCGAACTCAACGGCGATTGCCGGTGCATAGCCATTGATGCTCGCCAGCAACGTCACCTTGACGCACTGATACATCTTGGTCGACTCGTTCAGCTTTTGTTCGAGCAGAGGGCCCAGCGGGCTTACAAAGCCATAGGCCAGCAAAATTCCGATAAATGTGCCGGTCAACGCAGCCCCGATCAATATCCCCAGTTCAGCTGGCGGCAGGTGTACCGACCCCATGGTCTTCACAACCCCCATCACGGCCGCAACAATGCCGAATGCAGGCAAGCCATCACCGAGTTTGGTGATGGCGTGTATCGGTATTTCACCTTCGTGATGATGGGTTTCGATCTCGTTGTCCATCAGGTTTTCGATTTCGAAGGCATTCATGCTGCCGCTTACCATCAGGCGCAGATAATCGGTCATGAATTCAACAATATGGTGATCGGCCATAATCGATGGGTACTTTAAGAACAGCGGGCTGCTCTCGGGGTTTTCGACATCAGATTCCACCGACATCAGGCCTTCCTTGCGAACCTTGGTCAGCAGTTCATACAGCAGCGCCATCATGTCCATATACAAAGCGCGGTTGTACTTCGACCCCTTGAACAAGGTCGGCAGCACTTTTATCGTTGCCTTGATGGCTTTGCTGTTGTTTCCGACAACAAACGCGCCGAGCGCCCCGCCCCCAATAATCAGGAGTTCTACCGGATGCCACAACGCCGCCAGATATCCGCCGGCCAACGCATAACCGCCAAACACGCACAGCAGAACCGCGATATATCCACCAATGACTAGCACGACTGTTTGTTCCTTATTCCGGGTTGATTCCGGGGGTCTGGATTACTTCCCTGCCCCGGTGTTGCTGTAACTGAAGCGTTAGCTCTCAGGGAAAGGATTCGACCATGCAGCCTAAAACTTGATGGCAGTGCCCAAGAAAAAGGGCGCTGAGCCATTTCACATCCGCCACGCATACAGGGTATGGCGGGCGCCTTCGGCCAGGGTTATTTCATGGTCAGGCTGCCGCGACTGAACCCCAAATGAAAGGCTGATGAACAGGCTGCCTTTCTGCATCTGCGCCCGCGCCTGCTCCCACAATGCCGGCATGACTGCGGGTGAGAGGAAGGCAAACACCACGTCAAAACCAGCCAGATCAATGGCCGTGTAATCGCGACGCATGAATGTCACTTGACTACGCCTGGACCAGGCGCGCACTCGGCTGATCAGCCATGGTGCCGGGGCGATTTCAGTGCCGTAAAAACAGCCCTCGGGAAACCGGGGCTCCAGATAGAACGGCACATCACCCAAGCCGCTGCCCACATCGATGAAACGGAAAGGTTGCGTCCGGGGCAACAAAGGCGCAACCGCCTGCCAGGCTTTGCGGTCGGAAAGGTATAATGGAACACGGGTGCGAAAGGTGCTCCAGTAGAACAGCACCAGTGTCAGAAATGCCACCAGGTAAAGCCAGGTTGGCACGCTGGCCTGCAGAGCCAGCAGAATTGCGGGAAAGAAAATGAAATGCACTGGCGGCCACCAGGAGGGCTGCTGGAAGAGATAACTCAATAAAGCAGCGATTCCGCCCTGTACGAGTGCCAACTGCCACCAGGTGGGCTGGTGCGAGAAATCAACAGGGATCAAATAGCTCAGAATGCCGGCCAGGCAAAGTGCGACCCCCTGAATGATGAGCGACTGTAGGCTGATAGGCAGGCGCTTCATGGTTCGTTAATTGCGAAATCGTTTCAAGCAGCAGCGGTCAGCGCAGTTTGTGCCTCAACTTTGGCCTTGCGTGTTTTCCCGGCGCGGGCAGGTTTATTGCACAAGCCGCAAACATAGTGGGTATGTAAATCATCGGGATGAACCACGAAATGTCCACCACACCCAGTGCAGGCGGCTGTTGCGAGCATGCGGTTTTCAAAGAATCGATTCAGGGTCCAGGCGCGCGTGAAGCTCAGCACTTCATCAATCTGGTTGGTATGCAGGTATTCCTGATACAGGCGGTAGGTTTTCAGTACCGCTTCTATCCCCTCGCAATCACTGTTTTTAGTGATGTAGCGGCGAATGTTAATGAACAGTGAAGAATGGACGTTGGGCAACCAGGTCAGAAACCAGTCTGTGGAGAACGGCAGCATGCCTTTAGGCGGCGAGACGCCTTTGACTTCCTTGTACAGCTTGAGCAAACGTTCGCGCGACAGCGTGGTCTCGGTTTCCAACACCTGCGGACGCGCTCCCAGTTCGATCAGCTCGATCGCCAGTTGAGTGTCACGCATTTCGGTCAGCAAACTTTTTTTGCCCATTGGAATTCTTCCCTGTTTGTTACGCCACGCAGCCCTGCCGGGCAGGTCAACTCATTCAGGCAAACGCTGCGACAGCCTGCCCAGCCATCAGAATGGCGGCGTGAGATTGTGCGATGGCGCGGTCTTTGGTGTAGCTGGTGAGCATGTTCAGCACCATGCCATCATCAAAGCGGAAGCGCGAAACCATCATGCCGGAGGCAGCGAGCTTGAGGATTTGTGCGGGGGACAGTGATTCGATCAAACCGGCCACGTCCTGGCTGATGCCCAGACGAAAAACAGCGGTCGCCTTGTCATGTCGGATCATGTTTTGCGCCAGCATCAGGTAGTTGAGATTGACATCACGCATTTCGTCCAGCATTTCGTCCAGTTTCATTTTCTCGCCCTTCCGTGTTGAATTATTTGCAGTCGCGCACTTAACTTTGCGTGCTGAATTCGTTTTCGGACGGAACAGGGGAAAGTTAATGTGGACGTTGGCTGTATTCGATTACGGTGTCGCGCGAGAAGCTGTGTAGGTGTTTGTCCTACACGCCCCGTCTGTCGGATCACATTTCAGGCAGTAACAACCCCAAGGCATAAAGTGGGTTATCAATAGATAACAAGGACTTGTGAATACAGGCTATTGCAGTTCCACGGCGGGCATTGCACCCGCCGAATGCGAAGAAAGATACGGCAGCCTTAATTGCGCTTGTAGATATCTTCGAGACGCACGATATCGTCTTCACCCAGATACGTCCCCGACTGCACCTCGATGATGTGCAAATCGACCTTGCCCGGGTTCTCCAGCCGATGTGTGGTCCCCAGCGGAATATAGGTTGACTGGTTTTCGGTTAGCAGCGTAACCAGATCACCACAGGTAACGCTGGCGGTACCGGACACCACCACCCAGTGCTCGGCACGATGGTGGTGCATTTGCAGGCTCAGCTTTTCGCCCGGCTTGACCATGATGCGCTTGACCTGGAAGCGCTCGCCCTCATCGATCCCCTCATACCAGCCCCAGGGTCGGTAAACCTGCTTGTGGACCAGGTGTTCACAGCGTTTCTCGGCTTTCAAGCGCTCGACCAGCTTTTTGACATCCTGAACCTGGTCTTTTTTAGCCACCAACACGACGTCAGCCGTTTCCACCACCACCAGGTCCGATACCCCCAGCATGGCGACCATACGGGTTTCGGCACGGACGAAGTTGTTCCGGGCGTCTTCCAGCATGACATCACCCCGGGTGGCGTTGCCCTGCGCGTCCTTGACCGCAACGTTCCACAGCGCCGACCATGCGCCAATGTCATTCCAGGCCATATCGGCGGGCACCATCGCCGCGCAGCGGGTGTGTTCCATCACTGCATAATCGACCGACTCTGACGGGCAGGACTCAAAGGCAGCCGGATCCAGCCGCACAAAATCCAGATCAAGCGTAGCCGCATCCAGTGCAGCCCGGCTGGCCTCAAGGATATCGGGGCGCAAGATTTGAAGTTCATTCAAAAAATCCGTTGCACGGAACAGGAACATGCCACTGTTCCAAAAATAATCGCCGGAATCCACATACTGCTGCGCAGTGGGCAAATCGGGCTTTTCCACAAAGGCCGCCACCTGAAACGCGCCCATTGGGTCGGCAAGGGGTGCGCCTTTTTGTATATAGCCATAACCCGTCTCCGGAATGGCCGCCACGATGCCAAAAGTAGTCAGATGGCCTTTTTTTGCGGCTTCCGCAGCAATCCGTATCGCCGCATGGAATGCGTCGACATCCCCGATCAAATGGTCGGCTGGAAGCACCAGCATCAAGGCCTCAGGGTCGTCACGCGACAGCATCAACGCGGCGACAGCGATCGCGGGTGCCGTGTTGCGCCCCACCGGCTCCAGTACGATGGCGCGCGGCGTCGCCCCGATCTGGCGCATCTGTTCTGCGATCATGAAGCGGTGCTCGACATTACACACCATCAATGGATTGGCTATTTCGGGCATATCAACCAACCGGCTCACCGTGTCCTGCAACAGACTGTGTTTGCTTGCAAGGGGCAGCAACTGCTTGGGCAGAGCCGCGCGGGACAAGGGCCAAAGACGCGTGCCTGAGCCGCCGGAAAGAATTACAGGATGAAGTGTGGTCATGTCGAATGTGTTGTTAATGTGTAATCACGTCGATTTAGAATATCCCCAGTCCAAACCATACACGTTTCCCAATGTGCGGGGTGCACAAGAATGGATACAGTCACCTTTAACATTCAAGCATCAGGATATTACATATTGAGTAGTGGCATTTTGTACGGTCCAACATGGTGCGAAATTCCACGCTGATCAGCAAGTTTTCGCTGCACCAATCATTGACCTAAAGAAAGAACAAAAGGCGCCGTTGATACCAGTAATACTTGCAGCTTAAGTAGATTTCCCTTGTAGATACTCCCGGCATGGGGTCCAACCTCAGGCGCTCTCCTCCTGCCACACCGGGTTTTTCGCGGCGCCTTAGGCGCCGCTTTTTATTTCCTGGCGTCCTCATGTTCAGAAATAAGCAAATGGCCCCCGAAATGCGAAGAGCCCACGGAAAACCGCAGGCTCTTCAGGATGCATCTATAAATGGCTTGGAAACACATATCTTTCCACGTGCCATAAGGCCGAGTCGAAATGGATCAGCTTACTCAACAAACGATTTCATGGTGTTGGCTGCCCGAGCTTGCTTAAGTGCCTCAATCGCTTTTGCTTTGGCGGCCTGCCGATTAGCGGCTTCTTCTTCTTTGGTGAGTACGCGACTCTTGTCGCGTAGCGCCTTCTCCGCCAACAGCTTCTTCTCCCGCTCTGCCTTTTCAGCCTGAAGCTGTTGCTCTCGCTCAGCTTTTTCAGCTTGTTGCTGACGTAATCGTTCGGCTTGCTCGGCTCGCGCTGCCTCCTCCCGACGGGCACGCGCCTGGGCAAGCTCCTGGGCATGTCGCTGTTTTTCTTCCGTGATCGCCTGCTGACGTTCACGCTCAGCTGCGCGCTTGCGCTCTACGGCTTCTCTGGCCTCTTGAGCTTCAAGTCGCTCACGCGCCTTCTTGATATCAGCCTGAAGCTGCGCCCCGGTCTGACGAATGCGTTCGCCTGCCGCAGCCAAACTGTCGTCAGCCTCCGCAGCGTAGGCACCCAGGGAAAGCACGCTAAAAAGAGAGGTCACCACCACCAGCGCTAAAAAATGAGATTTCATCGCAACTCCTTGCGTTAGAAGGTTCACTTGCCTGTGCCTGTTCAGCGGTTCTGTAAGGGTTCCGTTCATCCGGAACGCAGTCAAAAAAACGCTAACAAAGAATCATGCACTTGCCGTTGTGAACGCTAACGGCCAGAAACGAACAAATCTTTACAACAATTTACGCAGGTATGGCTTCTTCAAACTCCAGTGAGACCTTGTCATCGGCATCCATTGCGATCGTCACGCGCCCGCCATGAGCGAGTTTGCCGAACAGCAACTCGTCAGCCAGCGCCTTACGGATCGTGTCCTGGATCAGGCGCGCCATGGGCCGGGCACCCATTAACGGATCGAAGCCATGCTTGGCAAGATAAGCCTTGAGCTCATCGGTAAAGACGGCTTCAACTTTTTTCTCATGCAATTGCTCTTCCAGCTGCATCAGGAATTTATCCACCACTTGCAGGATGACCGGTTCGGTCAAGGAAGCGAACGGAATGATCGCATCCAGCCGGTTGCGGAACTCCGGGGTAAACATGCGTTTGATTTCACCCATCTCATCGCCACTTTCACGCGAATTGGAGAATCCGATGTTTGCTTTATTGAGCATTTCTGCACCCGCATTGGTAGTCATCACCAGCACCACGTTGCGGAAGTCTGCCTTGCGGCCGTTGGTATCGGTCAGCGTGCCGTGATCCATCACCTGCAACAGCACGTTGAAAATATCCGGATGCGCCTTTTCCACTTCATCCAGCAAAATGACGGCATAGGGGTGCTTGGTCACCGCTTCCGTCAACAAACCGCCTTGATCGAATCCCACATAACCTGGCGGCGCACCGATCAGGCGCGACACCGCGTGACGCTCCATGTATTCGGACATGTCGAAGCGTATCAGTTCAACCCCCAGCACATAGGCCAACTGGCGTGCGACTTCGGTCTTTCCAACGCCGGTCGGACCTGAGAACAAGAAGTTTCCAATCGGCTTCTGCGGATCGCCCAGACCGCTGCGCGACATCTTGATCGCTGTTGCCAGCGCCTCAATCGCCTTATCCTGGCCGTACACCACCGATTTCAGATCGCGATCCAGTGTTTTGAGCGAACTCCTGTCGTCGGACGAGACCGTCTTGGGCGGGATGCGCGCGATCTTGGCAATGATGTCTTCGATCTCGCGCGGCGTAATCGTCTTTCTCTGCTTGGATTTCGGCAAAATGCGCTGAGCTGCGCCTGCCTCGTCGATGACATCGATCGCCTTGTCAGGCAGATGGCGGTCATTGATGTAGCGTGCCGACAGCTGGGCAGCGGTAGTCAAAGCCGCGGCGGTGTACTTGACGCCGTGATGGTCTTCGAAACGGGTTTTGAGGCCACGCAGAATCTCAATGGTTTCGTTGATGGACGGCTCAGGCACGTCCACCTTCTGGAAACGCCGTGACAAGGCATGGTCTTTTTCGAAAATGCCACGGTATTCGGTGTACGTGGTGGCGCCAATGCAGCGCAGCTGTCCGGATGACAACGCCGGCTTCAGCAGATTGGAGGCATCAAGCGTGCCGCCCGAGGCCGCGCCGGCGCCGATCAGCGTGTGAATTTCATCGATGAACAGAATCGCCTTGGAATTATCGGCCAACTGCTTCAGCACGCCTTTCAGGCGTTGCTCAAAGTCGCCCCGGTATTTGGTCCCGGCCAGCAAGGCACCCATATCCAGCGAATAGACCGTGCTGTCCGCCAGGATATCAGGCACCGTGCCTTCAATAATGCGCCGCGCCAGGCCTTCGGCAATGGCGGTTTTACCCACGCCCGCCTCGCCCACCAACAGCGGATTATTTTTGCGCCGACGGCACAGGGTCTGGATCACGCGGATCAGTTCCTGATCGCGCCCGATCAGCGGGTCGATCTTGCCGGCCAGCGCCTGGGTGTTCAGGTTCAGGGCAAAGCTGTCCAACGGCGAAGTCGCGGGGGATTCCGTACTCGGTTCGGTCGCTTCATCGGCGCGCAGCGGCTCGCTCTGCGGGGTTTTGGTGATGCCATGGGAAATGAAATTGACGATGTCGAGCCGGGTCACGCCCTGCTGGCCCAGGAAATACACCGCATGCGAATCTTTCTCGCCAAATACCGCCACCAGCACATTGGCGCCGGTCACTTCTTTCTTGCCCGACGACTGCACGTGCAGGATGGCACGCTGGATCACCCGCTGGAATCCGAGCGTAGGCTGGGTATCGACCTCGCTGTCGCCCTCACCTTCCACCCGGGGAGTGTGTTCCTCAATGAATTTGGCGAGTTGCTCGCGCATGGTCTCGATGTTGGCACCGCACGCGCGCAGTACCTCCATGGCGGAGGGATTGTCCAGCATCGCCAACAGCAGATGCTCCACCGAAATAAATTCGTGGCGCTTCTGTCGCGCGTCCATAAACGCCATGTGCAGCGTAACTTCGAGTTCTTGGGCAATCATCTAACTTTCCTCCATCGTGCATTGCAGCGGATGTTGATGCTGCCGTGCGAAATCCACAACCTGCTCAACCTTGGTGTGAGCGATATCCCTGGGATAGATTCCACACACGCCAACGCCCTCAGTATGCACTTTGAGCATGATTTGTGTCGCCCGTTCTTGGTCGATACCAAAAAACTTCTTGAGGACCAGCACCACGAACTCCATTGGGGTGTAGTCGTCGTTCAGTAGCAAAACCTTGTACAAGGGCGGCGGCTTGACTTTGGCCGCAACCGGTTCCAGTAGAGTACTGCTTTCTTTCTTGGTTGCCATAGCCCGAATAACCCTGATTTACAGGCCTTATTTTGAAGTGATGTGAGGATTTTTCAAGCCCGACAGGTGTAGGGCTTAAGCAAAATGAGGGGGATCGCAAGCAAAACAGCCGTTGCTACGCCGATTATTTTTTACGTCGTGTTTCCGAACAGCGGATGATTTCCTTGCTGGTTTTCAATTCCAGGCACTGGCGCAGGTCGCCACTGGGCAAAGTTTTCTTCTTGCTGTTTATCCTGCGGTAGTGGGCAGGCTCCATCCCCGGAGCGGCACCGCTTGGCTCGGGCGCCATGGCCGGCGCACCCTCAACTGCTGCCATTGCCACACTGGCCGCGCACACAAACGGCAACACCATCAACCCGATTTTCATACGAACTCCCTGAATGTGTCATGAGCCCGCAGGCTCCCGATATGAAGGCAAAACCAGACCACATCTGGATCATACGCAGCATTAAAAACAAGCGCGATGCTTTTGAATAAACACACCCACCCCGCCCTAAGCCTGCACTTGCGCGCAACACACCGCATCATTCAGCCGGATCATGCCGCCCACCAGAATGCGGGCACTGACGCCGCCGTGGCCGTGCATCGCGGTATAGCCACCCGGCCCCAGCACCGACTCCATGCGTGAGCACGGTGCGCAATGCCCCGTTATCTCCAACGCCACCGCATCGCCAATACGCAACGCCAGCGGCTGGTCACGAAACAGCGCATGCGCCGCCAGCAGATTCAAGCCCGACACCACCAGATTGCGTCGCAGCCCAGCCGGGTCGATGCATTCCTGCCCCGCCAACGCTGCCAACACAGGCAAATGCTCCACCTGAATCAGCGTCACCTGCCGGGAGCCACCCGCCACTCGGCCGCGGGAAGGCTGTGCGTAGTGGTCACCTTGCAGGCCACACGCCGCAACCGCCATCACGGATTCGACAGCAACCACTTCGCCGCGGCGCTGCGGACGCAGATAGATTGCTTCGACCCGGCCCGGGCGAGGAAACAGGCTCACCAGATCACGCAAATCCGCCCCTCCCTTCTCAATGGCATTACCCAAAGCCGAAAAACCGGTGTTCTGGGATAGCGAGGCGAAATGGCTGCGCACCGCGCACCCGCATATGCACGATATCGAACCGGTAAGGGAACAGGAAGCCAGTTGGATATCAAACCCGGCGGCGTCCCTTGCAATCCGGATACCGCATGCAACACCAATACATCTTGCCTGCATGCTTGCCGCGCTTGGCTTTGCGCAAGCTCATTCGGCCCTGGCATTCAGGGCAGAACGGTGCGCCCGAGGTCACCACGTTAAGCGGGCCAAAGCCTGCCTTGCCGGGCACGATCACCCCATGTATCAGCGCATGCAGCGCCTTGCCATCCAGCAACTCGATGTTTTGACTGCGTGCAAACGCCTGCGCCTCATCGGTAAACTGGCCGGATGTCAGCACAAACCCGCCATTGGCACCCTGGGCTGTCATCACCCCATTGAGCTCGCGTACAGTGTTGACGCCCACCTTGATGGCGCGCCATTGCTTGCATTGCACCAGAAAGGTTTTGCCCTGCTGCTTCAGGATCAGATCAAAATCGCTATCGGAGCCGCCGCTCGTCTTTGTCACCGAATAACCCTTGCGCCGAAAAGACTCGCCGACCAAGGTCTCAAACTGCCGCCAGGTCATTGCGTTTAGCGCACTCCACTCCGCGTGGGTTGCTGTACCACCGGATTGTGCCTCGCGTCTGAAACGCCCATAAGCCGACACGGCAGCGCCCAGCAAAAAAATTGCTGGCAGCAGATACTGGCCCAAGGCAGCGAGCGAATTAAGTAATGCCGGGCTAACAGCGCCGCCCATAATTCCCGGTTGCGACACCGCAGTTACCTCGCGAGTAACCACGCGATGCAGCATCAAATAGGCTGCAAGCGCGAACATGACCCCCGCCCACCAAGGCAGCTTGCCAATTAGCGCAAGTAAATGATCAAAGCGGCTTTGTTTGTGACGAGCCATACAGTTCCCTGGATTGTGTTCGGGCCTGCGCCCCGTCAGATTCGGTGCCTGATTTTTACGGAATGATTAAACGTGCGGTCAACGAATTCTAATTCGAAGCTGACTGATTGGCCCGCGATTGATCCATAACGGCCCACGCAGCCCAGCCTTGAAAAACTTTTGTCAGGAACCGCCTCTATCTACGACCAAGCCATCACCACGGTGTGAGGCAGCAAGCGAACCCCATACCCCATAATAATGAACAGCACTCCAACCGAACCTAAACCCATGTTTTCAACCCGCAGCTTACAAGCGCTACTTCTCACCCTGAGCCTGGGCCTGCTCGTCAGCGCCTGCGCCAAGGAAACACCCGCAGCCCCGGCCAAACCGGCATTGAGCAACCCGAATACCCCGCTCGACTCCATCGTGCTGGGCATGGGGTGTTTCTGGGGCGCTGAAAAGCGCATGTCCGAAGTGGTGGGCGTGGTCGATGTGGAAAGCGGCTATGCCAATGGCGACATCGCGGGAAATTATCAGGCTGTGCTTGACCATGAACGCGCCGTAAAAAAAGGCAAAACCAGCCAGCGCAACCATGCCGAAGTCGTCAAGGTGACGTTTGACCCCGCCAAAACCACGCTCGAAACCGTGTTGATCAAATTCTGGGAAAGTCACAATCCCACCCAGGGCGACCGCCAGGGCAACGACGTCGGCACCAACTACCGCAGCGCCATCTACACCCATGGCCCGGCACAAAGCGAAAACGCGCAGAAAACCCATGTGGCCTATCAGCAGGCGCTAACGAAAGGCGGGCTGGGCGCCATCACCACCGATATCGCGCCACTTGAAAAATACTATCCCGCCGAAACCTACCATCAGGACTACCTCAAGAAAAACCCACAAGGCTATTGCGGCCTGGGCGGCACCGGCGTGAAATACCCCGGCTCAACCAGTGCAGCACACCCCTCCGTGGCCCCACGGCTGGATGGCAAAGCCCTCGCCTTTGAACGGCAATTGGTAGTGTTTGAAGCAGAGGAATGCGCATTTTGCAAACAGTTCAAAGCCGAGGTGCTCGACCACTGGAAGTCACCCGTGCCCATCATCAGCACGCTCAATCCCAACGTCCCCACTGGCTGGGAACTGGAAAAAAGCCTGTTCGCCACCCCCACCATAGTCCTGTTCGAGCGCGGCCGCGAAGTCTCGCGCTATACCGGCTACAGCAACCAGGCTGGCTTCTGGAAATGGCTTGGCTATCGTCTGCTGAGCCCTGCTCAACAACATATCGCTTTTAACCAAGGCACCGAACGCGCCGGCACCGGATCACACCTCGACGAAAAACGCCCCGGCACCTTTGTCGACCCCATCACCGGCGCGCCCCTGTTCCGCAGCGACACCAAGTTCGAAAGCGGCACCGGCTGGCCCAGCTTCTTCAACCCGGTAAACGGCGCCATCAAACTTCACGAAGACCGGATGCTCGGCATGACGCGAGTGGAAGTGCGTAGCGCCAGCTCCGGCATCCACCTCGGCCACGTCTTTGACGACGGCCCTGCGCCCACTCACAAGCGCTACTGCATCAACGGCAATGTGCTGAAGTTCGTGCCTGACGCGAGCAAATGATTTTGTGTCTGCCCCGTTCTGCCACAAACCGGGATTGGATATGAATGCGGCCATACCAGGTTTGATAAAAGGTAAATACGAATAGGCACAGAGATAGATCGCTCATGCTTTCCCAAGTGCGTAACGTCCGGTCTTCTTGCCTCGAACTTTCCTGTAGAAATTCAGACCTGATCACGATCAGGCACCGGCAATCCATAGTTCAAGTGGATGCCCGATTTTTTCTTCATATCTTTGAAGTTGCTGGATCAGTTTTTCATCGAGCACATAACCCTTGCTCAGAAGCATTGCACCATCCTCGCCGACGACGTCTCGAGCCAATTGGGTTTTCGCCTTCAACATGGCCGACGCAACACGTTGCTCAGGGCCAGCAGCCACTGCATCGACTGTCATGCCCATGATTTTCAGGAATATGGCCACGACAGACGGGTCATACCGCGCCCGGGCGCCATCCCGGATCATGGCTGCTGCCTGTTCGGGCGAACGGCGCTTCTGGGTGATGCTGCCCAGCTGAAGTTCGTCGTAATCGTCGGCCACGGCGAGAATGCGCGCGCCGATCGGAATATCCAGGCCCGCGAGATTGTCGGGATAGCCACGTCCGTTGAAGTGCTCATGATGATGCTGGATGATCCGCGCGGAATTGCGCATGTTTTCCAGTTCCATCAACAACTTGGCGGCAATGGCTGGATGTTTCATGGCCAGCTGGCGTTCTTCTACCGTGTACTCCACATTGAACGGCTTCTGGAACATTTCGTCGGACCAGCCGATCTTGCCGATGTCGTGCAGCAGGCCTGCCACGGTGATGTCGTTGATTTCCTGTTCGCGCAGCCCGATGCGGGCGGCCATTTTTCGGGCCAGGTCGGCTACCCGCTTGCCGTGCCCGCCCATGTTGCCCTGGCGCAGTTCGATCAGATTGGAAAACACGCACAAGCTGGCATGAAAATTCTCCTTGAGCTTTTTGTTGCCCAGTTCGAGGAAATTCGAGGATTGCTTGAGTTCGGCGGTGCGCGCCCTGACCGCATCTTCCAGCCCGTCATTCAGAAAATTGAGCTCGGCATTCTGCCGGGCGGTCAGTTCCAGCAACGCGTTGCGCTCATCCACCAGATGTTTGCGTTCCACCGCGCCGCGAACGGCCTGGAGCAGTTGTGCATCGTCCCATGGCTTGTTCAGGTACATGTAGATTCCGCCTTCGTTGATAGCGGAAATGGTGGATTCGGTATCTGAAAACCCGGTCAGCAACAAACGCACGCTATCGGGCCAGCCTGCGCGCGCCTGCTTGAGAAACACTGCCCCGTCCATCGCTGGCATGCGCATGTCGGAAACGATCACGTCGGCAGGCTCCTGCGCCAGCAATTCAAGCGCGTGCGCCCCGCTCTCGGCCGTCCGGATGGAATAGCCCTCCGGGCGCAGCAGACGATTCAAACTGGTCAGGATATTGGGTTCGTCGTCGACCAGAAGCAGCTTTACCGGTGGTTTATTGCTGTCTTGCATGCCGTGTTCCTTCTCCAACCGAAATCTTCTGCCTGGCAGGCTGGCGTCCCGATGTATTGTTCACTTAATTGCCCGACGTTGCAGTCTGGGCTTCCTGCCCGGGGTTTTCACCGAATGCGCTCCCGCTTGCCCGGTCAGGCGCAGCTTCAGCGTGACTTAACGGCAAACTCACCCGAAATACCGACCCCATCCCAACTCGGCTACTGACCGTGATCTGGCCGCCATGTTGCTGGATCACGCCGTATGCAGTGGACAGGCCCAACCCCGCGCCCTGCCCCACGGGTCGCGTGGTGAAGAACGGATCGAAAATCTGGGGCAACACCGTTTCCGCTATGCCTGCGCCCGTGTCCTCGATTTCCACCCAGGCCTGTTCGCCTTCCACCCCGCTGCGCAGGACGATGCTGCCGGGTTTTCCCTGCAAGGCCTGCTGGGCATTGTTAAGCAAGTTGACGAATACCTGGTTGAGATCGGCAGGGTTGCATTCAACCAGGGGGGCAGCGCCATATTCGCGTTGTATGCTCGTGCCTTCGGAGAATCGCTCGCCGAGCAGGTTGAGCGTGGTGTCCAGGCATTGATTGATGTCGACCTGCTGCCGCTTCCCGTCGCTGTCGACCCGCGAAAAATCGCGTAAATCCTGGACGATATTACGTACCCGCTCGGCCCCGCTGCGCGATTCAGCCAGCAAATCCCGGGTGTCCTCCAGCAGAAACTCCAGGTCGGCCTGCTGCCGAAACGCAACCATGGCGGTCCGGGCATCCTCGTCCATGCCGGACTCCTGCTGGATGTAGCGCGCCAGCACGGCCCCCAGCGTGTCCTGATAGCGGCCCAGCGTGGCCAGATTGGAGGCAATAAACCCGATGGGATTATTGATTTCGTGGGCCATGCCGGCGGCCAACTGGCCCACGGCGGCAAGCTTTTCGGACTGCATCAGGTATTGCTGAGCCTCCTGCAACTGCCGATGCAGGCTCTTCAACTCATCGTAGCTGCTTTGCAGAGCTTCCTGCGTGCGCACCCGGTCGCGCAGCTCCTGCTCCAGATGCGACTTGGCCTGCTCCAGTTCCTGCGTGCGTTCAAGCACATTGCTCTTCAGGATCAGGTTGGCCTCGCGCACCGAGGCTTCCATGGCCTTGAGCTGGGTAATCTCGGTGCGCACCGAGATATAGCGTATCGGCAGGCCACTTTCATCCAGCATGGGCACGATGGTGGTTTGCACCCAGTAATGCTGACCACTTTTTGCCCGGTTCCTGACTTCGCCCGTCCAGATACGGCCGCTACTAATGGTCTCCCACATGTCCTGGTAAAATTCGGGAGGGTGGAAATCCGATTTGACGATACGATGGTTTTGGCCAATGAGATCTTCCCGCCGGTAACCGCTGACTTCGCAAAACTTGTCGTTGGTATAGATGATGCTGCCGTCCACATCGGCCACACTGATGATGGAGTGCGTATCCAGCGCCTTTTGACGAAACGCCGATTGTGCCAGGGCGTCACGCAAGCGGACTTCGTTTTCCATGAAGCGGCCAATCAAGCGGCTGTTCCAGCGAAACACCACCCACGCCACCAGCAGGCCGACCGCGATGGAAATCGCGGCGACGCCGAACATCGTCCTGATCACGCCTTGCTGCTGTGCTTGCGCCTCTTGCACCAACTGGCTGTGCCGTTCATGGTGCGTCGCGCTCCACTGCATCAGGGTGTCCAGCATCTGGTTTTGTGTGGGGATGGCCGCATTGCGGAAAAGGTCCTCTGCGCCGGCCAGCTCATCCCTGCGCGTCAAATTGGCCACGCGACCGAATTGCTCGACCAGCTCCATGATCAGCAGCCGCTGGCGTGCCAGCACCGTTTTTTCTTCGGGTGTTACGCTCATGACGGTCTGTTGCTGGAGCGCAGTGCTGAACACGCTGGCGAGGCGGTCGAACTCAAGCAGTTTTTCGTCCCGGTCGAAGGCATCCGCCATGCCGAAGATTTCGGTCATGAGCAAAGCCCGCTGCCGCGTCACGCTCAACATGGTGTTGACGGCATTTCGCGCCACTTCGTCTTCCTGCACTACGTTGTCCAGAGTGGCCGCCATGTGCCGCAGCTGATAGATTCCGATTCCCGTGCCGGCACACATCAGCACCAGCATCACCAGCAAGCCGGCAAACAGCGGGCGGGTGGAGTTTTTCGGCTGCAGCTCCATATCCACTTCCGCATCGGGCGGAGGAGAAAGAACCGCGCTCATGCCGGCCCCTCATCCGGACCCGAAACCGGCAATACAATCCGGAAAGTGGTACCCCGCCCGACTTCGCTGTCCACTTCGATATGGCCGCCATGTTTTTTCACAATGCCATAGGAAATCGACAACCCCAGGCCGGTGCCCTTGCCCACGGGCTTGGTTGTGAAGAACGGCTCGAAAATGCGCCCCACCACTTCCGGGGCCATGCCGCAGCCGGTGTCCGAAATTTCCACCCATACCTGCTCGCCCACCTGTCTGGCGCTCACCCCCACCTGGCCGTTTGCCTCGATGGCATGACCCGCATTCACCAGCAGATTCATGAAAACCTGATTCAACTGCCCCGGCAGGCAACGAATCTCCGGGAGGTCATCATAAGAGCACGCCACCGTAGCCTTGTATTTGAGTTCGTTGTGAACGATGTTGAGAGTGCGTTCCAAGCTGTTGCGCAGATCCACCCATTGCCATTCTTCGTTATTACCGGCATGGGCGAAGTCTTTCAAATCCTGAACGATCTTGCGTACCCGTTGCGTGCCTTCCTGGGATTCCGACAACAGCTTGGGGATGTCTTCCAGCAGGAAGGCAAAATCCGTTTCCTTTTTCACCCGCTCGACGGCGGCCCTGGCGGCAGGGTCGGTAATTGCGGGTAGCGCGGCCTCATAGCTCGTCACCACGCGCAGCACATCTCCAACATATTGCACCAGGGTGTTCAGGTTGGAATGCAGGTAGCCGACCGGATTGTTGATTTCGTGCGCCACGCCAGCCGTCAGCTGACCGATGGACGCCATTTTCTCGGAGTTCACCAGCTGTTCCTGGGTTCGCTTCAGCTCGTCGAAGGCCTGCCGTAACGCCGCTGCCTGCTGCTGGGATGCGGTGAGATTGCGCATGATGGTCGAGAAAAAATCGATTTCGCCCGCGCCATCGCGATGCGCCAGTATCACCTGATGCACCGGCACTTCTCGCCCGGACACATCCAGAATGGCGGTTTCGCCGGACCAGTCGCCATTACGCGCCGTTTCCGGAAGTGCTTCTTCCTTGATCTTGTGAAACGCCCAGTCCGGATGCGACTCGCCCCAATTACCCAGCGGCGCGGCGGGCGACAGCCCAAGCCCGCGTATCTGACGTAGCGCCCGGTTGGCATACAGCATCCGTCCTTGCTCGTCCGCCATGCCGACAAAATCCGGGGTGGCCTCCAGCACGGCCGCCAGTTGTGCATGAGATTGTTCCGACTGCTTACGGTCGGTGATATCGAGACACGAGACCACGCAGCCTTCCTCTTCCGGCAACGCTGACACCTGCATCAGAAACCAGCGCGCCGCGCCAGCCGAGCGGCACAGAAAATCGAGTTCGAACAGAGGTGTTTCCCCTGCAAGTACGGCATTGATTCCCTGCAGGGCGTGCGCTGCGCTGCTGTCGTCTTGCCCGGCAAGCGCACGCAAGGTGGCCAGATAGCTCACGCCTACGCAACTTCCCACGGCGCCCGCGGCATGCTCGCTGGCAAAACGCGACCAGGCGCGGTTTACTGCAACAATTCTGCCCTGAGCATCGAGCATCGCAAGCTGGGACGGCACCGCATCCATCGCGCTTTTCTGCCAGCCAGCCGGCGCTGGCGCGGGTTCGCTGCCGCAACCGACGTACGCGTTTGCATCGGGATGCACACCCGTAAGCATCATCCGGCAATTGTTGTTGCGGGCCACAGTCTTTCCTTTCAATTTCCGTACTCATCGACGGCATCAAAAACGGCCTGCATCCCCCAGCGCAATGCCGCTGTAAGAATGGACATCTAGCGCTTGCCTGCGGGGGATTCACTGTCGAAACAGACCGTCTTCTTGCCTTGCATCCGGAACTGTTCGCGTGCCGGGTTGCGCTTCCGGCGCGACCACATGCAACGGTTCCCTATCAAGTGAAACGGCCGATGCGCGTCAAACTAAAGCGCGTCCAGGACGCCTTGACTATCGCTTGCAGCCTGGTGCGCGGCGGCCAGACTGGCTTCTCCCGCCGGGCCTGTCAGGCCTGAGCGTTGCAAAATGGCTGGATTGAGCGCCGTGGAATCTTCCGATGCAATATCTCCGCTGATCACCCAGGCCACGTGCACCAGATCAGTGAGCATTTCCACTGGCGCGTCCGGCGGTTGAAGATGCGAGCGGATCGCCGCCCGGATGACATCTGGAAAATGCCAATCTCCGGCGATATCGGCGCCCAGTTCGCAGCGGTCAAACCCAAAAGCCGCTTTCTCGTGTGACAGCCTGTGCTCGCCCGCTTCGATCGATTCGCTTGCCAGGGATTGCCAGATTTCCGGTGCAAAATGCCCAAGCAGCAAGGCCCCGAGGTTGTGCAGCAAGCCGGCGGTAAACGCCATGCCCTGATCGCGCCGCAGGGACTTTGCAAGCGAGCCGGCCGCGGCAGCCGTGGCCAAGCTGCGTGCAATCGCCTCGACGTCGGCAAACAGGCCAATCAATCCGGTTGAAAGCACCATCCCGCGCAGGTGACTGATGCCGAGTATCAGCACGGCCTCCTCCAGAGAGCCCACCTGCCTGGACAAACCGTAAAAGGGAGAATTGGCCAGATGCAGCACCCGGGCAGCCAGGATGGGGTCCTGGCTTACCATGTGCCCCAGCTCATGGGCGGTCAGGGTCTCGTCACCCAGCCGTGGCAAGATCGCCTGTACTGCGGGAGTAAGGCCGCTCAGCCGCTTGAGGCCGGCCCGAATGTCTGCGCGAGTCGGAGGGGTCATCGTAAAGCCCGGCCATCCAGATGATGGATCACCAGCGCAGTTCCCATCACGGCTGCGCCGGTTCCCAGGGGATAACGCCAATATTCAAGCTGGCGCCCATCTGCCAGACGGCACAGCCCTTCTCCCGTTGCGCCGGCTTCTGCCAGCCCGGCGGGAAGCACCTCGCCGGCCAGCTCGCCCAGAAAAGAACCAGCGATACCCAGCATGGACTCAGCCGCCCGATTCATCATCACCAGATAGCCATCCGGGTCGATTCCCAACACCGGCATGGGCAGGTGCGCCAGAATCTCCTGCGAAGCGCGAAGAATGTGTTGATTGCGTAAAGCCTCCCGCGTCTTGTCGGCGACACGCTGTTCCAGTTCCCGGTTCCACTGCGTCAGGGTCTCGTTGGCCGCCTTGAGGGCGACGCTAAGCCGGGTGTTCTCGCGCGTCACCCGATACAGATGGAAAGCCTTGCGCACGGCTTCGCGCAGTGCATCGTCGTCCCAGGGTTTGGTGAGAAACTTGTAGATGGCAACCTGATTCACCGAATCCGTCACGCTGGACAGTTCCGTATACCCGCTCAACATGATGCGCACGGTATCCGGCCAGCCCGCGCGGGCCTCGCGGAGGAACTGTATTCCGCTCATGCCGGGCATGCGTTGGTCCGACAGAATCACTCCCACCTCGTTTTCGGCCAGCAGCGCCAGCGCATCCTGTCCGCTCGAAGCGCTCAGCAGACGATAGCCGTCGCGCCGAAACAAACGGCCCAAGGCGGACAGGATATTGGCTTCGTCGTCGACGATCAGCAGCGTTTCGGGTGCAGCTTGTTGTTCGGTCACCTGGGGCATGGGCATGTTTTTCCGTTCCCCGCATCGAACCGGCCAGCCACAACGCCAGGTGGATAACCTGAGTCAGGCATGAGCGGGGGTATATGAAAGTCAATCGACTGTACCTCAATCATTAAAGACCATCCCAAGCCATTCCAATAGACGCACCTTAATTTAACAATGCTTAACTTTCTGTTTTAAAATCAGCACATCGTCATTTGTATGGCATGTCTACAATCAGGGCATGAATAATCAATTCGATCACATCGTTTTATTTGGTTTCATTCCAGAATACGTTTTCAATGACATAACGCCACAGCGCTCCCTCCTGTGCCAGCGGGCCAACGTGTATCGCAGTCGCGGGAGCCGCTTGTGATAAAAGCGCTCCCAATTTCCCTCCAATTGTTGTTGAGCTATCTGTTGGTAGCCGCGTTACCGCTGGCCGGTCTGGCTACTTTTTATCTGGCCTCGTTTGAGAGCTTGCTACGCGACACCGTCCTGGAAAGCATGGCGACCATTGCCGATAAAAAAGTTGAGCAAATCAATAACCACATTTCCGATCGCCTGATTGATGTCGAACAGCTCAGAAAACGGAAAATCATCCTCGAAAGGGCCGCCTCGCTAGGCTACCTTTTTCGCACAGGGGGTCTGGATGCTCCCGACTATCAGTCTGCAGCCAGCCAGCTACGCAACGATCTCAAATCAGCCAACGCAATCAGCGACTATGACGACTTGTTGCTGATGGACACGGCAGGCAACGTGGTGTTTTCGTTCGCCCAAAATCGGGATCTGGGCACCCATCTCCGGCAAGGCCCCTATCGTGACACCCAACTGGCAAAAGGGTTTGAACTGGCCATGCAAACCCGCCAGGCCCGCCTCACCCGCTTTGCACCCTATGCCCCAGCGGGCAACCAGCCGGTCGGCTTTCTGACTGCGCCAGTAATAGCAAACGGGATGGTGAAAGGCGTGCTGGCCTTGCAATTGAACGCACGCACCCTGGAAACCGTGACGGTCAACCGAACCGGCCTGGGCCGTACCGGAGAAACGGTGCTGGCGCAAAAGGATGGCAGCGCAGTCTTTTACACGGCACCGCTCAAGCACATCCAGGATGCTGCCTATCGTTATCGGGTGACGCTTCAGGAGGCATCTCTGCCGATGCAGGCGGCGCTGGTTGGGGCTGCTGGCCGAGGAGTCATGCGCGACTATGGCGGCATTGAAAGCGTGGCGGCCTGGCGCTATCTACCTACGCTGGGATGGGGCATGGTCGTCAAAATTGACGCTCGGGAAGCCCTGGCGCCCGCCATCCGGCTGCGCCATATTTCTTATCTGGCGCTGGCCTTGTTCCTGATCCTGTCCGGCGCTGTGGCCTACTTTTTCGGGCGCAGACTGTCCCGCCCAATCCAGCGACTGACAGAGGCGGCCGACCGTATCGCCCTGGGTGATTTTTCCGGCATCCGCCGCTCCATGACCACGATGAACTGGGCCGGCTTTCGCATGCCTTCAATCATATGACGGATGCCTTGAATGAATCCCGCCACGATCTTGAAGCCAAAGTGGAAGCGCGCTCGCAGGAACTGCGGGAAATCACAGCGCTGCAAAACGAAATTTTCGACAAAGCCGGCGCGCTTGTGGTGGTGCTTGACCGCGAAGGCCGTATCCGTCGTTTTAATCGCGCCTGCGAAGAATTTACGCAGCATGCCTTTGCTGAAGTCGAAGGGAAGTTTGTATGGGACTTCTTCCTGACGCCTGATGAGCGCGAAGCCGTGCATGAGGACGTCTTCAGCGCGGCGGTCCGGGATCCGCGCGCCCTGCGCGAATCCTATACCAATCACTGGGTTGCCCGGGATGGATCGAAGCGCCTGATTGAGTGGTCCAACTCACTGCTGCTCGATAAGCATGGCGAGCTGGAATTCATGGTCAGGATCGGCACCGACATAACGGAAAAACAGATCGCCGATGCGGCGCTGAAGAATAGCGAGGCACGTCTCAAGGAAGCGCAGCGCATCGCGGAGGTGGGTAGCTGGGAACTTGATTTGGACAGCGGAAAGCTGTCCTGGTCGGATGAAACCTTCCGTCTATTCGAAATAGACAAATCGTTGTTAGGCGCCACCTACGAGGTGTTCCTGAACGCCATCCACCCGGAAGACCGTGACCGGGTCAACCAGGCTTACAGCACTGCGTTGGCGACCCGATCATCTTACGATATTACCCATCGGTTGCTTATGCCCGATGGCCGAGTCAAATGGGTGAATGAACGCTGCGAGACGATCTACGACGAGCATGGCAAGGCCCGCCGTTCCATGGGTACGGTGCAGGACATCACGGCACGTAAGCAGTCCGAAGAATCGTTGCGGCTCTACGCCAATGTATTCGAGCACAGCGGTGAGGCCATACTCATCACTGACCGCGACAAACACATTCTGGCGGTGAACCCTGCCTTCACCCGCCTGACGGGTTACAGCCTTGACGAAATTCAGGGGAAAGATCCCAAGTTTCTGGCTTCTGGCCAGACGCCCGATGCGACCTATGCGGAAATGTGGTCAGCATTGGATCAAACCGGTTTCTGGCAGGGCGAGGTCGTCGACCGTCGCAAGGACAACAGCCTGTACCCGAAGTGGCTGTCGATATCGGTTGTGCTTGACCCGGATGGCGAGATCACCCATTACGTGGCCAGCTTTACCGATATCAGCGCGCGCAAGGAAGCCGAGGCACAAATCAGCCAACTGGCCTATCACGACACCCTGACCGGCCTGCTCAACCGCTTCAGCCTGCAGCACCAGCTGGATCAGGCACTGGCCATGGCACATCGTGAGCAGCACGCGCTGGCGGTGATATTCCTCGACCTGGATCGCTTCAAAGCCGTCAACGACACCCTGGGCCATGCCGTTGGGGATGGCCTGCTCATCGAGGTGTCACACCGTCTGCGCCACAACGTACGCAGCAGCGACATCGTCGCTCGCCTGGGCGGCGACGAATTCGTGATTGTGTTGACCGAAGTGGAAGACGTTACGGCTGCTGCCCGTCTGGCCGGGAAAATTCGGCAAGCATTGGCGCAGCGCTACACCATCGGTAAAAACGAAATCCATTCAACCGCGAGCCTGGGCATCGCCATTTACCCGAATGACGGCGAGGACGGCGAAGCACTGATGAAGAACGCCGACACCGCCATGTATCACGCCAAATCGCAAGGCCGTGACAATGTGCAGTTCTTTACCGCTGAGATGAACCAGGCTGCGATCAAGCGGCTGACCTTGGACAACGACTTGCGGGTGGCTGTGGAAACCCGACAGTTCGAGCTTTTCTATCAGCCCCAGCTGGATAGTCGCGATGGACGCATCATCGGGGTCGAGGCACTGATACGCTGGCGCCACCCGCGCGATGGCCTGATTTCGCCAGCAGATTTCATCCCGGCTGCCGAAGAAACTGGCCTGATCCTGCAGCTGGGTGAATGGGTGCTGGACGAGGCCTGTCGCCAACTCTGCGCCTGGCGGGATGGCGGACTGCATGGCATCACCATGGCGGTGAACCTGTCGGCCCATCAGCTTCATTCACCCGTTTTTCTGGAACATGTGACGCAGGCACTGAAAAAACACCGGCTGCAAGGCTCCGACCTCGAACTCGAAATCACCGAATCGGTTGCCATGCGCGATCCCGATTCCAGCATCAGCCAGCTCAGGGCACTGCGCAACCTGGGCGTGCGGCTTTCGATCGACGATTTCGGGACGGGATATTCCTCGCTCAGCTATCTCAAGCTGCTGCCTATCCATACCCTCAAGCTCGACCGGTCCTTTGTTCGCGATATCGAAACCGACAGCAACGACGTGGCGATCTGTACCGCCACCATAGCGCTGGCCCATAACCTGGGTCTGGCCGTGATTGCAGAAGGCGTCGAAACCGAGGCGCAGCGTCTACTGCTGACCTCGCACCAATGCGACTTCATGCAGGGGTATTTGTTCAGCAAGCCGCTGCCCGCGGAGGCTGCGTTGGCGTTCATACAAAGCAAAAGCACTAACTGAGCAGACGGCACCGTCGCATTTAAATGAGAGTTTGCTATCCTGAATGAAAGATCGGGCATATGCCTGTTCGTCCATATACGGGAGGTTAGATGGCTGCTCTGAAACAGTCCCAACTTGATCAACTCGCACACCAACTGAAAGAGCAGTATCAGGCTTTATTGCATGAGGTTCGCGAAGAACTGGAAAACAGCGGTAATCAGCATCGTATCGATCTGCTCAACAGCGAACCTGGCGACAGCGGCGACGAATCGATGGCCAACGCACTGGCCGACATCAATGTGGCAACCGTGGACCATCACATACGGGATATGCGGGATATCGAGGCCGCGTTCCAGCGGATCAAGGAAGAAACGTTCGGCGCCTGCATCGATTGCGGGGACGATATCGACTTCAATCGTCTGCAGGCCTACCCCACCGCCAAACGCTGCATCGTCTGCCAGGAAAAACGCGAAAGAGAGTTTGTCCAGGAAGGCCATCCCAAGATGTAGCCCGGCACATGGATGCGAAAAGCCCCTTACCCGAAAATGCTCAAGACGCCGAGCTGATCCGGCAACTGTGCGACCTCCGTTGCTACGACCACCCGGCAGGCCCGATTCAGCATGTGGAAACCCACATTTCCCACATCTTGCTGAGCGGCACGTTCGCCTACAAGATCAAGAAGCCCCTGAACCTGGGCTTTCTCGATTTCAGCACCCTCGACAAGCGCCTGCACGCCTGTCAGGAAGAAGTGCGCCTGAACCAGCGCTTGGCGCCGGCCATTTATCTCGGTGTAGTGCCGGTCACCGGGTCTCCAGCCGTGCCGCATATCAACGGCACCGGCACGCCGTTCGAATATGCCGTCAAGATGCGTCAGTTCCCGCCCAATGCCACGCTCGACCGCCTGGAGGCGGACGACCAGTTGACGGCCACGCAAATCGAAGCCATTGGTACCACCCTCGCCCGCTTTCATCTGGAACACTGCGCGCGCGCTGATGCAGACAGTCCATGGGGCGATCCAGAACAGGTCTGGCAACCCGTGGAACAAAACTTTCTGCAAATCTCGCCCCAACTCGCCGCCCCGGCCGACCGCCAGCAACTCGACGCCCTGCAACAATGGAGCGTATCCGAGCATGCTCGCCTCGCGCCCCTGATGGCAGCGCGCAAGCGCGATGGCTTTATCCGGGAATGCCATGGCGACCTGCATCTCGGCAATCTGGCCTGGGTAGACGACCAGTTGCTGGTGTTCGACTGTCTGGAGTTCAACCCTGATCTGCGCTGGATCGACATTCAGTCCGAAATCGCCTTCTGCACCATGGACCTGATGCAGCGAGGACACATGGATTGGGCCTGGCTGCTGCTCAACACCTGGCTGGAAAAATCCGGCGACTATGCCGGGCTGACGCTGCTGCGCTATTACGCAGTCTATCGCGCGCTGGTGCGCGTCAAGGTCGCCGTGCTGCGCGCCGGGCAAACCACCGGCACCGAGCACGACGCTGCCCTTGCCGAGATACACACGCTGTTGAGTCTGGCGACGAAACTGACGCATCCATGGCCGTTGCGGCTCGATATCACGCATGGCTTGTCCGGCTCAGGCAAGACCACCATCACCCGCACCTTGATGCAAGTGCCCGGCGCGATCCGCCTGCGATCCGATGTCGAGCGCAAGCGGCTGGCCGGACTGGATGCCCTTGCGCAAAGCAACGCCGGAGTAGGTCAAAGCCTTTATGCGGCCGACGCCACTCGCCTAACCTATGCGCATCTGGCCCAGATGGCAGGCGGCCTGCTTGCTGCAGGCTGGCCGGTGATCGTTGACGCCACCTTCATCGCGCGCTGGCAGCGCGATCTGCTGCGCGAGCAGGCACAATTGCATGGCGTGCCGTTTCATATTCTGGATTTTGAGGTGCCTGTGGCCACCTTGCGTGAGCGCATTCTCCAGCGGGGACGCACCGGCCGCGATGCGTCGGAAGCGGGTCTTGACGTGCTGCAGCATCAGATCGAAACCGAAGAGCCGCTCTCCGCAGACGAACGGGAGAAGACCCTGCCGATCAATGCGGCCATGCCGTCAAAGACGTGAGAACAGCTTGTGCGTGCAACCCTGAAACAGACCACAGTTAAAGTTAAATGTATTTTCAACACATCGCTTTAACTTATTGTATTATTTATTTATTTGCACATAAGTGCCTCTTCTGAATAGGCTCAGCGATCACCGTCGCTAAAACCCCCAAGCGGCCGCTTGAACGTGTATTCGGCTGGTTTGACGATCAGTTCTCGGGCTGACGATTCGACGCTGCCACTGGGAATCGTGAACGGCAGGGCCACCACCGTCAGCACTGCCCCAACCAACGTGGCAGCCAAACCCAGAGGCCGCATCACCACCGCATCCACCACCATGTCGGTGCTTTTGTCGCCGCTGATCGTGCCGTCCTGCTGGGCGGCTGCAAACTGCGGCGCCGCAGTTAAGAACACGGCCAATATTATTGACCTAATTTGTTTTTTCATTCCGGCTTTCTCCAGCCTGGCTTTGCACCGGGTCCACTCCTGCCGAGGTCAGATAATCGCGCACATGGCGCAGTTCCTGTTTACTGCAGGTATTGCTGTTGTGAGGCCGATGTATAAAGCCCTCTACGCCGTTTAGTTCCACGCGAAAACTCGCGCCGTGATGCGGCTCCACCTTGGCGCCCAGATGCGTCAACATCGATTCAACCTCGCGCCAGTGCACATTGCCGCTCACCGGCCCATCGAAAATGGAACGCAACAGGCTTTCATGTTTGTGACTCATGGCAATACCTTACGGTAACAACATCTTGTAAGAATAGATCCGGGAAACCAGAATGCGAATAGCGGTATAGGGGCATTAGAGCCACAGCACCCGCCTTACGCCGATTGGCGTTTCGCCTATACTGGACCTCCCCTCAACAACCGTCTGTCCTTCAGCGATATCCACTGCTGCAGACGACCCTAAAAGAGAATAAGGAGACAACAATGAGCAAAGTTCTGAGCGAAGTCCTCAACGCCAACAAAAACTATGCGTCCAGTTTTGGCGACAAGGGCAAATTGCCGATGCCCCCAGGCCGGCATTTTGCCATCCTCACCTGCATGGACGCCCGCCTCGATCCGGCCAAGTACGCAGGGCTCGCCGAGGGTGACGCTCACGTCATCCGCAACGCCGGCGGCCGCGCCAGCGACGACGCCATTCGCTCGCTGGTGATTTCCTACAAGCTGCTCGGCACCCGGGAATGGTTCGTCATCCACCACACCGATTGCGGCATGCAAACCTTCACCGACGATGTCATGCGCAAGCTGCTGCGCAGCAGTCTCAAAACCGCCAGCGTCGACGCCAGCGGCTGGCACGATGCGGGCGGCGGCGGAGGCTCCACCGAAGGCGAACACATCAGCTGGCTCACCATCGCCAACCTGGAGCAAAGCGTGGTCGAAGACGTGCAGCGCATCCGCAACCATCCGCTGGTGCCCGCCAACATCCCCATCTACGGCTACATTTACGATGTGCGCAGCGGCAAGCTGACCGAAGTTCCCGATGCCACCACCGCGGGACAAGCCCGATAATCCAAACACAAGGGGAGCGGTTCACACCCTGTTCCTGGCCTGTGAACGCAGCAGGCCAGGCGCACCGCATCAAGACCTTACTCAAATCTCACCCTGCAAGACGCCCGCGGGGACCCAGAAGGTTAACAAGGGCGTACTCATCCAGACGTACAGCTCCTTCATGCCCAACCCAGGATCCCATGCTTCCGGATGTGGGGTTGTGCGACCGGGTAACATGGCTAAAAGTGCATCATGGGATTCGATTTAAAATCCGCGCACTCGCCCTGTCATTTATTGCACATCAACCTGCTCCCTCAATCGGCTTATGAACAATCTGGCACAACAGTTCGATTTTTCCTTCCTGGCCGCATCCTGGCTGCCCCAAGTGGTGCTGGTGATTGTTGCCATCATCGTTCTTAACGTCGGTGTTTATTATCTGCTGCGCAAAATCGAAAAGATTGCGCTGCTGAGCCCTTCCATCTGGGATGACGCATTGATCAAGGCCACGCGCAAACCCCTGACACTGGTTTTGTGGGTGACCGGTGCGACATTCGCCATTGAAATCGTGCACTCGCACTTGGGTACACCGGTCTATGATTTCGTGAGCCCGACCCGCAGCACCATCATCATCATTGCGCTGGCCTGGTTTTTACTGCGGTTGATCGGACAGGCTTCGCACAACATGCTTGCCCCCTGCGAGGCGACCGAAGACGCGATCGACCGCACCACTGTCGATGCCTTGTCCAAACTCGGTCGAGTCACGGTCATCATCATTACTGTGCTGATCATCCTGCAAACCCTGGGGTTCAGCATTTCCGGCGTGTTGGCCTTTGGCGGCATTGGCGGCATTGCCGTGGGTTTTGCCGCCAAGGACATGCTGGCCAACTTCTTCGGCGGCCTGACCATCTATCTGGACCGCCCATTCGTAGTGGGCGAATGGATCCGTTCACCCGACCATGAGATCGAGGGGACGGTGGAATATATCGGCTGGCGCCAAACACGGGTGCGCGGCTTCAACAAGAACCCGATCTATGTGCCGAATTCTTTATTCACGACCATCGTAGTAGAGAACCCCTCCCGCATGACCAACCGGCGTATCAAGGAAACCATCGGCATCCGCTATGCCGACCTCGATAAAATGGGCGCCATCGTCGCTGAAGTCAAAACCATGTTGCAGAACCACCCAGAAATTGACACCGACACCACGTTGATCGTTAACTTCAACGCATTCTCGGCGTCATCGCTGGATTTCTTCATTTACACCTTCACCAAAACCGTCGACTGGATACAGTTTCATGACGTCAAGCAGGATGTCTTGCTGAAAATCGCCCTCATCATCCAGGCCCAAGGTGCGGAAATTGCCTTCCCCACCCGTACGCTGCATATCGAAGCGGCGGCCGCCGAAGCCCCCCTTCCTGGCTAACAACACGTTTACAGATTAATGGACGGTTTGATGTGATTTTGGCGGCATTTTCCTGCCAGATCACATCCCGACCCCGCTGTATCCACGGTATGCCGCGGTCTTGCCCCGCGAGCCTTGCCCAGATGCGCCCTGACCGCCATACTGTTGTGACGAAGTGGTCCTTTTATCAACCCACTTCTGGACTGATGGGCACGCTGAAAGTTTGCCCACGGCATACGCACTGAATATCCGGGCGCATCTCGAAGCCCCGCACATTTTCGAAGACCCATGCGCGTCGACGCATCGCACCGACGCGTTATTGGCCCACCTTGAGGAATCAAAGCATGGCAAAAGAAGAATTAGTAGAAATGGAAGGCGTCGTTAACGAAGTCCTGCCGCAAACACGTTTCCGCGTCACCCTGGACAACGGCTTTGAAATCACCGCCTATGCCTCCGGAAAAATGCGCAAGCACCGTATCCGCATTCTGGCCGGCGACAAGGTCACCATCGAAATGTCGCCCTACGACCTGACCAAAGGCCGCATCAACTTCCGCCACAAGGAAGCTTATTCAGGTGGAGCACGTCCTCCCGCACGGTTCAGCTGATCAGGCATAAAAACCCGGACGGCTGAAAACCGTTCGCAAGGGCTCGTCGATGCTGACGGGCCCTTTTTCTTTGCTATGTTCAAAAGAGAGGGGGGCGCCATGTTATTCCGCAACCGCAACGAAGCCGCTGACAAACTGGCCGCGCGTCTGGCCGGGCACAAAGGGCAGCATCCCCTGGTTCTCGCCATTCCGCGCGGCGCCGTTCCCATGGCCAGGCGCATCGCCGATGCCCTGCAAGGCGATCTGGATGTGGTGCTGGTGCGCAAGCTTGGCGCGCCAGGCAACCCCGAGTTCGCCATTGGCGCCATGGACGAAAGCGGCTGGGCGACGATTGCAGACTATGCGGCTTCTGCCGGAGCGACCCCGGAGTACATTGCACAGGAAAAGGCACGCCAGATGGCCACCCTGCGCAAGCGGCGTGCGCAGTACACGCCGATCCGCCCGCCGATCGATCCTGCGGGGCGCATCGTCATCGTGGTGGACGACGGCCTGGCCACCGGTTCCACCATGATTGCCGCGCTGCATGCGTTGCGTTCGCAGCATCCGGCGCGGCTGATCTGTGCGGTACCGGTGGCGCCACCAGACACGCTGGAAAAGATCCGGCCCTATGCCGACGCGGTGGTGTGCCTGCACGCGCCGGAAAACTTTCGCGCAGTGGGGCAGTTCTATGCCGACTTTCCGCAGATTGATGATTCGGAAGTCGAGGCCATCCTTGGGGAAGCCCCGCTCAGGAAAGCCTAGCGGATTTCGCGGCCAGATGATGTGCAAACCAGGCCGCGGCCTGGAACGCCACTTCTTCCAGCGTACCGGGTTCCTCGAACAGATGGGTGGCACCGGGGACGATGACCAGTTCTTTTTTGCAGCGCAACTGGTCGTAAGCCTGGCGGTTGAGATCGATGACAACATCGTCCAGGCCGCCAACCAGCAACAGGGTCGGTGCCGTGACGGTCGCCATCACGTCAGGGCTCGCCATATCCGGCCGACCGCCACGCGACACCACGGCCTTGGCCTCGTTACCCAGAATCGCCGCCGCTTCGAGCGCGGCCGCCGCGCCGGTGCTGGCACCAAAGAAGCCGAGGGAAATCTCATTCAGCTCTGGCTGGGAAACCACCCAGCGTGCCGCATCCATCAGGCGTTGCGTCAACAACGCGATGTCGAAGCGGCGTTCGTAGTCGCGGTCTTCTTCCGGCGTCAGCAAATCCATCAGCAGCGTGCCGACCCCCGCCTGCCGCAGCACGCCGGCAACGTAATTATTGCGAGGGGAATGACGCGACGACCCGCTGCCGTGGGCGAACAGCACCAGCCCGACAGCCTGTTCGGGAATCTCCAGCATGCCTTCAATGGTGGCGCTGCCGGCGGGAATATGGACCAGCGTGGTGGCTGTCATGAGCGCTGATCCGGATGCATGGCAATCGGAATGCGGCGGTTGCCGAAGGGGTGATTGAATGCACCGAACTGGCCGGCGATGGCGGTGCCGCAATGCGGGCAATGGCCATCCGGAGTCACGTTGTATTGGTCGATGCGATACCAGTCGCGCACGATCAGCGGCTCATGACAACCCGGGCAGGCGGTGGTGCCGCCCGCGGTGTCATGCACATTGCCGGTGTAAACATAATGCAAGCCGGCTTTAAGCGCGATAGCGCGCGCGCGCGTCAGCGTCGAGGCCGGCGTCGGCGGCACGTCCCGCATTTTCCAGTCGGGATGGAAGGCGGAAAAATGCAGCGGCACATCGGGGCCGAGTTCGCGCATGATCGACTGGCTCATCGCCGAGAGCTCGGCGTCGGAATCGTTGTGGCCGGGAATCAGCAGCGTGGTGATCTCGAACCAGACGTCGGTTTCGCGCTTCAGATAGATCAGCGTGTCGAGCACCGGCTGCAAATGGCTGCCGGTCAGCTTGACGTAGAAGTCATCGGTGAAGCCTTTGAGGTCGATGTTGGCCGCATCCATCTTGGGGAAAAACGCGCGCCGTGCCTCATCGTGGATGTATCCGGCGGTGACCGCCACGGTCTTGAGTCCGCGCGCATGACAGGCGTCGGCCACGTCCATCGCGTATTCAGCGAAGATCACCGGGTCGTTGTAGGTAAAGGCCACGCTCTTGCAGCCGCTCTGTTCGGCGGCAGCGGCGATTTCGTCGGGCGACGCCTGGTCCATCAGGGTATCGGTTTCGCGCGACTTGGAAATGTCCCAGTTCTGGCAGAATTTGCAGGCAAGGTTGCAGCCGGCAGTGCCGAAGGAAAACACCGACGAGCCGGGGTAAAAGTGATTCAGCGGTTTTTTTTCGATCGGATCGATACAGAAACCGGACGAACGCCCATAGGTGGTGAGCACCATCCGCCCGCCTTCCATCTTGCGCACAAAGCACAAGCCTCGCTGACCCTCATGCAGCTTGCAGTCGCGCGGGCAGAGGTCGCACTGGATGCGGCCGTCGGGCAACGCATGCCACCAGCGCGCCGGGTAATGCGATTCAGGGATGCTCATGTGCTGCCCTCCTTCCACTTGCTCACCGTGTAGCGCGACAGGCGCACCTGATCTGCCCAAAAATCCGCAGCCAGACCCGCCTTGCGCTTGAGTTGGGCCAGAAACTCGGCCGGCTCGGGCAACTGTTCCCAAACCTGCGGCAGGAAGGTGCTGCGGTAGTGCCCGTACTCGAACACCACGCCATCGATGCCGGGTCGCAGGCTGACCAGGGCTTCTTCCTCGCTTACCACGACCAGCGGTTCGCTCGGCGAAAGCAGCGACACCTCGACGCGGATTTCCTCAAATTCCGCAAGGGTCAGCGGCATGAAACGGGGATCGCGAAAGGCCGCAGCCATCGCGTTTTCCCGTACATCCAGCCCCAGTGACCGATGCGCCTCCAGGGTGCCAATGCAGCCGCGCAATGCGCCCTGCCGGGTCAGGGTGACAAAGCTCGCACCGGGTTCGGCCAGCCAGCTCGCCTGCTTGGCGGATGGCACCGTTTGCCCCAGTTTCGAGGCAATTTCGGAACGCGCCAGCTTCAGCAGGGTGGCGCCTTTGTCGACGTCCAGTTGGTCCGTCTCAGCTTCGCCCTGAAAAGAAAAAGCCGCATAACCCACCACCCGCTCGGGATCGCCGGCAGTTTGGCTGGAGTTGCGCACATCCAGAACCTGCGGACGCAGACCATGCTTGCGCGCCGCCAGCAGCAGGCCGTTAACCGGCGTAGCGCCGCAGGCCTGCTCGTGGTTGAGATGGGGGTTCATCGCCAGAATGGCATCAACCGTTCCGCCGTCCACCTGGCGCGCCAGCGCGTCGGGCAGAAAATGCGACAGATCGGAACTGATCACGATCAGCGTTTCATCGCCGCCCCACACCTTTTCCAGCACCTCGGCCACTTCGGCGGCGGTGGCCTCGCCTACCGCCAATGGCAGCAACTGAAAATCGCCCAGAACCTGCTGCAGAAAAGGCAACTGCACTTCCAGCGAATGCTCCATCTGGTGCGCCGCGGCGCTTTGGCTCACCTGCGGAAGCGCGGATAGCAGTTGCATGCCCTCGCGATCCAGTTGCACCTCGCCGAGCGGGGTAGCAAAACGGTCCGCCTCGGGCAGCGCCAGTCCCCGCACAGACACACGATGGGTGGGGCCGAGCAGCACCACCCGGCGGATGCGGTCACGCATCCCGACCAGCCGTGCATACGCGCTGGCAGCAACCGGGCCGGAATAGATATAACCGGCATGCGGCACGATCAGTGCCTTCGGTGCGCTCGACAACTCGACCACCTTGGCATTCGCAAGCATTTCCACTAGCGTTTGTTTGAGCGCAATCGGGCTGTCGGGATAAAACATTCCCGCAACGGCAGCGGGTCGGGTGGTCGGCATACGGCATCCCCTCAATAATGAGCTTAGTAGATGTGGGGGAATATCCTTGATTTCAAGTCAGACAAACCGGGGAACATGCCCTCTTCCACCCGACAAATGCCCAACATCCGTAAAACCTGGCCATAATGACGCCATCAAAACGACTCAGATCGTTATCGATTCGGCAAAGAGGGGCGCATGGTTACATTCAAAGACGACGAAGGCACGCTGTTAAAAGCGATCCTGCAGGAATCGGCCGCCGAGGTGCTGGTTTTTGATGCGGATACCCTGAGTATCCTTCAGGCCAATCCATCCGCAGCGAATAACCTGCAATATTCGCTCAAAGCGCTGAAGAAGATGACGCCGCTGGATTGCCTGGCCCCGGAAGATGAGCGGCCATTCAACACCCTGCTTACCTTGCTGAGAAACGGTAAAAAACGGCGCACCGCACTCAATGCACATTGCCGCCGCCGCGATGGCAGCCGCTACCCGGTCGAAGCCCGGCTGTTTGGTTTAGTCAATCAAGATAAACCGGTTTTCATTTACATCGCCAACGACGTCAGCCAGCGCGAGGCATCGCGGCAAGCGCTGGCGCTCTCTGTGTCGGATCTGCGCGCCATCGTGGCAAATATCCCGGGCATGGCGTATCAGGTACGGCGCAATCTGAAAGGCGAAGTTTCCCTGCGCTACGTCAGCGAGCATTCCGCCCAACTGCTCGGCATCAAGGCGCCGGTCCTGCGCGCCCATCCGGACCGCTTTGCCAAGCTGATCCTCAAGGAGGACAAGCCCGACTACCTGGCCAAACTGGAGGCTGCGGACGGTGTGCCCATGAGCTTCAACTGGGAAGGCCGTATCTGGATGGCGGCCTGGAAAGACGTCAAATGGGTCGACATCCGCGTCACCCAGCGCGAAACGCCGGATGGACAAACCTGGGACGGCATCATGCTGAACGTCACGCACAGCAAGCTGGCCGAAGCCGAAATCCGCCGCTCCCGGTTTCAGTTGAGCGCGCTCGCAGCGCACGTCGAAACCATCAAGGAGCGGGAGCGTATGCATCTTGCCCGCGAGGTGCATGACGATCTGGGCGGCAATCTCACCGCCATCAAAATCGGCCTGTCCTGGTTGAAACAACACCTGCCCGAAGGCGAGACCGCTCTGGCCCAGCGCACGGTCTACCTGGACAATGTGGTAGACCAAACCATTGAGGCCGCACACCGTATAGCGTCCAATTTACGACCGGCCATGCTCGAACTCGGCATTGTGTCAGCCATAGACTGGCAGTTGCAGCGACTGGTCGAGAACACCGATATCACGTACGATTTCGATGCGCCCAACAAAAACATCCCGCTGACACCCGACGCTTCCATCGCCGTGTTTCGCATCGTGCAGGAAGCCTTGACCAATGTGGCCAAACATGCGCGCGCCACGCGCGTCAAGGTGAAAATAATCCAGGATCAGGGCACCCTTCTGGTGAGCATCGAAGACAATGGCCAAGGCCTTGAGCCGGAAGGCAAGAAAAAAACCGGGCGTGGCTTTGGTATGCTTGGCATGACCGAGCGCGCCGCCACTTTGGGGGGAGAGCTCAATGTTGGGCCCGCCAAACGCGGCGGGACTGAGCTCAGCCTGCGCATTCCGCTGCCAAGCCTCGGCTAGCACAGCAGAACAATCCCAACCCTATTCACCCTATAGATTGATCACACTGTGGCTGCTGCTAAACCGTATCGCATCCTGATCGTCGATGACCATGCCATTGTTCGCGAAGGGCTCAAACAAATTCTGGCCGAAGTGAATGACATCGTGGTTGGCGGTGAGGCAGACTGCTCCAGCCGCGCCATGCAAATGGCACGCAAGGAGCCGTGGGATCTGGTGTTGATGGACATTTCCATGCCTGACCGCAGCGGTCTGGAAACTCTGGAGCTGCTGAAAAAAGAGCATCCCAAGATCAAGGTGCTGATGCTGTCCATGCACCGCGAGACCCAATATGCAGTGCGTGCGCTGAAATCCGGCGCAGCCGGCTATCTCAACAAGCAGAGCGCGCCGGACCAGCTGGTCGACGCGATCCGCCTGGTTGCATCCGGCAAAAAATACATCAGTGCGGAAGTGGCCCAGGAACTTGCCAATGAAGTCAGCGGCGAGCGCACGGGTTTGCCGCATGAAACCCTGTCCAACCGCGAATACCAGACGCTATGCATGATCGCCTCGGGCCTGCCCGTGTCGGCCATCGCCGACAAGCTGGCACTGTCCGTCAAGACCATCAGCATGTACCGCGCCCGCATGCTGAAAAAAATGTTGCTCAAGAACAATTCCGAATTGACCCACTACGCCATCAAACACGATCTGCTCGATTAACCCCATCGGCCCGAGGGCGGGCCTCCTACAACCTGTGGGAGCACCCGCAAGGGGTAGGCCGCGGTTGTAAGCCGCTGAAGCGGCAACAACCACGCACCGGCGCCCTCGCCGCGATTTTCGGCCGCTCGCAAAAATCCCATCGGCCCGAGGCGGGCCTCCTACAACCAGGCGGCATCCCAATGCGGATAATCCCCGACCCGCTGGGCTAGGCCCGCACGCAGGGGATTGGCGACGATGTAGCGGGCAAGTTGCGCCAGGTCTTCCTCCCGGCGCAAGGCGTGATCATGAAAACCGCCCTGCCAGATTCGTTTCCCCAGCCCGTGTGCCGTCACGGCCTTAACCGCACCCACCACTTGCGGCAATGAAACGCCCGCGCCCAATTGCATCAACCAGTGCATGTGATCGGGCATGACCACAAAAGCCAGTGTTGTCGCCTCGTCGCGCGCCTGCGCTTCCCGCAGGGCATGGATCAGCAAGCGCGCCGCTCGCAAATCCGAGAAAACGGGCTGCCGGTCCAGGGTAATGGTGGTGATGTGATACACCTGCCCGGGCAGAGATACCCGGCCTTTGCGCAAATCCTTGCCATGTGGCTTGACGTGTTCTTCCGGCATGTGCGTGCTCGCTGTATTGGACATGGATCATTCTGCGGATGGGCCTCCTACAACCCCTTGTGGGAGCACCCGCAAGGGGTAGACCGCGGTTGTAAGCCGCTGAAGCGGCAACAACCACGCACCGGCGCCCTCGCCGTGATTATGCCATCGCGACGACCATCCCATCGGCCCGGGGCGGGCCTCCTACAACGACCATCATCTCCATGACATGCAATCACCATCACCGCCATGGCCTGGTAGGAGCGGCGCCCCGCCGCGATTTCCAGCATCGCGACGACCATCCCATCGGCCCGGGGCGGGCCTCCTACAACGACGGCTCTTGAAAATAGCGGGGTTTTTCTGCCCTAATCCGCCCTTTACCCTACCCCTGCCCGTCCTACCATGCACATCAGAGAGAAAGCCCAATCCGGGCCGGGGTACCAACGTGGCAGAACCAAGCGTCAAGATCAATGTAGACAATCCGACCGAAGTCGCGCGCGAAACCCTGCGCCGCCTGGCCATGCGGCGGATTGCACCGACCCCGGATAACTATCTGAAACTGTTTGACGAAATCGTCGGCAAGCCCAGCACCCCGGCCGATCCCAACACCCCCTCCGCCACCACTGCGCTGGTCGGGCTGGTGATGGATCTGAATCTGCAATATCCCGAACTGGCCGAGCCGCTGGAAACGCTGGATCAGGCCATCCGCAAGGGTGACTGGATCCAATGCCGCAAGCAGTTGGGCCAAATCACACGCCAGCTCAAGCAGCAGGCAGATGGCAAATCTAACGACGCACGCCCCCAGTCGGAAGACCTGGTCCTGCTGCGCGATTTGCTCGCCAAGACGCTGGAATTCGGCGTCGTCACCCAGCTTTCACACAACCCGAAACTGGCTGAGAAAGCCCAGCAACTTGCCATTACCGTGCGTGAGGCCCATAGCGCCGCCGCATTGAGCAAGGCCGCTTCCGGGATGAAATCGCTTTGGCTCAGCATCGAGATGCAGTCCTCCGATACCCACGACCAACAGGAAACGCTCAAGCGCATCCTGTTGTTGCTGGTGGAGAACATCGGCGAGCTGCTGGACGACGACACCTGGTTGCGCGGCCAGTTCGATATGGTGCAGGACGTTATCGCCGGCCCGCTCCTGATTCGCTCACTGCAGGAAGCCGAGCAGCGCCTCAAGGAAGTGATTTACAAGCAAGGCCTGGTCAAGCATGGCCTGCGCGAAGCCACCGCCACGCTCAAAGCCACCATGACCCACTTCGTCAGCCGCATGAGCGATGCTGTCGCGGCAAACGACGAATATCAGGACAAGATCGCCTTTCACATCGAACAAATCAGCAACACCGAAGACGTGCTGGAACTGAACCGGATTCTTGAAACCTTGCTGGATGACACCCGCACGGCACAAGCGGATACCCGACGCGCCTACGATAAACTGGTACTCGAGCGGGACACCGCGCAGCAGGCAGAAGGCCGTATCAAACAGCTGGAAACCCAGCTCGCCGAGATGAGCACCCTGATCCGCGAAGACCCCCTGACCCACAGCCTTAACCGGCGCGGACTGGATGATGAATTCGCCCGCGAAGCCGCCCGGGCCGACCGCCACAAGACCCCGCTCTGCATTGCCGTGCTCGACATCGACAACTTCAAGGTGCTGAATGACAAACGCGGGCACCAGACCGGCGACGAAGCGCTGATCCATCTGGTCACGGTTGCCAAGGAGGAATTGCGTCTCACCGACCAGATCGCGCGCCTCGGCGGTGAGGAATTCCTGATCATGATGCCGAGCACATCGCTCGACGCTGCGGCCACCATCATCACCCGCCTGCAACGCAACCTCACCAAAAAATACTTTCTCGACAACAACGACAAGGTGTTGATCACCTTCAGCGCAGGTATTGCCGAACGCGTGGAGGACGAGTCGCAGGAAGCCCTGATCGGGCGCGCAGACAGCGCCATGTATGAAGCCAAGCAAACCGGCAAGAACCGGGTTTGCCTGGCGCCCGGCGCGCCACAGGCACCCGTAACATGAAAATCATGCAGTTTTTTGCAAAACAGCCTTAACTTTCTCCAACACCCGACGATTCCTCACACAACGGCGGTTCATGCAGCCCAAGCGGGCAAACCAAAGTTGACGGCACATGGCCGGAACAATCGACCCTTTAAGGAGAATATTATGCCAGCAGTAATCAATACCAACATTGCGTCGCTCAACGCCCAGCGCAACTTGAATGCTTCGCAGTCCTCGCTCAACACCTCGATTCAGCGCCTGTCTTCAGGCCTGCGTATCAACAGCGCGAAAGACGACGCGGCAGGTCTGGCGATTTCAGAGCGCATGACTTCACAGATTCGCGGTCTCAACCAGGCGACGCGGAACGCCAACGACGGCATTTCCCTGTCCCAGACCGCAGAAGGCGCGCTAGGCGAAGCCGGCAATATCCTGCAGCGCGTCCGCGAACTCGCGGTTCAGTCCGCTAATGCGACGAACTCCGCCTCGGATCGCGCCGCCCTCCAGTCTGAAGTATCGCAACTGACTTCCGAATTGGACCGCATCGCAACCACGACTGAATTCAACGGCACCAAGCTGCTGGACGGCAGTTTCACCAACCAGCAGTTTCAGGTGGGCGCCAACGCAAACCAGACCATCGGCGTCACCGTGGACGGCGCACGCGCCACCCAACTGGGTTCCGTCGTGAATACAGCGGGCACCCGCAGCGTGACGGCCACCACGTCGCTCACGGCTACGACGGCGACCGACGCGCTGGTGCGGGCGAGCAACAACGGCGTTGACGATACCGCCATCGGCTCCGGCCAGCTTTACGTCAATGGCACCGAGGTCAAAGCCTCCGCGAACTATGCCGTGACCGGCCTGGCCAACGCGCGGGACGACAAGAGCGCCTACGCCAAGGCGGCTGCGATCAACGCCAGCAATATCGCAGGCGTGACCGCTCTCGCGAGCAACACGCAGCAGTTTGCGGCTGTGGCCACTGCGGCGACCGGCGGCCCGGCGCTGGTGGCCGGCACCAACGACGGCCTGACTTCGACCACGCTCACCGCAGGCGACTCGGCATCGTACACGCTGAAAATCAACGGCACCGCAGTATACGCTTCGGGCACGATCACTTCCGGCGCACTCACGCAGAGCGTCGATCAACTGGCCTCCGCGATCAACAGCCAGAAAGACACGACCGGGGTGGTGGCGAACAAGAATGCCGCGGGACAACTGGAGCTGGTCGCGGCCGATGGCAGAAGTGTGGTGGTGGAAGAGGCATTCAGCTTCACCGACGACGCCACGGCTTCCGTGTTCCAGGGCAAGAGCGTATTCAGCACCTTCGATGAGACCGGCGGCGCGAGCGCGACTGCGACAGCCACCCGCGAGACGCAGTACCGCGGCCAGGTGAACCTGCAGTCTGCAGCCAACATCTCGTTCAATAGTGCGGCGGCCTCGAACAAAATCGGCTACGACACGGTATTGTTGGGTGTGGATACCACCAAGTCCATTGCCACGGTGGATATTTCCACGGTGGCGGGCGCCAATGCGGCCATTCTTGCCGCAGACGCCGCGCTGACCTCGGTCAACTCGAACCGCGCCAAGCTGGGTGCGGTGCAGAGCCGCTTTGATTCGACCATCTCGAACCTGCAAACCACCGCTGAGAACCTGAGCGGTGCGCGCAGCCGAATCAAGGATGCGGATTTCGCTGCCGAGACCGCGATGCTGACACGGGGTCAGATCCTGCAACAAGCCGGTACCGCGATGCTGGCGCAGGCCAACTCGCTGCCGAACAACGTGCTCTCGCTGTTGCGTTAAGAACCAAACAGGCGCGCTTGGGTTTAATTCAAACCCAGCGCCTGGGCGAAACGGCGGAACAAGGTTTTACCTTGTTCCGCCTTCGCCGCTCATATTAGGAGAAGAACATGTCTATTGGAAAAGTCGATTCAGTTGACCTTGCCGCGATGAGGCAAGCTCCAACACCCGCATCCACGCCGGCGCAAACACCGGTTACGCAAGCGCAACGCGCAGCACAGGACAACCCTGTGTTCCCGCCCGTACAACCCATTACCAAGGAAGCGGTCGCTGCCGCCGTACAATCGGTCAATGCCTATGCGCAGTCGGTATCGACCAACATCCAGTTCACGCTCGATCAAGACACGGGACACACCGTCGTCAAGATGGTCGATACTAAAACTGAGGAAGTACTACGCCAGTTTCCCAGCGAGGAGATGCTGGCGATATCCCGATCCATCGACCGCATGCAGGGTCTGCTGATCAACCGCGAAGCCTAAGGAGTCAAAAATGCTTTCATCGCCCGGTATCGGATCAGGTCTCGATGTCAACAGCATTGTCAGCCAGTTGATGGCGGCCGAAAGCCGGCCGCTGGCTGCCATGAACAGGAAAGAGGCCACCTATCAGATAAAACTCTCCGCCTATGGAAACCTGAAGGGCGCCCTGGCTTCCTTCCAGAGCGCGGCACAAAACCTGAACGATATCGCCAAGTTCAACAAGGTCAATGCCACCTCGGCAGATACCACGCTATTTAGCGCAACCGCGGAAAAAACCGCAGCCTTGGGCAGTTATAGCATTGAAGTCAAGCAACTCGCCGCAAGCCAAAAGTTGGCCTCCAAGGGCTTTACCAACACCACGGACACCGTGGGCACGGGTACGCTCCAGATTCAGTTCGGCACTTACGATTCCGCCGCCAACACCTTTAGCCTGAATGCGGACAAACCGGCGCGTTCCATTGCCATCGACAGCAGCAAGCAGTCGCTGGCAGGGATACGCGACGCCATCAATGAAGCGAACGCCGGGGTGACGGCCTCTATCGTCAACGACGGCACCGCTAACAAACTGGTGCTGACTTCCAGCGATACCGGCACCGTGAACAGCCTCAGAATTCTGGTCAAGGACGACGACGGTAACAACACCAACGACGCGGGGCTGTCGCAGTTGGCCTATGACCCGACTGCAGCGGCCGGCTCTGGCAAGAATCTGAGCGAAAGCACAGCGGCGGCGGATGCCAAGGTGGTGGTCGACGGCGTGGCCTTGACCAAGGCGAGCAACACCATCAAGGACGCCATCGAGGGCGTGACGCTCAACCTGGCGAAAGTCGGCGCCGCAACCAAGCTGGCGGTGGAACGCGATTCCGGGGTAGTCAAGAATTCCGCGGATGCCTTCGTCAAGGCATACAACGCTGCCGTCAAAACGCTCCAGGGCCTGACGGCATACGACCCGAAAACCAAACAGGCGGGCCCCTTGCAAGGCGACGCGTCCGCCCGCACGATAGCTACGCAGCTCAGGAACGTGCTCAATTCGGCGGTGCCCGCCGTGGGCGGGAAATTCGCCTCGCTGAGCGATATCGGAATTGCATTTCAAAAAGACGGCTCTATCGCTGTTGACTCGGCCAAGCTGCAAAAGGCCATCGACACCAACTACAACGACATTGCCGATGTATTTGCAGTGGTCGGCAGGCCGTCCGATAGCGCCGTCAAATACAGCGCCGCGACCGCCGACACCAAGCCGGGCAAGTACGCGGTCGAGGTCACCCAACTGGCGAGCCAGGCCAAGTACACGGGAGATGCCATCGCCGGCACGGACATCGTCATCGATGCCGCCAGCGACAATCTCGCCCTGAAAATCGACGGAGTGCAGTCCGCCACGCTGAGCCTCACCCAGGGGACTTACAAAGTGGCGGATCTCGCCAAAGAACTTCAGACCCAGATCAACGGCGACAGCGCCCTGCGCAACGCTGGTGTGACGGTCAAGGTCGACTACGACGCCACCAACAAGAAGTTCCTCTTCACCTCCAGCCGCTACGGCGCGGCATCCAAGGCTGAAGTGACGTCCGTGGACACCGACACCTTGACGAAAACGGGTATCGGGGTGAAGGCCGGCACGGATGGGGTGGACGTGGCGGGCAGCATCAACGGCGTGAGCGCCACGGGTTCCGGGCAGTCCCTGACTGGCGCGGCCGGCGATAGTTCGGCGGGGTTGAAACTGCAAATCACCGGCGGTGCCACGGGCGCGCGCGGCACGGTCAATTTCTCCAGGGGTTATGCCCAGCAACTGGACAAGATGGCGGAAACCCAATTGTCGAGCGCCGGCCCCCTGTCCAGCCGAGCCGAGGGAATCAATCGTTCCATCGAGAGCCTCGGCGATCAGCGCGATGCCTTTATTCGCCGTCTTACCAGTATGGAGAAACGCTATCGCGCCCAGTTTACCGCGTTGGACTCCATGCTCAGCAACATGAACAGAACCAGTTCTTTTCTGACCCAGCAACTGGCCAATCTGCCTGGCAGCAGCAGTAACCGATAAATCAGGAGATAGACGTGTACACCAACACCAGAAACGCCGCGAATGCCTATTCCAATGTTGGACTGGAAACCGGTGTGGTTGCAGCCAGCCCGCACAAGCTCATCATCATGCTGTACGAGGGAGCCGAGCTCGCAGTGCGGATGGCGATCCGTTATATCAACGAAGGCGACCTGGCCAAAAAATCAGCCGCCATCACCAAGGCCAGCGCCATTATTCTGGATGGTCTGCGCGCTGCGCTCGACACCCGGCAGGGCGGTGACATCGCGCTGCGTCTGGATGAGCTCTACGCCTACATGAATCAGCGTCTGATGCTGGCCCACGTCAAGAACCAGGTTGCGCCGCTCGAAGAAGTGCTCGGCCTGTTACGCGAATTACACAGCGCATGGGAACAAATTGGCACCACAGGCGGCCCTGCGCCTCACCCTTCCCACTCTATTGCAGCCTGAATCGGAGACTGTCATGACCAGCAACGAAATTATCACCACCTATGAATCGCTCTCCGAACTCACCGGCACCATGCTAAATGCAGCGAGCCAGGGTGAATGGGACGATCTTGCAGCACTGGAACAACGCTGCAAGGTTTATGTGGGTAGCTTGATGCAGGCTACACCGGTTCCGCTCAATGAAAATGAGCAACACACCAAGATTGCGATCATTCGCACCATATTGCAGAACGATGCAAAAATCCGCGCCTTGACCGAGCCGCGTCTGCACGAGCTGCAACACCGGCTAAATCTGACCCAAGCCGGTCAGCGTAGCGTTCAAGCCTACGGATCCCAGCGGCTCTAATATCTGCATCCCATGTTCCCCAATCAGGCCTTGTCTAAAATTCTGGCTGTCCAGCCCGTTCTGGACAGTACTGAACGCGACCAGGCCGCGCCGCGTGCGGCGTTCGAACACCTGAAAATCGGCCAGACCCTGACGGGACTGGTCAAAAGCCTCACCAAAGGGGTTTCACTGGTTGAAGTCGGCGGGCAGAATGTGGCCATGCGTCTGCCTGATACGGTAGTAGCTGGCGACACCCTGAAACTGCGTTTCGCGGGCCACATGCCGCAACCGGTTTTCATGCTGGAAACGCCCGAAACCGTTGTCACCGACGCGCCGCAATTAAGCAAAACTGCACGCATGCTGAGCGACATCATGCAACGGGTTCCAGAACGTGCATTGCCCACCCTTTCGCCACCCGGTCCGCTGCTGGCCCAGGCAACCGCCGTCCCCGCCGAACTGGCGCTGGCGCTGCGCACTGCACTGGTTCGCAGCGGTCTGTTTTACGAATCGCATCTGGCTAACTGGGTAGCGGGCCAGGACACCCTGGACGGCCTGATGCAGGAGCCCCAAAACCGGCAGACAGCTGAAACTGCGCGTTCCGCCATGGCACTTGCCTTGACCGATGCCAAGGGTGGGGCCGACCCCAGGATGGTCAACCCCATGCACACCTTGCTGACACAACAGCTACAGGTACTGGAATCGCCTCAATTGGCTTGGCGCGGCGAGTTGTGGCCGGGGCATACGCTGGAATGGCAGATCAGGCAAGGCGTCGACGCACAAAACGATGACCCGGACACTGCCTTTGCTAACGGGGAAAAGGACGGCTGGGAATCCCATCTCAAACTGACGCTGCCGAATCTCGGCACCCTGAATGTCTATATCAAGCTTGATGCGCAGCAGGCATTCAGTATCAGGATGCTACCGGAGCAAGCCGACACGGCTCCCCTGCTGGAACTACACCAGCCGCGACTTGCTGAACAACTGGCTGCTGCCGGATGCACGCTGCACAGCATGAAGGTGGAACACGATGGCGGCGCATGACAAACAACGTGCTGCGGCTGCCATTGCCTATCGCGGGGGGGATTCCGCACCACGCGTGGTCGCTAAAGGGCGCGGCATTGTGGCCGATACTATTATTGAGAAAGCAATGGCATCGGGCGTCTACGTGCATGAATCGCGTGAACTGCTGGCGTTGCTGATGCAGATCGACCTCGACAGTCACATCCCGCCGCAGCTCTACATTGCTGTGGCTGAACTGCTGGCCTGGCTCTACCACCTGGAAGAAACCGACAAACAGGCTTTGCCGAACTTAGGGCTCGTTAATGAATAAATTGAGCATACGTTGCTGCGTATTCGGGATGGATGCAAGGCGCGAGCCGCAGCGAAGGGTCGTTCCCTTCGCAAGGCTCGCAACGCAGCAGACACCCGAATACGCTGCAACCCTCCGGGCTGGGGTCGCTTTGGGCGCATGCCAGTGTTGCAAGCCGCTTGTTGTGAATGACACAACCGCGCATCTTGCGCCTTGGCCTGCACCCAAAGCGACCCCAGCGTATGCCCAATTTATTCATTAACGAGCCCTAAGCGCTTAAACAATGCCTTCCACATCCACACTCCCTCATAACCCCCCCCTGGATCGCGACGACGTCAAGGCGCGTTGTACGGTGAACACGAACACGGAAATTCTGTTTCTGCTGAGCGCAATTCAAAAACGCAACCTGTTGGTCAACCTGGATATACCCGGCAGTCGGCAAATCGTTGTCACGTCGATTATCGCCGTCAACAAGTCAGACAACACCCTGATTCTCGACACTGCCCGAGGCGATGCCCTCAACCACGAACTGATGTCCGGCAAGGGCGCGGAATTCATAGCCCAGCTTGAAGGCGTTTCCATCATGTTTTCCACTGGTCCGGTGACCATGTGCGAATACGAAAAAATGCCGGCGTTGCGTGTCGCCTTGCCCAAATCGCTGATCCGGCTGCAGCGCCGCGATAATTTCAGGGTGCCGCTGCCGATTGCCAACCCGATTAAATGCATCGTGCCTTCATTATCCGGGTCAGACCCGGATCCGATCACCGCACATATTATGGATATCGGCTGCGGCGGCGTCGCCATTGCCGAAACCGGGGGGCGCCTCGGCACCGAAACCGGCAGGATCCTGCCTAATTGCAAACTGCTGCTGCCCGAAACCGATGTCGTCATCACTTCACTGGAAGTGCGTAACTCGGCCCAGATCCGCTTGCTCAACGGCGCTTTTCAGACGCGTCTGGGCTGCAAATTCATCGATTTACCCAACGACATGGCGGCCATGCTGCAACGCTTTGTCATGAATATTGAACGTGTACGACGCGATAGTCTTTAAAGCGCATCGGCCCCCTACCTAACAATGCATCACGGAGATACCCACCATGCAAACGATCCAGCAAGAAATTGACGAACGCACCAACCTGACCAGTTCCAACAAGCTGGAGTTGTTGCTATTTCGCCTGGGCAACGACCCGCAACTCAACCGCTCCGAACTATTCGGCATCAATGTTTTCAAGGTCAGAGAGATCATTCCGATGCCCGTGATCACCGCGGTGGCAGGATCGCCGCCCCACATGATGGGGGTGGTCGACCTGCGCGGCCAGATCCTTCCGGTCATCGATTTGCCGGCGGTTGCCGGGTGCAAACCCGCCACCGGGCTGAACATCCTGTTGATTACCGAATACGCCCGCAGCACCCAGGCCTTTGCCGTCGAGTCCGTGGAGGACATCGTGCGTCTCGACTGGCGCCAGGTGCTGTCGGCCGAAAACAATGGTGCGAGCGGCATGGTCACCAGCCTCGCCCGGCTGGATGGCGACAATAGCGACCGGTTGGCACAGATTCTCGACGTCGAAACCATCCTGCGTCAGGTGATGCCGTCGAACGACCCGGCAATCGACCCCGAGCGCATCGGCCCCAAGGTAACGATCAAGCCTGGCACCGTCATCCTGGCAGCGGACGATTCGCTCATCGCACGCACCATGATCGAAGATGGACTCACCACCATGGGCCTGCCTTACATCATGTGCAAGACGGGCAAGGAAGCCTGGGATCAATTGCAGGCCATCTCCGATAAGGCGGAAGCCGAAGGCAAGACCGTGGACGACAAGATCGCTCTGGTGCTGACCGACCTGGAAATGCCCGAAATGGACGGCTTCACCCTGACCCGCAACATCAAGCAGGACCCACGCTTCAGTGCCATTCCCGTGGTGATTCACTCCTCCCTGACCGGCACGGCCAACGAGGCGCATGTCAAAAAAGTGGGGGCGGATGCTTATGTGGCTAAGTTTGTTGCGGAAGAGCTGGCGACGGCGCTACGCCAGGCGCTCAAGATCGAATAAGCACGGGGACGAGACGAGAACGCAACCGGCATCCAGCCGGTTGCGTTCATCACCGGGCTTTAGACGCCCATGCTCATGATTTCCTGGTACGCGGACACAAGCTTGTTCCGTACTTGCACGGTCTGTTGCAGCGCGATACCGGATTTTTGCAATGAAATCATCGCGTCCGAGAGACTGACCGCGGTGTCGCCCATTTCGAAGCGCTGGGCCAGCTGACTCGACTGCTGCTGCATAGTATTGACCTGGTCGAGCGAGGACTTGAGGACTGACTGAAAGTCGCCCACACCCGTTGCCTGCCTGGCTTGCAGGGGGTTCTCATTGGCAGGGTTCGCGCGGGCGGCCGACGCCTTCAATTGCGCCACCATCGCTTCGATCCTGCCGGTATCGATCGCTCCTATGCTCATCGTGAACTCCTTTGCTTGTCCGGCCGCCTATTGATACGGCCAGGTAATGTTTGAACCGGTAAAACTTTTTTCGCGTCGTACTGAGTGGGGCCGTCCGTTGAGCCGTTTCAATAGAACGCTGTTTTTAATGGTTATTGATTCGGCCTCCTGCCATGTCTCACGCAGCCCAGACAACCCAGCCTTCAATACCACTTCAAACTTCATCAGGCCGAATCAATAATCAGGTGGTTTTCCACGTGCTCACCTTATCAGCCCCCGTGCAAGCCATAAGGTCGATAAAAGGCGGAAACGGGCTGTTATTCCCCCGATTGAAAACTGGCGCCATAACGATAATTCGATCTCATAGCCCGGGTGTTTCATGAATTCGCTTGATGATCGCGCCGGGCCTTGTTCGTCAGGGAAGTTTTGTGAAGGAGTGGCGTAGTGGTTCATACGCCCGACTGAGAAAAATCTTTCATGGCGGACAAGGAACAAGCGAGGGTGAGTGAATTCATGAAACACCCGGGCTAAAACATTCTCGTGGGGGCAATAACATGAAACCAGCAAATAGAAACAAGGCAGCCCATGACGCCACACCGATGGGAGCAAAATCATGGCGGTAGCAGGTCAAATGGTCGTTCCGGCCAACTTTACGGCCTTTACCCAGTCGGGTGGCGGACGAAAAATCATGCTGATGCTGGGCGTAGCGGCAATTGTCGCCCTCATGGGCGCGGTCTGGATGTGGGGACAACAACCTGAGTATCGGGTCTTGTTCTCGAACTTCAGCGACCGGGACGGCGGTGCAATTGTCGCTGAGCTCGAGAAGATGAATGTCCCTTACAAATATGCCGAAGGCGGCGGCGCGGTACTGGTCCCGGCCGACCGGGTTCACGATGCTCGCCTGAAGCTCGCTTCACAAGGCTTGCCCAAGGGCGGCAATGTCGGCTTCGAACTGATGGAAAACCAGAAACTGGGGGCGTCCCAGTTCATCGAGCGGGTCAACTTCCAGCGCGCCATGGAAGGCGAACTGGCGCGCTCGATTGAATCCGTTTCGTCAGTGCAGGCTGCGCGCGTGCATCTGGCCATGCCCAAGGATTCGATCTTTGTGTCCGAGCAGAAGGCCCCCACCGCCTCGGTGCTGCTTAACCTGCACCCTGGCCGCACGCTGGATACCCAGCAGGTCAGCGCAATCGTGCATCTGGTCGCCAGCAGCGTGCCCGACCTGCCCACCAAAAATGTCACCATCGTCGACCAGAACGGCAACCTGCTGTCCGATACCAGCAAAACGGCAAGCCTCAATGGCATGGACCCCAGCCAGATCAAATACGTACAGGATCTGCAGCAAAACGTCGTCAGGCGGATCGAGTCCATCATCACGCCCATTGTTGGCCCCAGCAACGTGCGGGCAGAAGCCACCGCCGATGTCGATTTCTCCCGTAGCGAGCAGGCGGTTGAATCCTACAAGCCGAACCAGACGCCTGAGGCCATGGTTATTCGCAGCCAACAGACCAGCGAATCGCTGAATGGCTCCAGCAATGCCGGCGGCGTGCCGGGCGCCCTCTCCAACCAGCCGCCCGCCCCCGCTACCGCACCGATCGTTGCGCCGGGCAAGGGCACCGCACCGGCTGCCGATGCGACAGCAAGCTCCAACACGCGCAAGGATGCAACGGTCAACTACGAAGTCGACAAAACCATCCAATACGTCCAGCAGGGCGGCGGCGGGCTGAAGCGTCTGTCGGTCGCCGTGGTCGTCAACTTCAAAAAAACCACCGACAAGGCCGGCAAGGTGACGATGACGCCGTTGACCGAAGCTGAAACCACCCAGATTACCAATCTGGTCAAAGAAGCCATGGGTTATAACCAGGAGCGCGGCGACTCGGTCAAAGTGGTCAACACCCCCTTCGCCACCACCGAGCAGGAAGTGATTCCTGAAGTGCCGTTGTGGAAACAGCCCAATAACATCCAGCTGGCTAAAGACATCGGCAAGTATCTGTTGATGGCACTGGGTCTGCTCATCCTGTACTTGCGCCTGCTCAAACCCATGGTCAAAAAACTCACCGAGGCACCTGCACTGCCAGCCCCATCCGCAGCATCAGACATGGAACCGCAGTTCTCTGCCAATGGCGACCTGATGGCATTGTCCAATACCCCAAGCACCTACCAGGAGAATCTGTCGCGCGCCCAAAAGCTGGCTACCGAAGATCCTCGCGTAGTCGCCAATATTGTTAAAACCTGGGTCAGCAGCAATGAGTGACCATAACGGCGTGACCAAGGGCGCAATCCTGATGCTGGCGCTGGGCGAGGAAGGTGCATCCGAAGTGATGAAGCATCTCGGCCCGCGCGAAGTTCAAAAGCTGGGTGAAGCCATGACCAGCATGAAATCCATTCAGCATGAAGCGGTCGAGAGTGTGTTGCACGACTTCACTCAGATTGCAGGGTTGAGTTCCAAACTCGGCCTGGATTCCGATGACTATATTCGCAGCGTGCTTACCAAGGCGCTGGGCGACGACAAGGCTTCGTCGCTGCTGAGCCGGATTCTGGGAGGCCACGGCGATGCCAGCGGCATCGAAAGCCTGAAATGGATGGACTCCGAATCGGTGGCGGACCTGATCCATAACGAACACCCCCAGACCATCTCCACCATTCTGGTCCACCTGGAACGCGACCAGGCCTGTGAAGTGTTGACCTGTTTTACCGAGCGGCTGCGCAATGACGTCTTGCTGCGTATAGCTACGCTTTCCGGGGTGCAACCGACCGCGCTGCGTGAATTGAACGACGTGCTGACCAAGCTGTTGTCAGGCAGCGACGTCATGAAAAAGCAACCCATGGGCGGTATCCGCGCCGCGGCCGACATTCTCAACTTCATGAGTGGCGAAAACGAGTCTTCGGCAATGGAACACTTCAAAGGTTATGACCCCGACATGGCCCAGAAAATCATGGACCAGATGTTCGTGTTTGACAACATCCTGGACATCGAAGACCGCGGTATCCAGCTGCTGCTGCGCGAAGTGCAATCCGATTCGCTCATCATCGCACTCAAGGGTGCGTCGGAAGAGATGCGCGAAAAAATATTCAAGAACATGTCGCAACGCGCCGCTGAAATGATGCGTGAGGATCTCGAATCCAAAGGCCCGGTGAAGCTGTCCGAAGTGGAAGCGCAACAGCGTGAAATCCTGAACGTTATCCGTCGCCTGGCAGAAGAAGGCCAGATCTCATTGGGCGCCAAAGGGGAAGAAGCTTATGTCTAGCTGTGTCATCCTCAAGGAAGATCAATCTGCTTGCCAGCCTTGGGAGTTGACGAACTTCGATACCAATTCGGGTTCCGTAACAAACTCAAGTGCGGCCGGTATCACGCTGCCCACCATCGAGAAAATTGCCGCGATCGAAGAGCAAGCGCGGCAGGAAGGTTATGACGCCGGCCATGCGGAAGGACATGAGAAAGGCCTGGCCGAAGGCCGCGAAGCAGCCGCTCGCGAAACCGCCAGACTGCAAAATCTTGCCGACACCTTTTCGACCGAAGTCAGTAAAGCCGATGAGTCCATCTCGGAGCAAGTCCTGGATTTGTCCCTCGACCTCGCCCGCGCACTGCTTAGAACCTCGCTGACGATCAATCCCGAACTCGTTATCCCGATCGTCAGGGAAGCCGTTCGCTATCTGCCGGCGCTGCATCAACCTGCCATGCTGTATTTGAACCCGGACGACATGGTGCTGGTTCAGGACAAGATTGGCGATGAGCTTACCAAAACCGGCTGGCAAATCGCCAGCGATACGCAGCTCGAACCCGGCAGCTGCCGGGTGGACACCGCCCACAATCAAATCGATGCCTCCCTCGCCACCCGCTGGCAGCGCCTGACAACCGCGTTGGGCAAAGACTCGTCCTGGCTGCTTACATCATGAAAGCACAGCCCCACAGCACCCGCTGGAAAGCCTATCTGCAGGACTGCGGCGAATTGCTGGCGATTGCAGAACCGATGCTGGTATCAGGCCGCGTGACTCGCGTGGCCGGCCTGGTAATGGAAGCCGTTGGGCTCAAGCTGGCGGTGGGCAGTGCCTGTGTTGTGCCGCTGCAAAATGGATCGCAACTGGAAGCCGAGGTGGTGGGATTCTCGGGCGACCGTCTGTTTCTGATGCCGCAAAGCGATATCGAGGGCATCGTGCCCGGCGCACGCGTACTACCGGTTGAAATCATCCCCACCCTGCCCGGCCTGGGTCAGGTCAATCATCCGCGTCGCCGGCCGAGTGACCGTACCCGTCATCTGCCGGTCGGCGACGGCCTGCTGGGACGTGTGCTCGACAGCAGCGGACGGCCGCTCGACAGCCTTGGTCCGGTGCTATCCAACGCCACCGCGCCGCTGAGCACCCGTGCCGCCAATCCGCTGTCGCGTGCCCCCATCACCGATATTCTTGATGTCGGCGTGCGCGCAATCAACAGCATGCTGACAGTGGGTCGCGGCCAGCGCATGGGCCTGTTCGCGGGTTCCGGTGTGGGCAAAAGCGTGCTGCTCGGCATGATGGCCCGCTACACCAGCGCCGACGTCATCGTGGTTGGCCTGATCGGCGAACGGGGTCGCGAGGTCAAGGAATTCATCGAGCAGATTCTTGGTGAAGAAGGCCTGGCACGCGCTGTCGTGGTGGCCGCCCCGGCAGACACCCCGCCGCTGGTCCGGCTGCAGGGCGCAGCCTATGCCTCCAGTATTGCCGAGCACTTTCGCGATCAGGGAAAGCATGTGCTGCTGATCATGGATTCGCTGACCCGCTATGCCATGGCACAGCGCGAAATTGCGCTCGCCATTGGCGAGCCGCCTGCCACCAAAGGCTATCCGCCTTCGGTCTTTGCCAAGCTGCCGGCACTGGTTGAACGCGCCGGCAATGGCAAGCCGGGCGGCGGTTCCATCACCGCTTTTTACACGGTGCTCACCGAAGGCGACGATCAGCAGGATCCCATTGCCGACGCTGCACGCGCCATTCTGGATGGCCATATTGTGCTGGACCGGTCATTGGCTGAAAGCGGCCATTACCCCGCGATCAACATCGAGCAATCCATCAGCCGCGCCATGCACAGCATCACCACACCCGAGCAGCAGCAGCTCGCACGCCGTTTGAAGAAATTGTATTCGCGCTATGAACGCAGCCGCGACCTGATCAATGTTGGCGCCTATGCAGCGGGCACCGACCCGCTGCTGGACGAGGCCATCAAACTGCAGGAAGGCATCGATGCGTTCCTGCAGCAAGGCATACAGGAACGTTCTGGACTCCAGGAAAGCCTGGATGAACTCGCGTCCCTGTTTCATTAAAACGCATTCACGAGAAAGCACATTGAATGGCATCCCCCTCCGCGCTCCATACCCTGATCGACCTCGCCAGCAAGGAATCCGACGAATCTGCAAAACGTCTGGGTTTGACGCTGCGCATTAGTGAAGATGCGGAACAAAAACTGAACCTGTTGCTGCAATATCGTGATGACTACGCAATGCGATGCCAGTCGAGTCTGGCTGAAGGCATCAGCACCACGCATTTCAATAATTTCCGGGAATTCATGTACAAGCTTGAGCAGGCCATCGCCGGCCAGCAAAAAGTGCTCAGCGATGCAAAAGACCGCACCCTTCAGGCACGTGCAGCCTGGCTTGTTTGCGAACAGAAAAAGATGTCGTTTGTCACCTTGGCAGCACGGGCTGACAAGGAAACAGCACGCCTCGAGCTGTGGCGCGACCAGAAACAGAATGACGAATATGCCGCACGACGCACCCTTAACAAGCCGAATCCTTCCTGAAACAGGTGAAACCCATGAACGCGTCTCTCGCAAACATCAACTCGTCCAGCCCGGTTCAGGCGCAATCTGCGTCAGGAAAAACACAGGAACCCAGCGCGGACACACCTTTTAGCCAGGTATTGTCCAGCGAAATCGCAAACAGCCGTCACGGCAGCGATAAGCAGGGTGCCAGCGCCCAGGATTCATCACCGAAGCAGGATCCCGCAGAAGCCAAAACAACCGACGCGGTCAAAGCAGGGATGCCCCTGGATGACGCTGCTGCGGATCCGTCGCAAAGCACGGCCGCGCCTTCAGCCGAAACCTTTCTTGCTCTGGCACTCAACCCGGAGCTATCCAAATCGGTGCCGACCGACAAGGTGAAAACCATATCTGATCGCCCTGCAACGCTCAGGCTAGACGGCCAGACAGGTCGCGATGCAAAAAAAGGGCTTCCCTCCAAAGCACTTCGGACGGATCCGCTTGACCCTAAAACAGCAGGAGCACAAAAGCCAGGCGGCGCGCTGCCGGGCAAGGCGAATGAAGCTGCCTTTGCCGGGCAGCTGTCCGCAGTCCGGCAAGCAGAATCCACTAAAACGGGCGAGCAACCACAGGAGCTGTTGAATAACCCGTTGATGCGTGTCACGCCGCAGGTGTCCGCCGAGGGCCCCACAGCCGTCAGCGGCGCGTCAGCCAACCATCTTGCTCCGTCGGTAGGCGCCGCAGCCTGGGGGCAGGCACTAGGCGAGAAAATTGTGTGGATGGCCGCGGGTTCGCAGCAAACCGCCACGCTCACCCTCAATCCACCCAACTTGGGTCCAATGCAAATTGTGCTGAACATTTCTAACGAACAGGCCACGGCCAGTTTTTTCTCGGCCCAGCCTGAAGTTCGCCAGGCGCTGGAAGCCGCTTTCCCCCGACTGCGGGAAATGATGAGCGAAGCCGGCATTCAGCTGGGACAAGCGACGGTCAGCGCCGACACCCCCCAGCAAAACGCGCCAGACCAGCGTTCTCAGCGGACTGCGCTGCCCTTTCCCAACCAGGATGGGACATCGATGGGCGAATTTCCCCTGAATCCGTCCTCAGCCCTTCAATCAGGGCGTGGTCTGGTCGACACCTTCGCCTGAACGGTTTTCCTGTATTGAAGGAATTACGTCTATTTTCGGTCTCTTTTCGCTGTATTGAAGTCACGTAATTCTTTCAATAATGACATTCATCAGCGCACCACATATTAGCTAAAAGGATTAACTCAATGTCTGAACAAGCACCGGCTGCAGAGGAAGCTGCACCCAAGAAATCCAAGAAAATGCTGTTCATCATCATTGGTGTGGTGGTTCTGCTGGCCGGTGGTGGGGGCGGCGCCTGGTTTATGACCCAGGCCAAAAACGAACCCGGTGTGGCCAAGGTTGAACCCCCTAAACCACCGGTTTTCATGCCACTCGAAACCTTTACCGTCAATTTGCAAGGCGGCACGAGTTATTTACAGACAGACATCACGCTCCAGCTGACCGATCCGGCTCAGATAGAAGAGATCAAGCTGCATATGCCGCGCGTCCGCAGCCGTTTGCTGGCCCTGTTGTCCAGCAAAAATGCCGAGGATTTGGCTTCTACCGAAAGCAAGAAAAAACTTGCCAAGGAAATCATGGATCAGGTAAGCCAGCCGTTTTATCCAAAAGGCAAGCCGCAAAAGATTGATGATGTTCTGTTCACTACATTTGTGATTCAGTAAGCGTTTATGGCCGACAACTTTCTCTCTCAGGATGAAGTCGATGCCCTGCTGAAAGGCGTCACGGGAGAAGTCGACGACGCGCCTGCCGAGGTAGGCGACCCGTCAACTGCAAAGTCCTACAACCTGGCCACGCAGGAACGCATCGTGCGGGGCAGAATGCCCACGCTCGAAATCATCAACGAGCGTTTTGCACGGCAACTCCGGATCGGACTCTATAACTTTCTGCGGCGCGGAGTCGAAATCTCCGTCGGACCGGTCAAGGTCTCGAAGTACAGCGAATTCATCCGCAACCTGGTGGTGCCCACCAATTTAAATCTGGTCCATTTCAAACCCCTGCGCGGTACGGCACTCATGGTGTTCAATCCCGACCTGGTATTTCTCATGGTCGACAACCTGTTTGGCGGTGACGGTCGCTTTCATACGCGCGTCGAAGGCCGGGATTTTACGCAAACCGAACATCGGATCATTCAGCGCATATTGAAAATTGTGTTCGATGCCTATTCAAAATCATGGGAGCCGATTTATCCCATCGATTTCGAGTTTATCCGCTCGGAAATGAACACCCAATTCGCCAATATCGCCACGCCCAATGAAGTGGTGGTGTCGGTCACCTTTGCGATCGAACTCGGTCAGGTCAGTGGCGAAATCCATTTTTGCATTCCCTATTCGATGATCGAGCCGATCAAGGATTTGCTGACCAGCAGCCTGCAAGCCGAGAACCTGGAAGTGGACAAGCGTTGGACCCGCCTGATGCGCCAACAGATCCAGATGGCTGAAGTCGAGATAGTCGCCGACCTCGGTACCGCAAAAATAAACCTCAGAGACATCGTCAACATGAAAGTGGGCGATGTCATTCCACTCAACATTTCCCAAACCGTCGAAGCCAAGGTGGACGGCATCCCGGTGATGGAATGCGCTTACGGAAAATTCAACGGCCAATACACCTTGCGCGTCGAGAAGTTATTGTCAAACGCCTCGAGCGAATCGCAAACAGGAGAACACCATGTCTGAAGACGTCACCCAAACCATAGAAGAAGACGACTGGGCGGCTGCCATGGCCGAACAGGCCGAGCCTGCCGAGGAAGTGAAACCTGCCCCGGAGATTTTCAAGGAATTCTCCGGCTCCCCACCCGGGGGCGGGATGGCTTCCGATATTGATTTCATTCTGGATATCCCGGTGCTGCTGACCGTGGAGCTCGGGCGCACCAAAATTGCGATCAAGAACCTGCTTCAACTGGCGCAAGGTTCAGTCGTGGAACTGGATGGCATGGCGGGCGAACCGATGGATGTCCTGGTCAATGGATGCTTGATAGCACAAGGCGAAGTGGTGGTAGTGAACGACAAGTTTGGCGTGCGCCTGACCGATATCATCACGCCTGCTGAACGCATCAAGAAACTCAACAAATGATTCGTTTATTGATCCTTGCATGCGCAACGCTATGCCTGTCTGGGCTGGCGTACGCAGCCGACACAGCCGAAATGGCGCCCGCAGTTTCCACCGCGGGCAGCCTGTTTCAGGTGTTTATCGGACTGGTTGCGGTGCTGTTACTCATCGCAGGCGCAGCCTGGCTGGCCAAGCGGCTGGGCGTAACCCAGGTTGGCGGCTCCAGCCTGCTGCGCGTAGTCAGCAGCGCCTCGGTCGGCACACGCGAACGCGTAGTGGTGGTCGAAGTGGGTGAATCCTGGCTGGTGGTGGGCGTCGCACCCGGCAGCGTCAACGCATTGATGACCTTGCCCAAAGGGGAAATTCCGACACAGACCACATCAGCCCTTGCCGGCAGTTTCGCATCGAAGCTGCAGCAACTGATCGAGAAGCGTCGTGGCAAATAACACGCTTCAACCTATGTTTAAAATGCTTTTCATCGTGTTTGCATTGGTCATGCCTTCCCTGGCATTTGCCCAGAATGCCGGCCTGCCCGTATTCACCAGCACCCCTGCAGCCGGGGGCGGCCAGGCCTACACACTGAGCCTGCAAACCCTGCTGCTGCTCACCTCGCTATCGTTCCTGCCTGCTGCGTTGCTGATGATGACCAGCTTCACCCGCATCATCATCGTGCTGTCTCTGCTTCGCTCCGCACTGGGTACCCAGTCGTCGCCCCCGAATCAGGTGTTGATCGGTCTGGCACTGTTCCTGACCTTGTTCGTGATGGGGCCGACCTTTGACAAGATCTACGTCGAGGCCTATCAGCCCTTGTCGGAAAATCGCATCCAGATGCAGGAAGCGTTGGACAAGGGCGCCGTTCCGCTGCGTGCGTTCATGATGAAGCAAACACGCGAAACCGACCTTGCCCTGTTCATCAAAATGTCGCGGTCGGAGCAGCCAAAAACCGCTGCCGACATACCGATGCGCGTGCTGATCCCCGCCTACATCACCAGCGAGCTGAAAACCGCCTTCCAGATAGGGTTCGCCGTCTTCATCCCGTTTCTTATTATCGACATGGTTGTCGCCAGCATCCTGATGGCGATGGGCATGATGATGGTTTCACCGGCCATTGTTTCGCTGCCGTTCAAAATCATTCTGTTTGTTCTGGTCGACGGCTGGAATCTGCTGCTGGGTTCGCTGGCGCAGAGCTTTTATTAAACCTGACAACAGCAATTCATTCACCACAGAGGCACAGAGACATAGAGGAAAGGCAGTAAACGGGACATTGCTGCTTCAAACCGTTGGGTGAGCCGTCAATGATAGTGAATCCATGGGTTTCTCCGTGCCTCTGTGTCTCTGTGGTTCAAGCACTTTTTTAAGGTTGAGAAAAAACAGCAATGACTCCTGAAAGCGTAATGACCATTGGCCGAACCGCACTCGAAATCACCATTCTGGTGGCATCACCGGTCTTGCTCGTTACGCTGGTAATCGGTCTGATGGTCGCCGTGTTTCAGGCAGCCACCCAGATCAACGACCCCAGCCTTTCTTTCATCCCCAAGGTTCTCGCCGTGCTGCTGACGTTTGCGCTTGCCGGGCCCTGGATGCTGACGGTGATGATCGATTACATGCGGCGGGTGTTGACCGGCCTGCCAGGCATCATTGGCTAGGCCCGACACATCAGGCAATCCATGATCCCGGAAACGGAAATTCCTTCACCACTGCAACGCAGAGGCGCCAATGCGTAAGCGATTTTTGCCTGCTCACCCAACGGATTTGAGCCAGCAATGCCTCAAGGTTTTGTTTCTCCTCTGTGGTTCAACTACTTGCCTAATCCCTTATTGCCCAAGTTGTTACATTTCGTGAGAAAAAAATCGAAATCTTTAACCACCAAGACACCAAGAACGCCAAGGGCCGCCCAGGAAATCCGGATGCAAAACGCCTTTGCCTTTCTTGGTGCGACTTTGTACCCTTGGTGTCTTGGTGGTGAAGTCTTTTCCGGCTTGTCCAGCTTAGGATGATCAGCCTCACCGATGCCCAGCTCAACGCCTGGCTGATCAGCTTTATCTGGCCGCTCACCCGAATACTCGGACTCCTTATGGTGGCACCGATATTTGGCCACCGCGCCGTGCCCGGACGCGTCAAGATCGGCCTCGGTGTCTTCATCGCGCTTATCATTGCCCCCACCCTGCCACCGATGCCCGACGTGGGACTGGGGTCATGGCATGGTCTGTTCATTCTGGTTCAGCAGTTTCTCATCGGCGTGGCGATCGGTTTCACCATGCGCGTCGTTTTCGCTGCAGTCGAAGCTGCAGGCGAAATTGTCGGCCTGCAAATGGGCCTGGGATTTGCGTCATTTTTTGACCCGCAGAGTGCCGGCCAGACACTGGTGCTTGCCCGGTTCTTCAACATGCTCGCAGCACTGGTATTTCTGGCGATCAATGCCCATCTGTTGCTCATCGGGATACTGGTCGAAAGCTTCCAGAGCCTGCCCATCAGCACGCAGCCGCTATCAGCCATCGGGTTTTTCAATGTGGCTTCCTTTGGTTCCACCATTTTTGCCGTGGGCCTGCAGTTGGCGCTGCCCATCATCGCCATTCTGCTGATGACCAACCTGGCACTCGGCATCCTGACCCGCTCCGCGCCCCAACTCAACATTTTTGCCATTGGCTTCCCCATCACCCTGGGGGTGGGGCTGATCGTGCTGAACATCACCCTGCCCTATTTTGCCCCTCAGTTTGAGCTCTTGATTCAAAATGGGCTCAAGGCCAGCGCCATGGTGATCCATGCGCTGCGCCCCGCAGGACTGTAATGCGTATGGACACGTCCTTCACGATAACCTGATGAGGCATGACAAGTCCTGCTTCGGTCGGTCCCTCAAACAAAATAGCCTGCTTAAAAGCAGGCCATTTTTCGACACCGGGTTAACTTCTATTCGTTGAGCAGCAACTCAAAAACCCAGGCTGTCCAGCAGGTCATCCACCTGTTCCTGGTCGGTGACCACATCGCTTTTATTTGCAGCATTGACCTGAGGACCATTGAGCAAGCCACTCCCGCTACTTTCCCTTCGCGCCTCCGCGGGTGAGAAATCAACCAGCAAACTGACAAGCTGCTTTTCAAGAACATGGGCGAGATCAGAAACCTTACGCACAACCTGCCCTGTGAGATCCTGAAAGTCCTGCGCCATCATGATGTCCAGCAACTGTTTCTTGGTGGCGCTGGTGTCGTTGCGCATGTCAACCAGGCACTGCATGGTCAGGGTGGCCATATCGCGGTAGTTGGCTTCTGAAAAGGGGGCTTTCAATGCAGCCTGCCAACCGTTCAAAACCTCTTCTGCACCTGCATCGATCCGTTCCTGAAGGGGAATAGCCGCGTCGGTGGCGTTCAACACACGCTGTGCAGCCTGCTCGGTCATCTGCGCCACATAGTTCAGGCGGTCCTGGACGTCAGGAATGTCCATCGACACCTGTTCAAGCACCTTGTCGAATCCCAGTTCGCGCAGGCTGTCATGCAGGGTTCGCGTGATACGGCCAATCCGCGCCAGCATCTCGTCATGCTCGCCTGGTGCGGCGCTTACGGTATTGACTGTGGTCGCGGCCACAGCGGAGTCAGCAAGTTGTGGACCCACGTCAGGCCCCAGCCTTCTCTAACTTCTCGAATATTTTGGCCAGTTTCTCGTCGAGCGTGGCGGCAGTAAAGGGCTTGACCACATAACCGTTCGCACCGGCTTGCGCCGCAGCGATAATGTTTTCTTTCTTGGCTTCGGCCGTGACCATCAAGACCGGAAGCTTGGAAAGCGCGGCATCGGCACGGATGTTCTTCAGCATGTCGAGGCCATCCATGTTGGGCATGTTCCAGTCAGACACGACAAAATCGAAGTTGCCGGCTCTGAGTTTAGCCAGGCCATCCACGCCGTCTTCAGCTTCCTCTACGTTGGCATACCCCAGCTCCTTGAGCAGATTGCGCACGATGCGACGCATCGTTGAAAAGTCGTCTACTACCAGAAATTTTGTGTTCGGATCGGCCATACATCACTCCAAGAATACGGTTTGTTTTGTTACGGGATGAATCGGCAACATAGCGCCAAACTTAAGCCGGAAAGCGCCCGGCAAAACCAAATAACACGAAAGTCAGACCCGCATCGCGCGATTGCCCTGCGAGGCAAAGAATTCCAGCACCCGCCTCGGCAATTCGTGCAGCGGACCCACCTCATGGGTGGCGCCGATGGCAATGGCTTCCTTGGGCATGCCGAACACCACGCATGACGCCTCATCCTGCGCCAGGTTGTAGGCGCCGGCCTTTTTCATTTCCAGCATCCCCGCAGCCCCGTCGCGGCCCATGCCGGTCAGGATGACGCCGACTGCATTTCGGCCGGCATTGACCGCGGCCGAATGGAACAGCACATCGACCGAGGGACGGTGACGGTTGACCGGCGGCCCCTGGTCGAGCCTGGTCATATAGTTGGCCCCGCTGCGCACCAGCGACAGGTGGGAATGCCCCGGCGCAAGATAGGCGTGACCCGGCAGCACCCGTTCTCCGCCTTCGGCTTCCTTGACCGAAATCTTGCACAGCTTGTCGAGCCGATTGGCGAACGAGCGTGTAAAACCTTCCGGCATGTGCTGGGTCATCAGGATGCCGGGGCAATCCGGCGGCAGTTGCACCAGAAAATCCTTGATCGCCTCGGTGCCGCCAGTGGAAGCGCCGATGATGATCAGTTTTTCGCTACTGGTGAAAGTATTGCGTACGGCAGCCAGCGCAGAACCTTCGGCGTGCCCCTGCACCTTGACTCGCGGCTTGATGTTGGCCCGCGACGCGATGCGGATTTTATCCGCAATCAGGTCCGTGTACTCCAGCATGCCGCTCTGGATCGACATCTTGGGCTTGGTCACGAAATCCACGGCGCCGAGTTCCAGCGCACGCATGGTGATTTCCGAGCCGCGCTCGGTCAACGACGACACCATGACCACCGGCATCGGACGCAACCGCATCAGCTTCTCCAGAAACTCCAGACCATCCATTTTCGGCATTTCCACGTCCAGCGTGAGAACGTCCGGGTTGGTCTGCTTGATCAGTTCGCGTGCCACCAGCGGATCGGGGGCCGCGCCGACCACTTCCATATCCGGCTGGCTATTGATGATCTCTTTCATCACGCCGCGAATCAGCGCCGAATCATCCACGATTAAAACCTTGATTTTCATGAAACTTACTTTCCGGGCATCGCCCATGTCGGCAATTAAAACAAATCGATATCGCCGCCCACATCGTTGACCTTAAGCCGGCTCGCGTAATCCTGCTCGCGCTTCACCAGCGTGTAGTTATTCAGTTGTTTGAGTTTTTTGACCAGGACTTTTCCGGTAGCAGGAAAGAAATACACCTTGCGCGGATGCACATCGTTCAGGTCTTCCGCCACGATACGGATTTTTTCAGCGCGCAGAAAGTCACGCACAAACTGGGCATTGCGCTCCCCCACGTTGATGACGGTAAATCCGCGCAGCACATTGCCGCCGCCGAACACTTTCGCTTCCAGATTCTCGCGCCGGGCACCCGCCTTGATGAGCTGGTTGATGAGCACTTCCATGGCGTAGGCGCCATAGCGCATCGACGCCGAAGCCGGGTTGCCGGGATCGCCGCCGCCGTCCGGCAACATGAAGTGATTCATGCCGCCAATTCCAGAGACACGGTCGCGAATGCACGCCGCCACGCAGGAACCCAGTACCGTGACGATGAGCATCGGCTTCTTGGTGTAGTAATACTCACCGGGCAATATCTTGGCCGTTTCACAATCAAATGACCGGTCGTAATACAGGTTGGTCGCGAGTTGCTCTTCTATGGCGGAATTCATGCCGACTTTCTTGCACCCCCATGAAGAGGATCCAGTTCGTACACGGTCTTGCCACGCAGCTTGAGTGAGTCGGAGGCGTACATGAAGTTTTCGGAATGCCCGGCGAAAAGCAGGCCTTCAGGCTTCATCAACGGCACAAACCGCGCAAGAATTTTGCTCTGGGTGGGCTTGTCGAAATAAATCATCACATTGCGGCAAAAGATCACGTCGAACCCCCCGCTCAGCGGCCAGCTTGGGGCCAGCAGATTGAGTGGTTTGAACGTGATCAGCTGGCGCAATTCCGGACGTACCCGAACCAAGTCAGAACGCTCCCCCTTGCCGCGCTGAAAAAAGCGCTTGACGCGATCCTGTGCCATTTTATCGATGCGCTCGATCGGATACACCCCTTTCGCTGCCGTCTCCAGCACATTGGTGTCGATATCGGTGGCAATTATGCTGACCGGCGGGGTCAGCGTCCCGAATGCCTCACACATCGTGATGGCAATCGAATAGGGCTCTTCCCCGGTCGAAGCGGCGGAACACCAGATCGATAGCGGCGCCTTCATCTTTCGCATGTGCTCGGCAAGAATCGGGAAATGGTGCTCCTCGCGAAAAAACGAGGTCAGGTTGGTGGTCAGGGCGTTGGTGAAAGCTTCCCACTCCCCGCTGTCGTCTCCGCGTTCCAGACCATCGAGGTACTGCTCGAACGAGGTCATGCCTTTTGCCCGCAGGCGGCGCGCCAGGCGACTGTAAACCATCTCCTGCTTGGCTTCGGAGAGCGAGATCCCGGCCTGCTTGTAAATCAGCGCACGAACGCGAGTGAAATCACGCGCCGTGAAATCGAAAATCTTGGTGCTGTCTGCTTGTGTCTTCGGTGCGGGTTTCATATTGAAATAATTCTTGAATTGCTGAACACCATATTCTCAATACACTTGTGCGGCTATATCAAGCCTATCCAAATTCGGAAGAAATTCGCTTGATTTTGCTAAGCCTGTCATAAGCCGACCAGGCAAACACGACTGCACAAGAACCCTTAATCCTGAAAACCCAGGTCTCCGAGTTGTCTCCTTTCACACCGACGACAGCGCGCGTTCAAGCGGCGGATCTGCCTGCCGAAACCTTCCTGGATTTAGCCGGTGCCGGTAAGGATTTTACCTGAGTACTTCGGCCAGATATCTGTCCCGTCTGACCACCCGGCACCAACTTGAAACTGCTCACCAATTGCGTCAGCTTGACAGCTTGTACCTGCATGCTCTCCGACGCTGCGGCCGCCTGCTCCACCAGCGCCGCGTTCTGCTGGGTCACTTCGTCCATCTGACCCACTGCCTGGTTGACCTGCTCGATACCGGTGCTCTGTTCCATGCTGGCCGCAGCAATCTCGCTCATGATGTCGGTAACGCGTTTGACCGAGTTGACGATCTCATCCATGGTCTTGCCGGCTTCGTCGACCAGCTTGCCGCCGCTGTCGACCTTGCCGACCGAATCCTCGATCAGCGCCTTGATCTCTTTCGCAGCACCGGCGCTGCGCTGGGCCAGGTTGCGCACTTCGGTGGCCACCACCGCAAAGCCGCGGCCCTGTTCACCGGCACGCGCGGCTTCCACCGCAGCGTTCAGCGCCAGAATGTTGGTCTGGAAGGCGATGCCGTCGATGACGCCGATAATGTCGGCAATCTTCCCCGAGCTGTCCTTGATCGAGGCCATGGTGGTAACGACCTGGCCGACAACCTGGCCGCCCTTGACCGCGATGTCGGCGGTGGAAACCACCAGCTGGTTGGCCTGACGGGCGTTCTCGGCGTTCTGCTTGACGGTACTGGTCAGCTCTTCCATCGAGCTGGCGGTTTCTTCCAGACTGGCCGCCTGCTGTTCGGTACGCGATGACAGGTCGAGGTTGCCCGACGCAATCTCGTTCGCACCGGTATTGACCACCTCCGTGGCTTCCTTGATCTGGCCGACCAGCAGTTTGATGTTGATCTGCAGCACACGCAGCGATTGCATCAGCTTGGCCAGTTCGGCTACGCCGTTGGCCTCAATCTGCCCGGTCAGGTCGCCCGAACTCATGCGATCGATTTCAAATCGAGTACGCTCCAGCGGCAAAACCGTGCTGCGATAAAGCAGCACGCCAAACACCCCTGCCAGCGGCACGCCTATCGCCGAGATGGCCATCAGCCAGTTCAGATAGGATTCACCTTCGCCGGCGGTCGCAAGCCAGGCCAGCATGCCCATGCCCACAAACACAGCCCCCATCGTGCCGGATGCCAGTGTCAGCATCATCTTGAGCGAAAGGCTTTTGATCAGGCTGAATTTCTGAAACGCAGAGGCTTTAACCGCAACGCCTTCACGAACCTCAAGCGATTTGTCGCCTGCCTTGATGGCACGGTAGGCGGCTTCCGCCGCCTGCACCTGATCGCGGCCGGGCTTCATCCGTATCGAAGCATAGCCAACGACCTGTTGATTCTCAATGATGGGAGCGGCATTGGCCACCACCCAGTAGTGGTCGCCATTCTTGCAACGGTTCTTCACCAGCCCGGTCCACGCCTTGCCCGCCTTGAGGGTGCGCCAAAAATCCGCAAATGCCTCGACCGGCATGTCGGGGTGGCGCACGATGTTCTGCGGTGCACCGATCAACTCGGCTTCGCTGAAACCGCTGATGTTGATGAAGTCCTGGTTGATATACGTGATATTGCCGTGCAGGTCTGTCTTTGACACGATGGTTTCCGCGTCATGGAGAACATACTCGACATTCGTAACTGGCATATTTGATCGCATTTTTTATCAACTTCCTGATTAATTATTGTCAGCCCTGCTATCAATACTATCGGCAGGCAATTCACAATCTGAATAAAAGACCGTCCCGATTTCGGGGCGGATGAATGTGTTCGGGCCAGAACGTCATGACGCCGGAAACACAGCCTTTTCTGCTGCTAAACACCTATTGCAAAAACGTACGTTCAATCCCTTAATTTTTAAAAGGATTTATTGAAAAACCCCGTTTATTAAGTTATCGACATGCAATTCAAAATCCGCATGGCCGGACTGTAAACAAACGTTAATTTCTGCGAAAAAATAAGCAATATCAAAAGGAAAGAGCCGGGCATAAGGTAGACGCTGAAAAGCCGTGAACCCTCCTGAAAAACGCCCTACCCATTATTGTCTTTGCCTAAAACTGCAAGGCTTTGATGACGTCGGCTCACTACTTGATTTTTTGGGATTTGGATATAAAAAGGACTGTCGCTAAAAGTCTGCGATGCTTCTTCTGCCAGATTCGAGTGACCGATACGGGTTCGCGTTGCGCCGCACAATCCGGCTTCGCTACCCACGGAGTTTGACGTCATGCTGATTGACGTTCGCTGGTGCAGGTATCCGTCCTGCAGGTCGACCCTTGCCGACCTGCAGGACGGATACCTGATGTCCTGAACGACGTCAGCGACGGCGCCTGGTCATGCCCATCCCGAGATTCACATACGGCGATCTCGAATTAAAACTCTTCCCAGTCCGCATTGCTTCCGCCATCCGCAGCCGCAAGCTTCTTCGGCCGTGCTGCCGGAGTCAATTTGGCTTTGGGCTTGGACAAGGCCGCCACTTTGTGGCCGGCAGCCGGTTGTACAGCTCGCTGGCTGCTTGCCATGCCATCCAGCTTGAACACGCTCACTGCCTGCGCCAGCTTGGCGGCCTGATCCTGCAGGCTCTCGGCTGCAGCCGCTGCCTCTTCCACCAGCGCCGCGTTCTGCTGCGTCACTTCGTCCATCTGCCCGACGGCCTGGTTGACCTGCTCGATGCCGGTGCTCTGCTCCATGCTGGCCGCTGCAATCTCGCTCATGATGTCGGTAACGCGTTTGACCGAGCTGACGATCTCTTCCATGGTCTTGCCGGCTTCGTCGACCAGCTTGCCGCCGTTGTCGACCTTGCCGACCGAATCTTCGATCAGGGCCTTGATCTCTTTGGCTGCACCAGCCGAACGCTGCGCCAGGTTGCGTACTTCGGAAGCAACGACGGCAAAGCCGCGGCCTTGTTCGCCGGCACGTGCGGCTTCAACCGCAGCGTTCAGGGCGAGGATGTTGGTCTGGAAAGCAATGCCGTCGATGACGCCGATGATGTCGGCAATCTTGCGCGAGCTGTCCTTGATCGAGGCCATGGTGTCGACCACCTGGCTGACGACCTGGCCGCCCTTGACTGCGATGTCGGCGGTGGAGACGACCAGCTGGTTGGCCTGCTTGGCGTTCTCGGCGTTCTGCTTGACGGTGCTGGTGAGTTCTTCCATCGAGCTGGCGGTTTCTTCCAGACTCGATGCCTGCTGTTCGGTGCGCGAGGACAGGTCGAGGTTGCCGGCGGCAATCTGGTTCGACGCGGTGGCGACGCTATCGGTGCCGGTGCGGACCTGACTGACTACCTGCACCAGACTGTCATTCATATCCTTCAGCGCCTGCATCAACTGGCCGACTTCATCTTTGGAGTGGACGTCGATGCGCTGCGTCAGATCGCCTTCGGCGACGGCACGCGCAATCTTCACCGCGGCGTCCAGCGGCCGGGTGATGGCGCGGATCAGGACGAAACCGAGCCATGCCGACAGGACAAGACCCAGAATGATCGCAGCGATAGCAAGGCTGAATATGCTCGCGCTGCGGCTTTCTGCCTGGTCGTATTCCTGCTTGGCTACATCAAGTTGCAGCTTGGCCAGTGCGCCAATACCTTCTTCGACTGGTTTATAAAGTGAGCGGGCTTTGCCCAGGACGATTTGTTTCGCTGCCTCGATATCATTGGCGCGCAAAGCCGCTACTGCCGGCTTCAAACCCTCAAGGACAAACGACTTTCTGTCTTTAGCAAATTTCTCCGCCAGCACTTTTTCTTCCGGCGTGAGATAGGTTGCCATGTAAGCGTCCCATATCTGATTGATTTCCTCGATGTTTTTATCGACTTGCGCGGTTCGCTCGGCAATGACTTCCGGGGTGGGTTCCACTAAGGCCGCATTGAGAGCAAGCCGGTTCCGTAGCAATTTAGCATTAATCTCCGACACCTGCCCCAGCGGAATGGTGCGGTCCTCATACACGGTTTTCAGCCCTGCTTCGGTTTGCTTGATGCCGACCACACCGATGACTCCGATCACCACCAGCAGGACTGCCATAAAGGCCATGATGAAAATCAGTCGCGCTTTGATACTAAGATTCCTGAACATGTCAATCTCCAGATTTTTGTGCAATAAATGTGTGGGGCCCGGATAAAGAATCAGGCCGGAATGGCACTTACTTAAGCTTTTTCGGGTGCCCATGGAGTCGAACGTCAGCCCTG
>JASJPF010000010.1:0-2117 GCA_031426835.1 Thiobacillus sp.
CCAATACCCTGGTGATCTTCATCAACCAGATCCGCATGAAGATCGGCGTCATGTGCGGCAACCCGGAAACCACCACCGGCGGCAACGCGCTCAAGTTCTACGCCTCGGTCCGCCTCGACATCCGCCGCATCGGCGCGATCAAGAAAGGCGACGAAATCGTCGGCAACGAAACCAAGGTCAAAGTCGTCAAGAACAAGGTCTCGCCGCCGTTCAAGGAAGCCTTCTTCGACATTCTTTACGGTCAGGGCATCTCCCGCGAAGGCGAAGTCATCGAACTCGGTGTCGTCCACAAAATCGTCGACAAATCCGGCGCCTGGTACGCCTACAACGGCGAAAAAATCGGCCAGGGCAAGGACAACGCGCGCGAATACCTGAAAGAGCATCCGGAAATCGCCAAGGAAATCGAAGCCAAAGTCCGCGCCGCAGTCGGCGTCAAAGCCTCCGGTGTCGCGCCCGAAATTGAAGCCGACGCCTGAACCCGGCACGCTACGCGAACGCGCCCTCGGCCTCTTGGCACGGCGCGAACACAGCCGCGCCGAGCTCGCGCGCAAGCTCGAAGTGGCCGGGTTTGACCGCGAGGAAATTGGTATGTTGCTGGATGCGTTTGAGGCGAAGAACTGGCTATCCGACCAGCGCTTCGCCGAAAGCTACGTCGCCGATCACCGTGCCCGCGCAGGCAGCATCAAGCTGGCCTACGACCTGAGGCAGCGCGGCGTTGCCGATTCAATCATTGCAGGCGTATTAAGCGATAACCGCGACAGCGAACTTGAACGGGCACGCGAAGTGTGGCGGAAAAAGTTCGGCGCGCCGCCCGCCACTGCTGCCGAAAAAGCCAAACAAATCCGCTTCATGCAAAGCCGGGGCTTTGCCGGCGAAGTCATTCGGCGCGCAATTGGCAATACAGTCGAAGACTAAAAAGCGGGATTGCCGCCTTGTTTCTTGGGATAAGGGAAAACCGGACCGCTCCTGAAACAGGGAGGCAGGGTCAGGCCTTGCCTTTTGCCTTCCCGGCCTCCTGGGAGGCAGGGTCAGGCCTTGCCTTTTGCCTTCCCGGCCTCCCATCCGCGCACTATGCGGCTTACTCTGGAGACCGACAGGCCCACCGCTTTTGCTATCGCGCTCATGCTGTGACCGCCGACAATATGTGCCTGTGCAATGGCTTCATTGCGAGGATGATGTTTGAGTAACTGTTCCAGGCTCAGCGGCGGAGGCCGACGCTGAATGCCTGGCACATCGGATGCTGCAGCCTGCTCAGGTGCTAACAGCGCCTGCATCCGCGTCATGAATGACTCGTCGCCTAAATAGATTTGCCCCTTGAGCGCCTCGTCCCACAGGCGCACATCCTTGCCTTGCGCTACCAGCGCAGCATATCGGCTGGCTGCCAACGCACGGTCACGGCCAGACGCCACATCGTATCCCAGCAGATAACCATGCACCGCCGATGTATCCAGCCAAGGCAGCCCTGCCGCCAGCCCCGTATGCACTTGATAACTGCTCCAGGGCCACTGCGCCGGATCAGCCACCATCGATGCACGCACCGGATTCAGATCCACATACCGGCACACCTCCAGCAAATACGCATCCCGATCAACCAGAATCGCCTTGAACCGCCCCTGAAACAAATGCCCAACCTTGGCATGGCGACGGTTGTAAGCCTGGGTATAAACCCCGTTGACCAGATGCATCAGCACAGAAAGATTAGGCTGGCGCGTATGCAGCACCAGATGGTAATGATTGTCCATCAGGCAAAAAGCCAGCGCACAGGCGTCAAACCGCTTGAGTGCCAGCGCTACGACATCGATGAACGCTTGACGGTCAACGTCATCATCAAAAATGGCTTCGCGCCTGTCGCCACGCGAGGTGACGTGATACACCGCGCCGGGAAACTCAATCCGTAAAGGCCTGGTCATGGAAAAATGCTAATGGGCAGATGGGCAAAAGGCAAGACCTGACCCTGTGGTTTTGACGGTCAACATCATCGTCAAAAATAGCTTCGCGCCTGTCACCACGCGAGGTTACGTGATACACCGCACCGGGAAATTCGATTCGTAAAGGTCTGGCCATGAGGGGATGTTGATGGGCAGAAAGGCAAAAGGCAAAAGGCAAGGCCTGACCCT
>JASJPF010000010.1:2217-63059 GCA_031426835.1 Thiobacillus sp.
TATTCTTGTGCTTATTCTTGTGCTTATTCTTGTGCTTATTCTTGTGCTTATTCTTGTGCTTATTCTTTCTTATGCGGCAGCCTGGCAAAAGGCAAGGCCTGACCCTGTGTTTTAGACATGCAAGGCCTGACCCTGTGTTTTTCTGTTTTGTTTCTCTTCTGCGAAAAAAAAGCCTCCCGAAGGAGGCTTTTCAAACATACGGCGCAATGCCGTGCGGCTAATACGACCTATACACCCGGGCAGGTTTTCGGAGCATATTTTGCGGCAGCATCCGTCGCGCAAGACCATACACCTGTAGTTGCATCACGCGTCCAGGTAACTTTTTTCCCGTTAACTTGAGTCGGTGCATTGGCGACTGTACAAACGATGGTCGAACCCGTGACAGTAATGGCGCAATTGCCTGTCGATGCCGACAAACCAGCCTGGGCCACAGTGGATACTGTGCCTCCGTCATTAATGACCAACTCGAATGCAGTTTTTCCTGCTGAAATTTCGGCAAGACCAGCTGTAATTTTCGATTTGGCTTGGTAATCGGAATACGCCGGAATCGCAATCGCAGCCAGAATACCGATGATCGCAACAACGATCATCAGCTCGATCAGGGTAAAACCTTTTTGTAATTTACGCATTTTATATCTCCTTGGGTTGGGCAAATGGAACACGGGGCTACCGTGTCTGGGGTATTAACGAGCAGGGGTTATGCCAACTTTAGGGTGAGGCCAGGAATTCTCAAGAAACAGGCTGGAAACGCCCGCCAATGCAGGATATTTTCAAATGTAAATCTAGCTTGCTGGTAAAAACCAAAATTTTCGCACGGGTTGACAGCCTCCTCAACCGCCTCTGTTTGGCATGATGTGACGTTTTTCGTCACTTTAACCTGATCAATTTAACTAAATTGATCAGACCAAACTGGGGGTCACACCTCAAACTGGGGGTCACAAACTGGGGGTCAGGCCTTGCCTTGCCAATCAGGAAAAATAAAAAGGGAAAAAAAGGGTCACGATTTATTCAAATGGATTGATCAATTCGATGCCGCAATCCTCAAAGTCCTTGATGTTTCGCGTGGCTACGGCAAATCCATGGGCGAGGGCGATGCTGGCAATTTGCCCGTCCGGCAGGCTCATGGCGCGCCCTGTTTCCTTGCGATGCCCCATAATTTCAGCATAGGCGTGGGCGGCAGGTGCGGTAAAGTCGAGCACCCGTTCTTCAAATGCCTGCGCTATGAATTGTTCAAACCGGGTTTGCAACTGCCGACGGCGCAGGCCATCTGGCAAAACGCGCAGGCCGTATCCGATTTCGGCCAGTGTAACCGTAGTAATGAATAGCAGATTGCTTTCCTGGGTATTCAGCCAATCAAGAACAGCCGGCGAAGGCTGCGGGCGCATGACTTCGGAAATCACATTGGTGTCAACAACGATCATCAGGCGAAACTCAGCGGGTCGTGTGGAGCATGTTGCGGGAGTTCCAACTCAACTCCGGATTCGGTCCCAAAGAACTGTATGGAAAGGTCGCCCAGCCGTTTGGATGGGGTGACCGCTTGACGAAGGATGCGCCGGGCTTCTTCTTCCATCGACACCCGGTGATAGGCAGCGCGGATGCGCAGACGCGCGATCGTGTCGTCGTCCAGTTTGCGGATGCTTAGATTGGCCATAATCCATTCCCTCTGGGTGCAGTCATATGCAGGCATTGTATGCGTTTGACTGCATGCAGGCAACCGCACGCCAGGAAAATAATAATAGGGTCACGACTATTTGCGCCAAGAAAACACTGATTAATTCGACATTGCGAGTCGCGAAGCGACGCGGAAATCCAGAAATTCCTGCTTAATCAATGCGCTGGATTGCCGCGCTTCGCTCGCAATGACAGCCATATCGAGTTAATCAGCGTTTCCCTAACGGCCTGCGCCGCTCTGTTCAATGCATTACCTGGCAATCCCCAAAAACACCGCCAGACAACGCCCAACTTCAAGCATGACCTCGTCACTGGCCGAACCGAACGCCTCACCGAGCCGGTCCCGCTTCACGGTCATCGCCTTATCCACCATCACTTGCGACGGCTTTTGCAAGCCGTTTCTTGCGTCTGGTTTAACGCTTACCCTAAACAACGGCGCATCGACCAAGGTGCCCGACACCAGCAAGACCGTCGCGGTTGCGTGCGCGTTGAATGCGTCGGACTGAATCACCAGGGCGGACCTTGGCTTGCCAAAATCGCCTTGCATGGCGATGGTCACGAAGTCACCCCGATTCATGCCGTCCAGCCATCCACATCTTCCAGCGCTTCATCGATGAAATCCATCATTTCCATGTCTGCCCTGTCAGCCTGAGAGGCCAGTTTTGACTGACGTTGGCACTCCGCCACAAAGCCTGGCCGCCTCGTATCCGGCACCCAGATTTGAATAGGACGAAGCCCGGCCATGCGCAACGCATCGCGCCGCTTTTGTACGCGTGCAGCAACTGGGATAGCCATCGCAAAATCTCCTCTTTTCGTTTGTTACATGTAGCACTGTAATGCACAAAAACGTTACATGCAACCAAGAAATTGAGGAAACGGGGCAAACACGATTTCCTTACACGGCAAAAAAGCAAAAAGCCACGGTTTCCCGTGGCTTTTCGTTTAAGTCAGCGCCACGATTGCTCGTGGCTTTTTGAATACTGGTGGGCCGGCCGAGATTCGAACTCGGGACCAACGGATTAAAAGTCCGCTGCTCTACCAGCTGAGCTACCGGCCCGTGGATTTGCTTCATGCCGACTGGCAGAAACCCTATCCGCGAAAGCGCGAAATTATAGCCGATGCGGCACGGCGAGGTAAAGGCTTATGTCAGTTTTATGCACTGAAAAGCGCGCTTTTAATCCTGCCGAGCCGTTTCTCATCAACCTTCGCCACGCATCATGATGGCGTATTGCACCTTCATGGTGACCGCGCTACCGATGACGATGGCAACAAAGGTCAGGATGGAACCCAGGGCCAGGGTGGAAAAACCCGTGACGCCCTGACCGATGGTGCAGCCCATGGCGAGCACGCCGCCAAAGCCCATCAGGATCGCGCCAATGAAGTGGTTGACGAAGTCGCTAAAGGAGGCGAACCACTCGATGCGGAAGCTGCGCGAAATCAACGACCACAGCAGCGAGCCCGCGATGACACCCGCCAGCGCCATGATGCCGAAGGTCAGCAGGGTGCCCTTGAAGCCGCTGGCGAAGTAGCCAAGTGTCTGGCCCATGGGGTTGATGAAGGTGAAGGACTGTGCAGCGAGCGGGCCGGCATCGGCTGGGCGAATGGCACCGGCGGGCGAATAGAAATCCCAGTTCTGCACGTAGGCTTGCAGCGACATGACTTCGCCATCGGCGTTGACCGTGACGTTGCTGGTCACGTACCAGGCTGCGAGCACGACCAGGCCGACCACGAGGCCGCCGAGTATGTTGTCGAAGCTGGAACGGAAATCGGCTGATTTAAACACCCACAGCAGCATCAAACCGCCGATGACGGCGCCCATTACCATGCGACCGGTGGCGACGTTGTCGCTGAACAGCATGGCGCCAAGGTCTTGTTGGGTGGTCAGCGCTATCGTGGTCGGGTTGGTCCACGGATAGAACAGGGTCGAATACAGGGTCTGGTCGCTGCCCGGAAAGGGGTTGATCATGAAATAGGCGATCAAGGCGATGACGAGCAGCACGACGATCGACTTCAGGTTACCGCCGCCGATGCGGATCAGCGTCTTGTTGCCGCAACCCGAGGCGAGCGTCATGCCAATGCCGAACAGGACTCCGCCCAGCACGTTTTCGAGCCAGGGCAGGCTGTTCTGGCGATAGGGGGGAAAGGTGCTGCTGACATTCACCAGACCCGCCGCTTCCAGCCCCATCACGCCCAGCACGCCGACCGCGATGGCCAGCACCCAGGCACGCATGCGCCCGGTGTCTTCCATGTTGACCCAGTCGGACACCGCGCCCATGGTGCAAAAATTGGTCTTGTTGACCACGGCGCCCAATATCAACGCGATGGCGAACGTCGACCACAGGAAAAACGATTGCGCACTGGCAAAATCTTCGTATGTCATTGGATTACTTGTCCTATATATGTGAAAGCGGTATTTGCCCCAAAGTCCGGGCAAAGGTCCCTATTTTAATCTGTACACGCGACAACTCGGGCTGGACAAAAAATACCAGTGCAAGGTGTCCCGCTGATCAGGCCGGGCTCGACAAGGCTCTATATAGGGCTATCAAGCGACAGGCGTTTCAGTGTCGATTATTCCCCTGCCGACAAAATGGAAACCAAGTCATCAGGATGGTTCAGTTCCTAACCGGAGGCGATTTTATACCGGGTTTCGCGTGGCGGTGAAACACGCATCGTCGCGTCCGCCCGCTTCCATTTCGTGCGCGTATCGCGTGGGGTCGGGGATACCCGCCGCGATAAACCCTTCGCGTCTCAGCCGGCAGGAATCGCAACGGCCGCAGGCCCATCCTTCGGTGTCGGCCTGATAACAGCTTACGGTCTGCACGTAATCGACCCCGAGCGCAGCACCGCGCTGAATGATCTGCGCTTTGGACAGGTGTTGCAGGGGCGCATGGATCTGGAGTAGTTCACCTTCGACGCCCGAGCGTGTAGCCAGATTGGCCATGTGCTCGAAAGCGGCGATGAATTCGGGGCGGCAATCCGGGTAACCGGAATAATCAACCGCATTGACGCCAATGAAGATGTCGCGCGAACCCAGCACTTCGGCCCAGGCCAGCGCCAGCGACAGCATGACGGTGTTGCGCGCGGGCACATAGGTCACCGGTATGCCTTCGGTCGCGCATTCGGGCACGGCGATGGCGGAATCCGTCAACGCCGACCCCCCGATGTCGCCCAATCCCAGGCGCATCACCCGGTGTTCCACCGCGCCCAGCGTTTGCGCCACCCGTGCCGCCGCAACGAGCTCGGCTTTGTGACGCTGACCATAGTCCAGACTCAAGGCGTGGCAGGCATACCCCGCCTCACGTGCAATGGCGAGCACCGTGGCGGAATCCAGCCCGCCGGAAAGCAGAATGACGGCAGGCTTCATTTTCCGGGCGTATTCCCCCACAACACCTTGTGGAGTTGTACCTGTAACCGCACCGGCAAGCGGTCGGCCAGTATCCATTCGGCCAGGCTGGCCGGCGACAACTCACCTTGCACCGGCGAAAACAACAGCGGACAGACCTGCGCAAGCTTCTGCGCGTGTATCACTTCACGCGCCCAGTCATAGTCAGCCCGATTCGCCAGCACGAACTTGATTTCGTCCTGCGGTGTGAGGTGCGCAATATTTTCCCAGCGGTTGCGCGCTTCTTCGCCCGAATCCGGCGCCTTGATGTCGACAATGCGCGAGACGCGCGGGTCAACCTTGCTGACATCGAGCGCACCGCTGGTTTCAAGCGAGACCGAATAACCGCTGTCACACAATGCGGCCATCAACGGCAAGCAGTTTTTTTGCGCCAGCGGCTCCCCCCCCGTGACACATACCGTTGGAACGCCAAACGCTGCAACCTGCGCAAGCAGCGCAGTCAGAGTGACGGTTTCACCGCCCTGAAAGCTGTATGGCGTATCGCACCAGCGGCAGCGTAACGGACAGCCGGTCAGGCGTATGAACACCGTTGGCAATCCAGCCCGGCTGGTCTCGCCCTGCAGGGAAAAAAACACCTCCGTTAAACGGAGCGTGAGTGTTGACGCTTTAGCGTCTTTAGAGCGTGGCTGTTGCCGATTCATCGGCTCTACAACCACGGCCTCCCCTTCACGTGGACACTCACGGCCTACCCCTTGCGGGTGGAGCGTGGGGGTTGTCGATGTATCGGCATTGCTGCCACGGCCTACCCCTTGCGGGTGGAGGGTGTGAGAATCGGACATGGCGCTTACTTGAGTGCAGACAGCCGGCGGGTGGCGAGGGTGGCGGCATTGGTGCCGGGATGTTTGGCAACCAGTTCTTCGAGAACTATACGTGCGCCAGCCAAGTCATCCAACGCGATCATATTGCTGGCGATGTTGAGCAAGGCATCGGGCACCTTGGCACTGGCTGGATACATCGCCACCAGCTTTTGCTGATGAGCCAGAGCTGTTTTGTAATCCTTCAATGCAAAATAAGAATAGCCAATCCAATACTGCGCATTGGATGCCAGCGTGCTGTCCGGATAGGCTTTGAGGAAGCCCCTGAAGCTGGCAATGGCGCCCGCATAATTGGCCCCGCGGAAATGATCGAGTGCGGTTTCATAACTGCGCGACTCCACCATCGGGTCGAGCTGCGGTGCGGCGGTTGCGACTGCGGGCCCGGCTGAAGGCGAACCAACAGTGGGCGCAGCTTGCGCAGGCGCCACCTCGAGCGATCCGGACCCGGTAGCCGAAGCCGGCTTAAGTGATTTGGCGAGATCGGTGATGCGTTGATCCAGATCCACATACAAATCACTTTGCCGTTTACCGAGCGTGTCCATCTGATGCACCTGGACTTCAGCCTGGCCGCGCAATTTGGCAACCTCAGCCTTGAGCGCTTCAACTTCCTGCAACATGCCCAGCAGCGGCTGGTTTTGCTGGGTCCCGCTCTCAAGCCTGGCAAGACGGGCATCGAGTGAGCCGGCTATTTGTTGCAACGCCTGTACCTGTCGAACGAGTTCATCCGTATTAGCTGCCCATACTGGGCGACCCAGCATAAGCGCCAATACCAATGCAACGCTGAATAAGCTCCTCAACGCCGCTTACTCGTCGGCATACACCACATCGGCGCGGCGGTTTTCTGCATAAGCTTCTTCGGTCTCGCCTTCTTTGCGCGGCTTTTCTTCGCCAAAGCTGACTGCTTCCATCTGCACATCACTCACGCCCAGTACGGCGAGCGCTTTGCGAACGGCTTCAGCACGCTTTTGCCCCAGCGCCAGGTTGTACTCGCGGCTGCCGCGCTCGTCGGCATTACCCTGCAAAATCACGCGTGCATCGCGCTTCGACAGAAGGTAACCGGCATGCGCTTCCAGCATCGCGCGGTATTCGGCTTTCACCACAAACTGGTCGTAATCGAAATACACGCTACGGCTGGACAAGGGGCTGGCCGGGTTTTTACGGGGGTCGCCGCTATAGCTGCTGCCATCAAGTGTGCTTGCGCCCACACTCTTGCTGCCCAGCGCAGAGGTTTCAGTGCCGTTTCCCGAACTGCCACCGGTTTGGGTAGTCGTGGTCGCATCAGCCTTGCCGCCGGTGCGATCCTCAACTGTTGCCTTGGTGCCACTGGTTGTGCCGCATGCGGTCAGGGTTAATGTCAGCAGTACGGACCATAGAATTTTGTTCATTCATTTCTCCTCGGTGATTTCTGAAAAAGGCTTATTGCTTCGCAGCGTGAATATCGCAGAGCTGCAGGGTTCACACCCATTGCGCCGGGTGAATACACCCATTTCCAATTATTGCCGCCTATACACAAAAGCAAAGCGCATTCGGCATCACTTCAATTTCATACGCTTAAATCAGGGCTGTCAGGGTCCCCAGGCAGGCTCGCGGGCATCGACACCCGATTCGGACAAGCGTGCATGCGTTTTTCCATCCAGGCTGACCGTCCCCAAAACGCCACGTCCACCCTGAACCGTTGCATACAAGACAGCCTGACCATTCGGCGCAAAGCTGGGAGACTCATCACGCGCCGTATCCGTCAGGGCACGCGTCTGTCCGCTGGCAAGGTCAAGCAGCATCACCCGGAAACGTCCTTCATCGCGGCCGATATAAGCCAGGAGCTTACCATCTGGACTGATTGTGGGCGAGACGTTGTAAGTGCCGCTGAAGCTTACGCGCTTGGGTTCGCCGCCGCTGGCGGCCACCCGGTAGAGTTGCGGACTGCCGCCCCGGTCGGACGTGAAATAAATCGTTTGTCCATCAGGAGAAAACACCGGCTCGGTATCAATGTTGCCGCTCTGCGTTAAGCGGGTGAGGCCACTGCCGTCAGCGTTAATCATGTAAATCTGCGATGCCGCATCACGGGTGAGCACCACGGCCAGCCGTTTGCCGTCTGGTGCCCACGCCGGCGCCGAGTTCGATCCCTTGAATGCGGCAATCTTGCGGCGACTGCCATCCTCCAGTGATTGCACATAGACAACCGGTTTTTTGTCCTCAAACGACACATACACCAGACGGTTGCCATCCGGCGAAAACATCGGGGAAATCACCGGTTCATTCGAACGCACCACGGTGCTTGGATTCTGCCCATCCGCATCGGCAACCCGCAGTTCAAAACGCTTCCCCTGCTTTTGCACGTAGGCGATACGGGTACTGAATATGCCGGCTGTCCCGGTCAGCTTTTCATACACAATGTCCGCAATCTGGTGCGCTGTGGCGCGCCACTGTTCCGCTGAAATGTTGTAACTGTATCCCGCCAGCTGCGTTTGCTTGATGACATCCAGCAGGCGGAAGCGGACTTCAAAGCGTCCACCGGGGAGCGCGGCGACCTGGCCGATCACCATGGCTTCTGCCCCTTTGCTGCGCCAGACACCGTAATTAACCTGCGCGAGGTCAACCGGGTGCTGCGTGCCGCTGACGTCGACCAGCTTGATCTGGCCACTGCGTGCCAGGTCGTCTCCCGCAATTTGCGTCAGCGCAGGTATCGGCTGACCCGCCGCCGCCTGGAATGGCACCATCGCCACGCTAATTTTGTTGGCTGCGCCACCGATGACCTGAATTTCCATGGCGGCGTTCGTGGAAAACGACACGCTCAGAAAGGCAAGGAACAACAGGGGGAAAAGCAGTATGGTACGCAACATGGGCACGAAAATCTCGGTCAAACGTACTTGATTGGCAAACTGAGTCTAGCATAGCCTACTGGGCCGGCAGCCATTGCAAAGCGCTCCCCCGCAAAGGGCAGGCCGCGATTGTTAAACGCAAAAGCGTCAACAATCACGCTCACTCTTTGGGGCGATGAACGAAAGAAAGTTCCGGAACAAATTCAGCGCGGGCGTCACGTTCGGCAGGCAACGGCAGCGGCGATGACTTTTCGATTGCCCGTACCACCGCTTCATCATAAGCCGCATTGCCACTCGACTGCGTCACCTTGACGCTCAGCACTTCTCCCGTGGGCAACAAGCGCACCAAACAGCGCACTTCAGGATTGCCCTTCAGGTTATCGGGGAGGCGCGTATTGCCGCGCACGGTTGCACTGATTTTGTCGCGATACAGGCCCACCGCTTTATCCAGTTCGGATTGGCGTTTGCTCGCCGCGGCTCTGGCCTCAGCCTGTTTCTGGCGTCGTGTCTCGTTGGCAGCGTCTTCATCTGCCATCCGTTGTAACAACGCTTCTTCATCCATTTTGCGCAGCAACTCGCGCTTTTTCTTGATGGCTTCTGCCTCAGTGTGTGCCGCGTCATCCCGAGCTTTCTGTTCGGATGCTTGCAGCGCCTTGAGTTTTTTCACGCGCTCCGCGTCAGCCTTCTTTTGCTCCAGCGCGATATCAGGCGCTTTGGGCAGCGGCACGTCTTTGACCACCGGTGCCGGCTCGGCTTTGACGGGAAGCGGCAACTTGACAGGCTCTGGCGGAACGATTTTTGGCTGGGGACGCGGCCTTGGCGACGGCTGCTGTGGCAACGCATCCCATATGTCGACCATCACCGGCGCCGGGTGCCGGGTCTGCCACGACACCCCAAACACCAGCAGCAGCAGAAAGAGGACATGCACCCCCAATGCCATGGCGCCCGCGGCAAGGTTGGAGCCGGGACGGGAGATGTGGGGCGCGTCTATCGGCGAATTCACGGCGCCGGGCGGGCGAGCAGGCCAATGCGGGTGATCTGGGCTCGTTGCAGTAGCGTCATGGTGTCCATGACTTCTTCATAACGAACATTCTTGTCTGCTGCAATCACCACCGGTTGATCCGGGGTCGCGCGGTGCAATGCAGCGATTGCGTCAGCCAGATCCGACTTTTTCACCGTCTGTTCGGTGTTGCCTGCAGCCCGGTCGCGCAATACATATTCGCCTGATTCTTTGATGATGACTTCAAGCGGCTGCGACGGGGGGTGTGAAGTCTTGCCGACACTGGGCAGTTCGACCTGTCCCGGGTTGATGAAGGGCGCCGTCACCATAAAAATAACGAGCAGCACCAGCATCACGTCGATCATCGGCACGACGTTGATCTGCGCAACCAGTTTGCGATTCCGTGCCACCGCCTATGCAGCCTTGGTGGTTTGCCGCTGCAGGATATTGGAAAACTCTTCGATAAAGCTTTCCATGCGGTTCGACAGACGGTCGATGTCGTGGGTGTAGCGGTTGTAGCCGACCACGGCAGGAATCGCGGCGAACAGGCCCATGGCGGTGGCGATCAACGCCTCGGCAATACCGGGGGCGACTTGAGCAAGCGTGGCTTGCGCCACCGTGGCCAGCCCCTGAAACGCCAGCATGATGCCCCACACCGTGCCAAACAATCCAACGTAGGGCGACACCGAACCCACTGTAGCGAGAAAAGCCAGGTGTGATTCCAGGCCATCGAGTTCTCGCTGGTAGGTTGCACGCATGGCGCGGCGGGTGCCATCGATGATGACGTTAAGCGACAGTCCGGTCTGCTGCCGCAGTTTCATGAACTCACGAAACCCCGCTTCAAAAATGCGTTCCATTTCGCCCGCATTTTCGCGTTCGGCAGCCACCCGTTGATACATGACATTGATGTCGCCGCCGCCCCAGAATTCTTTTTCAAAGCTGTTGGTTACCTTCAGCGCGCGTTTCAGCGCGAACATCTTGATGAAGATGTACCACCACGACATCATTGATGCGAACAGCAATATCGCCATCACGCCTTGCACCGGCAATGAGGCGTTGATGATGAGGTGAAGCAGCGAGAGGTCTTGACCGATTTCAGGATTCACGTTTCTTGGGCCAGTGCTTGAAGAATGGACGCAGGTATTTTAACGGGTTTGAAATGCGATGCGTCGACACAGGCCAGCCTGACCTGCGCTGAAACCAGGCGGGTGGGGCCTCGTGTGAGCGTTTGTTTCAAGCTGAGACTGGCACGGCCGACTTCGTGCACGCTGACGTCAACATCGATTTCATCGTTAAACCGGGCGGGCGACAGGTAATCGACTTCCACCCGCCGCACCACGAAGATGACGCCCGCTCCATTCCGCAGGTCATCCTGCTCGAATCCGAGTGCACGCAGCCATTCCGAACGCGCACGTTCCATGAACTTGAGATAGTTGGCGTAATACACCACGCCGCCGGCGTCGGTGTCTTCCCAATAGACGCGGACCGGCCAGTGAAACGCCACGCCTGAATCAAACCCAGCGCTTGAATCGAACCCGGTGCTCAAATCGACCTCGGCGCTCAAAACAAATCAGCGCCGGGATCGCCGGACGGCGCAACCAGACCGAGATGGCGATAGGTCAGCGGCGTGGCAATGCGACCACGCGGCGTCCGTTGCAAATAACCCTGCTGAATCAGATAGGGCTCGAGCACGTCCTCGATGGTGTCGCGCTCTTCACCAATCGCGGCAGCGAGGTTATCCAGCCCGACCGGGCCGCCCATGAACTTTTCGATAATGGCCGACAGCAGTTTCCTGTCCATCACATCGAGGCCGGCACGGTCGACGTCGAGCATCACCAAAGCCGCATCCGCTACCGCGCCGGTGGCGTGGCCGTCCGCTTTCACCTCTGCGTAATCGCGCACCCGCCGTAACAGGCGATTGGCGATGCGCGGGGTGCCGCGCGAACGCCGGGCGATTTCCAGCGCGCCGGCTTCTTCCAGATTCATATGCAACAAGCCGGCCGAACGATGGACGATAAAACCCAGCTCTTCCGCCGAATAAAACTCCAGCCTGGCAACGATGCCAAAGCGGTCGCGCAGCGGATTGGTGAGCATGCCGGCACGTGTGGTTGCGCCAATCAGGGTGAACGGCGGCAGGTCGAGCTTGACCGAACGCGCCGCCGGCCCTTCGCCGATCATGATGTCGATCTGGAAATCCTCCAGCGCGGGATACAGCACTTCCTCGACCACTGGGGAGAGCCGATGAATCTCGTCGATGAACAGCACATCGTGCGGTTCCAGATTGGTCAGCAACGCGGCGAGGTCGCCCGCGCGCTCCAGCACCGGGCCGGATGTCTGCCGCAGATTGACGCCCATCTCGCGCGCAATGATGTGCGCCAGCGTGGTTTTGCCAAGCCCGGGCGGGCCGAACAGCAGCACGTGGTCGAGTGCTTCGCTGCGTTTTCTGGCGGCGCTGATGAAGATTTCGAGTTGCTCGCGCGCCTTGGCCTGGCCGACGTATTCGGCCAGCGTGCGCGGCCGCAGCGCGCGCTCGATCTGCTCTTCCTGCGGGCTGTCGGCGACGGGGGCAATCAGGCGGTCGGTTTCGATCATGCGCGCATCTTACCCTTTGGACAGCAGCTTCAAAGCCTGGCGTATCGCTTCGGTGACGGGCAGGTCGGCGGGCAGCTTCTGCGCGGCCATCGCTGCCTCCTTGTCGTTGTACCCCAGGGCGAGCAAGGCTTGCCGCACGTCGTCGGACACGCTCGGCACGCCCGTCACATTGGCAATCGCACCGGCAAACACCGGTTTGCCCTTTAACTCGAGCAACAGGCGCTCGGCGGTTTTTTTGCCGATGCCCGGGACTTTGACGATGCGGCCGATTTCCTGCTCGGCAATCGCAACCGACAGATCGTTGACCGACAGGCCGGACAGCACCGACAAGGCGGTCTTGGCGCCTATGCCCGAGACTTTAAGCAGTTCGCGAAACGCCGCGCGTTCGATCTCGCTGCCAAAGCCATACAGCAAATGTGCATCTTCGCGAATCGCCTGGTGCGTCAGCAGGCTCACCTTTTCACCCAGAGCCGGGAGATTGTAGAAAGTGCTCATCGGCACGTCGATCTCATAGCCCACGCCATTCACGTCCACCAGTATCTGGGGTGGTTGCTTGACTGCAAGGATGCCGATAATTCTGCCTATCATTTGCTGCCCTTATTCGCTGTCATAATTCGCCATCCTGGTTCACACCAGCCGTCCGCCTTTAACGCGATAACCCGCAGTGGAATAGGCGCCCAGTCGGCTTCCGTGGGCGTGGGTGATGGCGCAGGCGAGCGCGTCGGCGGCATCGGCAGTAGGCGCAACCGGCAGATTCAGCAAACGTTTGACCATTTCCTGCACCTGCTCTTTGGCGGCCTTGCCCTGGCCGACGACAGCCTGCTTGATTTGCAATGCGGTGTATTCCGCCACCAGCAACTCCTGCGACACCGCCGCGCAGATCACGGCGCCACGCGCCTGGCCCAGCAGCAACGTCGATTGCGGGTTGACGTTGACGAAGACGATTTCCACCGAGCAGGTATCGGGCTGATAGGTGGTGATCACTTCATTCATCCCCGCAAACAGCACCCCCAGCCGCTGCGGCAAGCTCCCCTCACCGCTTTTGATTACGCCGCTTGCAATATAGGACAGCTTCTGGCCGGCCTGCTCGATCACGCCGAATCCGGTAAAGCGCAAACCAGGGTCGATACCAAGAATTCGCAAAGGAAGGGTTACTCCGGCATCACGGCGTTGGTGTAGACATCCTGCACATCGTCGAGCACATCAAGCGCATCGAGAATTTTCTGCATCTGCACCGCATCGTCGCCGGTGAGCTCGGTCTCGGCTTCGGCGCGCATGGTGATCTCGGCAACCGCCGGCTTGAAGCCGGCCTTTTCCAACGCCTCCTTCACCGCCTCATAGAGGCTCGGGTCCGGCGAGGTCAACACTTCAATCGAGCCATCCTCGTTGGGAATAATGTCGTCGGCACCCGCTTCGAGCGCGACCTCCATCACCGCTTCCTCATCGGCACCCGGCTCCAGAATGATCTGGCCGCAATGCTTGAACTGGAACGCCACACAGCCGTCGGTGCCCATGTTGCCACCGTACTTGTTGAAAGCATGGCGCACATCGGCAACCGTCCGCACCTTGTTGTCGGTGAGACAGTCGACGATGACCGCGACGCCGCCGATACCGTAACCTTCGTAACGCGCTTCCTCGTAGTTCACCCCATCGAGCTGGCCACTGCCGCGCTTGACCGCGTTTTCAATGTTGTCCTTCGGCATCGACTCGGCCTTGGCCTTGTCGATCGCCAGTCGCAGCCGCGGATTCATGCCGACGTCGCCACCGCCCATTTTGGCGGCCACGGTGATTTCCTTGATAAGCTTGGTAAAAATCTTGCCGCGCTTGGCATCCTGGCGACCTTTGCGGTGCTGGATGTTGGCCCATTTCGAATGTCCTGCCATGTCGATTCCAACGCAAAAATAATCGGAGATTTTACCACCGTGGCTCACTCTCTCAGCTTTGGCATCGACCTTGGCGGCACCAAAATCGAACTGATTGCGCTGGATCCGGCCGGGCAGGAATTGCTGCGCCGCCGCGTACCCACCCCGCAAAACGACTATGTGGCCACGGTGACCGCCATCGCAGCGCTGGTCCACGAAGCCGAAACCGAGCTGAAACAAAGCGGCAGCGTCGGCATCGGCACCCCCGGCGCAATCTCGCCCGCCAGCGGCCGCATGAAAAATGCCAACTCGACCTGCCTCATTGGCCAGCCATTCAAAGAAGACTTGGAACGCGTGCTCAGTCGCCCGGTGCGGCTGACCAACGACGCCAACTGCCTGGCCCTGTCCGAAGCCACCGATGGTGCCGCCGCCGGTGCGACCGTCGTGTTTGGCGTGATCCTGGGAACCGGCGTCGGTGGCGGCATCGTCGTCAACGGTCAGGTGCTCAATGGCGCCAACGCCATTGCCGGCGAGTGGGGCCATTCACCCCTGCCCTATTTCCAGTTCGCTCACACCCAGGCCGACCGAACCACCACCGGCCAGCACCCCGCCACTGGCGAAGCCCTGATCCACCCCTGGCCGAGCCCGCGCGAACTCGACGCCGCGCCGGCGTGTTACTGCGGTAAAAAAGGCTGCATCGAGACCTGGCTGTCAGGCCGTGCGCTCGCCGCCGATCATGTGCGCTACGGCGGCGAAGACCTGCCTGCACACGAAATCGCACAACTGGCGCAAGCGGGTTACGGCCCCTGCAATGCCACCCTGATGCGTTATGAAGAAAGACTGGCGCGCGCGCTGGCGAGCGTGATCAACCTGCTCGACCCCGATGTGATCGTGCTCGGCGGCGGGGTTTCCAACGTCAGTCGACTGTATGACACCGTGCCCCGGCTGTGGGCGCGCTATGTGTTTTCTGATCGCGTCGACACCCGTTTAGTCGCGCCTAAACATGGCGACTCCAGCGGAGTACGCGGCGCAGCGAGATTGTGGAACAACGGAAATTAGCGCAGTTGGGCTTTGTTATCTTTCACTTGCTATCTCACTCTGAAGCTTTTCCAACTCATCTAAAACTCGAATGAATTTTTCACCAAACGGCGTAATCGCATATTCAACGCGCGGAGGGACTTCATTGTGGGCAACGCGCTCGATGATGCCAAATTCCATGTTCTTGCGCAGACACTCGTTAAGCACTTTTGTAGTTAAGCCCTCGACGCTACGAACCATCTGACCAGGACGATTGATGCCATTTACCAAGAGTTGATAGACGGTAAGCGACCATTTACAGCCATAGATGGTCTCCACCATGCGTGCGCTCCGCTCATGGGCAGGTTTTCTGGAAAAAATTTCATCCTGATTGCTCATCAATGTGCACCAATAAGTGACTACCGTACCAATTTGTACCTGCTTCTCAACAGGCTACAGGGTTCCATAAGCTATCTGCTCCTGCAACTACCCTGGATGCAATCTGATGAAAAACGTAGATCAACCTTTAGCTCTAGTAATAGGCGGCTCCAGCGGAATGGGCTTTGCAACCGCGAAACTTTTGTTGAAACATGACATACATATTGTAATTCTAGGAAACGTACCGAAAAAGCTGGAGACGGCAAAGCGCGAACTTTCCGCATTTGGCAATATTGAGGCTTTCCAAGCCAATTTATTCGAGCCGAACGATGTGCAGCGCGTTGTTGCTTTTGCCGAGAACCACGGCCGCCACATCAAATACATGGTGAATGCGGCAGGCTACTTCAAGCCCACGACATTCCTTGAACACACCCACAAGGACTATGACACCTACCTGGACTTGAACCGCGCCTCCTTTTTCATTTCACAGGCAGTAGCTAAGAACATGGCGGCGAACGGTGGCGGCTCGATTGTGCATATTGGGTCGATGTGGGCAAAACAAGCCATTAAAGCGACGCCGTCCTCTGCGTATTCGATGGCGAAGGCAGGATTGCACGCACTCACACAACACATGGCGATGGAGCTGGCTGACCACAACATTCGGGTAAACGCAGTATCACCGGCCGTGGTTAAAACACCTATCTACGAGGCATTCATTGACCCAAGTAAAATTGACGAAACACTTGCCACATTCAACGGCTTTCATCCGATTGGTCGAATCGGAACACCTGAAGACGTTGCAAAAGCCATCCACTTCCTGCTTGGCGATGATGCCAGCTGGGTGACAGGTGCAATTTGGGATGTTGATGGCGGGATCATGGCTGGACGGAATTAAAGCACGCCAGATGGAGGTGTAAAGCGCCGCCATCCGTCCTTGGCCTTGAAAAAAATGGCTTCCTGCCGGGAATTGCTTACCTTGCTAGCGTATCGAATCAGACTCTTGCCGCCTCATGGCACGGCGGTATGCAGCCGATTCAGTGCAATTTGATGCGCGCCCGCGTCGGCGTGCTGATGAAATGCGCATAGGTGGTCATCGCGGTCTTGACCCAGCCATGCAACGCCACCTCGTGCATCTTGTGCAATGACCAATACACCAGCCCCGCCAACGCGCCTTCGATCATGATGCTGCCGCCGCTCAAGCCGCCCATCAGGTTGCCCACAGTGGAAAAGCGTCCCAGCGCGACCAGCGAGCCGTAATCACGGTATTCATAATCGAGCAGCGGCTTGCCGCGGAAACGACGGCAGATCGCCTTGGCCATCAGGCAGGCCTGCTGATGCGCGGCCTGCGCCCGCGGCGGCACGTTGCGACCGTCGGGCATCGGGCAGGCCGCGCAATCGCCCAGTGCAAAGATGTTGTCGTCGCGTGTGGTTTGCAGGGTAGCTCGCACCATCAATTGATTATTGCGGTTGGTTTCCAGGCCATCGATTTCCTTCAGGAAATCCGGCGCCTTGATGCCAGCCGACCACACCATCATGCTGGCAGGGATGAGTTTTCCATCGGCGGTGAGCATGCCGTCGGCGCGCACTTCAACCACCCGCTCGTTGGTATACACCTCCACGCCCAGCTCGCCCAAGCGTTCGGCCGCGGCGGCCGACAAGCGCGGCGGCAGCCCCGGCAGGATGCGATCGGAGGCTTCGACGATGAGCAGCTTCAGGGTTTTGTCGGGGTCTATTTTTTCCAGGCCGTAGGCTGACAGTTCACGCGTGGTGTCATGCAACTCGGCCGCGAGTTCCACTCCGGTTGCCCCGGCGCCGACGATGCCCACGGTATGTTGGGCCGCCGTCACTTCAGTGGTTTGGGTATGCGCACGCAGGCAGGCATTGATGTGGCGACGATGGAATTCGCGTGCCTGTTCGGGGGTGTCGAGCATGATGCAATGCTCTTTTACGCCTGGCACGCCAAAGTCGTTTCCTACGGAACCAACCGCGATAATTAACGTATCGTAGCGGAAGCTGCGACGCGGAATGATTTCCACACCGTCTTCGTCCAATGTGGGCGCCACGCTGATTTCCTGGCGCGCGCGATCAAGGCCGTCCATGCGCCCAAGGCGAAACCGGAAATGATGCCAATGCGCCTGCGCCAGATATTCCAGCCGCTCGGCATACGAATCCAGGCTGCCTGCGGCAACCTCATATAAAAGTGGCTTCCAGAGATGGGACGGCGAAGCATCGATCAGGGTGATGTGCGCACGGTTTTTCTTCTTGCCCAGCTTGTTGCCGAGCCGTGTGGCCAACTCCAATCCACCGGCGCCGCCGCCCACGATAACAATTTCATGCGCTTGTTGTTCTGTTGCCACGACCTGCTCCCTGCTTGCATTAAGCGCGAATGATACTCGCAACATTAGCGGTCGCTTCTATACATTCCTTAACACTTGTCGCGGCTGAACTCGTTAAAATCCCTGCATCCCAAAAATGGGGCACACGATGATTCCCGGGATGCGCCCACGAATCGTCCACCGCCCCACACCCAGGAACCGCCATGACCGAACCGATGCTCATCGCCAAGAACGCCACCACCGCTCTCCTGCTGCTGCCGCAAATGGCCAACCGCCACGGCCTCATTACCGGCGCCACCGGCACCGGCAAGACCGTCACCCTGCAAACGCTGGCCGAACATTTTTCCAGCATCGGGGTGCCGTGCTTCATGTCGGACGTGAAAGGTGACCTGTCGGGGATTTCACAGGCAGGTGGCGGCAATGCAAAAGTAACGGAACGGGTCGAAACGCTGAAGCTCGAAGGATTTGACTACCAGGGCTACCCGGTCACCTTGTGGGACCCCTTCGGCAAAAGTGGCCACCCGGTGCGCGCCACCGTGTCCGACATGGGGCCGCTGCTGCTGGGCCGCATGCTGGACCTCAACGAAACGCAAAGCGGCGTGCTGAATCTGGTGTTCAAGGTGGCGGACGACAACGGCATGCTGCTGCTCGACCTCAAAGACCTGCGCGCGATGCTCGCCTACGTCGGCGAAAACGCCAGGCAGTTCACCACCGATTACGGCAATGTCTCGCCCGCTTCCATCGGCGCCATCCAGCGCGGCCTGCTGTCGCTCGAATCGCAAGGCGGCGAGCAGATCTTCGGCGAGCCGATGCTCAACATCGCCGACCTGATCCAGACCGACAAAGGCCGCGGCGTCATCAACATCCTGTCGGCCGACACGCTGATGCAGTCGCCGAAAATGTACGCCACGCTGCTGCTGTGGCTGCTGGCCGAGCTGTACGAAAATCTGCCTGAAGCCGGCGACCTCGATAAGCCCAAGTTGGTGTTCTTCTTTGACGAAGCCCACTTGCTGTTTTCCGATGCCCCCGACGCATTGGTGGAAAAAATCGAACAGGTGGTGCGGCTGATTCGTTCCAAAGGCGTCGGCGTGTTCTTCGTCACCCAAAACCCGGCCGACGTGCCGGACAAAATTCTGTCGCAACTCGGCAACCGGGTGCAGCACGCCCTGCGCGCCTTCTCGGTACGCGATCAAAAAGCCGTCAAGGCTGCCGCCGAAACCATGCGCGACAACCCCGACCTGGACGAATCCAGCGCGATTACCGAACTGGGCGTGGGCGAAGCGCTGGTGTCCTTCCTCGATGCCAAAGGCCGCCCCGGCGTCACCGAGCGCTGCTTCATCGTGCCGCCGCAAGGCCAGATCGGCCCCATCACCGCGGCACAACGCCGACAGTTGATGCAGACCTCATTGGTGGCCGGCGCCTACGACAAAGCGGTGGACCGCGAATCCGCCTACGAAAACCTCAAGGCGCGGGCAACACAAGCCGCCGAAGCGGCGCACGTCACGCAACCAGCCAAGACAGCCGAGCAGCCTGCTGCCGGCGGTGGACTCGGTGGCATGCTAGGCGGGTTACTGGGCGGCAACGGCCGCCGTCAGGGCATGGCGGAAGCGATGGCGAAATCGGCTGCCCGCTCCATCGGCAGCCAGGTCGGGCGCGCCATCATCCGCGGCGTGCTGGGCAGCTTGTTTGGCGGAAAGCGCTGACCCCCCTGTAATGACGGGGAGTTGGCGGGCCGACAAACGCAGATAAAAAGGGTTCATAGCCCGAACAATCATGCCAAAAGGGCGTATGACCAAGCAAAAACGGCAGACGGAGAATCCCGACTGCCGCTCTGCTTAACTTCAACAGACCAAGGGGGCGGTCTATGGAATAAACTATTAGCGTCCGCCCATGCCAGCGCCGCCACCCATGCCAGCGCCGCCACCCATGCCTGCACCGCCACCCATGCCTGCACCGCCGCCCATGCCTGCACCGCCGCCCATGCCTGCACCGCCGCCCATACCAGCGACACCCATGCCACCGCCCATGACTGCGCCGCTCATACCTGCGCCGCCGCCCATGCCAGCACCTGCACTAAAACCGATTTCACGTGAGCTTATGGCATAAGCCTGGTCAGCCGGTATGCCTTGCTCGACCCGAGCCTGGAACGTATCAAGTGCATTCTGGGCTGCCGTGGCAGAATTTCCCGCGTCGATGGCCTGATCCGCAATCTTGGCCACATGCTCGGCCGGAATGCCTTGCTGGACTTGCGCGTTCACTTCAGCCCCGATCTGGCGCAGATCGCTGGCACTGTAATTCTGCTCGACACCACTACGCACAACCTCATAAGCCTGATCGACAGGTACACCGACCGACACCAGATCGCTCAGCACGGCATGGGCGGCTTGCTGGGCATCGGCGGCCTTGGCCGGGGTGCGATCCAGTTGAGCGTGCGCTTCCTGCTCGGTGGCGGCCGCGGCGTTACCGCTCAGAAAAGCGGCCAGCAGTGCGGTTGCAATTGCAGAGGGAACTTTCTTGATCATGATAAAACTCCTTTGACGGTTTGACGGTTGATTACGACCCACCGGATTCAGCGGTGAACAGCGAGCATTTTCTTTGTCTCCTGTTACAGGCTTAGACGCAATACCGTGTTCGTTGGTTACAAGTTATCCACGAATTACAGAAAATTATGGGGAAGCGGACTCTCGTGAGCAATGACTAACCTGCCGGGGGCTTACGGTTCAGCATTTTCGCGTGTTCAGGGTCTGGGGAGATGCAGCAGCCATCGCCCTGACACTCTTTCAGCTAAGCGTGGCGTTCGCTTTGAGTTCCGCTGACTTGGATTGCATCACCCATTATGCGGACAGTCTGCTGTGGCTCAAGCTCAGCGCTGAGTATCCACCCTGCGATACAGGTGAGCATGCCTGTTTTTTCGACGCCTAGTTTCTGGGAAAGCCCGAACGCAATCACATGTCCAGCCATTTCACCCACACTGGGAAATATGTGCTTGCCAAGGCATATCTGTTTTTCCGGGAGAGTGGGAATTGGGAGGTCCATTGCAGCGTTGAGCAGACTGTCTATCTCGCTTTCCTGGAGTCCATGCAGACGGATCAGTTGGGTGAGAGTCATACCTTGAACGAGCGGCATTCCACGAAAGGTGAGTTGCGCAATCAGCATTGCAACCGCACGTGGGCTATTTTCAGTCATCTGGAAAGTCCGGTATGGAAACTTTTCTTAAGACGAAGCCTTGTTCCGGAAAGTTACGCCGGCGCACTCAAAAAAAATGGCCCTTGCTGCAAATGCAGCAAGGGCCCGCGCACTATTGCCGCTTTCAGTAAGGGTTGGTCAAGACCGGCCCGGAACCCGATGGCGCAGAAGGGTTGGACGAAAGCGGGCCGGAACCCGTGGCTTGTTGCTGATTGAAGCCGCCGCCGAAACTCTGGCTGCCGGCGCCGCTGGCTCGGGTTTGGGCACTGAAGCCATCGGCCACGCTGCTGGCGCTACCGGCGCTGCCGCCCGCGCCCATGCCGCTGCCGCTTCCAAAGCCGACAACCGGTTCGCGTTCAGTCGGCTCTGCTGCTACGGCGGCGCCGGCGAAAAGCATGGCGCATGCTACGGTCGATACGATGTGTTTGATATTCATTTCAATCTCCTTGTCGTTGGGGATAAGCCTTGATCGCAGGGAACGAATGTCCGTTTCCTGCAAACTTAGACGTCGACTCTATCGCTTAGGTTACAAATCGGTTCAATAGCTGAAGTTCAGACCAAGCGACACAATATGGTTGGTGTAGCCTGTTGCCGCGACGTTCGAATCATTGTCCTGATAGGCGTAGCCGCCGTTCAGATACCAGTTTTTCGCCAGCCGTTGCGTCACATCGGCAAACAGCGTTTGCGTGGTGGTGGTGAAAGCCGAAGCGGTATCGAAGTCGCGCGTGGCGTGACTGTAGCCTAGGTTGACGAAAGTGGCTTGGAGTGGCTGGTAGCCTACGTTCAAGCTGTAAGTTTGGCCAGTATAGCTAAAGGCGTCGAGATTGGCGGTGCTGTCCTCGTAGTCGGCAACCGCCTTGACCCAGAGGCTCTGGCTCAACTGATTCTTGATCTCGAGAGTCGCGCCGAAACCGTTGGCATCGCGGTCGTTCTGCTGGGTGTCACGGGTGAAACCGCGACCTGTGACCTGGCCCGACCAAGTGGGGGATAGCTGCTGGTAAAACCCCGCGCTCGCCACCAGCATGGAATTATCGAGGTTGTCGGATTTATCGTAAGCAGAACTAAGCGCGCCGAGCTGGCCGATAAAGTAGCTGCTCTTTGCTGCGTTGAGCGGCGTGTAATACACCGCGGAGGCGTTCAGCGTCAGGTAGGAGTCGCTTTTCTGGTTGGCCTTGGTCGGCGTATCGGGCGAGCCGTTGACGTTGGTTTCGTGTGTCAGCTTGGCGCCTGCATTCAGGGTGACGTCGGCTTGTACCGGAGCAGCAAGCGCAAGTGCAGCGAGCGTAGCGATTGTTGTGGCGTAAAAATTGGAAGAAGAGTTGAAGCCCACTGGTACGTCCTTTCTAAAAGTTGCCTTACATAATAAAAGCCGTGCTATTTAAAGTTTTCACGTCGGCTTAAAAGTGAAAATACAATCCCTGCTTGCCACGTATTGAGCACGGTTCAATAACCGCCGCCACTTTGGGGGAATCCACCGCCGGGCATGCCGCCGCCGGGGAACCCTCCACCGGGCATACCGCCGGGCCCGCCACCACCTGGGTTTCCTCCGCCCGGTACGCCACCCGACCAGGGCCCACTGGAGGGCTGACCTGGAAAGCCGAACGGCGAACCGGCTGGTGGGCTACTCGCCTCGGGGCCAAGCTTGCGCCGCATACCCGCGACGACATCGATAACGGCTACGCCCTGGCGCAACTGGTCCAGCACGTTGCGCTGCAGAACCTGAATCTGTGCAACAGTGTAACTTACCCTTATGCTAACCATGGGTAATTCCAGCGCTTGCGTCGGTGTGGCGTTGTGCAGTAACAACAGCTCGGCCAGATTCCCGGCGGCGATCAGGTTCCCGGCGCCGGGAGCCATCCGTCCACCCTTCTCTGCGGCTGCCGCCAGTTTTGAGAGTGTGTCCTTTGCACCGTAACGCTGCCGCAGACCGGCGCCCAGGTTGATCAGCGTTTCACGTTCTCCGGCCTTGTCATATTTGATGCCGCGCTCTTCCATTGCCCGCACGGTCGAGGCGGCATCCTTCAGGGCGCCTTGCCACTGGAGCGTCACCGACAAAATGGACTCGGCCGGAACATTCTTGGCCATGCCTTCCAGTATTTTGTCACGCACCAGCATGACAGGCAGGCCATCGCGGCGTACATCAACAAGTTGCTGGACGAATGCCGCAGCATTGGCAGAGGAGTATTTCCGCGCAACGGCCAGCCGCATCACCGACTGCAAGTCTTGTTCTGCCACGCCCAGCTTCAGCGCGCCATCCAGATCGGCTGCCAAGGCCTGGCGTTGAATCGGCACGCCAGCGACCTGGGCTGCGGCCTGCTCCAGCAATGCGGGGAGCTCGGCGCGCGCACCCGCCGCCAACAGCAAGCCGGACAACAGAATAAGAGCGCGAGAATAGGTCATGGTTACATATCCTAAATTATGGTGATGACCGCGTTCTTCCGGCCAAAACCGTCATTTACATGCTGCTCGGCGCGCGGGTCGGTTACCCAGCGCTGGCCATCGACCAGGAATGCATACTGGTAGCGCCCAGCAGACAGGGGGACAGCCACACTCCACATGCCGTTGGCTGAGGGCTCCAGCTTGATGCCATCGGTACTGCCCCAGCCGTTGAAGTCGGCTATCAGCGCGACACTACGGGCTTGCGGAGCGTACAGGCTGAATTGCAGCGCGTTGCTGTGGGGTGTATGCGAGGCCTGCGCCAAGGGGGAAGACGCGAGCGGCGAGCCGCCGGCCGGGAGCGTCATGGACTGGGGGACCAGCGTGACAAACAGCACCGAGGCCGCCAGTGCCGCGCCGCCAAATTCCCACCCAAGCATGGGACGAGACTCCAGCCAGCGTCGCAGGCGGGCGAAGACGCTTTGCCTTTTTGGTTTGACTGCCATCATCACATTGGCCGCGAGATCGGCGGGAACAGAAATGCGCGGCAAGCGCTCCAGCGCGCCCAGCGCCGTGCGGGTGGCGAGCAGTTCCAGGCGCTCGGACTCGCTCAAGCGTGCAAGAAAAGCGGTTTCTTCGGACGGACTCATTTCCCGATCCAGATAACGCTGACTCGCTTCGTCAATTTGCAGTGTTTTCATGGCAACCCTCCAAACAGTTGCTTGAACATTTGGCGAGCACGAAACGTCCTCACCTTCACGTTTTCCACGGTCTCGTTGAGCATGACGGATATCTCCACGTTGCTGTGCTCTTCCAGATGCTTCAAAATCAAAACTTCACGATAATGCGCTGGCATGCGGTCGAGTATCCCCTGGATATGCTCCAGCGCCTGCCCCTGTTCCGCCCGACGATCAGGCCGCGTCGCGTCGGCAGCGAGCAGGATATCGCCGTAATCCGCTACATCATCGCAGAGCGAATCGGCCCCATTGCTGCGCAGCATATCGCGCGCCTTGTTGAGCGCAATCTGGCACAGCCAGGTGGAAAAAGCACTTTTCCCACCGAACATATCGAGCTTCTGGTAGGCCGTGATAAACGTTTCCTGGCTGACATCCTGGCTCGCCTCATAATTACCGAGAAACCGGTACAGCACGTTAAAAACTTTCTGTTGATGGCGCAGAACCAGGACTTCATAGGCTTCTGATTGCCCTGCCAGGCAGGCATCGATCAGCGCCTTGTCGGACATCACGCGCCATCCCCCACATTCATCGCCTTTATATAATTGTTTGCCTTGTTGCCTGAGACGAAAAATGCACCAGGAAAGTTACACAATGCGAAACCGGATGATGATCACGGCAGGAAAACAACATTGTTCTCGCCTGAAAACCCATCAGAAACAACGGGTTTCTCTGGGTCGACCTGCCGGTGGGTGTTATTCACCCAGTAAACATATTCGATGCGGGTCCTGGTAACCGGAAGCCTCAATGCGGCCTTCCACCTCCCCGTTTCATCCGGGCCAACCAGCGGCGTTGCTCCATGTTGCCACTGATTGAAATCGCCAATAATTTCGACCGAACTCGCCTGGGGTGCATACAAGCTAAACATAGCCTCGCGGGTCTCCACTTCATCGGCACCCCCCCAAGGTGCGGCCAGTGCAAGCGCCCAAGCCATACACAACTGCATACCGACCAAACGAAATGGGGTTCTGCTCATGCTTGCTTCTGCCGTTTACGCGGCAAACAGCCGTGCCAGTTCGACTCCCGGATCAGGCGCCCGCATGAACGCCTCGCCCACCAGAAAACTGTTGACCTGATGGCTGCGCATCCGGACCACGTCCTCGGGCGTGACGATGCCCGACTCAGTAATCACGATGCGCTCGGCGCCGATCTTTGGCAGCAATTCCAGCGTGGTATCGAGGCTGACCTCGAAGGTGCGCAGGTTGCGATTATTGATGCCTTGTAGCAGCGTGGTCAATTGCAACGCAGCGTCGAGTTCTTCTGCGTTGTGCGATTCCACCAGCACGGCCATCCCCAGCTCATGCGCCAGCGCTTCCAACTCCTTCATCAACGGCAGTTTCAACGCAGCAACGATCAGCAGAATGCAGTCCGCCCCCATCGCGCGCGCTTCGTAAACCTGATACGGGTCGATGATGAAATCCTTGCGCAGCACTGGCAGGCTGCATGCGGCGCGCGCCTGCATCAGAAAATGCGTGCTGCCCTGAAAATAGTCGCGGTCGGTGAGCACCGACAAACACGTGGCACCGCCTGCTTCATAACTCACAGCGATTTCGTCCGGCTTGAAGTCTGGCCGGATCACGCCTTTGGAGGGGCTGGCCTTCTTGATTTCAGCAATCACCGCTGGCAAACCGGCAGCGAGTTTGGCGCGCAGGGCGCCGACAAAATTGCGCGCCGGTTCGGCCGCAGCAGCGCGCGCCCGCATCTCGCCCATCGGGATCGCTTCCAGCCCGTCGGTGATTTCGGCGTGCTTGGTGGTGAGGATTTTTTCGAGGATGTCACTCATGATTCATGCTCACGCCTGGCTGGCCGCACTCGATTGGCTGAATGCGCGGTAGCGCTCCAACGTGTCACGCGCCGCACCGCTGGCAATCGCGCCCTGTGCTTGTGCCACGCCCTCCATCAGGCTGGCGGAACGGCCGGATACATAGATCGCCGCCCCCGCATTGATTGCGACAATGGCCGCCGCGCCGGCATGGCGATTTTCCAGCGCAGCCAGCAGCATCTCAACCGCTTCATCCTTGCCGTTGACCACCAGCTCGCTGGCCGCCACTTGCGGCAAGCCGAACAGGCCGGGTTCGAGTTCGTATTCGGATACATGGCCGTCTTTCAGTTCGGCCACGAAAGTGGGGGAAGCCAGGCTGATTTCGTCCAAACCTTCCTCGGCATACACAACCATCACATGACGGCTGCCCAGCGTGTGTAACACCCTGGCCAGCGTGCCGGTGAGTTCACGACTGAACACGCCCATCACCTGGTTCGGCGCGCCGGCCGGATTAGTGAGCGGACCGAGCATGTTGAACAAGGTGCGCACACCCAGCTCGCGTCGCACCGGCGCGGCGTGCTTCATCGCGCTGTGATGATTGGGTGCAAACATGAAGCCGACACCGAGGATCTTCACCGCCTCGGCGACTTGTTCGGGCGCCAGATTGACATTGACCCCCAGTGCCTCAAGCACGTCGGCACTGCCCGAAGTGGACGACACCGAGCGCCCGCCATGCTTGGCCACGCGCGCACCGCACGCTGCCGCGACAAACGCTGCGGCGGTAGAAATATTGAAGGTATGCGCGCCGTCGCCACCGGTACCGCAGGTGTCGACCAGATGCTCCACGCCGGACAATGGCACCTTGGTCGACAACTCGCGCATGACTTCGGCGGCAGCAGCGACTTCGGTCACGCTCTCGCCTTTCATCCGCAACGCGACCAGGAAACCGGCGATCTGCGCGGGTGTGTACTCACCGCCCATCAGCGCGCGCATCGCCACCAGCATGGCATCATGCGGCAGACTCTGGCGGTCGAGCAGCAGGGTAAGGATGTCCTTGTACTGCATCACACGCGCTCCTTCAGAAAGTTGGCCAGCATGGCGTGGCCGTGCTCGGTGAGGATGGACTCGGGGTGGAACTGCACCCCTTCAACGATCATCGTCTTGTGGCGCACGCCCATGATTTCGCCGTCGTCGGTCCATGCGGTGATATCGAGGCAATCCGGCAATGATTCGCGTTCGATCACCAGCGAATGGTAACGCGTGGCACGGAACGGGTTCGGTAGCCCATTGAACACGCCGACATCGGTGTGCTGGATCATCGAGGTCTTGCCGTGCATCAGTTCCTTGGCGCGAACGATCTTGCCACCGAAGGCCTGGCCGATGCTCTGGTGGCCGAGGCAGACGCCCAGAATCGGAATCTGGCCGGCGAATGCCTTGATCAGCGGCACCGACACCCCCGCCTCGTTCGGCGTACACGGGCCGGGCGACACGACGATGTGATCGGGCTTCAGTGCTGCGATGCCGGCAAGGTCGATCTCATCGTTGCGAATCACCTTGACGTCTTCGCCCAACTCGCCGAAATACTGCACGAGGTTGTAAGTGAAGCTGTCGTAATTGTCGATCATCAGAAGCATGGGGGTCCTTCGGCGTCATCGCGCCGTGGCAGAGTGAGCGTGTGCCAAGTGCAGCGAATTATAGCCGTGCGACCCCGCTCGCAAAAACAAAAAAGCGCCCGCAGGCGCTTCAAGGGCTGGCTTGCGTGGATGTTATTTAAGCTTTTTGAGGCCCATCAAGCCAAGCACGTATTTTTCATACAGCGGTTCTGTCGTGCCTTTCTTCATTTTGTGCATGAAGTATTTTTCGAACCCGACCTTGGCCAGGTGCACCCATTTACCTTCCTTGAACCAGTTGACATTGCGCGGTGGAATCTGCGGCAGCGCCACGAAGGCCGCGCCGGTATCGCCAAAATCGGCCAGGCAGATAGCGTTCCAGGTGGCTTTTTCGGTCGGCTCGCGGCCGTCGAGTGCGGCGCGGATATTGTGCGAGGTGGCGGTGACCATGGATTCGATCATGTAACCCGTCTTCGGCGTTCCGGTCGGCACCGGCGTCGCTTCGACCGGCGGAATGGCGACGCACACGCCCACCGAATAAATATTCTGGAATTTGGCATTGCGCTGGAAGGCATCGATGGTGATGAAACCACGCGGATTGGTCAGCCCCTCGACGCCAAACACCGCATCGATACCCTTGAATGCGGGCAGCATCATCGAGTAGGCAAACGGCAGCTCGTGCTCCTTGATCACCTCGCCCTTGTCGTTGTGCTCGGCAACAAACATCTTGCCGGCTTCAACCTTGGTGACTTTTGCATTGCAGATCCACTTGATATGACGTTCGCGCATCGCAGATTCGAGCATGCCTTTCGAATCGCCGACCCCGCCGAGTCCCAGATGGCCAATGTAAGGTTCAGGCGTCACATAAGTCATCGGCACCTGGTCGCGGATTTTACGTCTCCTCAGGTCGGTATCCATGATCATGGCGAATTCATACGCCGGACCGAAGCATGACGCGCCCTGTGCCGCACCCACCACAATTGGTCCCGGGGTCTTCACAAACGCCTCCCACGCGCGGCCAGCAACCTCAGCGTGCTCGACCTGGCAAATCGACTGAGTATGGCCTTCCGGTCCCAGTCCAGGCACTTCATCAAACGCCAGCTTGGGTCCGGTCGCAATGATGAGAAAGTCATAGTCCACGACCTGGCCGTCGGTGAGTTCGATCTGGTTGCGATCGGGATGCACGCGCGCCGCGCCCACCCCGATGAAATCGATGTTTTTCTTGTTCAGATACGGCGCGACCGGAATGGTGATGTCGTCACGCTTGCGCCAGTTGACCGCCACCCAGGGGTTGGAGGGCGTGAACTGGAAATACGGCAGGTTGGATATCACGGTGACCTTGTCATCGGTCCTCGCCTGCTCGCGCATTTCATACGCCATCGTCATACCGCCTATACCAGCGCCAAGAATCACGATATGTGCCATTTGCCTTCTCCTTGTGAATGGTTACAGAATAGATCAGCAATCGTCGTGCCACCTCAAGCCACACCTGAAACCACCCACTGGCGCGGGGGTGATCGAATTGACATGACACTTATGTCATGTCAGATTCACACAAAGTCATGACACAAAGGTCCTTGGATGCCCCAGCTCGAACTACAGGATCTCATCGACGCCAATGACCAACCATTTGTGGTGATTGATCGCGACTACTACATCGTGGCGGCCAATCAGCGCTATGCCGAAGCCTATGGGGTTACACCCAATGCCGTCGTTGGCCAGCATTGCTATACGGTATCCCACCATTCGTCGCGCCCCTGTCACGAAAACGGCGAACAATGCCCGCACCAGGCACTGTTCGAGCATGGCGAAGCGGTCGAAGTGCTGCACACCCATTTCCATGCCGACGACCAGCCCGAACGCACCCGCATACGCGGCCACGCGCTACGCGGCGTGAATGGCGAACGCTATCTGGGCGAACAACTGTTCCCGCTGGAAGCCGACGCCGGAACGGATTGCGACGCCATGCAGATGGTGGGGCAGTCCACCGCCTTTCTGACTTGCGTGGACCACCTCGCGCGCGTGGCCGAGAGCGAGGCGTCGATCCTGCTGTTTGGCGAGTCCGGCGTCGGCAAGGAACTCGCCGCGCGTTTTATTCATGCCCGTTCGACGCGTTCCGGTGGCGCCTTCATCGTGATCAACTGCGCCGCCGTGCCGGAAACCCTGTTCGAAAGCGAACTGTTCGGCCACGAACGCGGCGCCTTCTCGGGCAGCAGCGGCTTGAAGAAGGGGCTGTTTGAACTGGCCGACGGCGGCACGCTGTTTCTGGACGAGGTCGCCGAGATTCCGTTGGGCTTGCAGGCCAAGCTGTTGCGCGTCCTGGAGACCGGAGAATTCCGGCGCGTCGGCGGGACCCAAACCCTGAAAGCCGACGTACATCTGGTATCGGCCACCAACCGCAAGCTGCTGGACGAAGTGGATGAGAAACGGTTTCGGCTTGACCTGTATTACAGGCTGGCCGGCATCGACGTGACCCTGCCGCCGTTGCGCGAGCGGCGCGATGACATCCCCGCGCTGGCGACCTTGCTGCTCAAGCGCCTGGCGGGTGGCCGTCGCGCCTGCCGAGTTGAGGCGACCGCAATGGCCTCGCTGCAGGCGCATGACTTCCCGGGCAATGTGCGCGAACTGCGCAATCTGCTGCAGCGTGCGGTGCTGACCTGTCGCAATGGGGCAATCAGTGTGGCCGATCTGAAACTGCCCAGCGCATCAGCAAAGGTGCTGGTGAACGCGCAACCGCTGGCTGAGGTTGAACGATCGCATATACGGGCCCTGCTCGAAACCCATTCCGGCCATCGCAGCCGGGTGGCGGCGGCGCTCGGCATCACCGAGCGCACGCTTTATCGCAAACTCAAGCGATACGGCCTGAGTTAGGGCCTGTTTGCACACCCGGATTACTCGGTCAGCGTGCCAAATCGCGCCTGCGCCAACTCGGCTGCGCGAATAACGGCGCGGGCCTTGTTCAGGGTTTCGACCCATTCGTTGTCGGGCACCGAATCGGCGACGATGCCGGCGCCGGCCTGGGCGTACAGCATGCCGTTCTTGACCACGGCGGTGCGGATGGCGATGGCCAGATCCATGTCGCCATTGAAGCCCAGGTAACCCACCGCGCCGGCGTAGATACCGCGCTTGCTCGGCTCGAGTTCGTCGATGATTTCCATCGCCCGCACCTTGGGCGCGCCCGACACCGTGCCGGCGGGGAAACTGGCGCGCAGCACGTCGAGTGCGGACAGCCCCGGCTTCAGCTTGCCTTCGACATTGGAAACAATATGCATGACGTGCGAATAGCGCTCGATTTGCATGTGCTCGGTGACCTTGACGCTGCCGGTGACAGCAACGCGCCCGGTGTCGTTGCGCCCGAGATCCAGCAGTTGCAAATGCTCGGCGCATTCCTTGGGATCGGCCATCAACTCTTCGCCCAGACGCTGATCGTCCTCGCGCGTGAGTCCGCGCGGACGGGTGCCGGCGATGGGACGCAGGGTGACGGCATCACCCTCCAGACGCACCAGAATTTCAGGCGACGAGCCGACGACATGGAAGCCGCCGAGGTCGTAGAAAAACATGTAGGGCGACGGGTTGAGGCTGCGCAATGCGCGATACAGCGACAACGGCGAGGCCGTAAACGGACGCGCCATCCGCTGCGAAATCACCACTTGCATCACGTCGCCCGCGGCAATGTAATCCTTGGCTTTTTGTACCGCGGCCTTGAACTCGGCCTCGCCAAACTCGGAAGTCGGCTCGGCCATATCGGCCACCGGCTCGACCGGCAGCGACACCGGTGCGTGCAACTGCTCGGCCAGCGCCTGCAAGCGTAAATGCCCCTGTGCGTAGGCATCCTGTTGCATCGGATCAGCATGCGTAATGAGATAAAGCTTGCCGGCCAGGTTGTCGAACACCGCCAATTCTTCGGTCAGCATCAGCAGGATGTCCGGCGTGTGCAGCACGTCTTCCTTATGCTTGTCGGCTAGGCGCTTTTCGATGTAGCGAATGGTGTCGTAACCGAAATAGCCAGCCAGCCCGCCGGTAAAGCGCGGCAGCCCGGCGACCGGTGCGGCCTTGAAGCGCGCCTGGAATTCGGCGATGAATGCCAGCGGATCGGGCAGGCTGTATTCCTCGACCACTTTGCCGTCGGTTTCCACCGTCAGCAGATGCGCACGCACTCTTAATACGGTGCGCGCCGGCAGGCCGATAAAGGAATAGCGTCCGAAGCGTTCGCCGCCCACCACCGATTCCAGCAGGTAGGTATAGGGCGCGTTGGCGAGTTTGAGATACACCGACAGCGGCGTTTCCAGATCGCCGGGCAGTTCGTGCACCAGCGGGATCCGGTTGAAACCCTGTCGGGCGAGATCAAAAAAGTCTTGTTCAGTCATGATGACTCCGTGAAAAGTGAAAGGTGAAAACGAAACGTGGGATAACGCGTTTCAGTCACACCATCGCTTGGATTTCACGGGCATCTCCATGATCAGTTCGCCTTGCAGACGAGTTTGCTGGCTTCGAGCAGGCTCGGCACCACCGCATCCAGATCGAGTTCGCTCACCGGGCGCCCGCGGTTGTAACCGTAGGGCACGCAGAACACGGGGGAACCCGCCGCGCGCGCGGCCTGGGTGTCATTGAGAGAATCGCCAATCAACAGCAGTTCGGCGGGTTTCACCTTGAAGACTTCGCAGGCGTGCAGCAAGGGCAGCGGATCGGGCTTGCGGCGGGGCAACGAATCGCCGGACAGGATCAGCTCGAAATAATCGAACAGGCCGGTGTCTTTCAGCAGCGGATGGGTAAACGATGCCGCCTTGTTGGTGATGCAGGCCACGTGCACACCCATCGCCTTGAAGGCGTCGAGGCCTTCGACCACGCCGTCGAACGGACGCGAATGCAGCGATACGTGTTCACCGTAATGCTCCTGATACAGGGCGATGGCTTGCTCGAATAGCGCGGCATCGGGTTCGGCATCCATTTCACCGGTGAGCACGCGCTTGACCAGGCGCGACACGCCATTGCCGATGTAGGTGGAAATGGTCTCCAGCGACGGGCAGGGCTTGCCCAGGTCGGCCATCATCAGTTCGGCGGCATGGGCCAGATCAGGCGCGGTATGGATCAGTGTGCCGTCGAGATCAATGACAACGGCTTTAATCGGAAGCGGGAAATTCATTGTTTTTCAGTGCTGTCTGGTTAAGCGGTGAACGGCATCGGTTCAACATGCGGCACAAGGTCATACCCCACGCCGCATGTTGATCAAACCTTTGCCAGCTCGGCGCGCATCGCGGCAATCACGCTGTTGTAACGCTGCGGATCGCTGTCCTTGCCCGCGCCGTAAATGGCCGAGCCGGCTACAAACGTATCCACGCCTGCACGCGCTGCTTCGGCAATGTTGGCCGGGGTCACGCCGCCGTCGATTTCGATGTTCACCTTGAGACCGCGATCATCGATCATCTTGCGCACAGCACGCGCCTTGTCGAGCACGTAAGGAATGAACTTCTGGCCGCCGAAACCGGGGTTCACCGACATCAACAGCACCATGTCGATCTTGTCCAGCGTGTATTCCAGCACGTCCAGCGGGGTGGCCGGGTTGAATACCAAGCCGGCCTTGCAGCCGTTTTCCTTGATCAGGCCGATGGTGCGGTCGATGTGCTCGGAGGCTTCCGGGTGGAAGGTGATGTAGCTGGCGCCCGCCTTGGCAAAGTCGGGGATGATGCGGTCCACGGGCTTCACCATCAGGTGCACGTCGATCGGCGCGGTGACGCCATGCTTGCGCAGGGCTTCGCACACCAGCGGGCCGATGGTGAGATTGGGCACGTAATGGTTGTCCATTACGTCGAAGTGAACGATGTCGGCGCCAGCGGCGAGAACCATATCGACCTCTTCGCCCAGCTTGGCGAAGTTGGCGGACAGGATGGACGGTGCGATGCGATACGTCATGTGAGGCTCCGGGATTATGAGGAAACCCGGCCATTTTAGCAGCCCGCACGTCATTGCGTTACACTCAACGCATTCCAATATTGTTGAGCATTCCCGTGGCAGAAGGCACCAAATATCACATCAGCATCAACGTTGACACGACGTATCTCGCCGAACAGAGTGATCCCGCGTCCGATCGTTACGTGTTTGCCTACACCATTTCCATTGCCAACACCGGCACCGTGGCCGCGCAGCTGATCTCGCGCCACTGGATCATTACCGATGCGGAAAACGTCACGCAGGAAGTCAAAGGCCTGGGTGTAGTGGGTGAGCAGCCGCTGCTGCAACCGGGTGAAAGCTTCGAGTACACCAGCGGCACCGCCATGGCGACGCCGGTCGGCACCATGCAGGGCACCTACCAGATGGTGGCGGAAGACGGCATCAAGTTCGACGCCGAAATCCCCAAATTCACGCTATCGATGCCCAGGGTTTTGCATTAAACCCAGCGTTCTTCATCAAGGCCGTCGCACCTTGTAAATAAAAAACCCCGCCTGAGGCGGGGCTGCGGACGACGGCCAGATTCAATCGGTCATTTTGTAGAGTTCGGCCATTGGCTTGTAGATCAGTGGCGGCAGCAGGCGGGTGTCATACGGCAACGCCTGGTAATTCCGCCAGCCATTCTTGTCCTCGTCATTCAATTGCCCGTCATGATTAAGATCGACCGGCTTTACCTGAACACCTCCATCAGCCTGCACTTTAGGTGCCGTCAAATTGATGCCCACAAACCCCTCCCAGATGTTGCGCACGTTGGTGTAGCCGGCGTCGGTCAAGATGTTGGCCGCCCACACGCTACGTACGCCGGTGCGGCAAAGCGTATAGATCGGGGTATTCAGGTTCGGAACGACCGATTTGACGTAGTTCACGAAATCGTCGTTATTCTGCGCAATCTGGCTCGTACTCTTCTTGCAAGCGCCATCAACCGTACGGCCCGAGGCATCACAATACTGATAAATGTAGGGATACGGTGCGTTATAGGCATGCTCGGGATGACCCGCCTTGTACTCCGGGGTGCTGCGCACGTCGAGGATCACGGGTTGCTGCGAAGGGCTGCCCCACTTGCCCCGCGTGGCCACTGTGTCTGCGAAGGCGCGGGCCGGGCTGATTTCAGAATGGTAATAGCCGCAAAGGCCTGATCGGTTTTCATAAAATGGGCACGGCGGTTCGTCAGCCTGGGCTGCAGGGGCGAACATAGCGGTGAGCGCAGGAATGGCCAGAGCAAAAAGCGTCGGCTTGATCAAAATCTTCATGTTGTCTCCTTATGGTTTTAATTTATTAAAGTTTTGCCCCCCCAAACCGTATAAACAAGGTTTATCGTTTGGTCAAACAAATATTAGTCCACACACAAGGACACGCAACAAGTTTTGTTGGATTGAAGCGCAGATCAAGCTCGATTCCATGTTCCGCTTCGCACTGATTCACTTCTTCATGGTCCACCACACGATGAAGATAAACAGCCCCAACGCAATCCCCGCCTCCAGCAATAACCATTCCAGCCCCTGACTTCCCATTAACGTCTGCTCTCCATTGTTATACTCGACGGGTGTTTTTATCTGAGCCATCTTCACTTGTGAAACTGTTACGCGCAAGCCCGTGGTTGTTCATCCTGTTGCTGTCCGCCTGCGCGACGCAACCGCCTACAGTGCCGCCCGTAACGGTGCCGCCTGCACCTCGGCCCGTACCCGCCCCGACGCCCCAGCCTGTTCCCGCGCCTTTGCCTCCCCCTGCGCCCGCACCCATTCCCACGCCGGCCGCTGCCTACCCCACGCTCAAGCCGGTTGAATGGAGCGCGGTGTCGTCCTGGAAAGAAGATGCGGTCAGCGAAGCCTGGGGGGCTTTCCTGCAAAGCTGTTCGACGCTGATCAAACGCTCAGCCTGGCAGGGCGTCTGTTCCGAAGCGGTGGCCATGACGGCACCCGATGATGCGGCTGTTCGTGCCTTTTTCGAACAGCGTTTCCAGCCCTATCAATCCACGCAGGAAGACGGCAGTGTCGAAGGCATGGTTACCGGGTATTACGAGCCGCTATTAAAAGGCGACCGCGTACGCACCGCGCGCGCGCGCTTCCCTTTGCTTGCGGCTCCGGACGATCTCATCGCGGTGGACCTGGCAAGCATCTATCCCGAACTCAAAAACCTGCGCCTGCGCGGCAAGCTGGTGGGCAACAAGGTCGTGCCCTACCCTACGCGCAAGGATATCGAAGCGGCCAATGGCAGCTTCAACGGCAAACCCATTGCCTGGGCCAACGACCCGGTGGATTTGTTCTTTCTGCAGATACAGGGATCGGGCCGGATCGAACTGCCAGACGGCGTTCACATGCGGGTCGGCTATGCGGACCAGAATGGCCATCCTTATCTGTCGATTGGAAAATTGCTGGTCGAGCGCGGCGAACTCAAGCTGGAGCAGGCCTCGATGCAGGGCATCAAGAACTGGGGTGCAAAAAACCCCGACAAGCTGACCGAATTGCTGGCCAGCAACCCTAGCTATGTGTTTTTCCGCGAGCTCCCGAATGGCTTGCCCGGCCCGTTGGGTGCACTCGGCGTACCGTTGACAGGCGAACGTTCGATCGCAGTCGACCCGCGTTTCCTGCCGCTGGGCGCGCCGGTATTCCTCTCGACCACGCACCCCAACTCGCCGCAGCCACTCAATAAGCTGGTGATGGCACAGGACACCGGCGGCGCCATCCGCGGCGGCGTACGCGCCGACTTCTTCTGGGGATTTGGCGATGCAGCGGGCGAACTGGCAGGCCGCATGAAACAGCGCGGCCGCATGTGGGTGCTGCTGCCGAAAGACTATCCACTGCTCAGTGTCCGGCGCTAAACGTCCTCGCTGGAACAACGCGGCGCACCGGTTACGGTCCCTATTACCTCAACGCGATCACCCAAGCGCTTGACCTTGCCAGCATGGTAAGGTTTAAGGTCTGCTCGTCTGAACCCTCCAGGAGCGCTCGATGAACCCACCCACCGCCTGTCCCATCGCTGTCGGCATCGACGGCATGACCTGCGCCAGCTGCGCCACCCGCGTGGAAAAAGTCTTGAAGCAGCTACCGGGTGTGACCGATGCCACGGTGAATCTGGCGACCGAAACCGCAACTATTTCGGGTGCGACCGATGCTGCGTCCGTGCAACGTGCCATCGAAAAAGCCGGTTTCAGTGTGCCCACCGAATCCTTCACCCTCGACATCAGCGGCATGACCTGCGCCAGCTGTTCAGCACGGGTGGAAAAAGCATTCGATAAAACACCGGGCGTGCTTGAAGCCGGCGTGAACCTGGCGACTGAGCAGGCCACCATCAAGGTTGCCAAAGGCACAACTTTATCCATGCTGATTGCCGCAGTGGAACGCGCCGGCTATGGCGCAACGGTGCCGCAAGCTGCAGGAGCGGCACCTGACGTTCCCACCCGCACGCTGCCCATCTGGTGGCCGGTGGCGCTGGCCATGCTGCTTTCATTACCGCTGACGATGCCCATGTTCGGCAGCCTGTTCGGCGCGCACTGGATGTTGCCGGGCTGGGTGCAAATGGCCCTGGCGACGCCGGTGCAGTTCTGGCTCGGCGCGCGCTTCTACCACGCGGGCTGGAAAGCCTTGCGCGCCGGCAGCGGCAACATGGATCTGCTGGTGGCGGTGGGCACCAGCGCAGCGTACGGGCTGAGCGTGTACTTACTGTTCACCCGCGCGGAAGCGATGGCCCATCTGTATTTCGAGGCGTCGGCCGTGGTGATCAGCCTGGTGCTGCTGGGCAAGTGGCTGGAAGCGCGCGCCAAGCGGCAGACCACCGAGGCCATCCGTGCCCTGCAGTCGCTCCGCCCGGCCACCGCCCGCGTGCGCACTGACGGCGTCGACCGCGATGTGCCAATCGAATCGATCAAGCTCGACGACCACGTCGTCATTCGTCCAGGCGAACGCGTCCCCGTCGATGGCGTCATCACGGAAGGCCACAGCCAGATCGACGAATCGATGCTCACGGGCGAATCCATGCCGGTCGACAAGCAGGTGGGTGACAAGGTCACGGGGGGCGCGATCAACGCGCACGGCCTGCTGATCGCTCGCACCACGGCCATTGGCAGCGAAACCACGCTGGCGCGCATCATCCGGCTGGTGGAAAACGCGCAGGCCGCCAAGGCGCCAATCCAGCGGCTGGTGGATAAGGTGAGCGCGGTGTTCGTGCCGGTGGTGATGGTGATCGCGCTGCTGACCTTCATCGGCTGGTGGGCCGCCAGCGGCAACGCCGAGCAAGCCATCCTCAACGCGGTGGCGGTGTTAGTGATCGCTTGCCCCTGTGCGCTCGGCCTCGCCACACCCACCGCAATCATGGCGGGCACCGGCGTAGCCGCGCGCCACGGCATCCTGATCAAGGACGCCGAAGCGCTGGAACTCGCGCACAAAGTCAGCACCGTGGTGTTCGACAAGACCGGCACGCTCACCGACGGCACGCCGCACGTCACCGACACCCTGGCCGCCGAGGGCAGCACCGAGCACGAGGTGCTGACACTGGCCGCCGCCTTGCAAACCGGAAGTGCGCACCCGCTCGCCCACGCGGTTCTTGCCGAAGCCAAGCTCGCAGCATTCACGCCCACGCCGGCCACCGCACAACAAGCCCTGCCGGGGCGCGGCATCTCGGGCGAGATTGCCGGCGTAACCTACTGGCTCGGCAACCGCCGGCTGATGCAGGACAAGCAGGTCGCGACCACCGCACTGGAGGCCGCCGCAGACAAGCTGCAAGCTGAAGGCCGCACCGTTTCGTGGCTCGCGCGCGCCAGCGACCGCCACGCCATCGGCCTGCTGGCTTTTGGCGATGCGGTCAAACCCACGGCGGTTGCGGGCATTGCCAGGCTCAAAAGCCTGGGCATCGCCACCGTGATGCTCACCGGTGACAACCGCGGTGCCGCTGGCGTGGCCGCAGCAGCACTCGGCATCGACAAGGTCATGGCCGAAGTGCTGCCCGCCGACAAGGCCGAGCAGGTGGGCCAACTCAAGAGAAACGGCCAGACCGTGGCAATGGTGGGCGACGGCATCAACGATGCGCCCGCGCTGGCAGCCGCCGATGTCGGCATCGCCATGAGCAGCGGCAGTGACGTTGCCATGCATACCGCCGGCATCACCCTGATGCGCGGCGACCCGGCGCTGGTGGCCGACGCCATCGACATTTCAAAACGCACCTACGCCAAAATCCAGCAGAACCTGTTCTGGGCCTTTATCTACAACATGGTGGGGATACCGCTCGCGGCAGCAGGCCTGCTCAACCCGGTGATCGCCGGCGCAGCGATGGCGTTTTCCAGCGTGAGCGTGGTGAGCAATGCGCTGCTGCTGCGGCGCTGGCGGCCGGCGAGCGGTGACAAATGAATATCGGAGAAGTCGCCAAGTCGAGCAGCGTGTCGGCCAAGATGATCCGTCATTACGAAAGCATCGGCCTGATCCACACCAGCCCGCGCACGCTGTCGGGCTACCGGCAATACCATGATCGAGACGTGCACCTGCTGCGCTTTATCCGGCGGGCGCGCGATCTCGGATTTTCGCTGGAGCAGATTCGGCAGCTGGTTTCGCTATGGGACAACCCCGAGCGCGCCAGCGCCGATGTGAAACGTTTGGCCCAGGCTCACATAACTGATCTCGACCAGCGCATTACCGCGCTGACCGACATGCGCGACACGCTGGTGACGCTCGCAAAAAGTTGCCACGGCGACCACCGGCCGGATTGCCCCATCCTGCATGGGTTGGCTGCGGCGTCCTGATTATTGCTCACCCGGGGTTAGGGGGGGCCGACCTTCCCAATCGAACTCCACCAAAATCAGCGCCTGCGCTCGAACCAGCAGCCCATTCTTTTCGGCGGGTGCAAAATGGGCTGTGCGAAACGCCTTGACCGCCGCCTCATCGAACACCCCCGGCGGGTCGGCGCTCACCACCTCGACATCGCTGACCCGGCCATCGGCCTCGATCTTCACCTGCAAGCGCACCTTGCCTGACATCCGCTGGCGGTCAGCCTCAGCCGGGTAGTCTGGCTGAACCTCGCGCAATGCCCGCGGCAGCACATCAACGTCCCGCGCGCTGTAGTAGGTCAGGTCAACTGACGAAGTGATCGCCACCGCCGGATCGAGACTCGATGCGGGCACAGGCCCTGTGGGCGTAGGAATTGGTGGGGCAGTCACTTCCGGCTGCGTGCTTGCTGGTTGAGGCGCTATTTGTGGAACAGGCTGGGCTTCGGCCAATGCGCTGGGCGCCAGCACAGTGGGTTGATCCGACACCTCATCGGGCGCCTGCGGGTCAGCTTTCTGCGCGCTGGCCGAGACCAGTCGCGCCTCGATGACCGGCCCACCGGATCCCGTCGCGCCGGGCGGCGCCACCTGCACCAGCGCAATCACCGCTGCATGCAGGCCCAGCGAAATCCACACGGCCGCCAGCGTCCGTCGCGCGCTGAGCGGAATGGTCGGCTCTTCAAAATCAGTGTTCACGGTCATGGGTGGCCCGCAGGGCAACTACGTCCTGATGCAAACTCGCTCGCACCAGGGTACTTTTTGACTGCACAGGAAACCCGGGGCGCTGCACTAAAATAGGCGCCACAAGCACATCCGGAGAAGACCATGAAAAGACTCATCATTGCGGGCGCAATCTTAGCATCGGCGTGGACGCCGGCAGCCATTGCCAATGGCGTCGAACTGACCAAGACCATGATCAAGGCGGCCGACGGTTCCGAGGTCCCGGTTGAGATCGCCACCCCCGCAGGCAAAGGCCCTTTCCCGCCGGTGCTGTTCATTCACGCCAAACGCGGCTACGAAGGCGACGAACGCGCCCACGTGCGCGAACTCGCCGAACAAGGCTTTCTCGTCGTCGCGCCCGACTGGCAAAGCGGCCGCTTCATCGAGCGCTGGCCCTCGGCCCACAATCCCGAAACCGAATTGGACGTCGAAGCCGGTCTGGATTATCTGAAGTCGCTGCCCAATGCCTGCAAACAAAAAGTCGGCATCGTCGGCTTGTCCCGTGGCCCTTACTACTCGATTCGCCTCGCCGCCAAGCGCGGTCCGGACATTGCCGCCATCGTCAGCTACTACGGCCACATGCAAAACCCCAATGCGCCCGAGCCGGATCAACTGTTCCGCATTGCCCCTGAAATCACGCAAATCACCACCCCGATGCTCTTTCTCATCGGTGATGACGACTACGAACTGCGCCGCATGAACGGCGGCCGTGCGTTTTATGCGTTGTGGGAACGCGGCGTGCCGGTTGAATGGCAGGAATATCCAATGGCACGGCGCGCCTTCGACTTCCGCCCCGACCAGACGCCGGAAGAGAAAATTGCCGCGCGCCATGCGCGCGAACGGGCAAAAAACTGGCTGATCAAATGGATGCAGCTGACGCCCGAGATGAAGTGCAAATAAGCTGAAGCTTCCTGGCAAGAACGGCGGCCCTGACAAAGGTTGCCGCCGTTCATCCGCTTTACTCGAATGCGCATTGCCTGACAGATCGCTATCGACGTCCAGGCTCCTTTTCCCCACCCGGAAACTCGCTTTCAACAAGCGCTGCAGCTGCAAATGCAGTCACGTTTCAGGTCGACATTCGTCACGCGCCGCCTTCTGCATAAGCATTTGTTAATCCATGACATTCCTGCTTTCTTCACGCCAAAAGATACACCCGATAATCATCCTAAAATACCAACAATCCTCAGGTCAATTGACTATATATTACTGATGCATGCAGTGCACGGCATGAGGCTTTTCCTGGATAACGCTGATACTTAATGGAATGGATTTTGGAATGGACAACACTACTCGTACCATCACTCCTGCTGCGCGGATGACTTTATCCAGCGTGATCGGGATCATGGCGCTTTCGGTCTTTTCGCTGGAAAGCCATGCAGCCGGCGCAAAAAAGGCGGCCGTAGCCCCGCTGGAACTGGAGCAACCCGCTTCTGCACAACCCTGGACCCGTTATAACGGCTGGCCTTCCAACGACTGGAAAGACTACAACACGCTGGCCAACATGGCATCGCCCACTTATGCCGCGCCACCGAAACTGGAAGGTCCGATTGTCGGCGACCCCAAAAATGGCGAGAAGCTGTCTTTCGACCGCTCGCGCGGCGGCAGTTGCGTGGCGTGTCATGTCATGGGCAAAACCACGCCCGCATTACCCGGCAGTGTCGGTCCCGACCTGTCCACCATCGGCATCTGGCAGCGCACGGACGAATGGCTGTTCAACTATGTCTACGACCCGCGCAGCGTCAACCCGAATTCGATGATGCCACCCTGGGGCACCCACAAGCTCTTCAACACCCAGGAGATTTTCGACATTGTCGCCTTCCTGAAAACGCTCAAGGAACCGCACACCTTCAAGGACGCGTTGGAAGCCCCCTCCACCCGACCCGTGCCAACCGAGACCCGCGACAACCTTGATCCGTTTGTGAATGAGGGAATGACAGCAGTCGAGCGTGCTGACCTGGTTTACAAGCGAGCGGGGCCGACTGGAAAATCCTGTTCATCCTGCCACGCCACCCCCCAGAAAAGCTTCAAAAGCTGGGCTGCCTCCATGCCCAAATATGAGCCGCGGCTAAAGAAAGTCATCGGCGTCGAGGAGTTCATCACCCGGCATGCCCGCACCACCACGGGGGAGGATCACCTGATGCAAAGCCGTGACAACGTGGACATGGCCATTTATCTGCGTCACCTCGCCAACGGTTCTCCCATCAAGGTGGATACCCGATCGAAAGATGCCGTTGCGGCAATCAAACGTGGCAACGCCTTGATGACGCGCAAAGTCGGCCAACTCAACTTTGCCTGCATGGACTGCCACAGCGCCGACAAGGGTGCAAACAAGTGGATCCGCGGCCAGTGGCTCACCGAGTCCAAAGGACAGATCGCACACTTCCCGACCTTCCGCACCAGTCGTAGCGAAATCTGGGATCTGCGCAAGCGCTTTCAATGGTGCAACGTTGCGATCCGCGCCAATGAACTGCCGCCCGATGCAGTTGAATATGGCGATATCGAACTCGCGCTATCAGTACTCAACCAAGGGCTAAAACTGAACGCACCGGGTATCCGTCATTAAACAACTTGAGGCGTGGCGAGAATGCGATCGTTCAAACCCGCGTTCAAGCCAACGTTATTGATCGTGATTCATGGCGTATAAAAGCGCTGTGATCGTTTCCCAAACCCCGGCAGCAAGCGGGGTGTCTGGTGGATAGGCTCCAGCGCCCCGTTTTGACGCCTTTCGTTCACACCATGCACCATGACCCACCCACCGGGCAGGCTGCATGCGTCCCCAAGCATCACATAAGTGTTGATAGGTAGGCTGTCAAACATCTGGCACGCCCCATGCTTTGTCCCAACTGAGCACCCTTGCCGCAAGGTCAGGATGTTCCGCCCGCAAGGGTTGGCAGTCTCCTCCGATCTTGCGGCCTCTACGGAGGCCGCCTTTTTATGGCGCGTTCGGGTAGCGAAAACATGCGTGTCTTGATAGTTGAAAACCAGCCCGAGCGGCTGGCGATGCTGGTGCCGGCACTGGAGGCGACGGGATGTGTGGTGATGGCCATACTTAACTCTGCGCGCAGTCTGGATGTGCAAGTTCAGGTGTTGCGCCCTGACATTGTCATCATTGAGCAGGACTCCCCCGACCGCGACACGCTTGAGCACATCTGTGTGATGAACCAGGACTGCCCGCGCCCGATCGTAATGTTTACCGGCGATGGCAGCGCCGATTCCATCCGCGCAGCGACGCAGGCTGGCGTGACCTCCTATGTGGTGGACGGACTCGATCCGGCGCGTATCCGCCCGATTCTCGATGTGGCTATATCACGCTTCGAGGCGTTTCAGGCGCTGCACGGCCAACTCGAACAAACCCGACTCGAACTCAGCGAGCGCAAATTGATCGACCAGGCCAAAGCGCTCCTGATCAAGCAGACGGGCGCATCGGAACCCGAGGTGTATCGCGAAATGCGACGTTCGGCAATGGATCGCGGCGTGCGCATGATCGACATCGCACGGCAGCTTCTGCAGAAAACGGCTTGATTCAGAACATTCGATTTTGATTGGTGCATCCTGATTCCATCCGGCACCCAGGTGGTGCATATCGGATTGCCTCACAGGTCAAACAATCCAAACAATCCAGCGCAAGGCCCCGTATTCATGGGATTCCATCAATCTGGCACACGCCTTGCTTTACATGAAATGAGCGCCACAACGAGGTGGCCTTGAACAGTATCAGGCAACGCAGCAGCGTTTTACGGACAAAGGCGTCCACCCGCGAGGGTGACGCCTTTTTTATTTTCTGGAGAGTCACGACATGAGCGAAATCGAAACCAAGCCCGCATCCCAGCCCCAAGACCTGAGCAAACGGGATTTCATGAAAAAAGCAACCGGGCTGTCTGCTGCTGCGGCCTTGATGACACTGGTGCCGCCCGGCGTGCGCCAGGGCGCCTGGGCCGCCGGTTCCGATGCCCCCGAAAAGCCCAATCTCAACATCGGCTTCATCCCGCTTACCGACTGTGCGTCGGTGGTGATGGCCTCGGTGAAGGGCTTCGACAAGAAATACGGCCTCACCATCACGCCCTCGAAGGAGGCCTCGTGGGCTGCGGTGCGCGACAAACTGGTAAACGGTGAACTCGATGCTTCCCACGTTCTGTACGGCCTGATCTACGGCGTTCAACTGGGCATTGGCGGGCCGAAGAAAGACATGGCGGTACTGGCTACGATCAACAACAACGGCCAGGCGATCTCGCTGTCGAACCAGCTCAAGGCCAAGGGCGTAGTGGATGGAACCTCACTCGCCAAACTGGTGAAGGCCGAGCCCCGCGAATACACCTTCGCCCAGACCTTCCCCACCGGCACCCACGCAATGTGGTTGTACTACTGGCTTGCCACCTACGGCATCGACCCCTTCCGCGACGTCAAGAACATCGTGGTGCCGCCGCCTCAGATGATCGCCAACATGCGTGTCGACAACATGGACGGCTTCTGCGTGGGCGAGCCGTGGAACGCGCGCGCCATCCGCGACAACATCGGCTTCACCGCGGTCACTTCGCAGGATATCTGGAAGGATCATCCGGAAAAGGTGCTCGGCACCACCGCCGACTTCGTCGCGCAATACCCCAACACCGCGCGCGCCATGGTGGCGGCGATTCTCGATGCATCGAAGTACATCGACGACATGAAGAACCGCTCCGAAGTGGCCAAGGTCATTTCGGCCAAGTCCTACGTCAACACCGACTTCGATTCGATCGAAGACCGCATGCTCGGCCAGTACGACAACGGCATCGGCAAGAAGTGGAGCGACCCCAATTACATGAAGTTTTACAACGGCGGCACGGTCAACTTCCCCTACCTGTCGGACGGCATGTGGTTCCTCACCCAGCACAAGCGCTGGGGCCTGCTGAAGGCGCATCCCGACTATCTGGCCGTGGCAAAGAAGGTCAATCGCATCGACATCTACAAGCAGGCCGCGGCGATGACCAAGACGCCCTTACCCAAGTCCGACATGCGCAGCTCCAAGCTGATCGACGGCGTGGTGTGGGATGGCAAGAACCCGGCCAAGTACGCCGACAGTTTCAAGATCAAAGCCTAATCATTTGCCTGCCCCGGCCTGGCCGGGGCACAAGGAGACCATCGTGAATGCTGTCACATTGAACGATCGAAGTTTGAAAGAAGTCATGAATGCACCTGAAACCACCCCACTTGCCGCAAGTTCGATTTCTCAGCCGTTGGTGCGTCGCACGCCGCTGTTCGAAACCGAGACCGGCAAACGCCTGACCGAAGGCACGGTGAACCTGTTCAAGGCCGCCATCCCGCCGCTGCTTGGCATGCTGCTGTTTGTTGCGCTGTGGGCGTTGATTGCCAACACCAACCAATCCATTCCCGGCCCGATGGAAACCTGGGCCGCCGCGGTCGAGCTGTTCTCCGATCCGTTCTATGACAACGGTCCCAACGACAAGGGCATCGGCTGGAACATCCTCAACTCGCTGTACCGCGTCGGCATCGGCTTCGGTCTCGCCGCCGCCATCGGCATTCCGCTCGGCTTCATGATCGGCCGCTTCCAGTTTCTCAACCAGATGCTGTCGCCCATCATCAGCATCCTGCGTCCGGTGTCGCCGCTGGCGTGGCTGCCGATCGGCCTGCTGGTGCTGCAAAAGGCCGAGCCGGCGTCGATCTGGGTGATCTTCATCTCCAGCATCTGGCCGATGGTGCTCAACACCGCTGCCGGCGTGCAGCGCATCCCGCAGGACTACATGAACGTCGCGCGCGTGCTGAACCTGTCGGAGTGGAAAGTGTTTACCCGCATCCTGTTCCCCGCGGTGCTGCCCTATGTGCTGACCGGCGTGCGCCTGGCAATCGGTGTGGCCTGGCTGGTGATCGTCGCCGCAGAAATGCTCACCGGTGGCGTCGGCATCGGCTTCTGGGTGTGGGACGAATGGAACAACCTCAACGTAGCCCACATCATCATCGCCATCTTCGTCGTCGGCATCGTTGGCTTGCTGCTCGAGCAGATGCTGATGCTGATTGCGAAGCGGTTTAGTTACGAGTGAGGGACTAGGAGCCAGGAACTAGGGGTTAGGGAATGTGGCGCGGCGAAGCCGCACCGCCCCTAAATCCCAAATCCCAGCCCCTATATCTCAGCTACCAGCCCCCAGATCCTCCACAAGGAGTCAAACATGCAAAGCTACGTCCAAATTGAAAACACCGGCATGGTGTTCAGCACCAAAAAAGGCAAGTTCACCGCGCTCACCGACATCAACCTCAACGTCGACCAGGGTGAATTCATCGCGCTGATCGGCCACTCGGGTTGCGGCAAGTCCACCCTGCTCAACCTGGTGGCGGGCCTGCTCGACGCCACCGATGGCGTGCTGCTGCTCGCCAACAAGGAAATCAAGGGTCCGGGGCCGGAGCGCGGCGTGGTGTTCCAGAACCACTCGCTGCTGCCCTGGCTGACCGCGTTCGAGAACGTTTATCTCGCGGTGGAAAAGGTGTTCGGCAACAAGGAATCCAAAGCGCAATTGAAGGCACGCACCTCCGCTGTACTGGAACTGGTGGGCCTGACCCACGCCGCCAGCAAGCTGCCGGGCGAGATTTCAGGCGGCATGAAGCAGCGCGTCGGCATTGCCCGTGCGCTCGCCATGGAACCCAAGGTGCTGCTGCTGGACGAGCCCTTCGGCGCACTCGACGCCCTGACCCGCGCCCATCTGCAGGACGAGTTGATGAAGATCGTGGCGGCGACGAAAAGCACCGTCATTATGGTGACGCACGACGTCGACGAGGCGGTGCTGTTGTCTGACCGCATCGTGATGATGACCAACGGTCCGGCCGCCACCATCGGCGAAGTTCTGAGCGTGGATCTGCCGCGCCCGCGCGAGCGCCTGCAACTGGCGCACGACCCGCACTATCACGATCTGCGCAGCAATGTACTGGAGTTTCTCTATAGCCGTCAGATGCGCCCCAAGGAGGCCGCCTGACCCACGCCCATGCCGCCGGGCTCGAATTCTCACTGGAAGCAATACCGGGGCGATCCGGCCATCCGGGGTGGTTTGTTCGAGCAGTGCCGGGTGCGCTCGGCGATGGACGACCAGTTCAATGAGACCTTCGCCCAGATCGAAAATCTCATGTGCCACCACGGCGTCTTCCACGCCAAGCTGCATTTCTCCAGCAGTCGGGCCACTCTGTGGCTATATACCGACCCCCACCGCTATCGGGTGCTTTCGCTGGACGAACTGCTGAATGCCACGCCCTGCAACGACTACCCGCTCACACACTACCCGGTGGAGGCCATCGTGCTGCCGCAGCACATCCGCCCGGTACTGGAAATGTTCCGCATCCTGCGTTTTTCGGATGAACAAATTTACTTGCGTGCTGGCTCGCTCAATCTCATTAACGGTCTGGTCGGGCTGAATTTTTCCTGCGACGGCAGCCATTACATGCCAGCTTATGAATTTCTGGACGCGCCCAGCGCACGCTGGTTTGGCAAGTAACCCATGCCCATGAGAGGCCCCACATTGCCGGGCAGGCTGTCCGTTTGCAGGCAGGCGGGCACAGCCTGGCGCCAATATACAGCAGCAGAATCCAGATGCGACAGCCACGCGTTTCGCCGCCGTCTTCGGTACCACCAAGTCCGAAAAATCCATGCTGGCCATTGAGGCGTTAAACGATTCCGCCCAAAGCTACGTGCTGACTTGGCGCTGCCCGGAAGCCTTGTCGGGTGGCACAACAAATGGCTTTCCTGACAACAGGGACGACGAACAGTCTCTCCCTCCCCCCTTGGCCTGGGTAAGCGATATTCGCATTGAGCCCTCAGCGCCGGGCCCATTTGGCTGCGGGGCATTACGTTCCCCCCCCTGTGCCATTCAAGATAAACTCCGCCGATTTTTCGGGTTATGTAAATCCGGACCCATAACTGTGGCTTAATGGGTGCTCAAAAAGGATTGTTATGCAGGATCACTATCAAAAACTGGGGGTCTCTCCCAGTGCAACAGCGGACCTGATCAAGGCCGCTTACCGAAAAAAAGCCGCGCTGTACCACCCCGACAAGAACCCATCACCGGATGCGGCGACGCGCTTCAGGGAAGCCCAGGAAGCCTATGAAGTGCTAACTGACGCCGAGCGCCGCAAGGCTTTCGACGACTACCGGCAACGCAGTCTTATCGAAGATCCTTTGGCTGTCGCGCAGGATATTTCGGCTAAATATATCCAGGATGTCATCAAGTGAAAAAATCTCGTTATTTTTCGGACCTCATCAAAAACTACATTGATGAGGTCGATGACCTGGTGACGGATTCCGAAGGCAAGTCGGTGCTGCAAAAGCGCTTGAACGAGAAGCGCCGGGAATTTGACGCCATTTTGCCTATGATTGAATTCAGCCCGGAAATGGTATCCGTCGTTTTCTTTGGCGCCTTTGGCTACAAATCGCCTGCCATCATGCAGCAGGTCGTGCTGAGCGAACCGGGTGATACCGCTTTCTTCGCATGGGCTGAACTGGAAGGCGAACTGACGGTCTCCGATTGGGCCAAGCCACTGATTGAATCGTCGCTGAAGGTTGAAGGCGGCGATGCTTTCCTCGTCGCCACTGCTGCGCTTGAATTCCTGCGCAGCAAGGATTCGTTGTCTGCGCCGATGCGTGAGTCAGCGCCTGAACCCGAGACCGAGAAAGAGGTCGGCAGCGAAGATAACGATGAAGACGGGATGGATGATTTGAATGAGGCAGGAGCGGACTGGCTCGCCGAACAGGGATTTGATCCGCTGGATCGTTAAGCGCAACTATTCATAAAGAAGGACATGGCATGCACCCGGTTGTTTTGAAATCCTCACAGTTGATTCTTGCCGGCGATATCGTCGGCGCCGAGAACGCACTCGCGACCATTGCCGATGAACATGGCGACCACGCGCTGGTGAGCATCCTTGATGAGCTGCAGCCCAAAGACCTGCTTGCGGTCATGCGCGAATTTGATTCGTCCAAGGAATCCGTGGTGAATATGCTGGTCACACCCGAGCAGTTCGCCCGCTCGATTGTCCTGGAAAAAAAATACGGCGATCGGACCAGCGAAAGGCTGCGAGCCATGATGAATGCCGTCATCCACCGCGATTACAATTCCGCCCACGAATATCTTGAAGCCATTGCTGACATTGAGGGGGGCAGTGAAACGCTGGCTGACTACTTTGCAGATCATTACGACGAAGTGTTTTGTTTCGCCACCAGCGGGAGTTTTTTGCCTCAAATCGACCCGGATTCCGATGTCAAAACCCACACCACCTGGCTCATGGAAAAGATCGAGGAAATCGATCATGGCCTGGCTTTTGGCAACTTCATCGAAGATTCACGGCCCTTGCTTTCCCGCTCTGAAATCGCTGATGGCGACTGGATGGAAACCGCGTGGATTCTTCGCTACGAGCTGACCGATGGTTTCGAGGAAGTAATGATCACGCTCCGTGACCGCGCGCAAAAAAATCTGGAACTGGTTGAGCTGTCTTCGATTTCCGCGCTCCTGGGCTCGACGGATGCGGCGGGTGACGAAGAAGAAGAGTCTGCGATTTAAGGGCCGGATGCATGGCAACCGCTTTTACCGCACTCACGACGTTCGACAATCGGCCATTTTTTGACAAGGCGCTGCGTCACGGAATTGATCACGGAATCATCACGCCTGAACGGCTGAACGCCATCCAGGAGGAATTTTCGAAGGGCATTGTGCAGATCGCCAATTACTTTGGTACCGCATATTTGCGGCCGGATCTCGAGCTTGCACTGCGCCGCATGGTGAATCTGATCAGCCTCTATCTCGAGGACATGTCGGATGGAGACAGTCAGGTCGCTGCAGCATCCTTGCGAGACAAGACATTGCTGGCGCATTCCAAAGCCGGCTCGGACATGATCAAGCGACTCCATGCCATGCCGGATAGCACGCTGATAGGCGGCTATCCGGTTTCAGCCGAGGATCAACGCGCCTACCTCGATGAAAAGACGGCTTCAGACGCGCCCCCCCTTGCTGAATACCGCGCTGAACTTGCCGTTCGCCAGGAAAGCCGGAACACAATTGATTTTGCGGTGTGGCTGGCAAAAATCATGGGGGTTTCCCGCGACGATATCGATGATGCAGATTCGCTGATTCGAAGCGCCATGCTGGTTCTCTTTGTTGATCAGGCCGAGCTCAAGATCCCGACCCGCACAGATTTCGTCAGGTTGATCAAAGCCGCCAGGCAAGCAAAAGCCCGGTTTAATGAAGACCGGCTGAAAGGTTTGCTCAAGGAGGCGCCAACCGAATTCCAGCGACTGGCGCGACGCGCAATGGATCGTTTCATCGAAAAGGACTTGCCGCAGATCCGGGCCGCCTCCAGCACGGCTGATAAATTATTGTATGGGGATGCAGGTGAAGTGTATTTCGTCAGAGAGAGTCTGGACGAAGACGTCAGGGAATATGACCGCCTGGTTGCCAAAGAATGGGATCGCGTCACGCGTGGCGAAGCTGACGATCCGGCTGTCGTGGCCACGGTGTGTTTTTTCGTTGCGACAGGCCTGCCACCCAAAGCCTCCATGCTCCTGCGGGAGGCCAAAGAAGTCATTCGTAACTTTCGAACAAACGGATTCGATACTCAGGCCGTGATCAAGTTTATCGATGACCATGCGCCTGAATCCATCCGCGAGGATTTGCGGAAATCCTGGGAAGACGACCTGAAAGGCGACGCCGAAGAACAACTGAACGATAACGACCCCAATTGGCCAGACAGCCACATGGAGCGCGCCCTTGAATATCTGAGGAAAACCTGTTCGGTTAGCTGGAAAGCACGTAGACGCTAGCATCTGCCCAAGCTGACGCACAGGGTATTTTCACTTGGAAGATGCTGCTCAGGTCGCCCGCAGACAAGCGGCCGGTACAACGCAGGAAGACCATGTCGCGTAGTCTTCATCTGGAGCGCACCCGCACTTCTCATACCACTCCGGCTCCAAGATTGAAAGCCTTCCTGTAGCGCGCTCAACCTTTTTCCACACCGACTATATAGGGCAGCTTGCCTGACTGTCGATGTACCGGAGGATGCATTGGGGTGCGATCACCTGCTCAACCGCCCATCTCCCTTAACATAGGGCATTCATCCGATTGAAATGGGAGTTTGCGTGCAGGCGCTTTTTGTTCACGGCATGGGCCGGTCACCGATCTCGGGGTGGCGACTGCTGGTGCGGCTCAGAGCCCAGGGCATCACGCCCCACGCGTTTGGGTACGTGGCCACTTTTCAGGACTACGCCTCAATTCGAAAACGGCTGGTCGCCCGAATCCATGCCCTGTCTGCCGATGGTGACTACGTGCTGATTGGGCATTCATTAGGCGGCGTTCTGCTGAGAGCGGCCGTGGCCTCACTGCCAGAAGGAACCCGGCCGCCACGCCAGATTTTTCTGCTGGGCTCGCCGATCAAGCCTTCGCGATTGGCCCAGAAACTGCAGCGCAACTGGATCTTTCGCATGCTGGCAGGAGACTGCGGGCAACTTCTTGCCACCCCAACGAGAATGGCGCAAATCGAGCCAAGCCCGGTTCCCACCACCAGCATCCTGGGCGTGACCGGCTGGAGAGGCCGGCTGAATCCATTTCAGGGAGAGGCAAACGACGGCATCGTGTCGGTATCCGAGGCGAGCGCTGCGTGGATCGCCGAAGAAATTCGCGTCCCTGCCATTCACACCTATCTACCTTCAAGCCGCCGTGTTTCAAAAATAATTCTGCAGCGAATCGCAAACCCATACAACACCGCTGGAAAAAGCGCAGCCGAGCGGAAAAAGCGAATTGGTTTTTAGCGCGCCTGCGCCTTGGCCAGCTTGGCTTTCAGCTCCGTCATGATGGCGGCCGCCGCTTTCTCGCCTTCCAGAATGGCCAAATGCCGGTCCTCGAAGCTGGAGCTGCTCACCGCCGAGGTTATCGGGCGAACGACCACGTCTGCATTCTTCAACTCGTGATTGCTGATGCTATGACCCATGATGGCAAAGGTCTGCAACATCACATCCAAGGTGCCCGTGAGTTTGTTACGGCGACTCACGTTGGAAATATCCACCGCGATTACAAAGTCCGCCCCCATGTTGCGCGCAGATTGGGCTGGCACCGGCGAGGTCAGGCCGCCATCCACATAATCCCGGCCGCTGATCTCAACCGGCTGGAACACCGCCGGCAAGGCGCTGGAAGCGCGAACGGCAATGCCCGTGTTGCCCTGACGAAACAGAATCATCTCGCCGCTTTGCAGGTCGGTGGCCACAATGCCCAGCGTTTTAGGCATCTTCTGAATAGTCAGGTTTTTCACTTTCTGGTTGATAAACTCCTGCAGCGCCTCGCCCTTCAACACCCCCCGGTTGGGCAACGTCCAGTCTGCGACCATGTCCTCCTCCAGTCCCAGCGCCAGTTTCTGCATCTCGAAGCCGCTCATGCCTGAAGCGTAGAGCGCCCCCACCACCGAACCCGCGCTGGTACCCACCACGATATCCGGCGTGATGCCCTGCGCTTCCAGCGCCTTGATCACGCCAATGTGGGCAAAGCCGCGCGCCGCCCCCCCGCCCAAGGCCAGCGCGATCTTCAATGGCGGCTTGGGCGTTGGGATTGGGGTTGGTGCGGGCGGAGTCACGCAAGCGGAAAGCAGAGCAACAAGCACGAGCAGGGTCAGACGGCGCATAAAAACATTCTCCAATTGGAGAACGGATTATGGCGGGTGGCAGTTAAACCGGCTAGCAGTGCCCACTATTCAAGCGAATATTCAAGCGAAAAAATACTTTCACGACTCTCCGACATGATCCTGCATCGCCCTAGTCACTTAAGTCCGGTAAACGCAGCAAACACCACCTTGCTTATACCGGAGGAAAGCCCCCCGGCAGTGTCTCTGCTTGCAGTTCTCCGGGCAAACCGCTTAAAGTTAACCGCCCACAACCCGTATACACATGAGTACCCGGAGTTTCAGCCAGCCAAGCCATGATTAGCGCCCCACTACCGAAAAACGAATCAGAACGTCAGCAGATCCTCGACGAATTGCAGATTCTCGATACGCTGGAAGAACAGGCGTATGACGACCTGACTTTTATTGCCGCCCAAATTTGCCAGACGCCGATCGCACTGGTTAGCCTGGTTGACCGGGACCGCCAGTGGTTTAAATCTCACCACGGACTGGACGCGCACGAAACCCCACGCGAACTGGCATTTTGTGCCCATGCGATTCTGGACGACCGCTCATTCGTGGTCGAAGACGCACTCAAAGATGAACGCTTTCATGACAACCCGCTGGTAACCGGCGGGCCCAACGTGAAGTTCTATGCGGGCGCCCCGCTGATTCTGCGCAACAACATCCGGGTGGGTACGCTATGCGTGATAGATGACCATGCGCGCCCTCTCAGCGAGATGCAGCGCCAGGCACTGGAAGCGCTCGCTCGGCAAGTGGTTTCGCAACTCGAATTACGCCTGCAGTTGCAGGCGCTTACCCGTCTGGATCGCACCAAGGATGAGTTTGTCTCCATGGTGAACCATGAACTGAGAACCCCGTTGACATCGATCAATGGCTCACTCGCCCTTATTCGCAACCAGGTGACCGGTGAAATACCCCCACAAGCCATGCAACTGATTGATGTGGCCTACCGCAATGGCGAGCGCTTGCTCAACATCGTGAACGACATTCTCGATGTCTCGAAACTGGAGGCGGGCAAGATGGAAATGCAAATGGGCACAGTTGAGGTGAAGCCATTTCTTCAGAAAGCGATCGAACTGAATCGCCCTTATTGCGAATCCTATGGCTGCAATCTCGAATTGCGCCCCATCGATAGCGACAGTCCCGCTCAGGTAAAAGGCGACGAGAACCGTCTTCTGCAAGTCATGAACAACCTGATTTCCAATGCTGCAAAATTCACGCACGCCAGTGACACGGTTGAGATTTATTTTCTTCAGAATGGCGATCAAGTTCAGGTCGGCGTAACCGACCATGGCCCGGGAATCCCACAGGAGAACATGAAAGATCTTTTCACCAAGTTCAAACAGCTCAGCAAGAACAGCAACGCCAAAGCGCCGGGAACCGGGCTCGGGCTCAACATCTGCAAATTGATCGTGGAGCAGCACGGCGGCAATATTGGCTGTGAATCGGTGCCGGGCAAACACACCACATTTCAATTCACCTTGCCCGCGTAACGGTGCCAAACTTCCCAGCGTTTTGTCGGGATTGGATGCTTCATCGCCAGAACGAGCATAGGCACATCGTCGGCTTTTTACGGACTTGATCGAAACAACAGACACAAGCATCCATGACAGCCGACAACACGCTCGCTTTTCAACCCCTGAAGGGACTCCATGAGCCTTCAGCGATCCTGCAACTTCCAGACGGACGTTTCCTGGTGGTTGAAGATGAACCCAAACATCCTTTCAGCTCCCTTCGGATCAGCCTTGATGGCGAAATCAGCAGCACCCCGCTGAGCACCCAAATAGAAGGGTCCGACAAAGCCTTGCGGAAACTGGACGATCTTGAGGGACTGACGGTAGACCGGCATGGGCATATCTATGCCATCACCTCCCATTCGCGCAATGCCGACGGAAAGCAGAAAAAATCCCGCGACAGATTGGTGCGGTTCCGAATCGAATCCGACCGCATCGTCGACCCCAAAGTGGTCACAGGGCTGAAGCCTGCGCTACTGGAAGCTCACCCGCTCCTGCACGCAGCCGCCAAAATACGCGACGTCAAGGACGATGACGGACTCAACATCGAAGCGCTGGAAATCAGCGCTGACCAACAGCATCTGCTGGTCGGATTTCGCAGTCCCCTGCTCGACAACCGGGCCATCATCGCGACCCTGGAAAATCACACTGCCCTGTTTGAAGCCGACGAGCCAGCCCGGATGTCAAACACCCTGATCACGCTGGACCTGGAGGGTGACGGCATCCGGGGAATGTCATGGCTCCCTGCCCTCAACGCCTACCTCGTCATCAGCGGGCCCGCGTCAGGCGGGCAGGTTCAGTTCAAGCTATGGCGGTGGAGCGGTCAAGCAGACGAACCGGCCCGGCGTTTGAACGTGCCCGGCCTGCCCGGCTTCGAGCATGCAGAAGGCGTATGCCCTGCCGTGATCGATGGCCAACCAAAAGTTATCCTCGTGAGTGACGGCGGCAGCAGAAAACAAGATCGCTTTGCACGCTTTCTTTTACTTGACCCTGCGCAACTGGATTTTGCCCAGTGAAGTTCGTCTCAACGCTTTGATTTATTGGTTGACTGAGTTCGGCCACTACCTGACAGTCGTGGTTGCGATTCCATTGCCTGAAAGCTGCCAGTGAAAATCCGCATCCATGCGCCAGTGGGAATATGAATGAAAACCATTTGGAGCGGAGCTTGGGCGTCGGCACACTGACTTTCACCTGCGTCGGCTTGGCGGTAGGCGCGGGCATTTTCGTGGTCACCGGACAAACAGCCGAGGCCTACGCCGGACCGTTGATACTATTGCTTCTATGAAGACTCCTTACGTGCCACATATATTCGGCGAAGAGGTTGACCGCAGGTTGCGTAGCAGGATGGGCTGGTTGACTGCCGGTGTAGCGTCATCTATATCTTGGCCATCGTTCGACGTGTGTGTTGAGTACGCAGGTGACGAATACTTTCTTCGTGGATCAGAACGCGAAGGCAAGTCTTCTCCGCCTTGCATCACTATAGCGTGCAACGGCGATACGGATGTAGATGCAGCTATTGGGAAGATATATCGCTTTACTTCGATACTGAGCTGGTTCAAGGGCGGCTACGTCGACGTATCCGGGTACATATGGGGTAGTCATCCGAACTTGTACGGCAGCCGAACCGTGTATTCGTCCATGGGTATCGCCGGAGCGAAGTCTTTCAACTGTAATCACATGCCCGTGATTGAGGATGAGAATGTTCGTAAGGCGCTTGCTTTCTGGCGTGAGGGACAGCGGCTCGATGAAGTGCATGATAGCTACGCGTTCCTCAGTTTCTACAAGGTAATCGAATCGCAGTTCCACGACGGACGAGCACGCGCTAAGTGGATCACTTCCCACATTGATCAGTTGACCGACCGTGCTGCCAAGCGAGTCGCGGAATTGCGCGCTGCGGGCGTAGATGTAAGCGAACATCTTTTTGAGAGTGGGCGATGTGCGGTAGCTCACGCGTCACTCGAAGGGGAAATCGTTGATCCGGATGTGCCAGCTGACAGGAAGCGGCTATCTGCTGACCTCGTAATCATGGAGGAGCTTGCCCGAATCTATATCCGTGACGAGCTAAAGGTCCCCGACTCGCGGTCCCTGTATCGCACGAGGGATCGCCTCGCGCCGTGGGACACGCTACTGCCTTTTGAAACGCTGGACACACTAAGGAAGGGTGGCACGCCGACGGACGTGTCCGCACTGACTGGACTAAAAGTCGCGATTGGATTGTGGCCGGATGGTCCAATACCAGGCCTGGAGCAATCGACGATGCACGTTGACGCCGTGGAAAACGGTGTTATCAAAATCGTACTAGTGAACGAGCGGCAAACAATTCTACTGGTGTTTTTTCTCGACTACCGAATTGGGCAGGTCCACACGAATTTAGAAGACGGCGGATTGCTATATGGCGACAACAAACCAGATGAAAACGACGTGCGCGCGTATGCGACGTTCTTTTACAAGGTCTTCGGCAATGGCATCGCAGAAGTGACCTGTGGCGACTGCGAGCCTATCGATTGCGAAGTTGTCATCCCTGTGAACATGATGATGACCATGTCGGCAGAGGAGGCAATCGAAGATAGTGTTGAGCAATTCCGGAAAGAGAATACTGAGCTTGATGCCGCTAGCCCTATGAATGAACAGCCACCATATCTACCAGAAAGCTGAGCCACCGCTTCCGTAGCTGTGTAGGTGCAGTTCCCGAAAGCAGCTGTTCGCCAGCTGCCGCTATGGGTCGTGAGCAGCCCCTGAAAAACCCTCAGCTCGCCAGCAATAAAAACAACAACAGCACATTCAGCGCAATGGACGCGACTGCGACCAGTGGCCAGGCACCGGCCTGCGAACGCTCGATGAGCGGGGTACGGCGACGAAGCAAAGGACTGGCTTCGCCGCGTTGCAGGGCGAGCAGCATTTCTTCGGCGGTTTCGAAACGGTCTACAGGTTCGCGCGCAACCGCTTTCAACAGCACAGTTTCCAGCCATGGCGGCAGGTCGGGGCGGGTACGGGCCGGGGGCACGGGCTCGCCAAACTTGGGGTGTTGGAACGGTTCGATTTCACCGTAAGGGTATTTGCGTGTGAGCAGGTGATACAGGGTGGCGCCGACGGCATAGAGATCGGTTTGCATGTTGGCTTCGGCGCCGTTGAACAGCTCGGGCGCCATGAAGCTTGGGGTGCCAGGCTGGGCGTAGTCTTCGCGCGTGTCAAGCGTGGGACAGCGCGCCACGCCCAGGTCGAGAATGCGCAGCTTGCCTTCGGTGTCGACATGCAGATTGGCGGGCTTGAGGTCGCGATGCACGATGTCGAGCCGGTGCAGCGCGGCAAGCCCTTTCAGGATGCGAATGCCGAGGGTGACGACCTCGACCGGAGAAAAATGCTGTCCGGTGTCGAGCTTGCCCTGTAGCGTCGCGCCGTCGAAATAATGCACGGCAAAGTACAGAAAATTGCGCCCCGGCAAGGGCAGCACATCGGGAAAGTAATGCGAATGCACCCGCTTTAAGAACCACTCTTCGGCGAGCAGGCGGCGTGCGGCATCGGCGTCTCCCTGCAATACGGGTTGCAGGGTCTTGAGCGCCCAACGCTGACCCGACTCGGCATGACGCGCACGATAAATCAGCGTGTCGCGCGCGCTGTGGAGTTCGTCCTCGATGATGAAATCGTCGAGTCGTGCGCCGGGTTGCAGCTTGCCCGGCAGCGGCAATTCATGCGCCTCGATGATGGGCGCATCGGCTTCGCCCACCGCCACCACGCGCACGACCAGGGCGCTGGCATTGTCCTGCCCGCCTTTGACATGCGCGGCGCCGACCAGCGTATCCGCAGCACGCTGCGGGGCATCGTGCAGTTTCAATAGTTGATGCAATGCCAGTTGGCCGAGCGGTTCCCAAACGCCGTCGCACACAAGCAGGAACACGTCGCCTTCGGCCAGATCGCCTTCGCCAAAATCCGGCAACACGTGGGTGTCGAGTCCCAGCGCGCGCTTCAGCACATGCGACATGCCAGGCGTTTCCCATACGTGGTCGGTGGTCAGCGCATCCAGGGTTTCACCGCGCAGGCGATACAGGCGGCTGTCGCCGACATGGGCGTAATGATAACGACGGCCACGCAGCACCAGCGCGGTGAGCGTGGTGGCCATGCCGCCGGGATCGGTGCGCGAGGCCGTTTGTCCATGGATCCAGCGATTGATCGCCGTGAGCACGGTGCCCAGTGCGTGGGGGATTTCCCAGGTGTCGGGGGTAGCGTAGTAATCGGCGAGCAGATTGCGCACCGAGGCTTCGGCTGCCTCACGGCCATGGGTGCCGCCAGAGACGCCATCGGCCACCACAGCGAGCATGCCCTTGGTCGCTGCGAGTTGCGCTTCGGGCTCAACGTAGCCGCCATAGTCCTCGTTGCGCTCGCGCGGACCGGTGGCAGTGGCATAGCCAAATTCAAGAGTGAGAGGCATAGCGATAAGTTGGGTGCGGTCTGGCGATTATAGGGGCATGATCCTGTGCCCTGTCGTGCAGCCAGGATCATGCCCCTAAGCCTGCTCGAACGTAATCCTCAGATGCGCGCACCGGAAATCGCGGCGGCACCCCAGGTGGTGCGCCAGCGCTTTTTCACCACGGCCAGTCCCACCAGTGCGACAAAGCACAAGCCCGCAAAAATCAGCAGGCCTATTTGGTAATTGCCTGTTTGCCCCTTGATGTAACCCAGGCTGGCAGCGAGATAGAAGCCACCCACGCCGCCCGCCATGCCGACCATGCCGGTCATGACGCCGATTTCCTTGCGGAAGCGTTGCGGCACCAGCTGGAATACCGCACCGTTACCCGCACCCAGGCTACCCATGGCCAACATGAACCCGGCCAGCGCCACCCATGCGCTGGGAGCACCAAAACTGACGGCAATGAGGAATACACCGGCCAGCAGATACATCACCAACAGGGTACGAATGCCTCCAATGCGATCGGCCAGCATGCCGCCCATGGGGCGCACCATAGACCCGGCGAACACGCAGGCTGCAGTGAAATAGCCCGCATGTACGGGTGTCATGCCGTACTGGTCATTGAAGTAAATGGTAAGGCTGGACGCCAGGCCAACGAAGCCGCCGAAGGTCACGAAATAGAAAAACATGAACCACCAGGCATCGCGATCTTTCAGCACGTTGAGGTACTGGCTCAGCGATTTTTGCGGCGGACAGTCGGGCGCATCCTTGGCGAAGAACAAGTAAATAATGAACGCGAAGCCAACCGGGATCAGTGCCAGTCCGAACACATTGCCCCAGCCATAGGCCATGGCCAGGCTTGGTGCCAGCAAGGCAGCGATCACGGTGCCGGAGTTGCCCGCGCCGGCAATGCCCAACGCCGTGCCTTGATGCTGCGGCGGATACCAGCGGGAAGCCAGCGGCAAGGCCACGGCAAACGATGCCCCGGCAAAGCCGAGTGCTGCGCCCAGAATGAGAATTTCGCGATAACTGTGAATACCGAACAGCCACGCCCAGAGCAGTGCAGCCATGACCACCAGCTGGCCGATCAGCCCGGCTTTCTTCGGCTTGAGATGGTCAACCAACAGGCCCATGAGGATGCGCAACAACGCGCCCGCCAGAACCGGGGTGGCCACCATCATGCCCTTTTGCGCGGCGGTGAGCCCCAGCGTGGCGGCGATCTGCACGCCCAGCGGACCCAGCATCACCCACACCATGAAGGCGATGTCGAAATACAAAAAGGCAGACAGAAGCGTAGGCGTATGCCCCGACTTCCAGAAGTCGCGTGTCATGACAGTTTCCTCTGAGAGATATTTGTTTTTTTACTTAAGCCAGGTTCAGGTGCACCACACCTGATTCCAGTTTGGTTTCGTATTTATGCGCGCAGCCTTCGTCGGGTGCGGTTGCGCAACCGGTGGCGAGTTCAAGATTCCAGCCGTGCAGCGGGCAGGTCACGCTTTTGCCGTGAACAATGCCTTGCGACAACGGGCCGCCTTTGTGCGGGCAGCGATCCTTCACCGCAAAGACTTCGTCGTCGGTGGTGCGGAACACGGCGATGTCGATATCGCCGTGACGCACCACGCGGGCACCCAACGGGGGGATCTCTTCAAGATTGCATACTTTCAGCCAGCTACTCATTGTTTCGTCCTCTAAAATATTTTCGTTGGCATGGCGGCCTCTAGCCCTCACGCCAACGGCATGCAGCTTCTTTACACAGTCAGCGCTTCGAATTCGTGTTTGAGCTTGCCTTCCTTGGCACGCTCGACCCACGGATCGCGTTCGACCGACAGTGCGAACACCAGACGCTCGTACAACGCGCGGCGGCCTTCGTGGTCATCAAGAATTTTCTTCTTCACGTAATCCAGGCCGACGCGCTCAACGTAGTGAACGGTGCGGTCGAGGTAGCGCGCTTCTTCGCGATAAAGCTGCAGGAAGGCGCCCGAATATTCCATCACCTCCTGGTCGGTTTTCACTTTGACCAGGAACTGCGCGACTTCGGTCTTGATACCGCCGTTGCCGGCCACATAAATTTCCCAGCCGGAATCGACGCCGATGATGCCGACGTCCTTGATCGCAACTTCGGCGCAGTTGCGCGGGCAACCCGACACCGCGAGCTTGACCTTGTGCGGCGCCCACATCTTGAAGAAGGCCTTTTCCAGGTCGATGCCCATCTGCGTCGAATCCTGGGTGCCGAAACGGCACCACTCCGATCCGACGCAGGTTTTCACCGTGCGCAGCGCCTTGCCGTAGGCGTGGCCGGACGGCATGTCGAGATCGG
>JASJPF010000011.1:0-56270 GCA_031426835.1 Thiobacillus sp.
AATGGCAGAACCGGCTGCGCCACATCCTGATCGACGAATATCAGGACACCAACATTGCGCAATATCGCTTGCTGCAAAAGCTCACCGGCGTGCGTGCCGCTTTCACTGCGGTGGGTGACGACGACCAGGCGATCTACGGCTGGCGCGGCGCCTCGGCCGACAATCTGAAGCAACTCCGCGAAGATTATCCGCATCTGCACGTGGTCAAGCTGGAGCAGAATTATCGTTCAACCGTGCGCATCCTCAAGGCGGCCAACAGCCTGATCTCGAACAATCCCAAGCTGTTTGAAAAGCGTTTGTGGAGCGATCTCGGTCACGGTGACGCGATCCAGATCATGCCGACCAAGGACGACGAGCACGAAGCCGAATCCGTTGTCATGCGGCTGTTGTCGCACAAGTTTCAGCACCGCACCGAATGGCGCGATTACGCCATTCTGTATCGAGGCAACTATCAGGCGCGCGTATTCGAGCAGGCGCTGCGCAACGAAAAAGTACCGTATCAGTTGTCCGGCGGGCAGTCGTTCTTCGACCGTTCGGAAATCAAGGACGTGATCGCCTATTTGCGCCTGATCGCCAACAGCGACGACGATCCTGCCTTCATCCGCGCGGTCACCACCCCCAAACGCGGCATCGGCACCGCCACTTTAGAAAAGCTCGGCCAAGTCGCCGCCACCCTGAACGTGGGCCTGTTCGAGGCAACCTTTTCTGCTGCGGCCGCTTCGCAGATCGGCGAACGCCACCTTGCACCCCTGCTGGAGTTCTGCAACTTCATCAACCGCTTTGAGGAACGCATCACTCGCGAACCTGCCGGCGAACTGTTGAACGACCTGTTGAAATCAATCAACTACGAGATATACATCTTCGACCAGGACGACACCCGCGCCGCGCAGAGCAAGTGGAACAACGTGATGGAATTTGCCGCCTGGATCGCCAAGAAGGGTGAAGCTGACGAGAAAAACCTGCTGCAACTGACACAGACCATCGCGCTGATCACACTACTGGAAGGCCGCGAGGACGAAGAGCCCGACGCCGTGCGCCTGTCCACCCTGCACGCCGCCAAGGGCCTGGAGTTCGGCCATGTATTCCTGGTGGGAATCGAGGAAAACATCCTGCCCCATCGCGAAGCCGTGGACGAAGGGCGCCTGGAGGAAGAGCGCCGCCTGATGTACGTCGGCGTCACCCGCGCCAAGAAATCGCTCACTTTGTCTTATTGCTCACGCCGCAAGCGCGCACGCGAATCGGTCGCCTGCGATCCGTCGCGCTTCATCGACGAACTCGGCGACGACGTGCGGATGCCGGACAAACCCTCCACCGCCGAGACCAAAGCCAGCGGCAGCGACCGCCTGGCGGCATTGAAAGCGATGCTCGGCTAACTGCTGCCCCCATCAATAAAGGGGCTGGGAAAGCCACTGTGGAAAATCACACAGATGGACTCAGTCAGGGCAGCAAGCTTAGAGATAGGAATCGGCAAGTGGCCGTCATCGACTAAGCAGACACACCCTCTCTAAATCCGCGGATAGCCGAGAAAGCTAATGGAGCCATCGTTCGCCTCTAATACGATTACGACCTGCCCATCAGTGTCCAGATGTTCTTCCTTTGCGCCTGCGAAAGAACCAAATTCGCCGAAATTCACGGAACGTGCTTCTTGATGTGGTCTTCCAAGGCACCTTCTAGACGAGCCAGAATCGGATCAAATTTGTCGAAATTGATCTTGGCGATATTTGGCCGCACCACCTTTGTAGCAAAGACTACTTTGCTGTATTCCGTGTTTTCATCAAGCCCTTCGTTGCTCGCATTGAATGACTTTCCATCGATCTTCGTTGCGAGCAGGGCTGGCTCAAAAAAGTCCTCGATTGAGCTATTGTCACTGGGCTTGGCAATCGGCGTGAAGACGACATAAACGTTAGCGGCAAGGTGATAAAAATCATCCATCCCGTTCACCGGCGTTTTTTTGCCGCTGTACTCCTTTATCAGGCTATAAAAAACCTTGCCGCCTGAGTCATTGTCGAGCAATACGATTAGTGGTTTTTGTTTGGCAGGAGCAGGAGTTTTTTTAACGGACTTAATGTAATCGGTGATGAAGGACTTTACCGCTGAAGCCCCGCCGGATATATCCAGGATTCGTTGCGAGGTATACGAATAATTGAAGAACCGAACTTTGTATTCGACCTTGCCTGTCGCGCTCATTGAAACCAAGTTTGGATGCGCTGTAGCAAGGCGGCGAATCGCGCCGTGAAGGTACACGCTATCGGTCTTTCCCTCGCACAGAATAACCGGTAGCGAACTGGCCCAGAAATCTCGGTGCATAAGGAATCTCTTGTACACTTTATCGATCGAAGACGGCTCTCCGGCGAGTGTTCCCCTGGCTTTTTTGTAGTGCAAATCGATCCAGTCGATAAAGCCGAACATGCCTTGAAGGTGACGGATGCTGCCATCTATTTTGGTAGGCACGAGCGTACCCAGTGTATTGGCCTTCATCGCGGTAATTTGGAATTTCCCCGTTGTGACCAATTGGTGGGTCATTGCCCGAGCCAACCGCCGATATTCTGGACGTGTATTTATGCGGCGATTGACAATAAGCCCGGTTACTTCCTGACGTGAGTTGAGATACTGCATTCGTGTTTTCTTAGGATTGAGCTGAAAGCCAGCTTTCTCAATTATTTTGAAGAGCGCCGCACCCGCAGCCCACGAATGATCAATATTCGACGATGCTATCGCAGAAGGGAAAATGCGCTCGTTGGTCGAGAAGGTCAAATCGTCCGCGTACCGCGAGTAGCTGCACCCATATCTATGCGCAAGCTGAGCTAGTCGAATGTCGAGTATCTGACCTATCAAATTCGAGATTACCGGCGAGCATGGGCTGCCTTGAGGTAGCTTCCCATCATGGCAGGCAATTGCCGCGAGGATTTTTGCGACCCCCTCGGTAAGGGCAAAGTCTTTGTTTTTCACAAAGAACCCATACACACGCCCAAAGTTAATGGAGTCGAAAAAGTCCTTTAAATCGACGTTGAAAACGAAGCGCCGTCCTCGGTGAACAGAGGCGTTCGTTAAAATTGATGATCCTTTTCGAAAGCCGTGAGATATAGGCTTTGTTATTTTTTTTTCGGTATTGATCTCGTCCCAACAGCTTTGAAGGCCGTCAGACAATCGGCGCTGAAGCAGTTTGAGTTCTGGACGCGGCGCAGAAATAGTACGGACTCCACCTGTCTTTTTTGGCACCGTAAACGTCTCGTATTTGACCGGCATTTTGTAAATGACGTACGAGAGCGACTTAGGTTTGTACCCCAGAAGGTGTGCAACGTCATGGAGCGACTTTGCGTTCTTAAGAACCGTTAGAAAAGACATCGCTCTGGAGGGTGGGGTGCGTTAGGCACTCTTTAGCATTACTGAGACCATTAAGCAGATCCCATTCTCATCGGACATCAGGAGGCAAAGCCACTGACATTGTTGTCACATGCCGCGAAACAACGGCAAAAACTCTGCCTAACGACCCCATTGTGAGGGTATCACCAAAATTAGAAACAGTTAATTGTATAGGCGTGCATAGTTACGAGTAATTTGTTGGGGAGCGCGCTTGCTATGGCCGCTCATGGCCGATTCTGTTGAAAAACTCAAATTTACGATGCGCCGAATTTCTGCCAAAAACCGTACCGACCGGGAATCCTGTTCAATAGGTATGCATAGATTCGTGTGGGCGATCTTGGTTAAGTTCGAGAGCATTTTCCATGGGCCCCCATATCCATGACCGCCGTACGCTCCATAAAGCCCTGGAATTTTTTCTACACCACCAAAAAATAGTTTTTCAACAGAATCGGCCGATAGCCGTCCCCCAACTAACTCATCTTCGGTGCCTGGTCCCAAAAAAAAACGGGACGCCGAAGCGTCCCATTTCATTTCGAGCTTTGATTTCGGCTAGCCGATGATCAGTTGACCTTGGGAGCCAACTCGCCTTTTTCGTAACGCTTGAACATTTCTTCCAAGTTGTAGACCTTGGTGATCTTGCTGGCCATGCCGGCTGCGCCGAACGCTTCGTAGCGGTTTTTGCAGATATCGGACATGCCTTTGGTCGCTTCCTTCAGGAACTTGCGCGGGTCAAAGTTGGACGTGTTCTCGGCCAGGTGCTTGCGGATTGCGCCGGTGGACGCCATGCGCAGGTCGGTGTCGATGTTGACCTTGCGCACGCCGTGCTTGATGCCTTCAACGATTTCGGACACCGGCACGCCATAGGTCTCGCCCATGTCGCCGCCGAAGCTGTTGATGATGGCCAGCCATTCCTGCGGCACGGAAGAGGAACCGTGCATCACCAGGTGGGTGTTGGGGATACGGGCGTGGATTGCCTTGACGCGATCGATCGCCAGGATGTCGCCGGTGGGCGGACGGGTGAACTTGTACGCGCCGTGCGAGGTACCGATGGCGATAGCCAATGCATCAACGCCGGTTTTCTTGACGAAGTCAGCGGCTTCATCGGGATCGGTCAGCAGCTGGCTGTGATCCAGCGCGCCTTCGGCACCGTGACCGTCTTCTTCGCCGGCCATACCGGTTTCGAGCGAGCCCAGGCAACCCAGTTCTCCTTCGACGGACACGCCAACAGCGTGCGCCATCTCAACCACTTTGGCGGTGGTTTCGACGTTGTATTCGTAGGAGGCGGGGGTTTTGCCGTCAGCCAGCAAGGAACCGTCCATCATCACCGAGCTGAAGCCCGACTGAATGGAGCGGAAACAGATGTCGGGCGTTGCACCGTGGTCCTGGTGCATACAGACGGGAATCTGCGGATACATTTCGATCGCGGCCAGAATCAGGTGACGCAGGAAGGGCTCGCCCGCATAGGAACGCGCACCGGCGGAACCTTGCAGAATCACCGGGGAATCCACCGCAGCGGCGGCTTCCATGATGGCTTTGACCTGCTCCATGTTGTTGACGTTGAACGCGGGCAAGCCATAGCTGTTTTCAGCGGCATGGTCGAGCAATTGACGAAGGGATATCAGGGCCATTTACAGTCTCCTAGGTTAAAAATGTTCAGCTAATTACGTATATGAAATCAGGGTTTTTTCGAGCCGCCCACGCGGACGATTTTCATGGTGTTGGTACCGCCCGACTGGCCGATCGGTTCGCCGATGGTCAGCAGAATCAAATCACCATCGCGCACTGCACCGCGCCGCCGCAATTCTTCTTCGGCTTCGGCGAGTAACGCATCCCGCTCTTTGCTGGCGGTCTTCAGGTTAATGGGATAAACACCGCGGAAAAGAGTGACTTTTCTACGGGTTTCAACCTGGGGTGTCAAGGCGTAGATCGGCACCCGGGTCGACAGGCGGCTCATCCACAAACACGTATTGCCGGACTCGGTCAGCGAGGCAATTGCCTTGATGTTGAGGTGCACCGACGTGAACACCGCCGACATGGCGATGGCTTCATCGGGGCGCAAAAAGCTGTGGTCGAGGCGCGCGCCCGAGAACACATTGTCGGCTTCTTTTTCTGCTTCCAGACAGACGCGGTCCATCGCCTGGATGGCTTCGACCGGGTACTGGCCCGCCGCTGTTTCGGCCGACAACATCACCGCATCGGTACCGTCGAGCACCGCGTTGGCGACGTCGGATACCTCGGCGCGGGTCGGGATCGGGCTGGAAATCATCGACTCCATCATCTGGGTCGCGGTAATCACCACCTTGTTGCGCTCCAGCGCCATACGGATCATGCGCTTTTGCAGGCCCGGGACGGCGGCATCGCCGACTTCCACGCCCAAGTCGCCGCGCGCCACCATGATGGCGTCCGAGGCTTCAAGAATTTCTTCCAGGTTTTCGATCGCTTCGGTGCGCTCGATCTTGGCAATGAGTTGACACTTGCCGCCGGCCGCGCGCAACAGCTCGCGCGCCTGGTGCATGTCAGCGCCGGAGCGCGGAAATGACACCGCCAGATAGTCCGCTTTCAAAGCGACTGCGGTCTTGATGTCTTCGATGTCCTTTTCAGTCAACGCCGAAGCGGACAGGCCACCGCCCTTGCGGTTGATGCCCTTGTTGTTGGACAGCACGCCCCCCTGCACCACGGTGCAGATAATTTCCGTGCCCTTGACTTCCTCAACCCAGAATTCGATGCGACCGTCATCCAGCAACAGCGTCACGCCCCGGCTCACGTCATTGGGCAGATCCTTGTAATCCAGACCCACGCGATTCTGGTCGCCCATCGGGCACGCCGCGTCGAGAACAAAGGTGTCTCCTTTGGCCAAGGTGATCTTGCCGTCCTTGAATTTGCCAATCCGGATTTTCGGGCCTTGCAGGTCGACCAGTACACCCACGGCACGGCCACGGGTACGGGCCAGCGAACGCACCAGCTCGGCGCGATCGATATGATCCTGCGCCACGCCATGGGAAAAGTTCAGGCGCACCACATCCAGCCCAGCCTCCATCATGCGATCCAGCGTTTTGGGATCGGAGCAAGAGGGGCCGAGGGTGGCGACGATTTTGGTTCTACGAATCATTTTTTTAGCACTACGTAAGTTTGAGGAAGAAGCGGAAAAGCCCGAGGGGCGCAATGCGCCCCTCGGGCTTTTCCTTGAAAGGGATTAGCCCTTCGCGCGTTCCTCCAGGATTGCCACGGCGGGCAACACTTTGCCTTCAAGGTATTCAAGGAAAGCACCGCCGGCGGTGGAGATGTAGCTCACCTTGTCATAAATATCGTACTTCTGGATGGCAGCAATGGTGTCACCGCCGCCAGCCAGGGTGAAAGCATTGGTGTTGGCGATGGCCATGGCGATGGTCTTGGTGCCTTCGCCGAACTGGTCGAATTCGAACACACCCACCGGGCCATTCCACACCACGGTACCGGCCGTCATGATGATGTCGGCGAGTTCCTGTGCGCTCTTCGGACCAATGTCGAAAATCATGTCGTCGTCTTCCACATCGCCCGCATCCTTCAACACCGCGGGCTCATTGGCGTCAAACTTCTTGCCACACACGACATCGACGGCAATCGGGATGGTCGCGCCACGCGCGGTCATCTTGGTGATCAGCGTCTGCGCGGTAGGGATCAGATCGTTCTCGCACAGCGACTTGCCGATGTTCTTGCCGGTCGCGGCCAGAAAGGTGTTGGCGATACCGCCGCCAACCACCAGTTGCTCGCACTTCTCGGACAGCGCTTCCAGCACGGTCAGTTTGGTCGAGACTTTGGAGCCACCGACGATGGCCACCATCGGACGCGCCGGATTGGCCAATGCCTTTTCCAGTGCTTCAAGTTCTTCGGTCAGCAGGATGCCCGCTGCGGCCACCGGGGCAAACTTGGCAATACCATGGGTCGAGGCTTCGGCGCGGTGTGCAGTGCCAAACGCATCCATCACGAACACATCGCACAACGCGGCGTATTTCTTGGCGGTCTCGTCGACATTTTTCTTTTCGCCCTTGTTGACGCGGCAGTTTTCCAGCACCACCAGTTCGCCGTCGGCCACGTCAAAACCACCCTCGGTCCATTCACGAATCAGGCGCACGTTAGTGCCGAGCTTCTGCGCGATCACGTCGACCACGGGCTTCAGCGAATCTTCTTCCTTGAATTCACCTTCAGTGGGACGGCCAAGGTGGGAAGTCACCATGACTTTGGCGCCGGCCTTGAGGCAGTGCTCGATGGTGCGCATCGATGCGGTGATGCGAGCGTCCGAGGTGACCTTGCCATCCTTGACGGGCACGTTCATGTCGGCGCGGATAAAGACGCGCTTGCCTGCCAGATCGAGATCGGTAACGCGAATAAAAGCCATGGTGTTCTCCAATAGTAAGTTTTAAGGGTTGGCGCGATAAATCAGGAAAGATGAACGCGCCAGACCTTAAAGCTCACGAGCAAACCTGCTTGCGGGACACCCTCAAGGCCAAGCCCCGACGGCGTCCCATGCAGCCAGATTACTTCGCTACGTGCTTGACGAAGCGCAGCATGTTACAGGTGTAGCCATACTCGTTGTCGTACCACGACACCACTTTGACGAAGGTGCTATCCAGCGCGATACCGGCTTCGGAATCGAAAATGGACGACGCGCTAAAGCCACGGAAATCGGTGGAAACCACTTTTTCGTCGGTGTAGGCCAGCGTGCCTTTCATTGCGCCTTCGGAAGCAGCCTTCATCGCTGCGCAGATTTCTGCGTAGGTCGCGGGCTTGTCGAGTTCGCAGGTCAGGTCAACCACCGACACGTCGGAGGTCGGCACGCGGAAGGCCATGCCGGTCAGCTTGCCTTTCAGTTCAGGCAGCACCACGCCCACGGCCTTGGCTGCGCCGGTGGAAGACGGAATGATGTTTTCCAGAATGCCACGGCCACCGCGCCAGTCTTTCATCGACGGACCGTCAACGGTTTTCTGGGTTGCGGTAGCAGCATGAACGGTGGTCATCAGGCCACGCTTCAGGCCCCAGTTGTCGTTCAGCACTTTGGCGATGGGCGCCAGGCAGTTGGTGGTGCACGACGCGGCCGACACAATCGCCTGGCCGGCGTAGGTTTCGTGGTTCACGCCATACACAAACATGGGGGTCGCATCCTTGGACGGGGCGCTCATCACCACTTTTTTCGCGCCAGCAGCAATGTGCTTCTGGCAAGTTTCGTCGTCGAGGAAGAAGCCGGTGCACTCGATCACGATGTCAGCGCCTGCTTCATTCCATTTCAGGTTGGCGGGGTCGCGCTCGGCGGTCAGGCGAACGGTCTTGCCGTTGACGACCAGATTGCTGCCGCTCACCGACACCTCGCCATTGAATCGGCCGTGGACCGAGTCGTACTTCAGCATGTAGGCCAGGTAATCGGGGTCGAGCAGATCGTTGATCGCGACGACTTCGATTTCCGGGAAGTCCTTGGTGATTGCGCGGAATGCCATGCGGCCGATGCGGCCAAAACCGTTGATGCCAACTTTGATTGCCATGTGTCAGTCTCCAGAATTAAACAAAAATCTTTACCACAGCGACACCGGCCGCTGTGGTGTATGGGTTTTTACAGCACGCCCTTGACCGCAGCCACGACGGCCTCGGTGGTGATGCCGAAATGCTTGTACAGCTCCGGAGCCGGCGCCGATTCGCCGAAGGTATCCATACCCACGACAGCGCCTTCCAGGCCTACATACTTACGCCAGAAGTCGGTCACACCGGCTTCGACGGCCACGCGCGGCAGGCCCTTGGTCAACACGCTGGCCTTGTAGGCGGCGTCCTGACGGTCGAAGGTGTTGGTCGACGGCATCGAGACCACGCGCACCGCGATACCTTCAGCCGCCAGGGCTTCCTGGGCTTTCATCGCCAGTTCGACTTCCGAACCGGTAGCGATGATGATGGCTTTGGCACCCGCAGCGTCCTTCAGCACATAACCGCCCTTGACCACATTGGCCAGGGTGGCTGCATCGCGTGCCATGAACGGCAGATTCTGACGGCTGAGGATGTGGCAGGTGGGGCCGTCGGTACGCTCGACCGAATGCACCCAGCCGACCAGCGTTTCCACGGTGTCGCACGGACGCCAGACGTCGATGTTGGGGATCATGCGCAGGGTGGCGGTCTGCTCCACCGGCTGGTGGGTCGGACCATCTTCGCCAAGGCCGATGGAGTCGTGCGTGAACACATGGATCACGCGCTGCTTCATCAGCGCAGCCATGCGGATGGCGTTGCGCGAGTATTCGGAGAACATCAGGAAGGTGCCGCCGAAAGGCAGCAAGCCGCCATGCAGCGCCATGCCGTTCATGATTGCGGCCATGCCGAACTCACGCACGCCGTAGCTGATGTAGTTGCCGGGATTGCCGTGGCGAACCGGATGACAGCCTTCCCAGTTGGTGAAGTTGGAGCCGGTGAGGTCGGCCGAACCGCCGAGGAACTCGGGCAGCGCGGAGGCCAGCGCATTGATCGCGTGTTGTGAAGCCTTGCGCGAAGCGACGGTCTCGGCCTTGGTGTTGAATGCAGCCAGTTTCTCAGCCACATGTGCCTTCCAGTTAGCCGGCAGCTCACCCTTGGTGCGGCGCTCGAACTCGGCCGCTTCAGCCGGGTAGGCCTTTTTGTATTCGGCGAACTTGTTGTTCCACAGCGTTTCCAGACCCTGACCCTTGGTCTTGGCATCCCATCCCGCATAAATGTCGGCAGGGATTTCAAACGCGGGATGGTTCCAGCCGATGTGCTTGCGCGTGGCTTCGACTTCGTCGTGGCCCAGTGCGGCGCCATGCACGTCGTGGGTGCCTTCCTTGTTGGGCGAACCCTTGCCGATCACGGTTTTGCAGCAGATCAGGGTGGGCTTGTCGGTGCTGGCCTTGGCTTTTTGAATCGCCGCTTCCAGTGCGACGACGTCGTGGCCATCCACACCCGCAACCACATTCCAGCCATACGCCTCAAAGCGCTTGGCGGTGTCATCGGTGTACCAGTGCTCGATATGGCCATCGATCGAGATGCCATTGTCGTCCCAGAAGGCGATCAGCTTGTTCAGCTTCCAGGTGCCGGCCAGCGCGCACGCTTCGTGCGAGATACCTTCCATCATGCAGCCGTCGCCCAGGAACGCGTAGGTGTGGTGATCGACGATGGTGTGGTCGGGCTTGTTGAATTCGGCAGCGAGCACTTTTTCCGACATTGCCATGCCGACGGCATTGGTAATGCCCTGGCCGAGCGGGCCGGTGGTGGTTTCAATACCGGGCGCATAACCATACTCGGGGTGACCCGGGGTCTTCGAATGCAACTGGCGGAACTGCTTGATGTCGTCAATCGACAGGTCATAGCCGGTCAGATGCAACAGCGAGTAGATCAGCATCGAGCCGTGGCCGTTGGACAGCACGAAGCGGTCGCGATCGGGCCACTTGGGGTTGGCGGGATTGTGGCGCAGGTGGTGATTCCACAGCGTCTCAGCGATTTCCGCCATGCCCATGGGCGCGCCGGGGTGGCCTGATTTGGCTTTTTCAACGGCATCCATTGCAAGCGCGCGGATGGCATTGGCCAGGTCGTTACGAGTTGGCATTGCGTTCCCTTCAACTAAGTAAAAAACTGTCGCATCCCGCCCGGAATGTAAAGTTGCGCAATGGCAACTGGGCAGAATATGCAAAAACCTTGATTATCCGTCAGCAGGGCGGGCTTTCGCAAGCCGCGCCCAAAGCGGTCAAAAGAAGTGCCAAGACAAGGGGTTAAAGCAGAAATCTCAAGCGCCGACTCAAAGTCGGGGACTAAATTCTTTTTATTTGGCCCATGGGTTGGCTTATGCGCCGGCTGCTTTGAGCCAGTCACGCCACAAAACGAACAGCTCCGGGCTGGCTGAGGCCACCACCGAACGCTCCCACACGTTGGCGATATCAAAATTGCCGGTGAGGCTGGATAACTGGCCACCTGCCTCTTCCAGAATCAGCGCACCCGCAGCGTAATCCCACAATTTCTGGCCGCCATGCACATAAATGTCAAAGCGTCCGGCGGCGGTATAGCACCAGTCCAGGGTGGAGGCGCCGAAATTGCGCTGCGAAGCATAAGGCGGCCACGACGCCAGGCGACCCGCCAGTTCACGATCAATGCGTTTCATCTCCACGCCAGCCAACGCACGCCGCAATTCGGTGGCAGGCGCCCGCAACGGCAAGGGCTTGTCGTTCAGAAACGCGCCGCCGCCCCGCACGGCCGAAAACATTTCATCGGCGATGGGGTCGTACACTACGCCCAGCATGCGTTCGCCTTTATAGAGATACGCCACCGACACGGCAAAATAAGGCACGCCGGCGACAAAATTGGAGGTGCCATCAATCGGGTCGACACACCACAGACCATCGCGGCCCGCGTTCCAGGCATCGTGTTGCTGCTGCTCGGTCATTTCCTCGCCCAGCACCGGCACGTTCTTTATTTTGGGTAGTGCAGCCTCCAACGCGTCCTGTGTAGCCGAATCCGCCTCGGTAAACAGACTGCCATCCGGTTTGTGGCTATGTTTCACCTTGAGAAAACGCGGGGTGACCTCGCGCTGCGCAACTTCCCGAACCAGTGCCTTAACCTCTTCAAGCATGGTCAGACTCGCACGCAATAACAATAAACAAATTCCTGCTCCTTGCCTGTCGGGGTGTGGTGGACTTCGGTTTCGTGACCGAGCAAGCGGAATGCCGCGCCGAACTCGGCATGCAGCGTGTCGGGTGCATAGCGCACCACGTCCAGCCCCGAACATTGCAACGGCCCGCCATGACCAAAGGTGGCGACAATCACGCGCCCACCGGGTTTGACACTCTTCAATACTTGCGCGACATAACGCGCACGGTCGGCCGGGTCGGTCAGAAAATGGAATATCGCACGGTCATGCCAGACATCATAGTGCGCGGCAGGCAACACGGCCCGGGTGATGTCGCCGGCGATCCACCGCACCGGCTGCGCCCGCGCGCCAAGCCGTTGGCGGCTGGCCGTGAGCGCGGATTCAGCGAGATCCAGCACGGTCAGATTGCGGTAGCCCGCGTTGAGCAACCCGTCCACCAGCACCGAGGCGCCGCCGCCGACGTCGATGATGTGCGCGTCCACATCCGCAGCGTCTGCGATCAGGCGCAGCGATGACGCGGCGTGCGGCTGAAACCAGCTCACTTGCTCGGCCGACTTGCCGCTATATATCCCTTCCCAATGCTGCTGACGGTCGACCATGTCATTCTCCCTTCCACTTGATCGAGCAGCCCATACTCGGGATCTGCTCGACAGGACCACGTTGGGTCGCGGCCACTTCCTTCATCGCCTCAAACAGATCGCGGCGCACGCCTTCGGGTGCGGTGTCCTTGCGCGATTCATCAAAACGTCCACGATACTGCAATTCGAAATCCCGGTTGAAACCGAAAAAATCCGGCGTGCATACCGCACCGTAGGCCCTGGCCACCTGCTGGGTTGCATCGATCACATAGGGGAAGGGAAAGCCAAATTCCGCAGCAACGTTTTTCATGTTGTCGAAAGAATCTTCCGCGTACTCGGCCGGGTCGTTCGACATGACGGCGATTGCGTGAACCCCAAGCGCTTTCAGCTCAGCCATGTCGCGCACCAGCCGCGGGCGGATGGCCTGTACATACGGACAATGGTTGCAGATGAACATCACCAGCAAGCCGTTCGGGCCCATCGCATCGCGCAGGGTCCATTGCTTGCCGTCGGTGCCAGGCAAACTGAAGTCGGGGGCCTTCCAGCCAAAATCGCAAACGGGGGTAGTGAGGGAAACCATGACGTGCTCCGCTGAATCTCGAGGTATCCCGGCATAATAGCAAGATGTCTTCGCCACGCTTTTTTCTTGATCAACCGCTTGCCCTGGGCGCCCGCTTCAGCCTGCCCCCCGGCCCGGCGCGCCACGCCGCAAAAGCGCTGCGGTTAACCGTGAACGACACGGTCACCCTGTTTAACGGCCAGGGGGGAGAACATACCGCCTGTATCGAGCGTATCCAGAAAGACGATGTTGCGGTCAGCGTCACCGATTTTACTGACATCGAGCGCGAGTCGCGCTTGCGCGTCATGCTGGCGCAAGGCATCTCGAGTGGCGAGCGGATGGATTACACCCTGCAAAAATCCGTTGAACTTGGCGTGGTTGCGATCCAGCCGATTGCGGCCAAACGCAGCGTGGTCAAACTCAGCGGTGAGCGTGCGGAGCGTCGTGTTGCGCATTGGCAAGGTGTGGTCGCCAGTGCCTGTGAACAATGCGGGCGCAACCGGGTACCGGAGGTCGCCGCACCGCTGACGCTGGCTGGCTGGCTCAGTCAGCACACAGCGGGACGTCTGTTGTTTTTATCGCCGCTGGCCGATACGCGGCTGGCTGACTTGCCGTCATCCACAGGGGGCGACTGCCTGGTGGTCGGCCCCGAAGGCGGCTTCGAGGCCGATGAAATTGCAGCATTGGTTGCAGCAGGGGCCATACCCGTTTGTCTCGGCCCACGCGTGCTGCGTACCGAGACAGCAGCACTGGCAGCGTTGGCCGCAATGCAAACCCTGTGGGGTGATTTCTAGACAAAACAACGGGCGAAAAAAAACCGGGCCGATGCCCGGTTTTTTATGTCCGCGTCCGTCTAAATCACGGGCGAATGTAGGAATATCCTTCCATTTGACGGTCCATGATTTCCACTACGCCCGCCTGAACGTAAGCAATCTTGGAGTTCATGTCTTCCTTGGTCAGCTTCTGACCACGCATGGTGTTGCCACAAGCCACAATCTTGATTCCAGAATCGGCCATTTCGCTGATGCGGTTGGCTACGACAGAGTCGGCTTTCAGCATGCCGATGCCTGGACCGTAAGCCACGATCTCGATTACGGCACCCTTCAGGTCTTTCTGGACGTTTTTGGCGTTGTTCAGCGCCAGGTTCCAGTAATCCGGGGAGCTGTCGCTGACCTGAATGACCACTTTCGGCGCAACCGCAGCGTCAGCGGCAACAACGGTTGTTGGCAGCGCGATTGCGCCCAGAACCATAGCGCCACCCAGAACTGCGCCCATAAGCTTGTTGATGAATTTCATTATTAAGTCTCCTTCAGATTGGTGGAAAACGGGTAAACAACTTACTTAAAGTCCAACAAACAGCCAGCGCTTCAAAGTCATGCCTATGATAAATCGAACATCAAGCTGGCAATACAGTAAGAATTGACTTGCTGGTAGTAGTGACGTGTCACCCATTCGATTTATTCCCGGTTTTTATCATTTGTCTTGCGGGCGCCCTGCATAGCAGGGGGGTTTTCGGTATCCTTAACAAATTAACAAGCTCATAAACCCGCCCAGATCAGGACACTCCTTTGAAAGACAACAACGATTTCGTTCACTGGTTCCGCTCCGCCGCACCTTACATACATGGCTTTCGTGGCAAAACCTTCGTCATTGCCTTCGGCGGTGAACTGGTAGCCGACAATGGCTTTGTGCAACTGGCACATGATGTCAATCTACTGAACAGCCTGGGTGTCCGACTGGTGCTGATACACGGCGTGCGGCCGCAAGTGGAAGCGCGACTGACCGAGAATGGCACGGCGATCCGGTACGTAGGAGGGCTTCGCGTAACCGACGATGCCGCGCTTGCCTGTGTCAAGGAGGCGGCCGGAACGGTACGCGTCGAAATTGAAGCCCTGTTGTCGCTGGGGTTGGCCAACACGCCGATGGCTGGTGCCGGCATCCGGGTGGCGTCCGGTAATTTTGTGACGGCGCAGCCTTTGGGCGTGCGCGAGGGCGTGGACTTGCTTCACACCGGCGAGGTGCGCAAGATCGACGCAGCAGCGATCCGGCGGCGTCTCGACCAACACGACATCGTGCTGCTCTCACCCATCGGCTACTCCCCAACCGGCGAAATATTCAACCTCAGCCTGGAAGATGTAGCGACGCAAGCCGCGGTTGAACTGGCTGCGGACAAGCTGATTTTCCTGATGGACACGGAAGGGGTGCCGGACAAGGGACGCAAGATTCATAACGCCCTCACCGTCAATGAGGCACGCAAGGTGTTCGAAAAGGCGGGCAAGGGCAAGGCGCGCAAGTTGCCTGAAGATGTGACCTATTACCTGCCCTGCGCGATTACTGCCTGCACGCAGGGAGTCAAGCGCGCGCACCTCATCAGCCGCCACCGCGATGGCGCCCTGCTGTCCGAACTCTTTACCCGCGAAGGGGTGGGTACGCTCATCACGCCGGCGCCACTGGAAACCCTGCGCGCGGCCACCATCAACGACGTCGGTGGCATTCTCGGCCTGATCGAACCGCTCGAACGCGAGGGGATTCTGGTACGGCGTTCGCGCGAACTGCTGGAAATGGAAGTTGAGCGCTTTCTGGTGCTGGAATCCGACGGCGTGATTGCCGGTTGCGCGGCGCTTTATCCCTTCCCTGAAGAGCAGGCGGCCGAGTTGGCCTGTCTCGCGGTATCAGAAGATTTCCGCGGGCGGGGCTTTGGCGACCTGCTGCTGGAAGAAGCCGAGAGAAATGGCAAAAAGCTGGGATTCAAACAATTATTTGTCCTGACCACACGCACCGAACATTGGTTCGAGGAACGCGGTTTTGTCGATAGCAGCCTGAGCAATCTGCCCAAGAGCAAACAGGCGCTCTACAACTACAACCGCAAATCCAAAGTGCTGCAAAAATCGCTATAACCGGAGCGAACGGTTTTGCGTTTGGTTCATTTCCCTTTTCACAAGCTGGCGCTTGTCCTGTTGCTCCTGATGGGGCTGCGTACCGGCTGGGCGGACGATGCCCGCCCGCTGGTGCTGGGCGTTTTCCCTTATGTCACCGCCAGACAAATCGTGGAATCCTATCGTCCAGTGGCCCAGGCGCTGGAAGAAAAGCTGCAGCGCCGCGTACTGCTCTACACCGCGCGCGACTTCACCGCCTTTGTCGAACATACCCGCAAGGGCGAATACGACATTCTGCTTACGGCACCGCATCTGGCCTGGCTGGCACGGCAGGAGGTGGGATACCTGCCCCTACTGAAGTATGACTTGTCGATTCACGGCCTGCTGGTGGTCAAGTCCGATTCACCGTTTAAGGATTTGGCAGATTTACGCGGCCGCACCCTCGCCACGGCTGATCCCCTCGCGCTGGTGGTTCTGGCCGGAAAGGCCGAACTGGCTGCACGTGGCCTCAGCGACAACATCGATTACCAGTCGAAAGATGCGGTTACCCACATCAACGCCGCGATGCAAGTCATCAATGGGCGTGCCGACGGTGCCATGCTGGCACAGCAACCCTACAACCTGATGCGGCCCGAGCTGCGCCAGCAATTGCGGGTGCTGGCTGAAACGCCCTTGTTGCCCAGTCTGATATACCTCACCCACCCCCGTCTGCCCGTTGCCGAAGTACAGACAATTCGCACCGCGCTGCCGGACTTCTCTGCATCCCCCGATGCGCAGGCACGCAAACACCATGGTTCCCATGGTGCCATTGGCCCCATCGATGACGCCATGTTGCTAGCCATCCGCCCCTACGCATTGCAGGCGCAAGAAATGTTGCGGCAAAAGAAATGAAAGACTGGCTCGACCGGCTCTCGCTTCGCTACAAGCTTACCGTCGCCGCACTCGCGGTAGAGGTGGTCATGCTCAGCCTGCTGATTGGATACGGCCTGCAGTTCACCAACCAGGCATTGCAGCAGCAAGCCGACCAGCGCGTGCACGAAATCGCCGAGACGTTGACTGTCGCGCTGCTGGCGCCCTTGTCACAGCAGGATGACGTCAGCGTACGCGACATCATTGAGTCGGTACAACACAACAGCCAATTGCGGAATATCGAGGTCCGCGATAACAGTCGTCGCATCGTGCACCAGTCGGGTAGCGACATTGCCAGCAAACCCTCCGACTTCCATATCACCCGCCCGATCGTGCTTGCGGGCCAACACTACGGTGAGGTCGCGCTGGTCCTGTCAGGCGATTTCATTCAGGCGGCGCGCACGCTGTATCTGCAGCAAAGCCTGTTGATTGCCAGTGCGGCCTTGGTCCTGACCGCCTTCTTGCTGACACTGCTGGTCGGCAGGCTCACCGGACGCTTTGAAGCCCTTACCCACGCCAGCAAACGCATGGAACAGGGCGACCTCGACGTGCTCATAGCGGGCGAAGGAAAAGACGAAATGGGCCAACTGGTCCGAACCTTCAACCGGATGGCCGAATCAGTCCGCTTCAGCGTTGAACGGGCCCACGATAACGAGGCACGCTTTCACGCCATTGCCGACTACACGCATGATCTGGAATTCTGGCTGTCGCCCGAGGGCAAGCTGTTATGGGTCAACCCATCGGTCGAGCGCATGCTGGGATATACCGTTGGCGAATGCATGATGCAACAGAATTTCCCATTGGATCTCATCCACCCGGAAGGCCGGGTCGAAGCTGATTTCATCCTGCGCCAGGCATTACGCGGCTCGTCCGGACAAGGTTATGCCCTCCGTATCTGCCGCAAAGATGGTGGCCATTTCTGGGCCCTGGCAAACTGGCAACCGATTAAAGATCATAACGGGAACTATCAGGGCATCCGTGCCAGCATCCACAACATCGACGATCTGAAGTCCACCGAGGCCAACCTGCGTCAAGCCATCAACGAACTTCGTATTGCGGAAACCCTGCAGGGCAAATATCTGGAGGAAACCGAGCAGGAGCGCGCACGTCTGGTTTCGCTGTTGTCGGCGATGAATCTGGGCATTCTGTTTGTAGCCGCCGATGGCCTCGTGCTCTACAACAATCCCTCGTTCAGCCGCATGTGGATGATCGACGAAAAACAAAACCTGATCGGGCAGCCTGCACGGGATGTTCTGGTCCAGTCGTCCTCGCCACTGGCGCGTCCCGACCATTTTTCGAAACATTTGATGTCGGTGCTGGAAACCCGGGAACTGTCCGATAGCTTCGAAATCCAGATGACCGATGGACGCGTCATCACTGAGCTTGATTATCCGGTGCGCGACCGCGATGGCCGCTTTATCGGCCATTTGTGGATTTACGAGGACATCACCCGCGAACGCCAAACCGCGGAGCAACTGGTGTATCTGGCCGAACGTGACGCACTGACCGGCTTGTACAACCGCCATCGATTCCAGCAGGAACTGGCGCGCACCATGCTGGAGTGCGACCGGCATCAAATGACATGCGCAGTGATGTTTTTCGATCTCGACGAATTCAAGACCATCAATGACAGCTACGGCCATCGTGCCGGCGATGCACTGCTGATCCGGGTGGCAGGTGAGGTGGGTGCGCTGGTCCGCCGCAACGAGGTGCTGGCACGCCTGGGGGGCGATGAGTTCGCCCTGCTCTTGCCCGGCGTTCACGGCAACGAAGCCGAAGCCTTGGCCGACCGCGTGGTGCGCGCCGTGGCACAGATTCCGTTTCGTTTCGAGGGGCAAAGCCTGCGTGCCACCACCAGCCTGGGCATTGCCTATTACCCTGAGCATGCCATTGATGCCGACGATCTGGTCGCACGCGCCGACATCGCCATGTATCAGGCCAAGGATTCCGGCAAGAACACCTGGCGCGTTTTCCGTTCGGATATTGCAGCAGATACCGAAATGCGCAATCGGCTATCGTGGGGTGAGCGCATCAGCAATGCCCTCGACAGAGGCTTGTTCGAGTTGCATTTTCAGGGCGTATACCGGTCGGAAGACAGCGCGCTTTCCCATCTGGAAGCACTGATCCGGATGAGCGACGAACGCAATCCCGCGGAGCTCATCATGCCGGGCCATTTCATTCCGCCCGCTGAAAAAAGTGGACGCATTCTCGATATCGATCGCTGGGTGATTCGTGAAGTAGTCAACAAGCTGTCCAGAAATCCGGACATCCCCCCCATCGCAATCAATATATCGGGGCGCTCTCTGTCCGAGCCCAGTTTGCCTCAGTACATTGGTGACGCCTTGCACGAAGGCGGCGTCAAGCCCAGTCGACTGATCGTGGAAATCACGGAAACCGCAGCGGTTTCCGATCTTCATGATGCGCAGCGCATGATCGAAGCGCTCCGCCAGCTGGGGTGCGGCGTATGCCTTGATGACTTTGGCGTTGGCTTCGCCTCATTCGCTTATCTCAAACACCTGGATGTCGATACCATCAAGATCGACGGCATTTTCATTCGTGACCTCGCCAATGATCACGACAACCAGATATTCGTGCAGGCGATGGTCAGCGTGGCGCTCGGACTCGGCAAATCGGTGGTGGCCGAATACGTCGAAGATGGCCCGACCCTCGCCCTGCTGCGCCGGTTTGGGGTCGATCTGGTGCAGGGTTATTACCTCGATCGTCCGGTTCTCCAGCATCCAGCGCTTGGCCCCTGAGACGTTCTGACAGCGCCCTGCTTCGCGCTGGCTGGCGCGCACAGGGCGCCGGCCAAAAACTGTTAAAATCCCCTGTTTCTCACGATTTTTCGGGATTTCTCCGTGCTTACCGCTTCCAGCATCACCCTTCAATTCGCCGCCAAACCGCTGTTCGAGAACGTCAACGTCAAGTTTGGCGATGGCAACCGCTATGGTCTGATCGGCGCCAACGGATGTGGCAAATCCACTTTCATGAAGATACTCGCCGGCGAACTGGAATCGACCGCCGGCAATGTCTCGCTCGACCCCGGCGAGCGCATGGCGTGGTTACGCCAGGACCAGTTTGGTTATGAAGACCAGCGGGTGCTCGACGTGGTGATGCAGGGCCACGCCGACATGTGGAAGGTGATGCAGGAAAAAGACGCGATTTACATGAACCCGGAGGCGAGCGAGGAAGATTACCTGCACGCGGCAGAACTGGAAGCCAAGTTTGGCGAAATGGGCGGCTACGATGCCGAGGCGCGCGCGGGGCAGCTGTTGCTGGGCGTAGGAATTCCCACCGAACAGCACATGGGCACCATGAGCCAGATCGCACCGGGCTTCAAGCTGCGCGTGTTGCTGACGCAGGCACTGTTTTCCAACCCCGACATCCTGCTGCTCGACGAACCGACCAACAACCTCGACATCAATACCATCCGCTGGCTGGAAAACGTGCTGAACGAAAGCAAGGCCACCATCATCGTCATCTCGCACGACCGCCACTTCCTGAACCAGGTCTGTACCCACATGGCCGACCTCGATTACGGCACCATCAAGACCTACCCCGGCAACTACGACGACTACATGCTGGCCTCGGCACAGGTCAAGGAACGTCAGGCCTCCACCAATGCCAAGGCGAAAGACAAGGTGGCCGAACTGCAGGAATTCGTGCGCCGCTTCTCGGCCAACAAGTCGAAGGCCCGCCAGGCGACCAGCCGGATGAAGATGATCGACAAGATCAAGATCGAGGATTTCAAACCGTCATCGCGCCAGAACCCCTATATCCGCTTCGAACCGGAGAAAGTGCTGCATCGCCGCGCGCTCGAAATCGAGGATCTCAAGTTCGGCTACGAAGACACGCCGCTGTTTTCCAACCTTGGCTTCTCGCTCGAGGCCGGTGAAAAGCTCGCTGTCATCGGCGGCAACGGGGTCGGTAAATCCACCCTGATGAAGCTCCTGATGAGCGAACTCAAGCCGGAATACGGTGAGGTGAAATGGAGCGAGAACGCCAACATCGGCTACTTCTCGCAGGATCACGTCAGCGATTTCGACATGGACCTGAACCTTACCGACTGGATGCACCAGTGGACCCAGGCGGGTGACGACGAGCAGGTATTGCGCGGCATACTCGGGCGACTGCTGTTTTCGGGCGACGACGTGAAGAAATCGGTGCGTGTGCTGTCCGGCGGCGAAAAAGGCCGCATGCTCTACGGCAAGCTGATGCTCGGTCGCCACAACGTGCTGGTGATGGACGAACCCACCAACCACATGGACATGGAATCGATCGAGTCGCTCAACATCGCGCTTGAGCAATTCAAGGGCACGCTGATTTTCGTTTCGCACGACCGCCAGTTCGTCAGCAGCCTCGCCACCCGCATTCTTGAAGTCACACCGGAAGGCGTCGAGTTCTACATGGGCAACTACGACGAATACCTGCATTCCAAAGGGCTGGAATAAGGGTTTCAGTCATGAACGAAGTCGTCGTCATCGGCCTCGGCCAGCTCGGGCGTGTTTTTGCAGGCGGCCTGCTGCGGGTTGGCTGCACGGTGATTCCGGTCAATCGCGGCGACGACATGGCAGCCATGGCGCAGCGCCATGCCGTCCCCGAATTGGTGTTGGTAGCGGTCGCTGAAAACGATCTGCAACCCGTGCTGGCAGACTTGCCGGAAAACTGGAAATCGCGCGTCGCGTTGATTCAGAATGAACTGCTGCCACGTGACTGGCAGGCCTACGGTTACAACGACCCCACCGTCATTTCGGGGTGGTTCGAAAAGAAAAAGGGAATCGACGCCAAGCCGTTGATAGCCTCGCCCGCAGCCGGACCGGGCGCTGCCCTGCTGTGCCGCGCGCTGACTGCCATCGACCTGCCCTGCCGCGAAGTGGCCCCGGGGGATGAACTGTTGTTCGAACTGGTGCGCAAGAACGTCTACATCCTCACCACCAATATCGCAGGACTCAAGACCGGTGGCACCGTGGCCGAACTCTGGGCGCAGCATGAGACGTTTGCGCGGCAGGTCGCCCACGAGGTGATGGATATCCAGGATGCGCTGACCGGCACCCAGCTTGGTCGCGACGCGCTGATTGCCGGCATGCTGGAAGCCTTCAACGGCGATCCCGCGCACAGCTGTACCGGCCGTTCGGCACCGGCGCGGCTGACACGAGCCCTCAGGCACGCGGATGAATTCCAGTTGGCGGTTCCTACCCTAAGAAAGCTTGCGGGCCGAGCCTGAACTGCGGCGCAATCAGATGGTCTTGCCCCTGGCAGGCCTGTCTTCACGGCCAACCATACCCTGCTGATCAAACGGTAGCCATCGGGATGACTGGTCGATTTTGACACGGCCGCTGATGCGATAGGGCACCCCGGCTTTCAGCGTGTCGGACGGCAGCGTCTTGATCTGCTGAATCAGGTTTCGAGACTGCGTGACGGCATCCATCCGTATCACCGTGCTCGAAATCGCCGGAAGCATCACGGAGACCCGCGACAGCCCCTTGGCAAAAGCGCGCCCGTTCAGCTCCAGCTCGAACTCCAGCGCCTCGATATTCAGATCGAAATCGTTTGGATTGCTCACCCGCAGACCCACATCAAAGTGCTGCTCAAAAATGCCGAAGCTTTTGATGTCGACATCGGCCACGCTCACCTTGGGGGGTTTGGCGTGATACGGCAGACTGCTGCAAGCAGCGAGACCGAATGCCAGTAACAAAATCAACCAACGCTGCAATGGAACCTCCTATCGAATATGCGCCCGCAATTGGGCGGCCATGCGTGAAGCTTGCGCCACATAACTGCCGCCGAAAAGATTGGCGTGGTTGAGCACATGGTAAAGATTGTAGAGCGGTTTCCGAACGGCATAGCCCGCATCGAGCGGCCAGGCTTCACGATAGGCCGCATAAAAATCCGGGGCGTATCCGCCAAACAGCTCCGTCATCGCAAGATCACATTCGCGGTCGCCGAAGTACACCGCCGGGTCGAAAATCACCGGCGATCCATCAGACAGATAGCCATGATTGCCGCCCCACAAATCACCATGCAGCAGCGAAGGGGCGGGGACGTATCCGTCAAAGAAAGCATCCAGATGCGTCAGCAGGGCCTCGCCATCAGCTTGCAGCGCACCGCCATAGCCATGCTCCGCTGCCAAGCGCAGCTGAAACCCCAGTCGCTGATTACGCCAGAAGGCGACCCAGCTTGCTTGCCCGGGGTTCGGCTGCGGCGTGGCGCCGATCCAGTTGTCGCGCTGACCGCCAAACTGCGCAGCGCTGACCCAGTGTTGCTGCGCGAGCAGACGGCCCAGTTGCGCGGCGTCGCCGTGCGGTTTCAGCAACAGCTGCTCGAGCACCAGATACGCCTGTCCGGCGGCCACGCCGTGACACACTACCTGCGGCACCCGCACTGCATTTGCAAGGGCCAATTCGGTCAATCCGGCCGCTTCCGCTTCGAACCATTCAAGATGAATGGCGGGCTGGATTTTGACAAAAAAACTGCGCGCGTCGTCGCTCAACGTGAAGGCCTGGCTGATATCGCCGCCATGGACTGCTTGCGCGTTCTCGGCGGCGAAGGGTGCACCGCTGGAACGGCTGATAGCGGCGGCGATTTCGCTGAGGAAAGCGCTCACGGCTCGACCAGGGGCTGGATGCGGATACGCAGCGCCGCGTGAGCAGCGCGCAAGGCCGCTTCAGCTGCGGCCGGCGTTGCTGCGCGAGTGAAAATAAAGCCGAGATAAGCCGCGCCTTCGGGGGGCGGCGCCATCAACTGGCCGGGCTGGGCGGTGATCTCAATGCCGGTGATGTGCGGCACTTCCAATGCAGCGGACACGCCATCCACGCCTCGCAACATCCCCTTGACGGGAATCGGGATCATCATCACGCCGGCTGCATCCGCATTCGTCTGTGTCGGCAGCGGCAAGCCCACGGCGTGGCGCAACACGATTTCTGCCGATCCCATGCCGAGCGTGGCCGAGAGCATGCGACCACACAGGCCGCCTATCCCGCGCGGCGCAATTTCGAGCAGCCACACGCCGGCGTCGTTGATGCGCGCCTCGGCATGGATCACCCCCTCGCTGACCCCGGCGGCTGCGCAAGCACGTTGCACCGCAGCGGCAAGCTCGATCTGCGTTGCGTCCGGCAGGCGTGACGGCGTGATGTACAGCGTTTCTTCGAAGTAGGGGCCGTTGAGCGGATCGGGCTTGTCGAATACGGCCAGCACCTGCAATTGACCGTGGCTGAGCACTGCGTCGAGTGCCACTTCGATACCCGGGATAAACGTCTCGACCAGCAGGCCCAGGGCAACGGCATCCCGTTGAACACGAGACTGAATACGCTGCACCTGCTGGATCGCGCGCGACAGTTGCACCGCGTCGTCGACCCGGATGACGCCGCGGCTGGCATTCAGCCGGCGCGCTTTCACCACCAGCGGAAATTCCAGCGCCTCAGCGGCCTTGGCGTTTTGATCCTGGATTGCGACAAACGCGGGGTGCAACAGGCCCGAAGTGTGTTGCAACTGGCGGAAATGGAGTTTGTCGGTGAGCCGCGCCACCGCCTCGGGCGGATTGCCCGGCAGCTTCAACGCTACCCGCAGTTGCGCGGCCAGCGCCACGCCATGATCGTCTGCCGCCAGCACCGCATCAACCGGCTGTTTCAATGCCTGCAACACTTGTGGCAACGACGCTTCAGGCTGGTCGAACGGCACGCTCATCAGGGGGGGCAATCCCCAGCCGGGGGCAAGCCGATGGCAATAATCCGCGCAGGTCACCAGTTCGACACCCAGTCGGGAAGCGGCCTCGATGAAATCCTGATTGGCATAGCCTGCGGAAGGAAGCAGCAACAACAGACGGGGCATGATTAACTAGAAGCTGGCGAGCTGGGTTTCGGTGGGTTCGGCGCAGCAATACCAGGGTTCGGAATGATGCGGAATCACCGCGCCGAATTGCGCGGAATCGAGCGTCGGGGCGGTTTCACCCAATGCGGCGTGGGTGCGATTCCAGATGCCGGCAAATACTTCGGCGCGCGACAGTTCGGCTTTTTCCGCCGCCATCACCCAGGCCATGATCTCGGCCTGCAAGGTGTCGGTGCGCACATTCTCGGCCTGCCAGGGATAACCCAGCATGGCGTCGTCGAAAGCGCCGACCTGCGCGGCAAAATCCGGCAGGTGCAACAGATAGGAACCTTGCGGCACCAGCAAACGAATCGCCAGCTGAATCGGCGGCACCGCTTCGACCAGATGCAACCGCAACAAGGCTGCCAACAGATCACGATAGCCCGTCAGCGTCGTCCATGGCGTGAACGGCACAAAGGTGGGGGCCAGCGCAATATCGAGTGTGCGCACCAGCGTCAGCGCTTCCTCAAAACCGGCCTGGGTATGCCCTTTGTCCAGCCGGTCGAGAATCGCGTCATCGATGGATTCGACTGCGGCCACAATGAACAACAATCCGCACGCCTTTAGACGCGGCAGCAGTTCGGCATGATTCAGCAGATGCTCGATCTTGATCGTCGCATCCCAACTCAAGCCTGGAAAACGCGCATACAGCGCCTCGGCCACTTTCAGCGCATGGGTCGGGCCATTGAGAAAATCGGGATCGCCAAAGCTGATGTGCTGCGCGCCAACCGCAACCTGCTGTGCGATATCGGCCAGCACAATATCCACCGGCACCGCACGAAATTTTCCTTCATAGACGGGTACCACCGGACAGTGTCGACACAGATGTTTGCAGCCGCGCGTGGCTTCGGCAAAACCGGTGATTTTCTGTGTGCCATCGGCCAGAATCAGTTTGGCGTAGCGTTGCAGCTCAGGCAAACCGTGGCGATCGGGCAGCAGGAACTCAATCTTGTCGCGCCGCACCACGGTGGCGGCCGGCGACACCCCGGTTTGCACCCAGGCCAGCAGATCAGGTTCGGATTCGCCACCGAACACGGCTTCCACGCCCAATTCGCGCAACCAGGCCGCGTTCATCGGCGCATACAGGCCAAACGCGGCGATGCGTGCGCGCGGCGCCAGCTCACGAATTTTCGGCAGGGCGGCGGCGGCAATCCGCGTGGCGGTGTGCATGCCCAGATAAATCGCCACGTATTCGGCGTCTTTGAACACAGCGGGATCGAGTTTTTGTTGCGACAGATCGAGACAGGCCACAAGGATGTCGGCGCGCGCAAACCAGGCCGCAGGCTGTGCCAGATTGAAGGGCTGTCGCCCCAACTCGTAGGGGCTGACCAAAACAATGCGCGCCCCGGAGGGCGCGCAGGTGCTGACGGTGCAAGCTGTCATCGAAACCCCTTTACTTACCCTTCGGACGCTGCTCGAACATTTTCGAGATGCCGGGCTCACGCGAAGCACCCGCAGCCTCCATGCGCTTGAGGTATTCATCCCACATCGCGGTCTGATTCACACCGATGTCGTGGAGGTACTCCCAGGAATAAATCCCGGTGTCATGGCCGTCCGAAAAAACGAAATTGATGCCGTACAAGCCAACCGGTTCGGCGGCATTGATCAGGATTTCGCGCTTGCCGACCTGCAGCACTTCCTGCCCGGGGCCGTGACCACGCACTTCGGCAGAAGGGGAATAAACGCGCAGAAATTCGAACGGGATCTCGAAATGCGTTCCGTCATTGAACGCGATTTCCAGCTTGTGCGAAGTCTGGTGAAGCTTGATGTCGGTAGGGGTAGGGATAGCCATGGCTGAAACACTCGAAATGAACGCTGCCCCAAGTGTAAACCCGCAGCGACAAGAAGAAACCCCGGCGGAACAAGGGACTGAAACCGATTTGTTTTGAATTTGGTGCGTCCGGCGCGATTCGAACGCGCGACCCCTGCCTTCGGAGGGCAGTACTCTATCCAGCTGAGCTACGGGCGCTATGAGCCGCGAAGCATAGCGGGTTTGGCGGATCGCGTCTATCCACAGAAGCATGCATGACCCTTTCCTGACGGGCCGGGTTTCCTTATAATCCGTGGTTTTGATGCCTCCCTCCCAAGGATAATTACATGGCCGACTCGAACGCCAAGATGACTCAAGCCACTCCGCAAGAAGTCATTATTTCTGTTGTCGCCGGGCTGTTAGCGCCCCTGTTGGCAATCTTCCTGATCGTACAACTGGTGCTCGGCATCCAGCAGGAACACAAGCCCGACACCACGGGTGAGGCCGCACAAAAAGCGACCCTCGCGCGCATCAAGCCGGTTGCCCAGCTGGCAGCGCTCGACGCCAACGCCCCCAAGGTCGAGAAATCCGGCCAGGAAGTCTATGACGCGGTGTGTTTCTCGTGCCACACCTCCGGCGCGCTGGGCGCACCCAGGTTAGACAACAAGGGAGACTGGACGGGCCGACTCGGCCAGGGCTACGACACCTTGATCAAGCATGCCATCGAAGGCATCCGCCAGATGCCTGCACGCGGTGGCGACGGCGATCTGTCAGACACCGAAGTGGCACGCGCAGTGGCGTACATGGCCAATTCTGCAGGCGCCAGCTTCAAGGCACCGGAAGCGGAAGCGGCAGCCCCGGCGGCGGCAACAGCTTCGGCTTCGGCAAAGCCGGACCCGGCCAAGGGCAAAGCCGTCTACGACACCAGCTGCGCAGTCTGTCACGCCACCGGCGTGGCCGGCGCCCCAAAAGCGGGCGACAAAGCCGCATGGTCCGCTCGCCTGGGACAAGGCTACGCCGGGCTGTATGACAACGCACTCAAGGGTATTCGTGGCATGCCGGCAAAAGGTGGCAATGCCGACCTGCCTGATGCCGATCTGGCGAATGCTGTAGGCTATTTGTTTACTGAAGCGGGTGGCAAGCTGTAAACCAGCGGTTTCGCTCTGGCAGGATCACTCAAGCAAGGGGAGAAAGACGATGAAGGGCAGCATCTTTTGGGTCATGTTTGCAACGGCCTCGCTATTAGGTTGCGGCAAATCCGAAGAGGCTGCTGTCTCCCCCCCCATCCAGGAAGCCCTGCAACCAGTCGAACAGGCTGCGGTGGAATCCAGCCAGGTTGATCCGGTTCCGGCCCAGATCGCCGAGCCTGTAGCCGCCGAGGTGATAACGCCGCCCACCAAACAGCCCGTGGTGGCGCCCACTGTCCCCGCCAGGTCCACGCAGCCAGTCGCTGCCAAACCCGTACCAGCGGCACCCGTCAGCCCGGCCACGATTGCTGCTGAGGCAACGCCTGCCGCACCCAAGCCCGACTTGGCGCACGGCCAGCAAATCTATCGCCAGTCATGCGCGGTCTGTCACGACAAGGGCATCGCAGGTGCGCCCAAACTGAATGATCCTGCAGCCTGGGTAGCGCGGCTGGCGCAGGGTATGGATGTGCTTTACAGCACGGCCTTGCGTGGCAAAGGCGCGATGCCGGCCAAGGGGGGCAACCCTTCCCTGGCCGATGCTGACGTCAAGGCTGCGGTCGATTTCATGGCGGCGAAATCCCGCTAAGACTTCATGCCGCTCGTCTGTCCACATTGTGGTAGCGATCACATCCGCAGCGCCGAATTGCACGCCCATGACGGCGTACGACACCTGCTGTTCAGCACGCCACGGCGCTGCCGCACATGCCACCAGCGTTTCTGGACGATCAATCCATACAAACCTTTATTGCTATTGACTGCCGTGGGCGCGTTGGTCGGTGTCACCACCTGGTTCGCGTTGGAGGACAGTCCCAACATGTCGGCCAGCCAGGCACCCAATCAGCTACCCCACGCCCGTGCGGCAGAGGGCGATGCCGAAGCCCAGCTACAGCTGGGATTGCGCTATGCCGAAGGCGACGGCGTCATCCAGAACGACAAGGAAGCGGCCAGGTGGTTTGCGCTGGCGGCCAGGCAAGGTCTGCCCGAAGCGGAATATCACTATGGCCTGATGTTGTTGAAGGGCCGCGGCGTGGTGCAGGACTACAAGGCCGCCTTCAACTGGATTGAAAAGCCGGCAAAGCGCGGCTACGCCAAGGCCCAGTACAGCCTCGGCGAGCTCTATCGCTACGGCACCGGCACCGCCATCAACAAGGCGCGCGCCTATCTGTGGTTCAACCTGGCAGCCGCGCAAGGCGTGGACGCCGCAGCCAAGGCGCGTGACAGCCTGGTGTGGCAGTTAAAACCTGAGCAGATTGTTGAAATGCAGGAAGAGGCGCGGCGCATCATGACACACACGGCGACCACCCCAGTCGCGACGCCAACGGCCCCTCCCGCCACGCCCTGACCTTACCCCGCATCCAACGGCCACAGCGGGGGAGAATCCAGCTTCACCCCTTCAATCCCAACATCTGCTCGTTAGCGCCTGCTGCATTTTTGTGGGACACGCCCACATTGGCGTCGACACTGCGGCGTTTGGCGCGTTATCGCTCGGCCTGGCAGGTCTGGTCAGCGTACCCTTGTTCGCGAGCACCCTCGCACTCATGTGTTCTACGAGTCGTGTACATGGCCCAGCGAGGGTTTGCGCGACAGCAATACCCCCAGCGTGATCAGCAGACATGCTCCGCCAGCCAGAGTAAAGGTGAGCGGCGCGCCGAGGCTGCTGGTGCCATACCCAATCGCCGGATAAGTGATCAACCAAAAGGCGTGGGTGAGCGCAAAATAAGCGGCATAGGCCCGCCCCCGGTCTGCTTCGCGCGTGTGCTCGGCAAGCAGCGTCGAGGAGGGAATCGCGATCAGCGCCTGGCCTGCTCCGTTGAAAAACCAAAGTAATGCAAAAACCAGCAGTGGCGGCTGCAGCACGCCGGGCAGCAGAAGCAGGCCGAGCACCAAGCCACCGAGCAGCAAGGCGCGTTCCGTCCATCTGTGGCGCAATCCGTGCAATTCGGCACGATTGCCGGCCGTGGATTCGTAGCGCCCGGTTGCCCGACCGAGCATGAGCGCGGCGATCGTCGAGCCCACACCGAGCGCCGCCATCACCACCACAAACGCAGTCTCGCCAAGCACGAGAATCTCCCGCACGTAAACGACGGTCGCGACGATCGCGGCAGCACCCGCGATCGCCTCGACAAAGCTGAATACCAAGGCGCGGCGCAGCGACGACTCGCGTAACAGGACTTTGGCGCCGTAGCTCAACTCGTGCAACCACACGCGAGGCGAGAATTGTTCAGGCGGCTTGGGGATATGGCGCAAGGAACTGGCCGCAACCAGGCCGGCAGAGACCAGATAACTCGCCGCGTCGAACCAGAACAACCACGGCAGGCCCAGCAGTGCGACAAACACTCCGGCGAGCACGGGCGCCAGCATCGCCTCCATGTCCACCGCCACGCGCGACAACGAGAGCGCCTTGACGTAATGCTCGCGCCCAGCCACGTCGGGGATGGTCGCATCATACGTCGGCGTGAAAAAAGCCGTGGCCGCGTTGATCAGAAAGATCATCATGTAAACCTGCCACACGCTCTCGATAAACGGAAACAAGGCCAGCAGCCCGAATCGCACGATGTCGGCGAGGATCAGCATGCGCTTGCGATTGACGCGGTCGGCGAGGATTCCGGCCGGCTGGGAGAACAGCAGGAAGGCGAGAATCCGCAGCATCAGCGCGTTGCCGATCACGACGGCCGCCGAGCCGCCGCCGACCAGTTGATGCGCGAACAGCGCCAGCCCCACGGTGGTCACCCCGCTGCCGATGAGCGAGATGACCTGAGCGGAAAACAGCAGCCTGAAGTCGCGATTGCGGGCGAGCGGACTCGCGAACAGGCTGGCCAGACTCACCCTAATGGCATCCTGTTCGCTGGCCGGCGCGGCGCGTCACCATTCCACCGCGACAACCGGGAACGCGTTGGCTTCGGCCTTGCCGATCGAAACCGCGCTGCATGGTTTTGCTCATTGTGCCTGTTGGAGGGTTTTGTAAAAACCGCTCACTTTGACTTTGACGGTCACAGCTTTATCTCCCCGGTTGCGCCAAAACCAGCCGTGCGTGCCGTCAAACGGCGCGACAAATGTCCCCTGGGCGCTGGTTTGCTGCTGGTCTTTCCAGTAACTGGTGAAATCTGACCCGGCATTGGGCCGCTCGCCATGCATGTCGAAATTGACCTTGCCGCCTTCGGCTGTCCAGATGAAAACGAACTGCTCACCCTGTCGCATGGTGGCCTTGATTTCACTGCCTTCGCCGGGTTGCAGGGTCAGCATCATTTCGTCACTGCGGAAAGGCACTTCGCTCGCAGTCACAATCGGCGCAGCAGCTTGTTCCGCCGGTGCAGCTGCAGCCTCACTGCCGGGCTGCATCGCAGCAGCAGTGTCCGGGATCAGTGCCGATGCTGCTTCGCCACTGGGGGCGCTGAGCGTAGTCAGCCCCAGCGCCTTGCCAATTCCGGTTGAGTCGATGCCATGCTCGGCCGGCAGCACGATGGTAATCAGGATTGCAGCGGCGGCGACGAGTGCGATACCCGTCGCCTTGAACAATTGGGGCAGGCTCGGCAGCGGGTGGGTATTGTGGGTGGTCATATCTGGATCCTTTAATTCAAAGTGTGAAATAGCGGGTTATTTGATGGCCCATCAGGATGAATCCCGCGGCCATCAACACGGCATTGGTCGCAAACGCCTGACGCCAGAATGCACCGGACCGCCGCCAGAAACCCATGGCGATGAGAATGGCAGCAAGCGCGAGCAACTGCCCGAGTTCGACCCCGACATTGAAGGCGAGGATGTTGGGCACCAGTCCATCCTGCGATAGCGTGAATTCCTGCAGCTTGGTGGCAAGGCCGAATCCGTGGAAAAAACCAAAGATCAACACCGCGGCCTTGGTGTTGGGTTGAAAGCCCAGCACCCGCTTGAATGCACCCATGTTGTCGAGCGCCTTGTACACGACCGAGAGGCCGATGATGGCGTCGACGATGTAGGGGTTGACGTGCGTTCCGCTGAGCACGCCGTACAGCAGCGTCGCGCTATGGCCCACGGCGAACAGCGTAACGTAGATCCCAACCTCGCGCATGCGATACAGGAAGAAAACCACGCCGAACAAAAACAGCAGGTGGTCATATCCCGTAACCATGTGCTTGGCGCCCAGGTACATAAACGGGATCAGCTGCATGCCGCTGGCCTGCTCGATAAACAGCTTGTCATCCTCTGCTACGCCATGGGCAAAGGCGCTGCTCGCCATCAAGCCGAGCAACATCACGCCGATGAAAGCAAGCCAGCGAGAACGCAACGCGGCCTCGATCCATTGCCGGGGAAAAGTCATTGCAAATACTTTAGTCATGGTCCAATTCCCAAATCAGGTGCGCGTCGACGAGCAACCCGTAATAAGCCCGCAGAGCGGCAGCCTGCGCCTGCAACGCGCTGTTTGCCGCAGCGGTTGCCTGACGGCGCGCCAGCAGCATGGTCTGTAATTCCGCTTCGCCCAATGCATAGGCACGTTGCATGAGGGCTGCGTTTTCCTGCATGAAGGCCGCCCCTTCGTTGGCGATGTGCAGGCTGGCATAGGCGCCCCGTGCGGTTGCGATGGCGCTTGCGATTGTCGTTTCAAGCTCGCGCTGCTTGAGTTCGACCTCCCGGCGCGAAACCTCGACCGCTGCAATCGCCCTGGCATTGCGCGCGTCGCGCGCCCCACCGGGAATCGGAACGCTGAGCATGACGCCGAAAATGCGTTCGCTGCCCCCCACCTCGGAAGCCGTATACCCGCCCAGCGTCGGGTCGGGCGTTTTGTCGGCGCGTGCGCGATCGGCATGGGCCTGGGCCTTCTGCATTTGCGTTTGGGCGACCTTGAACTCATCGCTTTGATCCAGGATGCGTTCACGCCAGACCGCTGCATCCTCTCCGATCTCCAACGGCATGGGCAAAGCCACGGCCTGCCGCTTGACCCCCGGGAAACGGGTGGATAAGCGCGCCCAGGCAGCGGCTGCCTGGGTCTTGGCATCGTTCTCCATGCGCCGTTGCTCGGCCAGTTCGGCACGCGCAATGTTCAAATCCAGCTTCGAGGCGTCGCCCGCGCGGACGCGTTTTTCAACCGCTGTCTGGCTGGACTGGATAGCCTGAAGGCTGTTCTGCGCCAGTTCGTATGCGCGTTCCGCCGCCAGCCACTCCACCCACAAGGCCATCAACTCGCGCGCCGATTCGTGCAATGCCTCGCCATAGCGCGCCTGGGATTCTTCTACGGTTGCCTTGCCCAGCTTGCGATCGGCTTCGGCCTTGCCGGGGAGACGAAACGCCCGCTCGATGCCGACGCTCCATTCGTTGTAGCGAGGGCCATTTTCCACTCTCCGCTGCTGTCCCGAGGTACGAGCCGTCCATTCGTGGGGCGATTGATCCAGGATGCCCGCCTCTCGCAGCGCCACCTCCAGGCCAGCGCGCGCGGCGGTGACAGCGGGATCCTGCTCAAGCAGCGGGCGGGAAATTCCGGTTGGCAGCAGCCCAGGCGGATTGATCGCTTGCATCGCCTGCGCGGCACCGGAGAGGGTCAGGAGACCCATCATGAGTAATCGGATCATCATGCGATCTCTCCCGCTTCGGCAACCGTCGTCACCCAGTAACGCAGTCCTGCGCCGGAGAATTGCTGGCGTATGGCTTCGAGTAGCGCCGTTTTGTTGGCTGCGGCAAGCAGCACCTGTAGCTCGGTCGCGCGTGCGCGACCGAGCACCTGCTCGGTTTGATCCATGTTCTCGTGTGCCATGCCATGCGCGGCGGTAACCGTGCTGGTGAAAAAGGTCACCTCAGGAGACAGGAGCAGCAGATCGAGTAATTTCTCCTCGACCGCCGGCGGACAAACCAGGGTTAAGCAAAGTTCAGACATGGGGAACCTCTCGTTTCGGGAAGGCAAAACGCAAATACAGAATGGGGAGCAGCATCAGCGTCAGCGCGGTGGCGGTGATCAGGCCACCAATCACCACAATGGCCAGCGGCCGCTGGATTTCAGAGCCCGGCCCTGTAGCGAACAGCAGTGGAATCAGGCCGAACGCCGTAATGGAGGCCGTCATCAGCACCGGCCGCAAACGTCGCTTCGCACCCTGAACGACGACTTCGGCCAGTTTCATCCCTTCGCTTTGCAGCTGATTGAAATAGCTGACCAGCACCACCCCGTTGAGGACCGCGATGCCGAGCAGCGCGATGAAGCCGACCGAGGCCGGCACCGACAGGTATTCGCCGGTCACCCACAAGGCGACGATGCCGCCAACCAGCGCGAAGGGGACGTTGCTCAGAATCAGCAAGGCCTGGCGCACCGAGCGGAAGGTCGAGAACAGCAGGACGAAGACCAGTCCGAGTGCGACCGGCACAACCACCGTCAAACGCGCAGCCGCGCGCTGCTGGTTCTCGAACTGTCCGCCCCAGCTGATGCGGTAGCCGGTCGGCAGCGGCACTTTCTGCGTGACGAGCGCACGGGCCTCTTCGACGAAGCCAACCAGGTCGCGACCGCCGACGTTGGCGATCACCACGCTGTAGCGGCTGCCCATTTCCCGGTCGATCTTGACCGGCCCCTCGGCGCGTTCCAGCGTGGCAACACTGGTCAATGGCACCGTGCTGCCGTCCTGGGTGGTGATGCGCATCGTGCCGAACTCGGCAGGCGACATGCGAACCGCCTCGGTGCCCCGGATGACAATCGGTGTGCGGCGGTTGCCCTCGATCACGATGCCGGCCCGCTGCCCTTCGATCTGCGTGCGCAGCGCATCCTGGATCTCTTCCACGCTCAAACCCAGTCGACCCGCCTGCAGGCGATCGACCATCACCTGCAGGTACTGCACGCCGTCGTTCTGAACCGTGTACACGTCCTGATTGCCGGGAACCGTCTTGAGCAGCGCTTCGACCTGGCTCGCATACGCATTGAGCTTGTCGAGGTCTGGGCCAAATATCTTCACGGCCAGATCGCCGCGCACGCCGATGATCATTTCCGACACCCGCATCTCAATCGGCTGGGTGAAGCTGTATTCGATGCCGGGCATGGGGTCGAGCACTTTGCGTATCTCGTCCATCAGCGCCTCCTTGCTCTTCATGCGCCATGCGTCGCGTGGCTTCAACTGCAAGTAGGTGTCGGTCTGGTTAAGTCCCATCGGATCGAGACCGATTTCGTCGGAGCCGGCACGTGCAACGATGCCGGTTATCTCGGGAATGGCTTTCATGAGGGCCTGGTGAATCTTCAGGTCGAGCGCAGCGCTTTGTTCCAGACTGATCGAGGGCAGTTTTTCGATGCCGACGATCAAATCGCCTTCGTCCATCGTCGGCATGAAGGTCTTGCCGACCTGGGTGTAAACCACACCCGCCCCCACCAGCATCACGACCGCCACGCCAACGACGACCCCCTGCCGGCGCATGCCCCAGGCAAGCGCCGGCTCGTAGAGCGCCAGCAGCTTGCGCGGCAGCCACGGGTCCTCATGCTTGACCTCGCGCAGCAGATAAGACGCCAGCACCGGAATGACGGTCAGCGACAACAGCAGCGACCCGGCCAGGGCGAACACGATGGTGAGCGCCACCGGTACGAAAAACTTGCCTTCGAGATCCTGCAAGGTGAGCAACGGCAGGAACACCGTGATGATGATCAAAATCCCGGACGTCACCGGGACCGCGACCTCGCGCACCGCACGATAAACCGTATGCAGCCGCGGCAGCTTGCCGGCCGTGGGGTCGGTCGCCAGGCGCTGCACGATGTTTTCGACCACCACCACGGCGGCGTCGAGCAGCATGCCGATCGCAATCGCCAGACCGCCCAGGCTCATCAGGTTGGCCGACATGCCGAAGCCGCGCATCAGGATGAAAGTGATCAGCGCCGCCAGCGGCAGCACCAGCGCCACGGTCACGGCCGCCCGGACATTGCCGAGGAACAGCCCCAGCAAAATAATGACCAGAACCGTCGCCTCAAGCAGCGCGGTCGAGACCGCACCGACCGCCTTGTCGACGAGGGAGGCGCGGTCGTAGAAAACGTCGAGCTTCACCCCTTTCGGCAGTGTCGGTTGCAGTTCAGCCAGTTTCTTCTGCACGCCTTCAACGACCTTTTGCGCGTTGGCGCCTGCCAGGCCCAGCACCAGACCCTGGACCGCTTCGTCCTTGCCATCTTGCGTCACTACGCCATAGCGCGTAACGGTGCCGATCTTGACCTCGGCCAGGTTGCCCAGGCGAACCGGCGAGCCATTCTGCGTCGTCACCACGATCGCACGCAGGTCATCCAGACTGGTGACGCTGCCCTCGCTGCGCACCAGCAACACTTCGTCACCTTCGCCCAGCCGGCCCGCGCCGTCATTGCGGTTGTTGGCGTCTATCGCTTCTTTCAGTTGCGCGATGGTCACGCCGCTGGCAGCCATGCTGATCTGATCGGGTACCACCTCGAAAGCACGCACCACGCCGCCCAGCGCATTCACGTCGGCCACGCCAGGCACCGTGCGCAGTGCCGGCCGGATCACCCAGTCAAGCAGGCTGCGGCGTTCGGCCAAAGACATTCCCTCGGCCTCAACCGTGAACATGTACATCTCCCCCAACGGGGTAGTCACTGGCGCCATACCGCCTGAAATCCCTGCCGGCAAACTCTCCGTCAGCCCGCCCAGACGTTCGCTCACCTGCTGGCGTGCCCAATAAATATCGGTACCGTCCACGAAATCGATGGTCACATCGACCAGGCCGTATTTGGTGACCGAGCGCAGAATCCTGGTTTTGGGAATGCCGAGCATTTCCACTTCAATCGGCACCGCGATGCGGCTTTCGACTTCCTCCGGCGTCATGCCGGGGGCCTTCATGATGATTTTGACCTGGGTGCTCGACACATCCGGGAAGGCGTCAATCGGCAACCCGATATAGGCCATCCATCCCGCACCGGCGACTATCAGTGTCGCCAGCAGGACGAACAGGCGCTGCGACAGGGAGAACTGAACAAGGCGGGCAAGCATCACTTGCTCTCCTTGGCGTTAAGCCAGGCGCCCTTGAGCGCGACCACGCCGCTGACGGCGACCTGTTCACCTTCCTTGAGTGGCCCCTGTACGCGCACCTGTTGCCCGGCGCTGGCTATCACCTGCACCGGGCGGCCTTCAAAGCCGTTCGAGGTGCGAACGAACAAATAAGCCTGTTTGCCGGAGTAGACCACGGCAGACAACGGCACCCCCCAGCTGTCTTGCGTGGCGGCGATGGGCAGTTCAACTGTTACAAATTCACCTGGGCGAACCTGACCTGACCTGCCCTCAATCGCAGCCCGCAAAGCCACAGTCTGGCTGCCGGACGAGACCATGGGGCTGGTGCTCAGTATCCGTGCCGTGACGTCGCGGCCCGATATCCGGACCTTCGCTCCAGGCTGCCAATTCCCACCCTCAGCAACCGGAAGCTGAATGTCGAGCCACAGGGTACCGGTTTGTGCCACCGTCAATAAAGCCGTTGCGGCCTCGACCCGCTGGCCAGGCATGACCGCAATTTCGGTCACGATTCCGGCCTGCTTCGCGACCAGCATAATGCTGTCTTGTGGCCTGCCGGTAGCTTGAACGCGCTTAATGGCCGCAGTTGACATCCCGCTTAATCGCAGTGCCGCCCTGGCCTGATTCAGCATCGCCTCGGCTTCACTCAAACCCGCTTGCGCCTCTTGCACCCGTCGTTGCGGGATGATCCCTTCCTTGAACAGGGATTGTTCGCGATGCGCAGTCTGCCGCGCGAGCGTGGCGCGAGACGAGGCCTGCAGCAGCTGCAACTGCAACTGCCCGAGTTCCGGACTGACAAGACGCAGCAACGGCTCTCCCGAACGCACAACCTGGTTTTGCTGGACCAGCAATTGCGCCACCAGACCGGCCACGGGCGAGCTGAGCACCTGTTCCGCCTGTGGCGGGACGATGACCTGAGCCGGGTAACGCGCCAACACCGAGTCAGCTTGACTTTGTAATGGCGAAGTCTGGATACCCAGCGCCTGAATCTGCTTGTTGGGAACGGTGAATTTGACCGCCCGCTCGGCTGCCTGCGCGGTCACCGCAAATACGCATGCCAGCGCTATGGCGTAAGTCCCTACCTGGAAACGTAGATTCCTTTTATTCATGATCAACCTCGAATAGCGCCTGATGACGCGACAAACGTAAGCCCGCGCTCGCCAAGCCGCGGCAAAGAAAAATCTGCTGGACACCGCAAGCTACGCGGCGTTAAAGGAGGGAGGTGTTACGGGGAGGACGAAACGGGGATTCAAGCGCTGACGGTCTTAGCGTGAGCAAACTCGGACGCGAGGGCGGGGCCTGGATAGACGGCTCGCCAATGCCGGTAAAAACAGGATTGACGAATTGCTCGGCATGACAATAAGCATGCAGCAGCTTGTGCTCGGCATCACTCATCGGGTCGGCATCCGGGTTGCCCGGCGTTGCAAGCTGCGGGGCGGGATGGTGATCGGCCAGCAACGCGTGTGTAAGCTGATTATGGTCGAGTTCATGTGCGAGCCACTTCGAGTTGAATCCATACGCGCCAAAGCTCATCACAATAAACGTGAAGAGCATGAGCAACGAAACGGCTTTTCGATGTGGGCTACGCATTACAGGTACTTTATCATTTCCTTGAAATTATCCAGTGTTACCGACCCTTGGCAGGGTGGCTATCCCGGGTACGCGGGTTAAACCGCAATTTTACTCATGGATGCATCCTATCCTGTGCGGCAGGACAGGATCAACCCTCTCGCATCCCGAATTCCGGATGAACAACTGACTGCGGCACGCAAAGCGCCGCCTTAAAGTTTCAACGCCGAGATGCAAAAACACGCTTTCAAGCTCCAATATGCCGATCCTGAGATAGTACAGCGCAGATCATGCCTACCGATCCTTAAGCTTGCCTTAAGTTCCGGATACGATCCTGGCCCCTGTATGCCTATTGCGTCGCACACCGATATCCGCCTCGCCAGCAAATCAATCCGGTGCCCACTATTCTCGATCTGCTGAGGCTGCCCGAAAATACGCTTAATGAGATGCAGCGTGCTCCATGCCTATCCCGACGGTGCGCGCATATAGCCACGTACCGCAAGCCGGGCAAGCCGACACCCGGGTTGCCCGTGTCGTGGCCGCACAGCATCTTAAGGCTGCGCTAAGACTGCACTACTAGAGTGGTCTCATTGCATGACCGAAGGAGACCACCATGTCACGCTTGAAAACCGAACACCGTCGCGTGTACGACTCCCTGCTGCGGCTGCTGCACGCAGCTATCGCGCTGTCCGTCATCTCGCTCATCATCACGAGCCAACTGGCTGACTGGTTCGAGCATGGCCCTCATGAAGACACGCTTTGGAATCTGCATATTTTGTCCGGCTATGTGCTGGCGACAAGCTTATTGACGCGTCTGCTGTGGGGCCTGGTGGGTCCGGCCAGCGCACGCTGGCGCGACTTGTGGCACCCCGCCGTCTGGAAGGACAGCCTCAAGAGTCTGCGCTTGCCAGCGGCACATCGGGTCGGCCACGATCCGATTGCCAGCCTGGCGTATCTGTTTGCCTATGGCGTGATGGCGCTGATGGTCTTCACCGGACTGGGACTCGCCGCCAGCGAATTCCAGGCCGGCCCGCTGGCCGGCTGGCTCGGCAACGCGACCTGGCTGGAGGACGTGCTGGAGGATCCGCACGAGGCTGGTTTCATCCTGATGCTGGGCTTTATCGGCCTGCACATGGCGGCGCTGGTTTTTCACCAGCTGCGCGGCGAACGGGTGGCGCAAAGCATGCTCACCGGCAAGCAATACATCGATGCAGAAAGCGAGGCACAACATGATTAAGCCGCTTGCCCTGACCATGCTGGCGCTGATGTCCGCCAGTGTCGCGGCCGCCGACACCCCGGCAACACTGATGGCGCATTTTGCACAACAAGCAGGCAGCCCGGTTTCGGCCCTGTCGGCCGCCCGCGGTGAAACGCTCTACCGCAGCGAACATCCCGGGCGTGCTGGCACGAGCGTGAGTTGTGCCAGCTGTCACACCGCCAACCCCAAACAACCCGGCCGCACCCGCGTCGGCAAGCGCATCGAACCGCTGGCGCCCGCGGCAAATCCACAACGTTTCACCGATGCGGCCAAGGTCGAAAAATGGTTTCGGCGCAACTGCCAGGACGTGCTGAAGCGCGAATGCAGCGCACAGGAAAAGGGCGATTTCATCGCCTGGTTGAGTCAACTCAAATAAGGAGCGAACCATGAACACTTTATTACGTGGAATCGGTGTACTGACAGCAGTCGGCACAGTCACTCTGCTGGCCTTTTCATTGCCGTCTGGCGAGGCGCACGGCGATGGCGATGTCATGCCCAGGCTCACCCACAAAAACTGGCAGCAGGAATGCGCCAGCTGCCACCTCGCCTATTCTCCCGCCCTGCTGCCGCGCGCGTCATGGCAGCGCCTGATGGGCGGCCTCGACGATCACTTCGGCGATAATGCCAGCCTTGATCCGGCAACCCAGGCTGATATCCTGCGATTCCTGGAGGCCAACGCCGCCGATAGCGGCGCCAGTCAGATCGGGAGCAGGGTGATGCGGCGTATGGGGGCGAAGGATGCCCCGTTGCGCATCACCGAAACCCGCTGGTTCGTGGGTAAACACGATGAAGTGCCGCGCACAGCATGGTCGCGCAAATCGGTGGGTTCTGCCGCCAACTGTGCGGCATGCCACAGTAAGGCAGATAAGGGCGTGTTTGACGACGACTCGGTCAGGGTTCCGAAATGAACGCCCCAGGATAAAATTGCACAATGCGCATATTGTTGGTGGAAGATGACCGCTTGTTGGGCGATGGCCTGCAGGCCGGGCTGACGCAGGCAGGCTATGCCGTTGACTGGCTGCGCGACGGCGAAGCTGCGGTGGCCGCCTTGTCGACTGAATCGTTTGCGGCGGTGGTGCTCGATCTGGGGCTGCCCAAACGCGACGGCCTGTCCGTGCTGCAATGGCTGCGCGGACGGCACGACGCAACCCCGGTGCTGATTCTCACCGCGCGCGACCAACTGGAAGACAAGGTGCGCGGGCTCGATCTGGGCGCCGACGACTATGTACTCAAGCCATTCGACCTCGATGAAGTGACCGCCCGCTTGCGCGCCGTGGTGCGGCGTGCCCATGGCCGCCCTGAACCGATACTCACGCTGGGCGAAGTCGAACTCAATCCGGCGGCGCGCACGGTGATGCGCGCCGGACAAGCTGTGGAACTGACCGCACGCGAATTCGATCTGCTGCATCTGCTGCTGCAAAATGCCGGCCGCGTGCTGACGCGGCGCGCGCTGGAAGAGCAGCTCTACACCTGGAACGATGCGGTCGACAGCAATGCGCTCGAAGTCCACATCCACCACTTGCGGCGCAAGCTCGGCAACGAATTGATCCGAACCGTGCGCGGCGTCGGCTACATGGCTTCAACCGCCGCCTCTGCCTCATGAGCGCTGCGCCCACCTATTCTCTGCGCCGGCGTCTGGTATGGCTACTGACCAGCGCGGTTGCCGCGATCTGGCTGCTATCGGTTGTGGTGGTGTATCAGCGCGCTCACCATGAGGCGGATGAACTGCTCGACAGCCAGCTGACGCAGATTGCAGACACCTTGCTTGCCATTGTGGCGGGCGGCGAAGTCGACCATTTCGTGAAAGAACTGCACGAACACACGCAACGCTATCCCGTCCCTATCGCATTCGAGGTATGGCACGCCGACGACGGTGAAGCACGGCGCCTGGTGACGTCGCCCGGGCATGCCAAATTTGCAGCAGGCATGACGGCCGGCTTTAGCGAACATCTGTATCAAGGTGAAAACTGGCGTTTCTATACGGTTCAGAATAACGATGCGGAATACCGTGTCATCGTCGCGCAGGCCCATGCCGCGCGCGAGCAATTAGCGCAAGAAATCGGTTTATCGCTTCTGATTCCCGGCATGCTCGCGTTACCCATGATGGCGCTGGCCGTATGGTGGGTTGTCGGCCGCACGCTGCGGCCAGTGAATGCGGTGGCGCATCAGGTCGGTTCGCTGGACGCGCAGGCGCTGGCACCGCTGGACGCATCGGCGCCGCTGCCCGAGGAGATTGCGCCGCTTCGCGCAGCGCTCAATGCCCTGATCCAGCGCGTGGCCGAAGCCTTCGACAGTGAGCGCCGGTTTACCGCCGATGCAGCACACGAACTTCGCACCCCGCTGGCCGCACTGAAAATTCAGGCTCAGGTTGCCCAACGTGCGCAGGAAGCTGACAGTCGGCAACGCGCGCTGGCACAGGTGATCGCCGGCGTTGACCGGATGACGCACCTGGTCGAGCAGTTGTTGACGCTGGCACGCGTCGACCCCGCGAGCCACAGCACGCCACCGCCATTGAACCCGGCAGAGAGTATCGCCACGGTGTGCGCCGAACTGCTGCCGCTGGCACAGCGCCAGGCACAGTCACTGGTGGTGGATGCGACAGCGGTATGCCCGGTTGCAATTTCCGCAGCCTGGTTGCAGATTGCACTGCGTAATCTGGTGGATAACGCCTTGCGCTATGCAGGCGAAGGGGCGCGCATTGAAGTCCGCCTCGAAAGAAATGGGGCGGGGTGTTCGATCACGGTCGCAGATGATGGTCCGGGCGTGGAACCGGCCTTGCGATCACAACTCAGCGCACGCTTTGTGCGCGGCGAGCGTGAGGGGGAAAGTGAAGGCTGTGGACTCGGGTTGTCCATCGTGGGCCGAATTGCCCAGCTATCTCATGCCAGACTGGAGCTCGGCGACGGGCTACCGCGCCCCGATGGGGGTCATGGTTTTGCCGCCACCCTGTATTTTGATCAGAAAGCCGGGCACGCCACCCTCTAGCCGACGCATGCCGGACCGGAGCCACCCGCCCAAGACGTTATTTTACGGGCTGTATATCCATGATGGTCATCGCACCGTTGACCCGCTCAACGTGAAATTTCACAGCGTCGCCCGCCTTGACGTTATTCAAAAGCGTGGGCGACACCACCCGAAAAACCATGGTCATGCCTGGCATATCCAGATTGGTAATCGGGCCGTGCTTGAGGGTGATTTTGTTATTTTCCGTGTCGATCTTGCGCACCACGCCATCGCTCATCACGCTGGCGGCGGCCGCTGCCGGGACTGCTGGCTGCGCGTAAAGTGGCGTAGAAAGTGTTAGCGCAGCAATCAATACAAACATTTTTTTCATGGTCTGGCTCCTTGTGTTGATGTACGACAAGGGCAGCGGTGAAAAATTCCGCCCACCCTTTTGTTTTAGTGTCCGGAATGGCCACTGGGTTTGCGCACCGTGACTTCAACATCGGTGGGCTTGCCCTGGGGTGAGGCGGATTTCGGCGCACGCACCGGCTCGGAAAGCGCGCCGGTGTATTCGAATGCCACCGTACCGGCGGGGGCCTTGTACCAGCCGGGGTCGGAATAATCCCCCTTCTTCTGGTCGCGCCGCACTTTCATCATGGTGAACATGCCGCCCATTTCCACCGAACCGTAGGGACCCTGTCCGGTCATCATCGGCAAGGTGTTGTCGGGCAGCGGCATTTCCATTTCGGTCATGTCGGCCATGCCGCGTTCGCCCATCACCATGTAGTCGGGCACCAGCTTGTTGATCTTCTTCATGATCCCGGTGTGATCGACGCCGATCATGGTCGGCACCGCATGACCCATCGCATTCATGGTGTGGTGGCTCTTGTGGCAGTGGAACGCCCAGTCGCCTTCCTCGTCGGCCAGAAACTCGATCTGGCGCATCTGTCCGACCGCAATGTCCGCGGTAACTTCCATCCAGCGCGAGCCTTTCGGTGTGGGGCCGCCGTCGGTGCCGGTCACCTCGAACTCCACCCCGTGCAAATGGATCGGATGGTTGGTCATGGTGAGGTTGCCGACGCGGATGCGCACTTTGTCATTCAACCGCACATTCAGGCTATCAACCCCCGGGAACGCCCGGCTGTTGAAGGTCCACAGGTTGAAATCGAGCATGGTGTTGACCGTCGGCGTCGCGCTGCCGGGGTCGATGTCGTAGGCGTTGAGCAAAAAGCAGAAATCGCGGTCGACCGGGTCGATCAGCGGATGCCTGCCTTTGGGATGCGTCACCCAGAAACCCATCATGCCCATCGCCATCTGCGTCATTTCGTCGGCGTGCGGGTGATACATGAAGGTGCCGGGACGGCGCGCCACAAACTCGTAAACAAAGGTCTTGCCCATCGGAATGGCCGGCTGGTTCAAGCCGGCCACCCCATCCATGCCATTGGGCAGGCGCTGGCCGTGCCAGTGGATGGAGGTATGTTCGGGCAGCCGGTTGGTGACGAATATCCGCACCCGATCGCCTTCCACCACCTCGATGGTCGGCCCGGGCGACTGGCCGTTATAGCCCCACAGATGCGCCTTCATGCCGGGCGCGATTTCGCGCACCACCGGTTCGGCGACGAGGTGAAACTCCTTTACCCCGCCTTTCATCCGCCACGGCAGCGTCCAGCCATTGAGCGTCACCACCGGATTGTAGGGGCGGCCGTTCGGCGGCATCAGCGGCGGCTGGGTGTCGGGCGTGCCCATGCTGACAATCTCGGGCAGGCCCGCCAGCGCAGCCGGCGTCACCGTGGCGGCGGCCACTGCACCGGTCAATTTGAAAAAATCACGTCTTGAAGTCATGAAAATTCCTTTCAATGTCCGCCCGCTGCTTCGGCAGAGGCGGAGGAAGCTGAGGGTGCGGCCATTGCGCCGGGGGTGCCGACCAGGGCCATTTGCAGATCGGATTCGGCCAGCCAGTAATCGCGCTGCGCCTCGATGGCGGCGTTGACCGACGTAATCTGCGAACGCGCATCGGCCAGCAATTCGAACACGCCGATCAGCATGCCGTTGTAGCGCAACAGGTTTTCGTCGGAGATGCGCTTTTTCAATGGCACCACCTCGTCGCGCAGATGTCTGGCGATGGCGTACTGGCCTTGCTGCATGGCATAGGCCTCGCGCACTTCAGAACGCGCATTCACTGCGGTTTCACGGGCGCGTTCGAGCGCCTGCCGGTAACGCGATTCGGCGGCGACCACCCGGCTCTGCCCCCAGTCGAACAAGGGCAATTCGAAACTGATCTCATAACCGCGCTGCTGCGGCTCGGTGTTCGAACCGTTGTTGATGATGCCCAGTTCCAGCACATTGATCAGCCGCGTGCTGCGGGTGAGGCCCAGGTTTTTTGCCAGCGCCTCGATTTGCAGCCTGGTCATCTGCAAGTCCAGCCGCGAGTCCATTGCCTGCTGTTCCACATTGGCAAGCGCGGGCAAGGATAGCGGCAGGTCCGGCAAGCGATCGGGCAGTTTCAGTTTGTCTGCGCTACTCAAACCCATCAGCCGAATCAGACGCTCGCGCGCCTGCACTTTTGCCCCTTCGGCACGTGCCACCGCCAACGCGGCGTCCGCATAAAACGAGTGTTCACGCGCCTGCTTCAATTTGCTCCAGTTGCCGACCTTCGCCATGCGACTGGCAAGATCGGCACCGGCTTCGGCTGCTTCCATTGCCTGCTGCTGATACTGTGCCGATTGATTGGCGGTGACGGCAATGATCCAGGCCTTGCGCGTATCCGTTGCCAGTCGCAGCACGTTCAGCACCAACCCGCTTCGCGTTTGTTCAAACAGCCGTTGTTCGATCCCGGTCCGCATCGGCATCGTCAACAGGCGTGCCAGATTGAGGTGCAAGCTGCGCTCCCACTCCACCTCGTCGCCACGCGTGAGTCGACCAATGGAAAAACCCGGGTTGGGCAAACGCTGGGCCGACACCAAGTCAGCCTCGGCGATGCCCAGGGTGTTGAATGCCGCCTGCAGGCCCGGATTGTTGAGCAATGCAATCTGCACCGCCGCTTCATCTGTCAGCGGTTGTTCCAGCATCTTGTCGACGCGGGCCTGCGTTTGCGCACGCGTGGCGTCGTCGCGCGACCACACCACCTCTTTCTGGATGCGCGACTGGGTAGCGGATTGAACGGTATCAAATCCGCCATCCTTTGAAAAACTGGCGCAGCCTCCCAGCAAGGCCGCGGACATCAATGCCAACACGAGTGTGCGTGGCGTAGTGGGATTGGTTTTCATGGTAAGCCCTCAATGTCCATGCTGGCCATGGCTGCTCGGTTCTGCAGCGCCATCACCTTGTTGGGCGTCACGCAAATAAGTGAGCCAGCCCCCTATTTCTCCGACGCGGTCATTCGACTGGGTCCAATCACTGACCGGCTCATCGCGCCATTTCTGATACAGGCTCAGCGGTGAGGCAGGTGCCATTACCATTTCTTTTGGCATGGTTTCGGCGGCATGCGCCAAGGGCACAACCAGCGTTACTGTCAAAACCAACGGTGCCGCCCACCGAGGCAATTGGACGCGGGCAGATAACGTCACTGGACGGAAAAATGAATTCAACATGGTGAACCTCGCAAATTCAGCGGCAGCGTGCCGCAAACAGAATCGGGTAAACGCGCTGGCTTGCAGCGCGGAATTCAAGCGAAGGCGAGTCGAGGCGGACGCTCGGGACTGTCGGGGATAAAGCCGATGAAAGTGTCATTCGCGTGGGGGACGACACGATGTGCAAAAGGCACAATGGGTGCGGCATCGACAGCCGGAACCATCAATGTCGAAGCGGCATGACAGACGGTACAGTGCTTGCAATTGTGGGAATTGGGCGATTTGTCAGTCGGTTCCGACTCATGGCATGTTGCCAACGCCTCGCCCGACATCGCCTGTTGTTCCATGTGCGGGAATGGATATTGGCCCTGGAACGAAAACATGCAGCCCAGCAGGGCGGCAGACGCAAAGGACTGTACCGGCAGAACCAGCATCATCAAGATCAGCAGGAATCGGTTTATTCGGGAACGCACTGGGTCAGTGTAATCAAAAAAACAGGGCCATCCAAATGACTCTCAGCGGTCTCTCAAGGTTCCCAGACCAGCCGGATGGTTTCAACAGCGGCGCTTGCGGGGTTCGTAATGCACCACAGCGCGCATGATTTCAGAGTAGGGGAATTCAGCACAACTGCCAAAACGGGTCTTGGCTTGCAGCACGGTTGCCGCCACATCGGAGCTTTCGTCGCCAGCGGTCCCGAGTGAAGCCGCCAACCCGCGCACACCCCCGCACTGGGCACGAATTTCCTTGCCAAATGGCCACGGGGAATCGGGGGTTATTTTCAGTGCGAACTGCGCATTTTCGTGCAGTGCCTGATAAAAGCTCAGGCAATCTTCACGGGCTGCGGGGTCGCTACAGGCAATGGCTTCCCGCTCGGCGAGGTTGAGTTTGCGTGACCGGTCGCAGCCGACGCAACGTGACAACAAGGCCCGCTCAAAAGGACAGCTGTATTCGATGTAGGCCTTGCGCGCCAGCTTGTATGCGTCTTCGTTGTACTCAGCCATCAGCCACCTTCAATAATCTGCTGTGCGGATGTGATCCGAGCCCTTTCAAGCCAATACTCAAACTTACCAATCGTCACCCGTGAGCCGGGTATCCAGTTCACGTTCGGCAGACAAGGTTTCCTGCGCAGCGATTTCATTCTCGGCAAACATCATCTTGTATTTGTCGCCGGTTTTGGGATCGAGGGTTTTACGCAGCGCATTGGTTTGTGCGCGGGCCTCCTTGAACGAGGCCCATTCGCCCTGCTTTTCCAACACCTTGAACATGCCCAGACGAAAAACGTAATACGGCATAAAAATTCCTTAACTCAGCTTGCCGTGGCACTGCTTGTATTTCTTGCCCGAACCGCACGGACAGGGATCGTTACGGCCCACCTTGGGATACCCGCCTGCAGCAGCAGTGGCTTCGGCCTCGGCAAAGTCCTGCGCCTCGTCGTAGCCCGCGTGCTGGTATTGCACGTTGGACAACCCTTCGCTCAATGCAACTGCCGGCACATCCTCGGGCACCCGTACCTGGACGGTGCTGGTGATCTGCGTGACTTCGGCCTTGATGCCGGTGAGCATGCCGGAGAACAACTCAAACGCTTCGCGCTTGTATTCCTGCTTGGGCTGTTTCTGTGCATAGCCGCGCAGATGGATGCCCTGACGCAGGTGGTCCAGCGCCGACAGATGTTCGCGCCAGTGGGTGTCCATGCTTTGCAGCATCACCGAACGCTCGAACTGGCGTAGACCCTCCGCGCCAACCAGCGCTTCCTTCTCGGCATGCGCTGCATCGGCGGCAGTCATGATTTTCTTGCGCAGACCTTCCTCGTTCAACGTCTTGTCTTCATCCAGCCAATGCTGCAGAGGCAGATCGAGTGCGAACTGCGCGCCCAGGGCTTTTTCCAGACCGGCCACGTCCCATTGCTCATCCATGCTACCCGGTGCGATGTAGAGGTCGATCGCATCACTCAACACGCTGTCGCGCATGGCGCGAATGGTGTCACCGATATCCTCGCTCGCCAGCAGCTCGTTGCGCTGCTCGTAGATCACCTTGCGCTGGTCATTCGACACGTCGTCGTATTCAAGCAGCTGTTTGCGGATATCGAAGTTGCGCTGTTCAACCTTGCGCTGTGCGTTTTCGATCGCTCGCGTCACCCACGGATGTTCAATCGCCTCGCCTTCGGGCATCTTCAGGCGATCCATGATCGCGGCGACACGGTCGGAGGCGAAGATGCGCAGCAGCGGGTCTTCCAGCGACAGGAAGAAACGGCTGGAGCCGGGATCGCCCTGACGCCCGGAACGTCCGCGCAACTGGTTGTCGACGCGGCGCGATTCGTGACGTTCGGTGCCGATGATGTGCAAACCGCCCGCAGCCAGCACCGCGTCATGACGCGGTTTCCAGTCGGCCTTCAGCGCAGCGATGCGGCTGGCTTTCTCGCTGTCGGACAGCGCCTCATCCAGGCTGATCGCATCGAGTTGATTTTGGATGCCGCCACCCAGCACGATATCGGTACCTCGGCCCGCCATGTTGGTGGCGATGGTGATACCGCCCGTCATGCCGGCTTGCGCGATGACTTCAGCTTCGCGTTCATGCTGCTTGGCGTTCAGCACGTTGTGCGGCAACCCGGCTTTTTTAAGTTCGGCTGACAGCAGTTCGTTGGCTTCGATCGAGGTGGTGCCGACCAGTACCGGCTGACCTGCGGCATGGCGCTCGCGGATGTCGATGATCACCGCCTGGTCGCGCTCGGCTCCGGTGCGGTAAACCTGATCGTGCTCGTCCTTGCGGATCATCGGGCGGTGCGTCGGAATGACCACCGTTTCGAGACCGTAGATGCTCTGGAATTCGAAGGCTTCAGTGTCCGCCGTGCCGGTCATGCCCGACAGCTTTTGATACATGCGGAAATAGTTCTGGAAGGTGATCGAAGCGAGGGTCTGGTTCTCCTTCTGGATCGACACCCCTTCCTTGGCTTCCACCGCCTGGTGCAAACCTTCCGACCAGCGCCGTCCACTCATCAGGCGGCCGGTGAATTCATCGACGATGACGACTTCGTCGTTCTGCACCACGTAATGCTGATCCTTGAAGAACAACGCATGCGCGCGCAACGCAGCGTACACATGGTGCATCAGCATGATGTTGGCCGCGTCGTACAAACTTCCGCCCTCGGGCAGCAGCGCCATTTCGGTGAGGATGGCTTCGATCTTTTCGTGACCCGACTCGGACAGCAACACCTGGCGCGATTTCTCATCGACCGAATAATCGCCTTCGGACTCCTCGTCCTTTTGCCGGGTCAGTTTCGAGGGAACCAGATTCAATTGCAGGTACAGCGCGGTATTTTCTTCCGACTGTCCCGAAATGATGAGCGGGGTGCGCGCCTCGTCGATCAGGATCGAGTCGACTTCGTCGATGATGCCGTAGGCCAGCGGGCGCTGCACCTTCTGGCTCATCTCGTAGACCATGTTGTCGCGCAGGTAGTCGAAGCCGTATTCGTTGTTGGTACCGTAGGTGATGTCGGCGGCATACGCGGCCTGCTTGGCGTCGTGCGGCATCTGCGACAGGTTGATGCCAGTGGTCAGGCCAAGGAAACTGTACAAGCGCCCCATCCATTCCGCATCGCGACTGGCCAGGTAATCGTTCACCGTCACCACGTGCACGCCACGGCCGGTCAGTGCGTTCAGATACGCGGGCAGGGTCGACATCAGCGTTTTTCCCTCGCCGGTGCGCATTTCGGCTATCTTGCCGTCGTGCAACACCATGCCGCCCACCATCTGCACATCGAAATGGCGCATGCCGAGCACCCGCTTCGACGCTTCGCGCACCACCGCGAAAGCTTCCGGCAACAGCTTGTCGAGCGTCTCGCCCGGGTTAGCCGTCCCAGCCTGGCCCAGCCGGGATTTGAATTCGGCAGTCTTGCCGGCCAGCTCGGAATCGGTCAACTTCTCCATCGCCGGTTCCAGCGCATTGATCGCTTTAACCTTTTGCAGGTATTGTTTAACCAGCCGCTCGTTGCGACTACCAAAGACTTTTTTGAAAATGGATTGCAGCATGGGGAACCCGAAATGACCGCAGGACGCGGAAAATCGTCGAAGTTTAGCATAGCGCGGGGGACTGCCCATGCCCCTCGCGCCACGCCCGCATGAGCACCTCCAGCCTGTCTGATCTGCTGGCCAGCCAACTACCGAGCGGTCTGGCGGTTCGCGCCCGGGCTTTGCTCAATACCCAGGCTGCATTGGAGCGTGCGCTGCCTGCCGCAATCGCCGGGCATGTCCGCGTGATGCAGCTGGAAAACGGTGTGCTGAGCCTGGCTTGCGACAGCGGCGCCGTCTCCAGCCGCCTGCGCCACCAGGCCGATGCGCTGATCGCCAAACTGGGCAAGCACGGCATTGCGGCGACCAGCCTGCGCATCAGCGTCAACCCCGAATTGCTGCCACGTTACGTCCATCCGGTCGAAAAAGCCGGCTTGCCTGTCACCGCGCTGGAGGGGCTGGCGCACCTCAGTACAAACATAGAAGAAGGCCCGCTCAAAGACGCCCTGACCCGATTGCTGCGCCACCACACGCCGCCTGGCCACGATTAGCCCTGTTTTGGCTAGCCATGCCCGGACACCGTTTCGGTGCCCCATCAGACTATCCCGGCAAAAAACGTTTAACCCGAGTTGTTACACAAGCTGAAATCAGCGCGCGTCTGTGTCGTCCTGGACCGGGGCCAATGCCTCCAGGCCGCCGCGAATGTGCAAATCACGCTGCGGATAGGGAATGACAATGCCGGCACCCTTGAAGGCTCGCCAGATGGCCAGATTGATATCCGAACGCACATTGGCCAGGCCCGACTCGGGATCCTGAATCCACACCCGCAGTTCCAGTTCGATGCCATTGTCGCCAAAGGCCATCAGGCGCGTAGCCGGCTCCGGGTCGGCGAGGACCCGCGGATTGGCCATCGCCGCCTCGCGCAGCAAGCCAAGCGCCTGTTCTGGGTCGTTGTCGTAGCTGATGGAAACCGGAATCTTCAGGCGCACGTTGCGGTCGCTGAAGCTCCAGTTGATCACCTCGTTGGTAATCAACATCTCATTGGGAATCAGCCGATCCACCCCATCGCGGTCCCGCACCACCACGTAGCGCGCGCGCAGTTCCTGCACCCAGCCGAATTTTTCGCCGATGGTGATGACATCGCCCGGGCGAATCGAGCGGTCGAACAGGACGATGAAGCCGCTGATGAAGTTGCTGGCGATGCGCTGCAGGCCAAAACCCAGGCCCACGCCCAGCGCGCCGCCAAATACGGTCAGCGCGGTCAGATCGATGCCCACCGCATCCAGCGCCAGCAAAAAGGCCAGCAGCAGCAGCAGGAACTTGCTGAGCTTGACCATCGCCACCTGCATGCTGGCATTGACATACTCGGCCTGGCTGATGCGGTTCTCGATCAAGCGGGCCACCCACAACGCAAGCATCCACAGCACCGCCACCGCCAGCACCAGCTTGCCCACTGCCAGCACCGAAATGCGCTTCTCGCCCATCTGCATGGCCATGCCGTCCAGCCCTTCCAGCACGGCGGGTAACCAGCCCAGCAGATGCAGCGCGACGATAATCCAGACCGAGGTGGAAATCAGGCTTTCCCAGGCTTTGACCATCGGGCTGGGACGGAATGTCTTGCGTAAAAAATAGACTACCGTGCGAATTGTTGCCAACGACACCAGCAGTGGCACAGCGAGGTCAAGCAATCCCACCGGCATGTCTTGATGCGCCAGCAATGCCCGTCCCGCCACAACGCCAAGCAGCATGCTGATCGGAAACAGAACGCGCTGCAGGGTTTTCAAGGCAAGATGGCGAACGGCAAATTCCACATTCAGTTCCGTGCGCTCGACCAGACCCTGACTCAGCAGGCGATGGACCAACAGCGCCGCCGCCGCTGCCAGGACAATCACACCGATTTCCCACCACACCAAAGGGTCCAACATCAGGGCTTGCCAGGAGCCCAGCAAGGATTGAATTTCAACAGGTAGCGTTGGAGACATATCGGAGCACTCGCAGGAAGTTGTCCGCAACATACCGGACAGTCGCCTTAACCCACAACCCCATGCATTATGGCGGCATCGGTACAATGCTCAGCGGCAGCTGATCCGGGTGTATCTATGGATTTATCCCGGGCGACCAGAAGAGCGTTCACCCTATTGCGCTGAAGCAGTCCGCGCGGCACCCTGTATTAATCATGCACCCCCAAACCATGCGCAAACTCCCTGCACGTTTTGACCCCATGCTGATCGCCTGTTTGCTATCCGGCCTGATGTCGTTACGGGTGTCAGGCATGGCGGGGCACGTTTCCCGCAGTCATGGTTATTGCGCCCAGGGTCTGCAGGCAGGTTGCGCACCATGTGTGTCCCCGCGCATAAACCTGGCCGGTTAAGACCGCCGTGGAAAATTACAAACGCCTCATCGCGGTCGTGCTGTTTCTTATCCTGTTGTTCGCAGTGTTTGAGCTGTCCGGCGCCCGTGCCCATTTCACCCTCGAATTTCTGCAACAAGTCATACGGGATCATCAAGCCAGTGGGTTGCTGATTTTTGTGCTGGCGTTTGTGCTGGGTAACCTGATCCAGATTCCTGGCTGGATTTTTCTTGCTGCAGCGGTGCTCACACTCGGAGAGTTCTGGGGCGGCGTGGTCACCTATATCGCCGCAAGCATCTCGTGCGTTGCCACCTTCTTCACCATCCGCCTTGTGGGCGGCAACGCACTCAGAAAACTTGATAGCCCGCTCGCTGTCAGCCTGTTGAGCCGGCTGGAAGCCCACCCGATCAAAAGCATTTTTCTCCTGAGAATGCTATTCCAGACCATTCCCGCACTCAACTACACGCTGGCCATGAGCGGTATCCGGTTTCGCGACTACCTGCTCGGCTCGCTACTCGGCCTGCCCATCCCTATCGCAATTTACTGCGTGTTCTTCGACACCCTGGCAAAGATCTTGAAGATCGTTTGATCATTCCCGGGGGATAAAACACTCCCTTGAACCCGGGAAGTCGACGCAAAAGTGCGGGGGTTTCCCACCCCTGATTTACGTCGCGAAATTGAAAACAATCCGGAATGGGTCCTGATCGACATCCGCATGCAGGTTGAATAAGCCGCTTCAAGCTTATTCCTCAATCCGGGGTGCGGCGCTGAGCGAATTGCGTGTGGTCTAGAAGAGTTCGACTGAACCAGTGATGCGTTCCTCTTGCTTGAGTTCGCCGCGATTCAGCAGTTCACGGTAGTCGCAGACCTGGTTGCGGCCATGCTCCTTGGCGTAATACAGCGCCTTGTCGGCTTCTTCAAACACGTGCGGGGGCAATACCTGGTCGATGATGGGGGTGAAGCCTACGCTGACTGTGACCTGCCCAACCTGGGGGAAGGCATGGTTTTGTACCTTGCTCCGGATGCGCTCGAGAATGACTTCGACGATCTCGGGGGTGACGCCTTTGATCAGCGCGACAAATTCTTCTCCACCGTAGCGAAACACCCAGTCGTTGTCGCGCAAAATGCCGCGCACCAAGCCCGAAAATACCAGCAGGACTTCGTCGCCGATCAAATGACCATAGTTGTCATTGACGCGCTTGAAATGGTCGATATCGAACACGGCCAGATAATCGTTTCTGCCTTCGTCCTGCTCCCGGTTGAACCCGTTGTTCCTGGCCGAGAGCAGTTCGGTCAACTTTTGTTCCATTTTCTTGCGGTTGTACAAGCCGGTCAGGGTGTCGCGCTCGCTGTCAAACAGCAATTTGGCATAATTGGCGTGGATCTTGATCATGCCTTGTACGGTACGCAGATCGGAGGAGCTCCATTCGGGCTGCCGGATAATGATGACCTTGCGCCGGCCCTCCTGGATACCCAGGCTGCTGATGAGATAGCTCTGGCCATTCTGATCGAGTTGCTTCTCAGACGCAGTGGAACTCAAGCTGGCGGACTCGGCCAGGAGCCAGTCTTCAATGGGGAACATCGATCTCGGCAATAGACAATTCTTATCCTTGATCCACTGCCCGCGCTCAGTGCCTGGCACCAGCCAGATCAAGGCTGCCTCCACCCCAGGGAGCATCTCCAGAATAACGTCCAGCAAGCTGCGTAGCAACGTCAATTCATCGCGCTGCTCGGTCAATTCCACCAGAGATTCAATGACTTGATGGGCACTTCCGGAATTCGTGGCATGTGGCATGACGCTGACCTTCAATGGATGATTAGCAAGAGTGAAGCCGTGAATGGTTTTTCATGGCGACCCTTTCCTTATCGCAGTACAACCCGCTCAACGACATAAAGCAAAGCGGTGATCAGCCCGACAACAAGCGAAAAGCGCAGCACGCGTCCGACGTAACGCAAATATTTTCGGTTACCCGTGAACAGCCACGATAAACCAAGCGCCACCACCGCAATGAGCAGCGCGACGATCATCAGGCGAATGGCGATCATCAGGCGGCAAGGGGATGCAAACGCAGGAAGGCGTCAGGGACGTCCTCGATCTGCTCGAAACTGACACTTTCCCAGGATTCCTGATGCTGTAGCAATTCGCGTAACAGCGCATTGTTCAGCGCATGGCCGGATTTGTAGGCTTCAAAGGCGCCAATAACAGGGCGGCCCAATAAATACAGGTCGCCGATGGCATCGAGCACTTTGTGTTTGACGAACTCGTCGTCGTAACGCAGGCCATCCTGATTCAACACGCGAAACTCGTCCATGACGATGGCATTGTCGAGCGACCCGCCAAGCGCGAGCCCGCTGTTGCGCAGGGCTTCGACTTCGTGCATGAAGCCAAAGGTGCGGGCACGGGATACTTCCTTGGTATAGGCATTGTCAGCGAAGTCGATGCTGACGGTTTTGCCGCTTTTCTCGAACACCGGATGCTTGAAATCGATGGTGAATTCGACCTTGAAGCCGTTATGCGGCACAAAACGCGCCCATTTGTCGCCGTCGCGCACTTCGATTGGCTTGATGATGCGTACGTACTGCTTGGCGGCATCCTGCTCGACGATGCCGGCGGACTGCAGCAGAAACACAAAGGGCGCCGAGGAACCATCCATGATGGGAATTTCGGGACCGGTCAGATCAACAATCAGGTTGTCGATGCCGAGGCCCGCGAGCGCGGACATCAGATGCTCGACGGTGGACACCTTGGCGGCGCCCGATTCGAGCATGGAGCACAGCCGGGTGTCGGTGACCAGATAAGGGTCGGCTTTGAGTTCAGCGGGGGGATCGAGGTCCATCCGCCGGAATACAATGCCGGAATTGGGTGCAGCCGGGCGCAGGGTCATCTCGACCTTGATGCCGGAATGCAGGCCCACGCCGGTGGCGCGGACGGGCGTTTTGAGGGTGCGCTGCTTGATCATCCTGTCATTTTAACCGGTCGCAGGGGGAGGGCGAGAGGAGTGCGGGTACCGGGCTTGTGACCACAGCACCCTGATTGGGTTCACCCTCCCCCGCTGCTTAGTCTGCCTGGCGACGCAGGAACGCGGGGATATCCAGGGTGTCGATGCCGGAATCGGTCATCGCCTGAATGGTGCGCGAACGGCGGCTGGTCATCACGCTGGGCACGTCGTCACCGTTACTGACCATCATCGGCGCATCGTCGGTACCAGTGCGAATGATCTGCATCGGCTTGGGCTGCGAACGTGCAACGGGGTTGCCCAGACCGGTGGCGACCATGGTGACGCGTAGCGATTCGCCCATCTCGTCGTCGAGCACCTGGCCGACGATGACGCTGGCTTCATCGGCGGTAAACGCCTTGATGGTGTTCATCACTTCGTGAATCTCGCGCATCTTCACGCTGGACGACGCGGTGATGTTGACCAGTACGCCGCGCGCGCCGGCCAGATTGACATCTTCCAGCAGCGGGCTGGCAACAGCCTGTTCGGCGGCAATGCGCGCACGGTTTTCACCGCTGGCTTCGGCCGAGCCCATCATGGCCATGCCCATTTCGCTCATCACGGTGCGCACGTCGGCAAAGTCGACGTTAACCAGGCCTGGGCAGTTGATGACTTCGGCGATCCCGCCAACCGCACCGTGCAGCACGTTGTTGGCCGCCTTGAAGGCGTCAAGCATCGACACATCGTCACCCAGCACCTGCATCAGCTTTTCGTTGGGGATGATGATCAGCGAATCAACGTGACGCGCCAGCGCTTCGATGCCGGCGTTGGCTGCGCGAACCCGTTTGCCTTCGAACAGGAAGGGCTTGGTGACGACGGCCACGGTGAGAATGCCGAGTTCCTTGGCGACCTCAGCCACCACCGGGGCAGCGCCGGTGCCGGTACCACCGCCCATGCCGGCGGTGATGAACAGCATGTCGGCGCCGTCGATCAGTTCGGCGATGCGCTCGCGGTCTTCCAG
>JASJPF010000012.1:0-24243 GCA_031426835.1 Thiobacillus sp.
CCACCGACCCCCGGATTATGAATCCGATGCTCTAACCGACTGAGCTACATCACCTGAAGGACCGCATATCCGGCACAGGACTGCCGAAAAGCCGCGCATTTTAGCTGACTGGCCCCCATGCTGTCAAAGCGCCAACTTGCCGGCCAGTGCTCTTACTGCGGCCGCAGCCTGGCCAATTCGTCGAGCAGGCTGATCACCAGTTCGCGCCCCAGGGGACTCATGCCCTCAACCAGTTGATCGGTGTCGCGTTCGCCGTTCAACAGCCTGCGCATGCGGCCACCCAGCAGCGCCATGTCACCCCCCGCTTTCATCATCTGTTCCGCCATGTTGGCGAGTACTGACATCGCCTGGGCGTCGCCGCGTGCCGAGGCATCGATCAGCGCGGCGAGACCGGGGGCGGCCGAGCTTCCGTCGGGCTGGGCATTGAGCGTGGGCAATGTGGCGGGGTTGTCGATGCCGCGCAGGATGGCGTCGAGCAGGATGCTGTCTTCCTCGTCCAGCCCCAGTTGGATCGACGGATCGCGGCGACCGTTGATGACGTGACGCAACGCGCCCACCAGCCGGGGCCAGCCTGCCTCCTCGGCGGCGTCAAGCTGCTGCATCAGGTCGGGCAGCTGGCTGCGGTCGCGCAAGGCATTGACCACGGCGTGGATAAATGCGGCATGAACCAGGAGAACTTGTTCGACGGCGTTAGGGAGTTGGGCCATTTTGTTCAAGGCGATAGGAGCAAGGGGCGATTGTCCGTTGCGCTGGCGGGATTGGCAATTGCCGGATGACATGCATATCCCTACCGCCAGTCGGGCGTGTGCTACCGCTCGTCAGCCAGTCCTCCCCAGCATGCCTGATTGCATTGACGTACGAACGTCAGCCGGGTAAATTTTGAGCACGGACTACAGAAATAAATATCTTCTTATCTTGTTAGATATCCGACGCCACCCGCGTCCGGGCATCCTGCGATCAGCTTCTGCCAATGGGCCGGCGATGTCTGACCATCAGCATTAGCGATGTTATTGAGTGGCCGATTTCAATTTCAAAAGGAAGCGGAAATGAACGGGCTACTTGGACGACTAAAGCTGTGGCAAAAACTGACCATCCTGGGGGCGCTGGGCGTGATGATGGCACTGCCGCCACTGGTGATGTACTGGCGCGCCAGTAGCGCCGGCATCGACGCGGCGCAAATGGAACTGGCCGGCATAGTGCCGACCAAGGCCCTGCTGCAGCTCATTCAATACACGCAGCAGCACCGCGGCGTATCGGCCGGCTTCCTCGGCGGCAACAACGATTTCGCAACCCAGCGCCAGCAGAAGCAGGCACTGGTGGACGAGGAGATTGCCGCCGCACAGGGCATTCTGACTCGCGACATCCAGAACCCGAAGATCGTCGCCGACTGGAATCAGGCGGTGCTAAGCTGGGCGGGCGTGGCCCGGGACGTACAGAACCAGTCGATCAGCGGCGCCGAGAGCTTCAAGCGGCACACCGCCTTGATAACCGAATACCTGGAAGTACTGGACAGCACCGTCGATTATTTCGGGTTGTCCCGCGACCCCGACGCCGAGGGCTATCACTTGATAAGCGCCGTGCTGTTCCATATGCCCAGCCTCACCGAAAGTCTCGGCCAGGCCCGGGCCCGCGGCGCGCTCTATCTGGCAAAAAAGGAGATCAGCGCCGAGGACCGCTCGAATATGGAAGCGCTCATCAGCCTGGCGCAACTGCATTACCGCAACATGAAACGCGCGCTCGACAAGGCGGTCGAACTGAACCCGGCCCTCAAGTCGAAGCTGGAGGCGGCTATCCAGGCAAGCGCAGAAGAGGCGGACAACGCGTTCCATCTGGCCGCCGAGCAGGTCATCCGGCCCGAACAGCTGACGTTCGACTCAGGCGAGTTTTTCAGCCGTTACACCAAGATAATCGATACCCAGTTCGCGCTCAACGACCGCGTCATGGAAGCGCTGACCCATGTGCTCCATACGCGTGAGCGCGACCTGAAAATGTCGCAATTCGGCGTTTTCGGCATCATCCTGCTTTCGGTATTCATGGCGATCGGCATCAGTTTCGTGGTGACCCGCTCCATCACGATGCCGCTCGCCGATGCGGTCGCACTGGCGAGAAAAGTCGCGAATGGCGACCTCACCAGCCGCATCGAAGTCACCTCGAAAAACGAAACCGGACAATTGCTGGCCGCGCTCCGGTCCATGAACGAAGGCCTGGTGAAAATTGTGTCGGAGGTACGCGACGGAACCGAGCTGATTTCAACCGCCTCGCAGCAAATCGCCAGCGGCAACGCGGACCTGTCGCAGCGAACCGAGGAGCAGGCTTCCTCGCTGGAAGAAACCGCCTCAAGCATGGAGGAACTGACTTCCACGGTCAGACTGAACGCCGAGAACGCCCGGCAGGCGAACCAGTTGGCGACGGGGGCGTCCGAAGTGGCCGTTCAGGGCGGCGAAATGGTGGGCCAAGTGGTCAAGACCATGGCCTCCATCAACGAATCGTCAAGAAAAATCGCCGACATCATCGGCGTAATCGACGGTATCGCATTTCAAACCAACATCCTGGCGTTGAACGCTGCGGTGGAAGCGGCCCGAGCGGGCGAACAGGGGCGCGGATTTGCCGTGGTGGCCACCGAAGTGCGCAACCTGGCGCAACGAAGTGCGGCAGCCGCCAAGGACATCAAGACGCTGATCGGAGACTCGGTGGAGAAGGTCGATGCTGGTGCCAAACTGGTGGACCAGACGGGCGAAACCATGAGCAGGATCGTCATCACGGTGAAGCGGATGACCGACCTCATGGCCGAGATCGCTGCCGCCTCGCATGAGCAAAGCGCGGGTATCGAGCAGGTAAACCAGGCGATTACGCAGATGGATCAAGTGACGCAGCAGAATGCGGCACTGGTGGAAGAGGCTGCGGCTGCGGCAGAGTCGATGGAAGATCAGGCGCACAGCCTGGCGCAGACGGTCTCCGTATTCAAGCTTTCACCTGGCGAACCGGGCATGCCGACACCGATCAGGATCGAAAAACCCATCGCGCGCATCGCCCCCCTGAAAATCGGAAACACTGCGGCCGCCAAGGTTCTCGTGATAACCGAAAGACTGCCGGCCAAGGCTTCCGCGTAGTTTCGACCACCCGGTGGCCGCTGCCGGGCGATGGCCGGCACCTCAATTCTCCGCCCGGCTTGCGAGATGCCAGCGTGCGCTGGCCCATGCCAATAGCTCGGAGGGATCTGCCCGCGCCATCTCAACCGGGGGCGGATGGCCAAGCGCCGCCAGCGCCTGCGCCAGCACCATGCCCCGCCCGCTCTCGGGCAGGGCCGGTGCCTGAGTCTGCTTGGACAGTTTTTGCCCGGCGGCATTGGTGATCAGCGGCACATGGGCATAACGGGGCGTTGGCACACCCAGCAGGGTTTGCAGATGAATCTGGCGCGGCGTGTTCCACAGCAGATCGGCGCCGCGCACGACGTGGGTGACGCCCTGGAAGGCGTCGTCGACCACGACTGCCAACTGATAGGCGAATAGCCCGTCGGCACGTTTGACGACAAAATCGCCGACTTCGCGGGCCAGGTTCTGCTGCAGGTCGCCGTGGATGCGGTCGTGAAAGCGGGTACTTGCATCCCGCACCCGGACCCGCCAGGCGCGGGCTTCCACCCCTGACGGCAAGCCATTGCGGCAGGTGCCCGGGTAAATGATCTCGCCTTCAGGGTTGCGCGGCGCATCTGCGAGCTGGCTGCGGGTACAGGCACAGGGAAAGGTCGCGCCCTGCGTCTGCAAGCTCGCCAACGCCGCAGCGTAGGCGTCATCGCGCCGCGATTGATAAAGCACCTCGCCATCCCAATGCAGGCCATAGGCGTGGAGTTGATGCAGGATGATGCCGGCCGCGGCGTCATCGCAGCGCGGACGGTCGAGGTCTTCCATCCGCACCAGCCACTGACCGCCCGCCGCGCGGGCGTCGAGATAACTCGCCACCGCAGCCACCAGCGAACCCTGATGCAGGGGGCCGGTGGGCGATGGCGCAAAGCGTCCGATATAGGATGGGGAACTCACCCCGGGATTATGCCGCGCCGGGCGCACCGCAGCCGGTTACACGCGAATAATGTCGCCCTTGAGTGAATACAGGATGGCAAGCACGTCCTTTTTCTCGTCTGCGCCCAGATTGTTTTTATCCATTGCGCCGAGGATGTCGTCCATCACCGCGACGTACTCCTGTTCTGAAATATTCATTCCCCGGTGTGCCGTAAGCATGTCCCGGCCGGTGTAGGTCTCGGGACCCCCTGCCCCCGCACAAAAGAATTCGCGCGACATCTTCTTGGCGTGCTCGATGTCTTTGGTATTCTCGAACCGGGTTTTGACCACAGGATTACTCAAGTGCGCGTCAACCGCATCATCAACAAGCCGCGCAATGCCGTCAGCGCCGCCCAGTCGTTCATAAAGTGTTTTAGCCATAAGACGGTTTCCTTTCGGATAGAGGCTGAATAATCAAATCCGCTCGGGATGGGCTTCCATCCTGCATTCAACGGCCGGCATCCCGTTCGAATCCTGATGTCGCGTTGCAGCAGAATAGGGCTGCCGTCGCTTTATAGTTCATCACCGATACTTTTTCCCGGGCACGATGCAAGCAGGCACTACCGCTCTGCCAGGCATTTACAGGCCAACGACCACGAGCAAAACACCCGCCAGCAGCAAGGCCACCGATTCGCTCCACTCAATACCGGCGCCCAGCACGTCGCCGGTTTGCCCGCCGAGCTTGCGCTGCATCCAGCCGCCCCACAGCACAGCCGGAACCAGCGCGGCGAAGGCGAGCGGCGCGGCCAGACTGAACGCGGCCAGCGCCAGCCCGCCCGCCGCCCAACCGGCCCGGTTGCCGTGCCAGGCAAAGCGTTCGCCGAGGCCGGGTTTCAGCGGCGGCAGCCACAGCGTCCAGCCGGCGGCGGCCCAGCGCGCCCAGGCCGGAATCAGCACCAGCACGAGCCACGGCAGATCGAGCGTCAGCAGCCAATGCAGCAGCACCAGCTTGGCCAGCAGCTGTAACACCAGCGCGATGACGCCGAAGCTGCCCACATGCGGATCGGCGAGCACGGCGAAAAAACGCTCAGGGTCGCGGTGCGCGGCACCGAGCGCGTCCACCGTGTCGGCCAGCCCATCCAGATGCAGGCCACCGGTGATCCAGGTCCACACCATGACACCCGCGAGCGCGCCCAGCCACGGATCGAGCATCGCGCCGAGGCTGGCAGCCAACACCACCGCCGCGCCCACAACCAGCCCCGCTGCCGGAAACCACACCAGCGCGCGAGCCAGTTCGGCCGGCTGAAAGTCGCGCAGGACCGGTAGCGGCAGCCGCGTCAAAAACCCGAGGGCGAGAATCAGTCCGCGCATCGCAAGGCCATCAACAACGGCGGCTCGCCGGCCAGCCACGACACGACAAAGCTGGATGCCGGCGTCAGCGCGATACGCGTGCGATGGCTGTCGGCCAGCCCCAGCACCTGCGCCAGCACCGCGCGCATCGCGCCGGCATGGGTGACGACGAGCGTGGGTTGTCGGGCCGATTCGCCGAGCCGGGCCAGCGCCGCGCCCACCCGCGCGTCGAGCGCATCGAGGGTTTCCCCACCAGGTGGAGCGTGGCGGCGCGGGTCGCGCACGAACGCCGCATGCGCCTCGGCGTCACGCGCGGCGGCATCGGCGGGCGACAGGCCTTCCCAGACGCCGAAATCGAGTTCGCGCCAGCTTTCATCCACTGTGCAATCGAGCAGATGAACTGCCGCGACATCGCGTGCAAAATCGTGACAGCGCCGCGCCGGGCTGCTCACCACCGCGCCCCAGGGTGGCAGGGCGGCCAGCGCCGCGTGCATCTGCTGCCAACCGTGCGGCGCGAGCGGCGCATCGTCGCGCCCGCGGTACACATTGGCCGGCCCCGCCACCTCGCCGTGACGCAAAAAGCCGAGCAGCACCGGCTCAGCCATGGGCCACACCGGCTTCGTCAAAAGTCGCCATGCCCGCATGCAGCGCACACGCCAGCCGCAGCAGCGGAATGGCCGCCGCCGCGCCGCTGGCTTCGCCCAGCCGCATGTCGAGCGCAAGCAGCGGCCGTGCATCGAGCGCACACAACAAGGTGGCGTGACCGGACTCGGCGGAAGCGTGGGCAAACAGCATCCAGTCGCGCGCACCGGGATTGAGGCGCACCGCCAGCAGCGCCGCTGCGCTGCAAATGAAGCCGTCGACCAGCACCGGCACGCCCGCTTGCGCCGCCGCCAGATACGCGCCCGCCAGCGCAGCGATCTCGAATCCGCCGACCGCGCACAGGGCGTGCAGCGGGTCGGGCGAGGACGCCGCCGCCAAGCCGTGCAGCGCCAGGGCGCGATCGATGACCGCCGCCTTGCGCGCCACGCCCGCACTGTCGATTCCGGTGCCCGCACCAGCCAGCGCCGCCCCCGGCAGCCCCAGCAGCGCGCACGCCAGCGCCGCCGCCGTCGTGGTGTTGGCAATGCCCATTTCGCCGCCGATGAACACATCCGCACCGCCGGCCCGGGCGCGCGCGCACGCGGCCGCGCCGGCATCGAGTGCGGCCTGTGCCTGCGCCATGGTCATCGCGGGCTGCCGGCAGAAATTGGCGGTGCCGCGCGCCGCCTGCGCATGGATCACGCCCTCCACCGGTACGGGCGCGAGGGTGCCGACATCGACCACTTCCAGCGTTGCGCCGGTTTCGCGCGCGAGCACGCTGATGGCCGCGCCGCCGCCGACAAAGTTGGCGAGCATCTGCTGGGTGACCGCCTGCGGAAACGCCGACACGCCCTCGTCCGCGACGCCGTGATCGGCCGCGAAAATGCTGATCCACGGCTGCTGGATGCGCGGCAGCGACCGGCCCTGCATTGCGGCGAGGGTGGTGGCCAGCGTTTCGAGCTGTCCCAGGCTGCCTGCCGGCTTGGTGAGCTGGGCCTGACGTGCCTGCGCGGCGGCGCGCGCCGTTTCGTCCAGCGGTTTGACGGCGATATGGTGATTCATGGCGGTGTTCCTTTCAAGGTGAGCGGAAGCCCGGCGGCGACGAAGATGACTTCGTCGGCCAGCCGGGCGAGGTCCTGATTCAGCCAGCCGGCTTCGTCGACAAACCGGCGCGTCAGTTCGCCCAGCGGGATGATGCCCAGTCCGGTTTCGTTGCCGACCAAAATCAGATCGTCGCTATAACGCGCCGCCAGCGCGTCCAGCAGCGCGGCGCGCGCGGCCGGCCACCCCCCGGGCTCGGGGTGGCACAGCCAGTTGGTGAGCCAGAGGGTGAGGCAATCGACGACGACCATGCCGGAAGGCGCCGCGCGAATCGCGCCGGCCAGATCGAGCGGCGCCTCGATCGTCGTCCAGTGCGCCGGCCGCTCGGCCTGGTGGCGCGCGATGCGGTCGGCCATTTCGGCGTCGTGCGCCTGGGCGGTGGCGATGAAGGACACCGGCTTGCCGGTCGCCTGCGCGCGTTGCAGGGCGAGGCGGCTTTTGCCGCTGCGCGCGCCGCCGAGGATCAACGTCAGCATGGCGCGAGCCCCAGCAAGTCGCGCAAAGCCTTGGTATCGAGATGCGCTTCCACCGCGTCGGCCAGGCGGTCGATGGCGGCCTCGCGCAGCGCGGCGATGTCGGGGCTGACGGCGCCGCGCAGGCCGGCCCACGCCAGCAGCGCATCGGCTGCGGCGGGGGTGTCGAACAGCCCGTGCAGGTAAGTGCCACGCACCTGGCCATCGTCCGAAACGACGCCATCGGGGCGGCCATCGAGCCAGCACAAAGGTCGATCCAGCGCCGCGCCGCGACTCACGCCGGCATGGATTTCGTAGCCCGCCACCGGCGTCGTGCCGTCGGCCAGCGTGCCAGCGACCGTGCGCAGCTGCTTGCCGTCGGCGAGCGTGGTGTCGAAGTCGAGCCAGCCGAAGCCGGGGCTGCTGCCCGGCTCGCCTTCGATACCCGCCGGGTCGTGCAGGGCGCGCCCCAGCATCTGGAAACCGCCGCAAATGCCGAGCAGCTTGCCGCCGTAGCGCAGATGGCGATCGAGGGCGGCGTCCCAGCCGTGGGCGGCGAGCGCGGCATGGTCGGCGCGCACGGTTTTCGAGCCCGGCAGGATGACCAGATCGGCGGGCGGCAGCGGCTGGTCCAGCGCGACGAAGCGCAGGTCCACCTGCGGATGGGCGCGCAGCGGATCGAAGTCGGTGTGATTGGAAATATGCGGCAGCACCGGCACCACCACGCGCAGCGCATCGGCCGCGGACGGCGCGGGCGACGCAGCGGGCAGCGCGTCTTCGGCTTCGAGATGGAGGCCGTGCAGATAGGGCAGCACGCCGAGCACCGGCTTGCCGGTTTTGGCTTCGAGCCAGCCGAGTCCGGATTGCAGCAGCGCCAGGTCGCCGCGAAAGCGGTTGATGACGAAGCCCTGGACGCGCGCCTGCTCGGTTTCGGACAGCAGGGCCAGGGTGCCGACCAGGTGCGCGAAGACGCCGCCGCGGTCGATGTCGGCGATCAGGATCACCGGGCAGTCGGCGGCCTCGGCAAATCCCATGTTGGCGATGTCGTTGGCGCGCAGGTTGATTTCCGCCGGACTGCCCGCGCCTTCGACGACAACGGCCCGGTATTGCGCGGCAAGCCGGTTATACGAGTCGAACACTGCCGCGCGCGCGGTCGCCTTGTAGGCGTGGTAATCGAGTGCGTGCATGTTGCCGATGGCGCGCCCCTGGATGATGACCTGCGCGCCGCTGTCGGAATTGGGCTTCAGCAACACCGGGTTCATGTCGGTATGCGGCGCCAGCCCGCACGCCTGCGCCTGCACCGCCTGCGCCCGCCCGATCTCGCCGCCGTCGGCGGTCACCGCGCTGTTCAGCGCCATGTTCTGCGGCTTGAAGGGCGCCACGCTCACCCCCTGCCGCGCCAGCCAGCGGCACAGCGCCGTCACCAGCGCGCTTTTGCCGGCATCGGACGTGCAGCCTTGCACCATGAGCGTGGCGCAGCCTTGCACCATCAGCGTATTGTTGCCTTTCAGGGTGCTCATGCCGCCAATGCCGCGGCGAGCCGCGCCCAGTCGGATTCGCGGTGCGGCAGCCCGAAGCGCAGGCTGGGCGGGTCGGCGAACAAACGGGTCAAAATGCCCTGCCGCGCCAGCCGTTCGTGCCAGGCGGCGGCATCCGCAGTGCGCACCCACTGGAACAGCGCGGTGCCGCCCGTGGGCGCCAGCCCGTGGCGGCGCAGCAGATCGGCCAGCCGCGCGCCCGCCGCCAGCAGGGCCGGACGCGCGGCCTGCTGCCAGTCGATGTCGGCCAGCGCGGCGCGCGCCACCCAACGCGACGGCGCGCTCACCGCCCACGGCCCCAGCCGCTCGTCGAGGGTGTCGAGCACAACCGGGTCGGCCAGCACGAAGCCGACGCGCGCGCCCGCCAGACCGAAAAACTTGCCGAGGCTGCGCAACACAATGAGGCCGGGACGCGGACACAGCCCGGCCAGGCTGGCTTCGGGCGTGGCGTCAATGAAGGCCTCGTCCACCAGCAACCAGCCGCCGCGCGACGCCAGGTCGGCGTGCCAGGTCAGGAGGTCGGCACGGCGATAGGTCTGTCCGCCGGGGTTGTTGGGATGCACCAGCACCAGCACGTCGAGCGCGTCCACGCCCTGCTCCGGCTGCCAGGCCGTCACCGCATGCCCGGCGGTGCGCCAGGCATGGGCGTGCTCGGCATAAGCCGGATGCGGCACGCCGACCCGGCAGGCGGCGCGCAGCCGCGGCAGCGCCTGGATCGCGGCCTGCGACCCGGCCACCGGCAGCACGCTGGGACAGCCGTAATACGCGGCGGCGGCTTCCACCAAGCCGTCCTCCTGTTCGGGCAGGCGCTGCCAGACGGCGGGCGGAATCGACGGCACCGGCCAGCCCGCCGGATTGATCCCGGTGGACAGATCCAGCCAGTCGGCCGCTTCTATGCCATAGCGCGCAGCGGCGGCCAGCAGTTTCCCGCCGTGTTCAAGCATGACCGGCCCCCCACGCGAGTAGCGACGCCACAACAATCAGCGCCAGCCACAGCCCGACGCCCGCGCGCACCAGCTTGAGCGCGCGCGCGATGTCGCCGCCCTGCACCGCCGCACCCTGCCCCAGCGCCGGGCGAACTTCCAGTTGGCCGTGATACACCGCCGCGCCGCCCAGCCGCACCCCCAGCGCGCCGGCGCCGGCGGCCATCACCGGCCCGGCGTTGGGGCTGTCCCAGGCCGGCGCCTGCGCACGCCAGCACGCCAGCGCGATGCGGGTACGGCCCAACAGCGCGTAACTCAACGCGGTCAGCCGCGCCGGGACAAAATTGAGGCCGTCATCGAGCCGCGCCGCCGCCCAGCCGAAGCGTAGATAGCGCGGCGTCTTGTAGCCCCACATGGCGTCCAGCGTATTGACCAGCCGGTAGCCCAGCGCGCCCGCGGCGCCGGCAACGAGGAACCAGAACAGCGCGCCGAACACGGCGTCATTGCCGTTTTCCAGCACCGACTCGACGGTCGCGCGCGACACCCCTTCGGCATCGAGCGCCAGGGTGTCACGGCTCACCATCATCGAGACCCCCACGCGCGCGGCATCGAGGTCGTCGCGCGCCAGCGCAGCCGCCACGGGCTCGGCATGCTGATGCAGGCTGTTCAGGCCAATCGCGGCGTACAGCACGAGCGCGCTGAACAGCGCGCCTACGACCGGCTGCTGCTGCAGCCAGCCGGCCAGCGCGACCCCCGGCAGCACCAGCAGCGCCAGCGCGGCCGCGCCGTGAAGCCGCTGCCCGCGCCCGCCGCGATTCATCCGGGCTTCCAGCCCTGCCGCCAGCCGTCCGAATCCCGCCAGCGGATGGAACCGGCGCGGCTCGCCGAGCAGGGCATCGAGCAGCAGCGCCGCTGCAGCCAGGAGCGCGCTCAGTTTGACCCCCACTGGTTCTCGAACAGGCAGTCGGCGATGGCGCGGCGGCGGTCCCAGCCTTCGCTTTCCAGCATCGGCACGTCGTAAAACGCATCGACTTGCCCGAGGCAGAGGATCGCCACCGGCTGCCCGCCGGGCGGGATGCCCAGCAGTTGCGCGACCGCCTGCGGATCGAACAGCGACACCCAGCCCAGCCCCAGCCCTTCGGCGCGCGCCGCCAGCCACAGATTCTGGATCGCGCAGGCGACCGAGGCGAGGTCCATCTCGGGCAAGGTGCGCCGGCCCAGGATGTAGGGTTCGCGCGCGTCCATCAGCGCCGCCACCCACAGCTCGCCGCAGTCCAGGATGCCCTCGACCTTGAGCCGCATGAAGGCGTCGCCGCGTTCGCCCAGCGCTGCGGCGGTGCGCAGGCGTTCGGCCTCGACCAGGGCGTGCAGGTGCTGGCGCAAGTCGTCCCGGGTGATGCGGATGAAGCGCCACGGCTGCATCAGGCCGACGCTGGGCGCCTGATGCGCCGCCATCAGCAGCCGCTCTCGCACCTCGGGGGCGATGGGGCCGGGACGGAAGTGGCGCATGTCGCGCCGCTCGCGAATGACGCGATAGACCGCGTCGCGTTCGTCCAGGCTGAAGGCGTGGACGCTCATCGGGCGCGGCGGCTCACAGGTCGATGCCGCGCTGCGCCTTGACGCCGGCGCGATAGGCGTGTTTTTCGTCGGCGATGACCGACACCGTGTCGGCCAGCTCGATCAGCGCATCGCTGGCACCACGCCCGGTGACGATGACGTGCTGCATCAGCGGGCGGTTCGCCAGCGCGTCGAGCACCTCGTCGGCGTCGAGGTAGCCGTAGCTCAGCAGGTAGGTCAGTTCGTCCAGGATCACCAGCTGGTACGACGCATCGCCCAGCATCCGCTTGGCCACTTCCCAGCCGCGCTGCGCGGTGGCGATGTCCTGTTCGCGGTTTTGCGTGTCCCAGGTGAAGCCGTCGCCCAGTACATGCCACTCCACCGCGTGCTGCTTGCCGAAGAAGGCTTCTTCGCCGGTGTCGGTGCGGCTCTTGATGAACTGGCAGACGCCGGCCTTCATGCCGTAGCCGAGCGCGCGCGCCAACGTGCCGAAGGCCGAGGTGGATTTGCCCTTGCCGTTGCCGGTGATGACGATCAGCAGCCCACGCTCGATGCTGGCTGCCGCGATCGCCGTGTCAATGATCGCTTTCTTGCGCGCCATGCGCGCCGCATGGCGCGCGTTTTTCTCTGGATCAGCGGTCACGACGCATTCCCATCAACGTGCGCGGACCGTCGTCGCGCCGGAAGAACGCCGCCGCCAACGCCACATGCACAGTTGCTGCCACGCCCAGATACAAGGCGAACGTGCCCAGCATGCGCGGGAAATATTGCTCGAAACGCGGGACAAAACCTGCCAGCGTCGGCTCCGCAAAACGCCCGGAGAAGAAGTAGAACCCGCCGCTGGTAAGCAACTCGGCCACCACCACGACCGCCAGCGCAACACCAACCAGCCGCGCCAGCCCGAGCAGCGACAGCCGGTGCCCGCGAGCGTAGAAACGCCCCCCGGCAAACAGCACCAGATAAGCCGGGATCAGCAGCCAGTAGGCCGGCGACACGCAGAAATCCGACACCCCGCCCCAGGTAATGGCGACGTAGTCGATGACCACGCTGGCGGCGATCAGCACGGGCACCACCCACAACGCCCGCACGTACACACCGAGCAGGAAAAAGATCGCCCACGAAGCATCGGGCAGCGAATGAATGCTGGCCCAGTGGTGGCTGCGGGTGAAAAGCATCAACACGGCCAACGCAGCCGCGATACCGTACTGCTGTCGAGAAGTCAGGGTAAACATATGGGTTCTCCAGGTTCAGGCCGCCGCCTGTGAAACGGCGACGGCGGGTACGGTTTATTTGGGTTGAAAACGCAAGGTCAGATACGCGCCGCGTCCCGGCTGGTTATAGCCAAAAGCGGTTTCATAGTCCACATCGAACAGATTTTCCAGTCGGGCGCCAAGCGACCAGGCGGTTGCCAGACGATATTCGGCGCGCAGATCGAGCAATGCATAGCCTGCCATGCGACGCGTATTGCTCTCGTTGTCAAAACGTTCACCTTCGCCGCGCAGTGTTCCACCGAGGCGCCAGGCGCCGAGACGTCGGTCGAGGTCGATGCGCAGGCTTTCCTGTGCTCGGCGCGGCAACACTTTTCCTTGGTTGGCTGCAGACGCATTTTCCGGATCTTGCAGCGTCAGGTTGACTGCAACATCCCACTCACCGAAGCGACTGTTGGCCGCCAGTTCGACCCCCTGGATTTCAGCGCGATTGATGTTGGCTGGCGGAAACCCTGCGATGAGATCGCTGATGCGGTTGTCGAACAGGGTGGCCGACCAGCGCCCGGCTGGCAGCCGCCCACCCAACCCCAATTCGATGTTGCGCGACGTTTCGGGGCGCAAATTAGCATTGCCGTAATTGGGATAATACAGTTGGTTGAAAGTCGGCGCCTTGAACGCGGTGCCATAGGCCAGACGCATATCGAGGTCCGCCCTCACTGGATAGCCCCAAGCGACATTGCCGGTAGTGTGACGGCCGAACTGGCTATTGTCATCGCCACGCAAGGCAAGTTGCACGCGGTGTTTGTCCCACTGACCCTGATATTCGGCAAAGGCGCCGGTGGTGTCGCGCCGGGTGACGGCATAGGCAGTATTGCTGCTGACATGGTCCTCCTGCCGATCCAGCCCCAGCGTCAACAGATGATCCCGCCCCAGGCTGAGATCGTTTTGCATCGAAGCGCTGTTGCGGCGGGTATTGAAAGTGCTGCTGTACACGTCGTTCTTGAAGTTGTCGGATTCGTCGCGCCCCTGCCCGGCGCTGAGCTTGATCCGCCAGACGTCATTGAAGCGGTGCGCGACCCCTGCACCGATGACCTGCTGCACGGATTCGGACTGATTCTGAAATTTACCGTCGAACTCGTTGTCGCCCTGCGCACGCAGCACATGCAGATCGAGTTCACTGCCGGGCGCAAAGCGGTAGCCGCCGCGCAGGGTAAACGCCGTATTGCGATAACCGTCGTCGTCGGGCTCGTTGGTGAAACAGGCTACGCCGGGCAAGCCCTTGCACGCGTTGAACCCATCGGTGCGGGTATGCGCCACCCCGGCGTTGAACCAGCCCTGCTCGCCGCCGCCGGCAAGACTTGCCGTAGCGCCGCGCGTGTTGTAGCTACCCACGCTCATGCTCGCGCTCGGGGTGAGCACACCGCCGCCCTTGCGGGTAAAAACCTGGATCACCCCGCCAATTGCTTCCGAGCCGTACAAACTGGAAACCGGCCCGCGCACCATTTCAATGCGCTCGATCAAATGCAGCGGGAAATCCTGAAACGCCGCAGTGCCTGTGGTGGCCGAGCCAACCTTCACACCGTCGATCAGCACCAGCACATGATCGCTGTTGGCACCGCGCAGGAATATCGACGTGCCCTTGCCGTCCCCGCCAGTATTGGCCACTGTAACGCCGACCATGCCCTGCAGCACATCGGCCAGCGAACGCGCCTGCAGGCGCTCGATGTCGCTGCGGGTGATGACGCTCACCGAGGCGAGGCTGTCATCCACTGTTTGTGCCGTGCGCGTTGGCGTGACGACAATGGTTTCGCCGACAACCTCAGGCAGGGTTTCCGCGTACGCGAACGATGAAAAAAAGACGCCCAGGGCGAGAGTAAGAGTGGTTTGACGCATGATGACTTTCCGGTTTGGGGCGCCTGGTTCCCCGCAGGCGCGTTGCACGATCCGCTGCGCGACATTCGCCGCGGCAGGGTTCAGGCCGGTATCCGGGCTCGCGCTTGAAGCCCATCGCCTTCCCGGGCGAACCCAGTGGCGGTGTGATGGACCGTTTAGCGCTTACCGTTGCGGGGGCAGCACAGGGTTGACGGCGAAAAGCCGTGCACCTGTTTCCCGTTTATCCTCGGCGGCGGAAAGCCGCGTCGGCACCTGAAGGCGCGCATTATACCCATCTCTTCCAGGATGCGATTGACCGTGCGCGCAACGCCCCCTATAGTCCCGCTCATGCACGCCGAACTCGACACCCTCGAAGCCAAAATCCGCCAGGTTGCTGAGCTTTGTCAGTCGCTGCGGCTTGAAAACATTGCCCTGCGGCAGCAGTTGCTCGCCTCGCAGCAGGACAACAAGCAACTGACCACACGCCTCGAAGCGGCCAAGACCCGTCTGCACACGCTGCTCGAAACCTTGCCGGAGGACGCGTAATGGCCAGCCCCCGCTCCATTGATATCAATATTCTGGGCCGCGCCTATAAAGTGGCGTGCACACGGGAAGAAGAACCCGCGCTGGTTTCTGCGGCCGACTATCTCGACGAAAAAATGCACGCCATCCGCGGCAACAGCAAGGTCATCGGTACCGAACGCATCGCCATCATGGCCGGCCTCAATCTGGCGCACGACCTGCTGACCCACGGTGGCGGCGGTCTGGTTGAGGAAGCGCGCGTCCGGCTGGCCGAATGCAACACGCTGCTTGATTCAGTGCTGGAAGATCAGGACAAACTCTTCTAAACTTGGAACCGTTCCCTGCGGTGTTCGAGGTTTGTTGCTATTTCTCTGGACCAATGCATACGTGCAAGGCTGTAGTCTTTTACGATGTGGGTGTGCGCGTGACACGTTTCATGTGCCCAAAACATCTTTGACCACGGCCGTCTTGGACCCCGGTTCAAGAGTCAGCGACTGGTCACGACACAGGCGGGGAGCCTTTCCCCTTGCATGAATAAATTCGACCTCCGGCGGCAGCTCAAGGCTGCACGCAAAAACTTTTCCCCAACTGCTCGCCGTCTGGCTGCCCGCGCATCGCTTCGCCTGGCGCTGCGCCATGGGCTATTGCTGCGCGCGCAGCGTATCGGGTTTTATATGCCGCAAGGCGGCGAATTCGATGTCCACCCCCTGCTCAACCAGGCCCTGATGATGAAGCGGCAATGTTATCTGCCGATACTGCCACGGCGTGGACGGGTCATGCGATTTGGGCAGGTGGGCCGCAACACGCGCATGAAGCCCAACCGCTATGGCATCCCCGAACCCATCGATGCGAAACCCCTGCGCGCACGCCAGCTGGACCTGCTGCTGATGCCGCTGGTGGGATTCGATCTTGAGGGCAACCGGCTGGGGATGGGGGGCGGTTTTTACGACGCCACGCTGGCCTTCATGCGGCGCCGGCGCCTGTGGCGCAAGCCGCGCCTGGTGGGGATTGCCTACGAATGCCAGCGCGTGGACACGCTGCCGCACGAGCCATGGGACATGCCCCTTGACGCGGTGCTGACCGAGCGCCGGCTGTACCGCTTTAATTCAAACGCCAGCAGGTAGGCGCCCCATCGGCCCGGGGGCGGGCCTCCTACATACTCACCCCGGCTGCTTCTCGCGATCGAGCTCGCCGCTCTTCAGCTTGTCCTGGTAGTCCGTCAGCATCGCACGCACCTTGCCACTCAGCAGATAGAGCCCCAGCAGGTTGGGGAAAGCCATCGTCAGCACCAAGAGGTCGGTGAAATCGAGCATATTGGCCGCGCTCGCCACCGAGGCGACAACGATGAAGGAGAGGAACAGCACGCGGTAGACCATCGAGGTGCGCTCGCCGAACAGGTAGGCCCAGCAGCGTTCGCCGTAGTAGGACCACGAGATCATGGTGCTGTAGGCGAACAGCACCACCGACACGGTGAGGATGATCGGGAACCAGTCCGACACAGTGGCGAACGCGACCGAGGTCAGCGCCGCGCCCTTGCTGGCCTCGCGAATCGCCAGGGTGGCGGGGTCGTTGTAGACGCCGGTGATGACAATCACCAGCGCGGTCATGGTGCAGATGATAATGGTGTCGATGAAGGGCTCGTAGAGCGCGACCATGCCCTGGCGTATCGGGTATTTGACCGAAGCGGTCGAGTGCACGATGGCCGCCGACCCCAGGCCGGCCTCGCTTGAAAACACCGCGCGCTTGAAGCCCTGCACCAGCGCGCCCACCATGCCGCCCACGACCGCGATCGGGGCGAAGGCTTCGGTGAAAATCATGGTCAGCGCCTGCGGCACCTGCTCGACGTTGCTAAGAACGATCCACAAACAGGCGGAAAGATAAATCAGGATCATGGTCGGCACCACCGCCTCGGCGACGTGGGCGATGCGGCGCAGGCCGCCGATGATGACCACACCCACCGCCAGCCCGACGATGAGGCCGTAGGCGATCGGCGTGTCGTTGAAGAAAGGAATCTGCTCCTGCACCGCGCCGAGCGACTGGCTGACCTGGAACGCGCTGCCGATGCCGAACGAGCCCAGCACGGCAAAAACGGCAAACATCCCGGCCAGCACCTTGCCGGTGCGCGGCATGTTGAATTCGGCGAACCCCTTGGACAGGTATTCCATCGGGCCGCCCATGATGCGGCCGTCCGGACGCACTTCGCGGTAACGCTGCGCCAGCGTGGCTTCGGCGAACTTGGTGGTCATGCCGAGGAAGCCCGCCACGATCATCCAGAACGTCGCGCCCGGCCCGCCGATTGAAATCGCAATCGCCACCCCGGCGATGTTGCCCAGCCCCACCGTGGCCGACAGCGCGGTGGTCAGCGCCTGGAACGAGCTGACTTCGCCCTTGTCGTCGGCGGTGCGGTATTTGCCGCGCAGCACGGCGAAGGCGTGCCCCATCATGCGCAGGTTGACGAAGCTGAAGCGCAGGGTGAGATAAACCGCGCCGACGATCAGCCAGGCGACGATGAAGGGCATCGCCGGCTCGCCGGGAAAGACGTCGTAGAAAATGACGCTGGCAAGGTAGCCGTTGAGCGTGCCAAAAAAGGCGTCGAGCGCGCCCGGCTCCGCGGCCCATGCAATTTGTGGAAACAGGCCCGCAACCACGACGAACAGATAAGGATGAATCACGACTGGCCCCCTGAAATTTTTTATTGCCCGCAACAATAACAAATTTGGGGCAAGAACGGGCGCACCAAAAACAAAGGCCGGCGCATGCGCCGGCCTTTTTGCTTCGGGTTCAAATTACTTCAAGCCAAGAATCCAGCTGATGATCTTGTCTGCATCCTCAGCCTTGACTTGCGGGTTCGGCGGCATGGGAATTTCGCCCCATACGCCCTTGCCGCCAGTTTTCACCTTGGCAACCAGCTTGCCATGCGCAGCCTTGTCGCCGGCGTATTTCTTGGCCACGTCCTTGAAAGCGGGACCAACAATCTTTTTGTCCACGCCGTGGCAGGACATGCAGGCGTTTTTCTGGGCCAGCGCCTGGTCGGCAGAAGCCATGCCAGATATCATCAACAGGGCAGCAGTCGCTGCGGTCATCATCAAAGCTTTCATATTATTTCTCCATCAGGGTCAGGTTAGTGAGGGTGTGCGTATTGTGGTTCACAATATCCAAGAAAACCCACTGCAACGCAAGAACAAGGGTTGGTTATTTGCTACCAAAGTCGTAAAGCATTAATAACCCCCCACCCACTTGAGTCTTGCTTGATTACGGTTGTCACACCGGTTTCTGTTCGACAATCGTAAACTCCGCTCAGGCCAGCAAACCCGACAAATCGGTCACAGGCGGCTGGCAGGCGGCACCACTACAGATCCAGGCAGCAGGATGATCAGACTCCGGCCTGGCGAGTGCATCGGGTAATTCCAAACCATTGGGCAAGGTCAGCGCCATTTCACGCGCCTTCAGCGTCGGATTCAATGCCACCGACCATTCCACCAAGAGCGCTGCAGGGCCACGCAACAGAATCACACGTGGAGGCGCCAGTGACTCTTCCAGTACGGCCAGCAGGGTCGAATAGGCAATGGGCTGTTTGTTCAGCTGCGTCTGGAAAACCTGCAGACAGCGCGCACTGGCATCGAGATAACGGCTGTCGCCCAACAGATAGCCCAGCCGCTGCAGCGCAAAGGCCGCGACGCCGTTGCCGGACGGCGTCGCATTGTCATAACCCGGCTTGGGGCGCGTGATCAGGGCTTCGTGATCGTGGCTGGTGAAGTAGAACCCGCCCGCATCGGTGTCCTCGAAATGGGTCAGCAACGCATCGGCCAGTTCGCGTGCCCAGGCCATGTCAGCCTCGCGGTAGCTCGCCTGCATGCTTTCCAGCAGGGCGTCGAGCAGAAACGCATAGTCGTCGAGATAGCCATTCAATCGCGCTTCGCCGTGTTTGTAGCTGGCAAGCAAACGGCCGTCACGCCACAGATTTTGGTGCAGGAAATCGAGGGCTGTCTGCGCGGCTTCAACCCAGTCGGGGCGAGCCATCACGCGTCCGGCGTGTACCAGACCTGAAATCATCAGCGCATTCCAGCTGGTGAGTTGCTTGTCGTCACGCCCCGGCCTGATACGTGTATCGCGTGTTGCGAACAGTTTGGCCCGCGCACTTTCCAGCCACGCTGCCGCATCAGCGTCTGCTGCGCCCAGTTCAGCTGCAACGTCCCCAAGCGAGCGTGCCAGGATGGGATTCCAGCGACCTTCAAAGTTTGCAGGCTGATCGAAGCCATACACGCACGCGGCGATTGCATACTCTTCGTCACTCAACAAATCACGCGCCTCATCCGGCGTCCACACATAGAACTTGCCTTCGTGGCCTTCGGTGTCGGCATCGAGCGCGGAATAAAACCCACCCTCCGGCGCACGCATCTCGCGCAGCAACCAGCCCACCAGATCCTCGGCGGTGTCCTTGAATAGCGCCTCTCCGGTCAACGCCCAGGCATCGGCATAAAGCTGCAACAGCGGGCCGTTGTCATAGAGCATTTTCTCAAAGTGCGGGATCGCCCATTGCTCGTCGACCGAGTAGCGGCAGAAGCCGCCACCCAGCTGGTCGCGCACCCCGCCGGAGGCCATTTTGCGCAGCGAAAACAAGGCCATATCACGCGCTTGACCGTTGTTGCCACGTTGGGCCTCACGCAACAGGAACGACAGCTCACCCGGACGCGGGAATTTGGGCGCGCGCGAAAAACCGCCCCACACCGGATCGAACGCCTGGGCAAGATCGCGAACGGCGTCGCCAAATATCGCATCACTCAATTTTGACTGTGCGTCCGACGTGGGCTGCTGGCGCGTGAGCGCCTCGCGTACCGCTTCGTTTTGCGCCAGCACTTCGCCACGCCGCTCGCTCCAGGCGCGCGCAAGATTCTCCATCAGGTCGGGAAACGCCGGCAACTGGTGTTTCGGCTTCTTGGGGAAATAGGTACCGGCAAAAAAGGGAACCTGATCCGGCGTCAGAAACATCGTCAGCGGCCAGCCGCCGCCGCGCTGGGTCAGCAACTGATGCGCCGACTGATAGATCTGATCGAGGTCGGGGCGCTCTTCGCGGTCGACCTTGATGTTCACAAAAAGACGATTCATCACCGCGGCCACTTCGGCATCCTCGAAACAGTCATGGGCCATCACATGACACCAGTGACAAGCGGAATAGCCGATCGACAGCAGGATGGGTTTGTCTTCGCGGCGTGCCTTTTCCAGCGCTTCTTCGCCCCACGGATACCAGTCGACCGGGTTCTCGGCGTGCTGCAATAGATAGGGGCTGGGTTCGGTAGCAAGACGGTTGGGCATGATGACGTTTACGTTTTCGGCACGAGTCGACTGAAGAGGAACAGGCTTATGTTTGACGACCACGCTTGCAGAACTCAGGGTGCCGTAAACATAAACCCATTTAAGTGGCTAATTTTTGAGAGGGCATGTACAAAATTCCCGCTCAATAATAGTTGATTAAATCAGTCAACAATTGTACGCTAGCTGCAATCTGTACTCAGCAGGAGCCTCCTATGTCTCAAGAATTATTCGCCGCCGCCCAGTCGGGTGATGCCGCACAAATCCAGCAACTGCTTGCCGCTGGCGCCGATCACGCCGCCACCGATGAAGCGGGTGAAACCGCGCTGATGCTCGCCGCCCGTGAAGGCCATGTTGACGCGGTCAAAGCGCTGATTGCCGCCGGTGCCGACGTCAACGCCAAGTCGCCGCAAGGCTGGACCGCGCTGGCCAAAGCCGCCTACAACGGCGAAACCGAACGCGGCTATGTCGAGGCGATCGAGGTATTGCATGAAGCCGGCGCATCGGTCGACGAACGCATATTCTTCGGCATTACGCCCTTGATGCTGGCTGCCGGCGGCGGCGACGCCTCGGTGGTGGAATGGCTGATCAACAACGGCGCCGACGTGCTGACCGCGAACGAAGGCGGACGCACCGCGCGCATGATGGCCGACGACAAGTTCTACGTGGATGTGATCAACCTGATACACGAAGCCGAGCAGCAGCTGGGCGTGTCGGTTGATGGGTCATGCTCGTCAGGCAGCAGTGTCGCCAAGCCGCAAGTGGTCAACCTGCTGAAGCCCAACACGCACTGAGGTTAAGGTAAGGCCCGGCCCGATGGTCGCCCTATTCGTAGTGCGACCACATCCGCAACACCGCTACCACCCGCGCCGCTTCATCGAGCTTGTACACCAGCCGGTGCTGCACATTGATGCGCCTCGAATACGCGCCAGCCAGATCGCCAATCAGCTTTTCGTAAGGCGGGGGATTCTGATGCGGATTGCTACGGAGGATCTCCAGCAGCGCCTGAGCCTTGGGCTTCAGTCCTGCCGCCGCGAGTTTGCGCGCATCCTTGGCTGCGGCTTTGCTGAATTCGAGCTGCCAACTCACCAGTCGAGTGCGGATTCCGGCAAAAATGCCTCTCGCGACGCTTTCAGTCCATCCAGGATGGACTCGCGCATTCCGGGGACCGAAGTCAGATAAAGCGTTTCCTGGATGCTTGCCCAGTCTTCCGCCGACACCAGAACCGCAGTGCTGCGTTTGCCCTTGATGACCACGGGCTCGTGCGACGCCGCGCTCTCATCGATCAGACGATAGAGATTGGCGCGGGCTTCGGAGGCGGTGAGGATGTTCATGCCATAATCGTACGCAACCCGGTACGACTATGCAAGCTCAGCGATCCAGCCAGTCGATCAGATCCCGCCACTGTTCAATGTCGCGCTCGGCGACATGGTGTGGCAAATCAAACAGACTTTTGCCTTCGAACGCGGCATTGACGTAATGCTGGGTGTTGCGCAGGTGCGCCAGCACCGGCATTTGCTGCTGCGCCATGAACTGTTCCAGCGTCACGCCAGCACGGGTGCGCACATCCATCCGCATCCCGACCACACTAACAAAACCCTGACCTTTGCGCGCCGCCTTTTCGGCCTGCAGCGCCGCCAAAAATGCCTGGCTGGCGCGAATGTCGAATAACGACGGCGCTATCGGCACCACCACCTTGTGCGCCAGTTTCAGCGCACGCTCGAGTGTCTTGCCGTGCATACCGGCAGGTGAATCAATCACCAGCCAGCCGCTGCCGCTCTTTTGGCCATCGCGCAGCAACTCGATCTTCGGCAAGGCCGCATCACGTATCGTCAACCACTGGGTCGCCGACTTCTGCCGATCCAGATCGAGCATCGCCACACGCTCGCCGCGCGAAGCCAAATAGCCCGCCAGGTTGATCGACAGCGTGGTCTTGCCGCTGCCGCCCTTGGGGTTGGCAACCAATATGACGCGAAGGGTGCTTGCCCCGCTCAAACTCAAAGCGCCTCGGCGCTGTAAGTCACGGCCAGCGTATGCGTTTCACCCGGCGCCACGGTCACGACGTTGTCCATCGCGTTGGCCGATTCGACGCACACCATCTCGCGCCAGCCGGTGCCGGATTTGCCTTGACCCATGTCGCCCATCTGCTCGGCTTTCTCGGTCCACGGCGTCCACACGATGGTGGACAACGAGCCGGTTTTGGCGATGCGGATACGGCGATTCAAACCGGTATCCTCGATCACGCACTCGGCGGGTGTGTTGACGTAGACGCGGTCGACTTCGCTTTTCAGCGCAATCGCGCCGGACTGTTTTTTCTTGGCAAAGTCGTCGACCTTGTCGTGGAAGGTAGCGCCTTCCAGCCCGGTGATCTTCACGCTGCCGACGTCGCTGATCTGCAAATAGGTATGCAGCGCTTCGCCGATTTGAATCGGCTGGTCGCCCAGGTTGGTGGTCGCCAGATGCAGCTCCAGCTTGTCGCCGACGATGACTGTCAACGTCAGCCGCGTGGCGTGCGGCCACTGCTTGCGGGTCTGCTCGGTGTCGGCCAGTTGCAGCGTGAGCTCGGTCTTGGAATCGTTGCGCTTGCGGCTGCCGATCACGGTCCATGCCACCGTGCGCGCGAACCCGTGCGCCGGAAACGACGCTTCGCTGGCATGCGCGCCGAACCACGGCCAGCACACCGGCGCACCGCCGCGGATGGATTTGCCCGGCGCGAACCTGGCCGCATCGGACACCCACACCACCGGCTCCTGCTGCGACTTGGGACGGAAGCTCACCACGTGCGCACCCTGCAAACAAATCGTCGCGCGGCCACCGTGGTTGTCGATGTCGGCGTAGGTCAGCCCGCCCGCGCCTTCGCGGAAGCTCAACTGGCCGGGGATGGCGAAGCGCGCCAGCGGATCGGCGTGCATCTGCGCTTCGGTGGGATGCTCGACCAGGCTGACGTCGCGCACCGCGCCGAACGCCGCCGAGGTCGTCATCGCGGCATAGGCACGCAGCGCGGCCGACACGGCACGCACACGGTTCACCGGCTTCCAGGCGTGAGCGCCTTTGGCGTCCATCGCTGTCCGGCGGCGTTCGAGTTCTTTTTCGCTCACCAGCATGTTGATGCTGCGTTGGGTGATATCGATTTCGATGATGTCGCCTTCTTCGACCAGGCCAATGTTGCCGCCTTCGGCCGCTTCCGGCGAAGCGTGGCCGATGGAGAGGCCCGAGGTGCCGCCAGAGAAACGGCCGTCAGTCAGCAACGCGCAGTGCTTGCCCAACCCCTTGGATTTCAGGTACGAGGTGGGATACAGCATTTCCTGCATGCCGGGACCGCCGCGCGGGCCCTCATAACGAATCACCACCACATCGCCGGCAATGATCTTGTCAGCGAGAATAGCCTCGACGGCCGCATCCTGCGACTCAAATACCCGCGCCGGACCTTTGAACACCCGGAGGGTGGAAGTCGGCACGCTGGTGGTGTAACGCAGTTGTTCGACTTCGAACATGCTCGCATCGACGCCGGCGGTCTTGACGATGCAGCCATCCGCGGCGAGGTTGCCGTACAACACGGCGAGGCCACCGTCTTTCGAATAGGCATGTTCGAGGTCATGCAGACAGCCATTGACCCGGTCGTCGTCCAGCGTGGGGAAGCGGCGTGACTGCGAAAACGCGGTCTGCGTCGGGATGCCGCCCGGGGCAGCGCGGAAATACTCCTTCACATCCTTGTCGGTGGTACGGCGAATGTCGTAGGTGTCGATCTGCTCGCCCATGGAAGGGCAAAGCACGGTGGGCAGGTCGCGATGCACCAGGCCGCCGCGCTCCAGCTCGCCGAGAATCGCCATCACGCC
>JASJPF010000013.1:0-54525 GCA_031426835.1 Thiobacillus sp.
CCTTGATCGCGGCCTTGGTCAGCATGTCGACGCAGGTGCCGTATTCCGGCTTGGCGGTGCCTTCCATGATGCCGGGGATGCTCTTGAACTGGCGGCGCACCTCCACCACCACAGAACCGGCGGCGCGGCCGACCGCTTCCATGCCCATCGCGGCGAACAGGTAGGGCACCATGCCGCCGATGAACAGGCCGATGATGACCATGTGGTTGGACAGGTCGAAGGTCATGGCGATGGCAGTGGGGTCCAGCGCCAGGGCTTTGGCGTTGAGGGCGTGGGTGTAATCCGCGAACAGCACCAGCGCGGCCAGACCGGCGGAGCCGATGGCATAGCCTTTGGTGACGGCCTTGGTGGTGTTACCCACGGCGTCGAGCGGGTCGGTGATGCTGCGGATGCTGTCATCCAGACCCGCCATCTCGGCGATGCCGCCGGCGTTGTCGGTAATCGGGCCATAGGCGTCGAGCGCTACGATGATGCCCGCCATCGACAGCATCGAGGTCGCGGCGATCGCGATGCCATACAGGCCAGCCAGCTCGTACGCGCCCCAGATCGCCAGACATACGGCAAGCACCGGCGCAGCGGTGGACTTCATCGACACGCCCAGACCGGCGATAACGTTGGTGCCGTGGCCGGTGGTGGACGCTTCGGCGATGTGGCGCACCGGGCTGAATTCGGTCGCGGTGTAGTACTCGGTGATCCACACCATGGCGGCGGTCAAACCCAAACCAATCAATGAAGCCAGGTAGAGATTCATCGACGACACCAGGGTGCCATCAATCATCACGCCCTCACCCATCATCCAGGTGGTGATGGGGTAAAAGGCGATGGCCGCCAAAACGCCGGATACCAGCAGGCCGCGATACAAGGCATTCATGATCTTGCCGCCTTCGCGCGCGGTGACGAAGAAGGTGCCGGCGATGGATGCGAGGATGGAGAAGCCACCCAGCACCAGCGGATAGATCACCGCTTCAGGTGAGCCGGTAATCATCAAACCGCCGAGCAGCATGGTGGCGATGATGGTCACCGCATAGGTTTCAAACAGGTCGGCGGCCATGCCGGCGCAGTCGCCGACGTTGTCGCCGACGTTATCGGCAATCACTGCCGGGTTACGCGGATCATCCTCGGGAATGCCGGCCTCGACCTTGCCCACCAGGTCGGCACCGACGTCAGCGCCCTTGGTGAAGATGCCGCCGCCGAGTCGGGCGAAGATGGAGATCAGTGAACCACCGAAAGCGAGGCCCACCAGTGCATGGGTCGCAGCTTCGGTTGTTTCGCCCAGACCCAGAGTGAGAACGGCGTAATAACCCGCCACGCCGAGCAGGCCCAAACCCACCACCAGCATGCCGGTAATGGCACCGCCCTTGAAGGCGACGTTCAGCGCGGCGTTGAGGCCATTCTTGGCAGCCTCGGCGGTGCGCACGTTGGCGCGTACCGAGACGTTCATGCCGATGTAACCGGTAAGGCCCGACAGCACTGCACCCAGTGCGAAACCGACGGCAGTCTGCCAGCCCAGTGCTACATAAATGGCCACGAGCAGAATCGCACCGACGATGCCGATAGTGGTGTATTGCCGATTCAGATAGGCTGAAGCGCCCTCCTGCACCGCCGCTGCGATTTCGCGCATGCGGTCGTTGCCGGTGGGTAGCCCCAGGATCCATTTGATCGACACAATCCCGTAGAGCAGTGCAAGCACTGCCGCCACGAGGGCGAATATCAGACCTTCATTCATCGCTACATCCTCCCAAAAGACACAAAATTAAAAACGGCAGCCTCAGCTGCCATTAACCCTACTTTCCCATCGCCAGGCCACCTTCAAAGCGTGTGCCCGGCTCAAACCCAAACATGTCATCGAGCTTCAATTCCCGGATGAGTTGATCGACCGCGTCCTGCCCATGCTCGCGCTGCACTTCGGACAAAATCAGTTTGGCTGAATTGCCGTTGTAAAAGCCGCCAAAGTCAGCCTGCACCTTGAGCAATTGCCGTGCGCGGTCGAGTGTCATCTTCTAGGTATCTCCCTGAGCATCAATCCCCTGATTTGCTTAAACCTTGAACGTCGGCAGCTTCTTTGCCACCGCAATGTTCTTCAGCGTGACATACACCGGCAGGCCATCCTTGCCGTATTTCGGATAGTCCTCACCCTGGATCAACGGGGTCAGGTAACGCTTGCACTTGGCGGTGATGCCAAAGCCATCCTTGGTGATGAAATCGCGCGGCATGAATTTCTCGACGTTGGCAACCTTGGACAGCGGCGCCATGCCAATTTTGTACTTGTAAGGCACATCGGACAGACGATCGACCGTCGGCATCACCGAGTTGTGGCCCTTGATCGCAAGCTCGACGGCTTTTTGGCCCAGTTCATAGGCTTGTTTGACGTCGGTTTTGGAGGCGACGTGACGTGCTGCACGCTGCAGGTAATCGGCCACGGCCCAGTGAAACTTGTGACCGTGCGCGTCCTTGATCATGTTGGCGACCACCGGAGCGGCGCCACCCAGCTGGGCGTGGCCAAACGCATCGCGCGTGCCCTGCTCGGCGAGGAAGGTGCCGTCGGGGTAGTGACAGCCTTCGGACACCACCACCGTGCAGTAGCCATGTTCCTTGACCAGCTTGTTGACGCGGGCAAGGAATTTCTTCTGATCGAATTCAATTTCCGGGAACAGGATGACGACCGGAATACCGTGGTCTTCAACCAGTCCGCCAGCCGCGGCGATCCAGCCGGCATGACGGCCCATCACTTCAAGCACGAACACCTTGGTCGAGGTCTTGGCCATCGAGCGCACGTCGTAGCTGGCTTCCAGCGTCGACACGGCGATGTACTTGGCGACCGAACCAAAACCCGGACAGCAGTCGGTGATCGGCAGGTCGTTATCGACCGTCTTCGGCACGTGGATGGCCTGAATTGGGTAGCCCATCTGCTCGGACAACTGACTGATCTTGAAGCAGGTGTCGGCCGAATCGCCGCCACCGTTGTAGAAGAAGTAGCCGATGTTGTGCGCCTTGAACACTTCGATCAGGCGTGTGTATTCGCGCTTGTTGGCTTCCAGTGATTTCAGTTTGAAGCGACAGGAACCGAACGCGCCAGACGGCGTGGAGCGCAGTGCAGCGATCGCCGTTGCGGACTCCTTGGTGGTGTCGATCAGGTCTTCGGTCAGCGCGCCGATGATGCCGTTGCGGCCGGCGTAAACCTTGCCGATCTTGTCCTTGTTCTTGCGCGCGGTTTCAATCACGCCGCAAGCGGATGCGTTGATGACCGCAGTCACGCCACCGGACTGGGCGTAAAAGGCATTCATCTTTTTTGCTGCCGGTTTCTTGATCGCAGGTTTGGCTGATTTCTTTGCCGCAGGTTTCTTTGCCGCTGGTTTTGTTGCCATGCTGTTTTCTCCTTGATTATTCTTGATGGGCCGCGTATCGGCCAATTACTTAACAAAAAGCCAGCGCCGGATCGTTAATCTGGGCTGGCTTGTTTAATTCAACTGTTGCCGGACGGTTCTGTATCGGCCAATCGCTTGGCTTCCTCGTCGGCCTGCATTTTCAGCAGGGTCGTCACACAGTCACCGATGTCGTCGTACTCTTCGCGGCCGGTCGAAAAACGGTCGCGGATGCGATAGAAGAACATGCTGCGATAACGCGAGTCGCCGGTTTTGGAAAGCACGAAATGGCAACCATGCTCGTTCCAGTAAAACCCCGGGCACAGTGTCAGTTCACGATCATCGATATACAGCCGAATCTCGGTTTCGACATCCTGCACCACGACTTCCCTTTTGTACCGTTCGTTGACCGACTGCTGGACGATCCAGCGCTCGGTGTCGGTCATGGGGGAAATCTTCTGCGGCATCGTTGACGTGCTCCGGATCAGCCCAGCGCGGCAAAAATCGAATCGCGAATGCCATCGACCTTGCCGACACCCGCAACCTTCACATACTTGGGTGCGCCGGCTTCGCCGCGTGCGGCCCAGTCACCGTAATACTTCACCAGCGGTTCGGTCTGTGCATGGTAAATGTCGAGGCGCTTCTTCACCGTCTCCTCGGTGTCGTCGTCGCGCTGGATCAGGTCTTCGCCGGTGATGTCGTCCTTGCCAGCCACCCGAGGCGGATTGAATACCACGTGATAGGTGCGGCCCGAGGCCAGGTGCACGCGGCGGCCCGACATGCGCTTGACGATTTCCTCGTCGGCGACATCGATCTCGACCACGTAATCAATCGGCACGCCCGCGGCTTTCATCGCCTCGGCCTGCGGAATGGTGCGTGGGAAGCCGTCGAACAGATAGCCGTTCTTGCAGTCGTCTTCTGTCAGGCGTGCCTTCACCATACCGATGATGATGTCGTCCGACACCAGACCGCCCGCGTCCATGATGGCCTTGGCCTTCATGCCGAGCTCGGATCCAGCCTTGATTTGCGCACGCAGCATGTCGCCGGTGGAAATCTGGGGGATGCCGAATTTTTCCTTGATGTAATTCGCTTGTGTGCCCTTGCCCGCGCCGGGGCCTCCCAACAGAATCATACGCATTGCCGTCTCCCTGGATATTTGGATTGTAAAAACCTGAATAGACTAAGCCAAGCGCGGACGAAGCAACACTTAAAAAATTTTATTCAGGGATTCAAGCCACTCAAATCAGCCTGCCGCAAACAGTAGTCGCACCCGCTCCAGATCTTCTGGCGTGTCGACGCCCGGTGCGGGCACTGTCGGCGTAATCCCAAGGCTGATGCGGTGTCCGTGCCATAGCACCCGGAGTTGCTCAAGCATTTCATAGCGCTCCAGCGGGGAAGCAGCCAGGCTGGCATAGGTACGCAAAAATCCCGCACGATAGGCGTACAAACCGATATGCCGCAAGGCGCCGAGTTCGTGTGGCATCGCTGCCTGCGCCGCAAAGGCATCACGCGGCCAGGGAATCGGCGCGCGACTGAAGTACAGCGCATAGCCCGCTTCATCGGCCAGCACCTTGACGACATTGGGATTGATGAAATCTGCGTGGTCGTGGATCGGATGCGCCAGCGTCGCCATCACCGCATCACTGTGCAACACCAACTGACGCGCCGCTTCTCGGATCAATTCCGGTTCGATCAGGGGCTCGTCGCCCTGCACATTAACCACCAGCGTGTCGTCCGGCCATCCCAGGGTCTCGGCCACTTCAACCAGACGCTCGGTGCCGGACTGGTGATCCGGTGAAGTCATCAAGGCCTGATAACCCGCGGCCTCGACAGCCTGCTGCACCCGGATATCGTCAGTCGCAACCACGACGGACTCCGCACCAGACAGCAGGGCACGCTCCAAGACCCGCAACACCATGGGGCGCCCGCCGATGTCCGCCAGCGGCTTGCCTGGCAAACGGCTTGAAGCAAAACGCGCAGGGATGACGACACGAAAATGCATCGTTACTTGTTGCCGTGAATTTCATCTGGCCCCAGCGGACGTGCCTCTTCGGGGAGCATGACCGGAATGTCGTCGCGGATGGGATAGGCTATCCGGCAGGCCCGGCACGTTAGTTCAAGCACGGATTTTTTCCATTCAAGCGGGCCTTTGCAGACCGGGCACACCAGGATTTCAAGTAGCTTTGGGTTCATTGAGAAGAGTCCTGTAAGGTTGGGCCGCTTGGGCTGTGTCAGCCTGTTGCGACTTGTTTTTATAGAGGTGGATATCGGCAACCGACAGCAAGGTCATCAAGTTGTGGCCATCTTGCGGTGCATGGCTCACGCCGAGACTCACCGCCATCGGCATGCCATTGCTATTGCTCCAGGCTTGGGTGCGCGCTTCGATGCGCTGAAATATCTGGCGGATGGCAGCTTCATCCCGTTGCGGCAGGATAGCAACAAATTCATCGCCCCCCCAACGACCACAGACCCCCATTTCAGCCGATTCACTGAATATCTGCGCGAATTCGGCCAGCACGCGGTCGCCCACCCCGTGACCATAGCGGTCGTTGACGGCCTTGAACTGATTGAGGTCGGCAAACAGGACGGTCGCGGGCGTATTTTCGTCTGCCGTGTCGAACACATTGTCCGCAGCCGCCAGCAGGCCGTGCCGGTTGAGTAGCCCCGTCAATGCATCAAACCGGCTGCGGTAATCCAGCTGACGACGCTGTCCCTCAATGCGCCCCATCAGGATGTAGGCATACAAGGCCAGCGTGACCCAGAACACCCCAAAAAACACATCGCCCGCATTCACCTCAAATCCGCCCAGGCGATATCGGATTGCAAAAGCGACCGCCATCCCCAGGAATGCGCCGCCGAGCACCTCGGCAAACAGCCGCATGCCGTAGCGCATGCCATTGCCCAGCAACACCATCAAGAATGCCAACGCCGACGGTGGGATCGTGTTCGGATCGTGAATCACGCACAGGGTAACGATCACCAGATCGATGGCCATGGCGCCGCGAATTTTCAGTAAGGAAACGCCGTGCAATGCCTGGCGGAAAAACCAGGTGTTGAGGATGAAATAAACAGCCAGTGCGCCCAGCAGCTGCTCGATGCTGAGCAGGGCCGGTGCCACGGTGTCCAGCGTTGAAAAGTAGATGACCGCCAGCGAGAAAAACAGATAGCGGGTGAAAAACTGGGTAACGATCTCGGAGCGATCCGGCACCCAAAAACCCGTCCCCTCGTTTTCGGCCATCCAGCGGCTGGGGTGGCGACGATCGCTCCAATCAGAGTATTGCATTCCCATCTATTACTCCCTCGGTGCGCAGGCTTGCGTTGTTATTGTTTGATGCGTGCGCCCAGCCAGTCGATGAATCCGGTCTCCGGGCTGACATCGAGTTCGACCGCCCACCAGTCTGCTCCTGCAAAACCCCTGCATTTTACCGCGTCTTTTTCAGTCATTAACACTGCGCCGTCCACAGGCAGGTCGGCTTCTTTAAATGCGTGATGATCGACAAAGGCCCGTGGGCTGAAACGAATGCCCCGGGCCTCAAGCATGTCGAAGAATCCCTGGGGATGGCCAATTCCGGTGATGGCAAGCCAGTCGTGCAGTGGCAAGTCACGCAATGCCATTTGAGCCTGCGGCGCGCACAGGCGATAGGCCTTCCCGGCAGTGTAATCGGCCCGCCAGCTCGACACTGGCAGTGCGTTGGCAGGCTGTGCCGCACCCCGCACCACCTGGATTACCGCATCCACACTTCGCAAGCGCGCTTTCGGCTCGCGCAAGGGTCCGGCCGGCAACGGCCAGCCATTGCCCAGCCCGGTTGCCGCATCCACAACCGCCAGTTCGAGGTCGCGGTGCAGCCGGTAATGCTGCAAGCCGTCATCGGCGACGATCAAGTCCACCTGATGGTGCGCGATCAGCATTCGGGCGGCCGCTACCCGGTCACGCCCCACCACCACGGGTACGTTGGTTTTGGTCCGGATTAACAGCGGCTCGTCGCCTACAACTGCCGCCAGACTGTCGAGGTTCACCTCGACGCAGCCGCGCGCTGAACCCCCATAACCCCGGCTGACCACGCCTGGTCGATAGCCCTGCGAGCACAACCAGTTCACCAGCCAGATCACCAGCGGCGTTTTGCCACTGCCGCCGGCGGTAATGTTGCCGACGATGATCACCGGTACGCCCACGGATACCGCCTTGAGCCAACCTCGCCGATAAGCCTGTCGGCGCAGCCCTGATACCACTGAAAACAACAAGGCCAATGGCAAAAGCAGCACCGTGAGCACGCCGGTTCGCGCCCAGAAATGCTGAAGGGACAACACGGGTGAGCGCCTCTTAGGGCGCCGTTTGGGTGGCAAAAGTGATGCGGGAGATCCCAACCCGGCGCGCCGCTTCCATCACGTTCACCACGGATTGATGCGACGCATGCGCATCGGCATTGATCACCACCACCGGCTCGTTTTGATCGCCGGCCGCCTGCTTCAGCGCAGCGGCGATCTGGTCAACCGTGGCCTCGCCAATGGCCGCGTTATCGATCTGATAGCGGCCACTTTCGGCCACCGCCACTTCAATCTGCCTGGGTTGATTGGGCGTCTGCTCGGCACTGCTGGTCGGCAGGTTGATCTTGAGCTCGGCAAAGCGCGCGTAAGTGGTGGTCACCGAGAGGAAAATCACGATGACGAGCAGAATGTCGATGAACGGAATCAGGTTGATTTCCGGGTAGTCTTCTCTACGGCCGCGACGAAAATTCATTTTTTATTTCCGGTCGCCGTGGACAATCTCCACCAGTTTGATCGCTTGCTGTTCCATGTCGACCACCAGCGACTCCACCTTGCTGCGGAAATAACGGTAGAAAATCATGGCCGGGATGGCCACAATCAGGCCGAATGCGGTGTTGTACAAGGCAATCGAAATACCATGGGCCAACTGGCCAGGGTTGGTGCCAACAGTCGTTTGTGCACCGAAAATTTCGATCATGCCGATAACCGTTCCAAACAAACCCAGCAGCGGCGCCATGCTGGCAATGGTGCCGAGCGAAGTCAAAAAACGGTCGAGTTCATGCGTGATCGCGCGCCCGGATTCCTCGATGGACTCCTTCATGATTTCGCGTGAATTATGGGCATTTTTCAGCGCAATCGCGAAGATGCGTCCCAACGGTGAACCGTCGGACAGCGTGGTGATCAGTTCGGGTGTGGCTCCACGCTCCTGATAGGTTTTAATCGTCTCCAGCAACAAACTGCTTGGCGCCACTTCCTGGTTCCGCAAACTGTAGGCACGTTCGATAATGATGGCCACGGCGACAACAGACGCCAGGATCAACGGCCAGATCGGCCAACCGGCCGCCTCAATAATAGCAAGCACTGGATACAACTCCATGAGTAAACAACAACCGAAATGTAGCGCTCACGTGCGGGTTTGGGCAAGCACCAATTATTTTGAGTCAATTGTGTCACTATTGTTAAGTTCTCCACAAATGGTGTGGATAAGTCTGTGTGAAACCCCCTTCCGAAGCCGCTAAACACCCGCCCACAAAGGGAAAAGCGTTATGGCCCAAAAAGTAACCAATACACATAATCCTTTGTTATCAATTGGTTACGAAACAGACGCTGGCGTCAATAGAGATTTAAAAGATTTTTTATAAAAAAATGACGGCTGTGCATGAAGCGTGCCTGCACTAAGCCGTTATTCTGCAGCCCATGGACTTGCTCGATCACGACCCCGAACCCTCCTCCAGCCTGCCGGTGCTCACGGTAAGCGAGCTTAACCGCATGGCGCGCCGCGCGCTCGAATCGCAATTGCCGCTGCTGTGGGTCGAAGGCGAGGTCTCCAATTTTGTCCGCGCGGCTTCCGGCCACTGGTATTTTTCCCTGAAGGATGCCAGCGCACAGGTGCGTTGCGTGATGTTCCGCGGTCGCAACCAGTTTTCCGATTTCACCCCCACCAACGGCGACCATGTTGAAATCCGCGCCCTGCCTTCTCTATATGAAGCGCGCGGTGAATTCCAACTGGGTGCGGAATCCATCCGCCGCGCCGGTGCCGGCCGCTTGTACGAAGCCTTTCTCAAGCTGAAGGCCAAGCTCGAAGCTGAAGGCTTGTTCGATCCGCTCGGCAAGCGCGCCCTGCCCCGCTTCCCGCGCTGCATCGGCATCGTGACGTCGCCCCAGGCAGCAGCCTTGCACGACGTGCTGACCGCGCTGGCGCGGCGCATGCCGGGGCTACCGGTCATTCTCTATCCCACGCCGGTACAGGGCGCCGGTGCGGGTGCCCAGATTGCTGCAGCCGTCCGTGCCGCTGGTGCACGCGCCGAATGTGATGTCCTGCTGGTATGTCGTGGTGGCGGTTCGCTGGAAGATTTGTGGGCGTTCAACGACGAAGCCGTCGTTCGCGCGATTGCCGCGAGCCCGATGCCGGTGGTGAGCGGTGTCGGCCACGAAACCGATTTCACCCTGGCCGACTTTGCCGCCGACCTGCGCGCGCCCACCCCCACTGCTGCGGCTGAGCTGGTCAGCCCGGTGCGGGAGGAACTGCTGCAGCAATTGGGACGGCTGGCCCGCCAGCTCCACCACCACCTCGCCCGCAAGCAACAAAATGAAACCCAACGCCTCGATTACCTGTCGCGCCGGCTGGTCCATCCTGCCGAACACTTGCGCCGCCAGCAGATTGAAGTCAGTCAGATGGCGCAGCGCCTTAACAGCGCCACCCGGTCCCGCCTGACGCAGGAACAACTACGGGTGACACATTTGAGCCGGCGGCTGGTGAACCCGCTGCACGTCATTCAACGCGAGCAGCAAGCGCTGGATGCACTTACCGCACGTGCTCAACGCGCGATTCAAAGCGGCCTGGTGCAGCGCCAGCTCAATCTCGCACGCCTTAACAGCAGTCTTGGCCACCTCAGCCCGGAAGGTGTGCTGGCGCGCGGCTACAGCATCGTACAGCTGGAAAATGGCATGGTTGTGCAGGATGCAGCGACGCTCAGGGCCGGAGACAGCATTGGCATCCGCCTGCACCGCGGGCATGTCAGCGCAACGGTCAAATCAGTCAGCCAGGATTAAGACAGCGCCGGATTCAGGCGCCGCGCAACCCGATCAAAGGCTTGCGCGTCCAGATCGTCTGCCAGCGCATCCAGCGCCACGGCATCGGGCCAGGAACGTAGCCAGGTCAGCTGACGTTTGGCGAGTTGACGCGTGGCGGCCAAACCCTGTTCACGCAGCCCTGCCCGATCAATTTCACCCTCCAGGAAAGCCCACGCCTGACGATAGCCCACCGCACGCATGGCAGGCAGGTCGGGCGTGAGTGCATAGGTCTTGCGCAGGGCCGCCACTTCTTCGAGCAGGCCTTCGGCGAGCATGGCATCGAATCGCGTGGCGATGCGTTGATGCAAGACAGCGCGGTCGGACGGGATCAGAGCGAGTTGCAGCACCCGATAAGGCAGCGCCGTTTGCGCCTGGTCGAGCAGTGCCGACATGGGCTTGCCGGTCAACTGGTAGATCTCCAGTGCACGGCCAATCCGCTGGGAATCATTGGGGGACAAACGCTGGGCCGTCACCGGATCAACTTGCGCCAGCTCGACGTGCAACGCAGGCCAGCCCCGGCTTGCCGCCTCGATCTCCTGTTTTTTCCGTAGCGACGGATCGGCCCGCGGCAAATCGTCCAGGCCCTGCAGCAACGCCCGGAAGTACAGCATGGTGCCGCCAACCAGCAACGGCACCTTGCCACGCGCGGTGATATCGGCCATCAAGCGCCGCGCATCGTCACAAAACGCCGCCGCCGAGTAGGCTTCGGTGGGGTCGCGAATGTCGAGCAGATGATGCGGTGCACGCGCCAGGGTGGCTGCATCGGGCTTGGCCGTGCCGATATTCATGCCGCGATACACCAGCGCCGAATCGACGCTGATGATTTCCAACGGAAAGCGTTCGACCAGGCTGACCGCAAGCGCGGTTTTGCCCGAGGCGGTAGGACCCATCAGGAAGATGGCAGGCGGATAATTTGTGGCGGACATGGAGCGGGATTATCCCTTACCTTGCGGATTGCAGTTGCCTCACAAAGCCTACGGTTGAACGGGGATAGGGTCTACAGTAAGCAAATGAGAAGTTTTGACCAGCGCATTCGCGCTGACACGTCTTGGAATGAACGCTATCTTTTTGTCCCAGAGGGCTCAAACCATGCATATCGAAGAACTCAAGTCTGTAGCCGCTGCCATCGTCGCCCAGCAGAAAGGCGTACTGGCCGCAGACGAAAGCAACCCCACCATCAAGAAACGATTTGAACCCATCAAGGTGGAGTCCACTGAGGAAACCCGGCGGCGCTACCGGGAGATTTTGTTCACGACCGACGGCATCGAGCGCACGATCGGCGGGGTCATTCTGTTTGACGAGACCCTGCGCCAAAGTACCCAGGATGGCATCCCCTTCCCCAAACTGTTGGCCAGCCGGGGAATCATTCCCGGCATCAAGGTGGACAAAGGGGCCAAAGCACTGGCGCTGTGCCCCGGTGACAGGGTGACCGAAGGGCTTGACGGCTTGCGTGAACGACTGGAGGAATACCAGCAACTGGGGGCACAATTTGCCAAATGGCGCGCGGTGATCGATATCAACGAGCACGGCATTCCGACCACATACGGCATCCGCGCCAATGCCCACGCGCTGGCGCGTTACGCCGCACTGTGTCAGGAAGTCGGCCTGGTGCCGATTGTGGAGCCGGAGGTGCTGATGGATGGTGCCCACGGCATCGAGCGCTGCGAAGCGGTGACGGCGCGGGCACTGGAGGCGGTATTTGCCGAACTCGACGCCCATCACGTGCTGTTCGAAGGCATGCTGCTGAAGCCAAACATGGTGATTGCCGGCAAGCAGTGCGCACAGCAGGCCAGCGTGCTGGAAGTTGCGGCAGCCACGCTGCGCTGCCTCAGGCGCTACGTGCCGGCGGCGGTGCCCGGAATCGTGTTCCTCTCCGGCGGGCAGAGCGCCGAGGATGCGACCGATCATCTGAACGCGATGAACGCGATGGAGCCGCAGCCATGGCAGGTCAGCTTCTCATATGGGCGAGCACTGCAGGCGCCCGTGCTGGCCGCCTGGCAAGGTCAGGAAGACAACGTCGCCGCTGCGCAAAATGCGCTGTTGAACCGTTGCCATCTGAATGGCCTGGCCCGTGCAGGGAAATATGCCCGGACCATGGAAACCCCATCATGAACCGCTCGTTGCCGCGCGAACGGATCGATAATCTGTCATGCACCCACCGGGGAGAAGCAAGCGAATGAATTGGATTGAAATCGGCAGAGGCTTGGGCCTAGTGTCGTGAATCATAAATAGCGGGACAAGATAAAACGGATGGTTTTTTTCGCAGGGCATACCCGACAGCCTGACGGCTTGGGCACAAGAGGCGCGAGGAGGCGACATAGCTGGCTCTATGGCAACGACGAGCAACGCCGCCATGCGGAAAAAGACGCCGTTTTATGTATCGATATTTATGATTCACGACACTAGGGCTTCTTGTCACCCTCGGTTTCCTGGCGCCGGTTCAGGCGACGGAGCCGGACGGAAACAGCAAGCGGATTCTGGCAATCGGCGTGCTCGCGCACGACAGTGGGCCCTTCAGCGACCACCATGAAGATGGCGTTGATCTCAATCTGGAGGCGCAGTTTGCGCCGCTGAGCTTTTGGGGCTCGCCACGCCCGCACTTGGGCGTGGAGGCAAATTTCCAGGGGGATACCAGCGTTATCTATGCCGGCCTGGGCTTTCGTCTTCGTGAGACCACGCAATGGTTTGTCAATGGCCTCCTCGGCGTGGCGCTGCATGACGGACCGCTGCACAAGGATCCGGTTGGCTGCCAGCTATACAGTGATTGCGGCTACGGCACCCGGCTCCTGCCCCGATTTGGGCTGGAAGTGGGCTATCGGGTCAGTCCGGTTGCGTCCGTTTCCATTTTGTTCGACCACATGTCCCATAAGTGGCTTGTGGCTGGAGAAAACGAGGGCCTCGACCATGTCGGCGTGCGCTATCTGCGGGCTTACTGACTTCCAATCCCTCCGGAGTATCGGCCAAAAAAACGGCGGGGTTAACCCCGCCGTTTTAGTTTCGCCTGATACTTTAATCAGGCTGCGTTAGCGTATTGCTCCTTGGCCTTGCGGGCAGCCGCGATCTCTTCAGGACCATAGGCCTTGCCGGACCACAGCATTTCGTAGGCAATTTCTTCATTGCCGTTCACACACAGATCCAGCACTTTCTGGAACAAAGGCTGGAAAGTCTCGGAGCGATGCGAGCTTTCGTGGTTTTCGAAGGTGGTCCAGAAAGTCACGATCAGCGCTTCCTTGCCCTTGTTTTCGCTCTCGACCGCCTGGCCAATGGTCGAACCTTCGTTGGATACCGCGCCCGAGTTCAGGGCGACAAAGCCGCCGACAAAGCCGGTATCGGAATGATAGGTCTTGACGTTTTCACACAGAAACGCCACCCGCTCCTGCAAATCGTCCACCGTGTATTCCGGCTTCAAAATCACCCGGTTGATGGTCACGACACCGTCGGTCGGAAAATTAGCGATCAGTCCACTCATGGTTTATCTCCTGTAGGAAAAGGTTAATCAGAACCCACAGTGTATATACCTGAGTATATTAGTCAACTAATATATTTATATAATTGATGGATAAAAAATAATTACTGATGACATGTCTGAGTGAGTCAACCCATTTCGAATCAATTGGTTAAATTGTTTTCTTAATCTTTTTCAGATATAACTTTTCTGTTCGCTACGCTTGCCTGGACGCTTTTTCATGATGACCACACCCTTTGCCACATCGATATCCGCAACCGGAATATTTTCATACAAAGGATTAAGCGGCTTCAACATCCAGCCATCTTCATGCCGGACTATCTGACGGAAGATGAATTCCTCATTCACAAAGGCCACGACGTAGGAGCCGTCCTTGACCAGTCCTGAAGGCTCGATCACGATGATTTCACCCTGGGCGAATTCCGGCATCATTGAATCTCCCAGCACCATCAGCGCATAAGGCTCGGCGCTGGCGCAATTGCTGGCTTCATTGACTGCCTGGATCGGGATGCTTTTGCGTTCGGTGCGTTCGTCCATCTTGATCTCGTTTGATCCAATTTAATTAGACAAAGCTTATATATAAAACTGCGTTACGTAAAATCAGCGTCCCCGCATGAACATCGCGTCGAGTTCCTTGATGCTGATCTGAAACCAGGTTGGACGGCCATGGTTACACTGTCCGGCCCGGTCGGTGGCTTCCATTTCGCGCAGCAACGCGTTCATTTCGGGAATCGTCAGATGCCGGTTGGCGCGCACGGCACCATGACACGCCAGGGTTGCGAGCAGTTCGTTGCGACGCTCTGCCAATAGGCGCACCACGCCAAATTCCGCAACTTCGTGCAACACGGCCCGGGTCAGCTCAACCGGATCGGCATTTTTCAGCAACCATGGCACCGAACGCACCGCGACTGAGGTCGGCGAGGTAATCGTCAGCTCAAAGCCGATTTCGCTTAGCTTATCGAGATGCGGCGCAATCTCAGCCAGATCACGCGCATCGACCGTGAGCGCGACAGGAATCAGCAAGGCTTGAGCCGGCACCGCGCGTGCGTCAAGTGCAGTCTTGAGCTTTTCGTACACGACGCGTTCATGTGCGGCATGCATGTCGACCAATACCAGCCCCTGTGTATTCTGCGCCAGCACATAAACGCCGTGCAGCTGTGCCAAGGCATAGCCCAGCGGCGGGGCATCGCCGGTCGCCGCGTCAACAAGCGGTGAAGTTCCCAACGCCCCGCTTTGCGCTAGCGGTGCGGCACTCAGGGGTGCGTAGAACGCCATGGCTTCATTGACCTGCAACGGCATAAGCGTCTGTTGCGGCGTCCCATACGCATTCAGCGACGACGCGCCCAATCCGCTGGATAACGCTGCATCGGTCGTCCCCGCTTCAACCGGTATTGACAGCAGACGTTCCACCGCATGGAACAAAAACTGGTGCACGCCACGACTGTCGCGAAACCGGATTTCGGTTTTGGCCGGGTGCACGTTCACATCCACGCCATCGGGCGGCAGGCTGATGAACAGGCAATACGCCGGATTCAGCTGATGGTGCAGCACGTCGCGATAGGCTTCCTTCAGGGCATGCACGATCAACTTGTCGCGCACGTAACGGCCATTGACGAACACATGCTGATTGTCGCGACTGCCCGTTGCCGCGCTGGGGCGGATCACCCAGCCGGAAACGCGCAACACCCCCGCGGCCGCATCGACGGCGATAGTGTTGCGCTCGAACGCCTCGCCCATCACCTGCCGTACCCGGGTTGCGGCGGACTCGGCATTGAGCCTGAGTTGAACCCGGCCATTGTGGGTCAGGGTAAAAGCCGTGTCGGGATTCGCCAGCGCCAGCCGACGCACGGTCTCGGCACAATGGGCATACTCGGTGCCTTCGGTCTTGAGAAATTTGCGCCGCGCCGGCGTATTGAAGAACAGGTCCTGGATGTCGATCGTGGTGCCGGGAGCGCGTGCGGCGGGTGCAGGCGTATCAAGACGCCCGCCCTCGACCTGCATTGCCCAGGCATGCCCGGACTCGGCACTGCGGCTGGTGAGCTGAACCCGCGCGATGGCGGCAATCGACGCCAGCGCCTCGCCGCGAAACCCCAGGCTCGCGACCTGCTCCAGATCGGCCAGGCTCTCAATTTTGCTGGTGGCATGTCGCGTCAGGGCCAGCGCCAATTCATCGCGCGGAATGCCGGCACCGTTGTCGCTCACCCGGATGCGCTTGACGCCGCCCTGCTCCAGTTCGACCTGAATATCGGTCGAGCCGGCGTCGAGACTGTTCTCCAGAATTTCCTTCAAGGCCGCAGCGGGGCGTTCAACCACCTCGCCCGCTGCGATCTGTGAAATCAGCACATCAGGTAAAACGCGTATCGACACCATCAATGCACAAAGGGGACGCCGCGCCGCGCCGACATGGCACGGCCCAGCCGCTCGATTTCAGCCGCGCCAAGTACCTGTCGCGCCAAAGGCAGCACATGGGTATTTTCAAATTCGAGATGACTGCGATTCAGGGCTATGAAGCGTCGCGTCAACACGTCGTCCAGAGAGGCGGCCGCAGCGGATTCGATCTGCTGCAATCCCATCCGCAAGCGCCGCCACAGCAGCGCCAACTCGTCGTGTTCCAGCGTCAGCGTTTCAACCAGATCGCATGCGCCTGATGCCCCCACCAACTCAAGCAAGGGAAACAGGTTGCGCTCTTCATCGTCGTGGTGATGCACTGCAGCCGTATCAAAGTACGCCAGCACCGCGCGCGCGGCTTGCTGCGCCTGAGCGTCGGCGCCGTGGGTGGGCAGATGGGTCAGCAGTTTGTCCAGGGTGTCGCACTGCTTGGCGATACGGCCGTGGCACGCTTCAAGTACATCCAGCGGCCGGTCGAACCCGGGGGCCGCTGCGCCCATCAAACGGGTGGTCATGGATTGCGCGTGAGCCGCGCAGGGGCATTCAGCGGATGTTTGTCGAAATACACTTTAATGCCGCTGATGATGGCGTCCACCAGCTTGTCCTGGTAGTTGGGATCGTTCAGGCGTTTTTCTTCTTCCGGATTGGAAATGAACGCGGTCTCGATCAGGATAGACGGAATGTCCGGCGCCTTCAGCACCGCGAACTCCGCCTGTTCGACGTGTGATTTATGCAGGGTATTGACGCCGCCGATTTCCTTCAGCACCGCATGCCCCAGTCTCAGGCTGTCGTTGATGGTGGCGGTCTGCGACAGGTCGATCAGGGTACGTTTGAGGAAGGGATCCTTGACATCAACATTGATTCCACCCACCAGATCGGCATCGTTTTCCTTCTTGGCCAGCCAGCGTGCCGCAACCGAGGTCGCCCCGTTTTCCGACAAGGCGAACACCGACGAGCCGCGCGCTTGCGGCTTGATAAAAGCGTCGGCATGGATCGACAGGAATAGATCGGCTTTCGCGCCACGCGCCTTGACCACCCGTTGCCCGAGCGGCACGAAATAATCGCCGTCACGGATCAGTACCGCGCGCATGTTTTCCTGGGCGTCAATTTTCTGTTTGAGCTTTTTCGCCAGCGCCAGCGTGATGACTTTTTCGTGCGAGCCATTGGCACCGATGGCGCCAGGGTCTTCGCCGCCGTGGCCGGCATCGATCGCCACGGTTATCAGCCGCACGTATTGCGGGACCGCCGGCCTCGATGCTTTGGCGGGTTCAACCATGCCTGGCTGCGTCAAATTGCTTGCCTGAGCGGCTTGAGCCGGATAAATATCCACAACCAGCCGGTGGCCATATTGCTCCAAGGGTTGCAACTGGAACACGGAGGGCTTGATTGCAGATTTAAGATCGAGCACCAGCCGCATCACGCCAGGACGGTACTTCCCGACGCGAATTGCACTGATGTAAGGGTCGTCTGCCGTTAATTGACCCGCCAGCGATTCGAGTGCAGTCCCTGTTTCCATGCCGTCGAGGTCTATCACCAGTCGATCCGGGTTCGACAGGGTGAAATACTTATACGAAACAGCCTGCGCGGCTTCCAGCGTGATCCGCGTGTAGTCGGGCGATGGCCACAAACGGGTCGCCGTCAATTCCGCCGCCTGGGCCAGGCCCGAGGTCAACGCACAACACAGCAGAAAGATTTTTAACAAGGCGTGCAACACGTCTCCAGATATTGAATTCCGCGCGGGCTTTGCGCTTCACATTCAACTTCGCGGCTATCGTCGTTGATCCGCAAACGGATCACGACATCGGGCGGAGGTAACCAGCCTGCGGCCTTTTCCGGCCATTCGATCAGACTCACTGCCTGGCCGTCATTCACATCACGAAACCCGGCATCCAGCCACTCTCGCGGATCATGCATACGATACAGGTCAAAGTGATACAACTCAAACGCCGGCAGGCTGTAGATTTCTACCAAAGTATAGGTCGGGCTTTTTACCCGGCCACTGTAACCCTGGCCACGCAACACCCCGCGCACCAGTGTCGTCTTCCCCGCACCGAGATCGCCTTCAAGATAAAAGGTCAGACCCGGAGCAAGTTTCTGCGCCAGTTGCGCCCCAAATTTCAGTGTCGCGGCCTCATCGGCCAGATGGCGGTTGCAGCGCACGGTATCATCGTCTTTATGCATGAACAGGATTTAACGCAGCTGGCACAACAGATCAGGCAATGGGGCCGAGAGCTCGGTTTTGCCGCCGTGGGCATTGCTGACGGCGAATTGAGTGCAGCGGAAACAGGATTGCAGACATGGCTGGATCAGGGTTTTCATGGTGAGATGGATTATATGGCGGCGCACGGCACCAAGCGTAGCCGTCCGGCCGAACTGATACCGGGAACCGTCCGCATCATCAGCGTGCGACTGGACTATTTGCCGCCTGATGCTGCCGATCCCCACACCATTCTGGACGATGCCGACACCGCCTATATTTCCCGCTACGCGCTGGGCCGCGATTATCACAAAGTGTTGCGCAACCGCCTGCAAAAGCTTGCCGAGAAAATCGGACAGGAAGGAGGCGAACATCATTTTCGCGTATTTACCGACAGCGCACCGGTACTTGAAGTTGAGCTCGCCAGCAAATCCGGCCTCGGCTGGCGCGGCAAACACACCCTGCTGTTAAATCGCCAACACGGTTCATGGTTCTTTCTCGGCGAAATCTATACCGATCTGCCGCTGCCAGTAGACGTCCCAGAGGCCAATCACTGCGGCACCTGCCAGGCCTGCATCGATATCTGCCCGACCCAGGCCATCGTCGCGCCCTACTCGCTTGATGCGCGCCGCTGCATTTCCTATCTCACCATCGAACTCAAGGGCAGCATCCCGCCTGAATTGCGCCCGCTGCTGGGAAACCGGATTTATGGTTGCGACGATTGCCAGCTGGTGTGCCCGTGGAACCGCTTCGCGCAGACCGCCACCCTGCCGGATTTTGGTGTACGCAACGGACTAGACAGCGCGGGACTGATCGAATTGTTTGCCTGGAGCGAAGCAGATTTCAATGAACGGTTGGCGGGTTCAGCCATCCGCCGCATTGGCCACCAACGCTGGCTACGCAATATTGCCGTTGCGCTGGGTAACGCACCCGCCTCTGTTCAAAGGGACGCTGCGCTCAACACGCAGCTGAATCATCCGTCTGAAATGGTGCGTGAGCACGTTGCCTGGGCGCTGTCACGCCAACAAACGGCTTAAGTCGCGCGCAACTCTCGCCGCGCGTGACGAATCACCGAGCGGCCCGAGCTGAGCGCCAGCCCAGCCAGCACCAGCGCCACCGCAATATCCGGCCAGCCATGCGCGGTGGCCCACACCCCTGCCGCCGCCCCCATCACCGCCAGATTGCCCAGAGCATCGTTGCGCGAACACAGCCACACCGAACGTGCCTGTGCATCGCCCTGGCGATGCACATACAGCAGCGCCGCCACGCCCACGTTCACCGCCAGTGCCAGCAGGCTGACCCACCCCATGATCACCGGCTCCGGCACCACACCGGCCGACCACTGCCAGGCCGACTTGCCGAGCACGAACACGCCATAGCCCACCATCAGCCAGCCTTTCCACAGCGCGGTGCGCGAGCGCCATACCGGCGCCATCCCCAGCACAAATAACGCCACGCCGTAGTTGCCGGCATCGCCCAAAAAATCCACCGCATCGGCCAGCAGCGACACCGACTGCGCCGCGAAACTGGCAACCATCTCGACGCCGAACATCAGCGCGTTCAACACCAGGGCAATCCACAGCGCGCGCCGGTAAGCCGGATTGGGGGGCGGCGTGTCGCATACCGAATCGCATCCGCAGCCGCTCATGATGCGTGCCGCCGCGATGAATACATCCCAGCCGGATGCGGTGCAATGCAATGCTGCGGGTAAAATGTCATTCTTCTCATCCCGCTATCTTGCCATCCATGTCCACGCATGCACACTCCCCCATCGGCGTATTCGATTCCGGCATCGGCGGACTGACCGTGGTGCGCGCGCTGATGGAGCGCCTGCCGTACGAGAACATCGTGTACTTTGGTGATACCGCGCGCGTGCCCTATGGCGTGAAATCGGTCGACACCATCACCCACTTCACCACCCAGATCGCCCAGTTTCTGCTGGAAAAAGACGTCAAGCTGCTGGTCATCGCCTGCAACACCATGGCGGCGGTGGCATCCCAAGTGGTCAAGGACTTGTCGCCAGTGCCGGTGCTGGACGTGATCGACGCCGGCGCGGTATCGGCGCGCGGCGGCAAGCGTATCGGCGTCATCGGCACCCCCACCACCATCAACAGCAACGCCTACGCGCGCGCCATCCACGAATACGCCCCCGACTCCCGCATCCATTCGCAGGCCTGCGCGCTGTTTGTACCGCTGGTCGAGGAAGGCTGGCTCGATCACGAAGTCACCCGGCTCACCGCCCAGGATTACCTGAAGCCTTTGCTGGCCGAGCACATCGACACCCTGGTGCTCGGCTGCACCCACTACCCGTTGCTGAAACCGCTGCTACGGGAGGTGGTGGGAGAAAAGGTGAATCTGGTGGATTCAGCCGAAGCCATGGCCGAGCTGGTTGCCCGGTTGCTGGCCGATAAAAAGCTGGCCAACCCTGGCCCCGCCCAGCCGCGTTACGACTTTCATGTCACCGATGTCCCGCTGCGCTTTCAAACCATCGGCGAGCGGTTTCTGGGACGCACCTTGAATAACATACATGTGGTGAAGTGGTAATCGCCCCTTGTGGGTCAGTGCGTCAGCAAGCGGGTGCCGGGGCCGAAGACTTCGTGATGCAATTGCTCGTCACGTAATCCCATTTGCAGCAGCTGGGTTTGAACTGCGGCCATAAACGGTTTGGGGCCGCAAAAATACACATCGGCGTCAGGTTGCGTGAGCCATTGCGACAAGACCGTCTGGTCGAGATACCCCTGGTGGTCGGCACCATTGCCGGTTTCATAACTGACGTAGTAGCTGAAGCCGTGCTGCGCACTGAGTCGGCGAAGCTCCCCGCCCATGACATGATGCGCCTGGTCACGGCAGCAATGTATGAACACCAGACCGGACACCTCCTCGCCAGTTTCGATACGGTGCAGCAGCATGCTCAACAGCGGTGTGATACCGACGCCTCCTGCGATCAGAACCAGATTCCGGTCGGTATGCTTGACGGTGAAATCCCCCGTCGGCGGCTGGAGCCACACCTGATCGCCGGACTGGGCATTGTGCAGGTAGTTTGAGACCTTGCCTTCATGGCCGGCTAGCATGTTTTCGGCTTTAACGGTGATGCGGTAGTGATCTTTACCCGGCGCGTTTGAGAGGGAATACTGGCGGATCTCGTCATATTCGTGCCCCGGCACCCTGACTTTGATGCCAAGGTATTGGCCCGGCTCGAAATCGGCGATGGGTTTGCCATCCTCAGCCATCAAATACACTGACTTGATCCCGCTGGCCTCGTCCTCGATGTCGCGAATGACAAACGGGCGGAATCCGCGCCAGCCGCCGGGTTTCATTGCGTTATCGCTGTAGATGCCTTCCTCGGTCTGGATGAAGATGCCGGCCAGTTGAGCATACGCTTCAGCCCAGGCGCCGAGCACGGGATGATCGGGTTCCAGCCCCAAATGGTCCTGGATGGCCTCCAGCAGGTATTTCCCCACAATCGGATAGTGCTCCGGAGCAACCTGCAAGCTGGCGTGCTTGTGGGCAATGCGGCTGACCATGGGGCCCAGGTTTTGCAGCTTGTCGATATGGGTGGCGTACATGAACACCGATTCGGCCAGTGCGCGGGATTGCTCGCCCTGCACCTGATTGGCCATGTTGAATACGTGCTGCAATTCCGGGTGTTGCTTGAACAGCTTGGCATAAAACAGGTCGGTGATCGCTTTGCCCTGCTCGGCAAGCAGCGGGGCGGTTGATTTGATCGTTGCCAGCGTTTCGGCTGATAGCATGATGTCTCCTGGCTCAAAATGGGTAAACACACAAACATTCATATAAAATGAATGTTTAAAGTGGAATATTAGATGAATCTAATAAGCCGGGTCAAGTAAAATGAACGCAGACGAAAGAAAGACACGCACACATGCGCCTAACCAAACATACGGATTATGCTTTTCGGGTGCTGATTTATCTGGCGTCGATACCGGAAGACCGCCTGTCGACCGTGCAAGAAATTGCCGGACAGTTCGACGTGTCGCGCAGCCACATCATGAAAATCGTGCAGAAGTTGGCTGGCGCGGGCTTGATCCACGCAAGCCGGGGCCAGCATGGCGGGCTCAAACTCGGCCAATCCAAGGAGGCGATCAATCTGCGTAGCGTGATCGAATTGATGGAGGCGACGCTGGCACCGGTCAACTGCGATGACCCGGTCTGCATCATCAAGAAAAACTGCAGCCTGAAAAACATCCTGTTCGAGGCGCAGCGGCAATTCCTGGAGCATGTCGAACACTACACACTGGCCGACCTCGCGGAGCCGACGGTGTCAATTGTCAGTCTGTTGAACATGGGTAAACGAGGCTGAGCTGACCGCCCTGCAGAACAGGGGGGGTTGCCTTTTTCCTTTAGCCAGTGCCGCCTAATCTGACGCCCCTGGTTTGAGGGCTGCTTTGGCCCCATGCGCCTAACACGCCTGTGGGTTGACCAATCCCTACAAGCTAGAAGCCGCCTCAACCAAACGTCAGTCCCATCGCCTCGCGCACATCGCGCATGGTGTCATGCGCCAGTTCCTGCGCCTTTTCGCTGCCGTCGGCGAGGATGTTGCGAACCTGGTCGGGATTCTCTTCGTAATACTGCGCACGCTCGCGGATTGGTGCGAGCTCGGCGAGGATGGAATCGATCACCGGCTGCTTGCATTCGAGGCAGCCGATACCGGCGCTGGTACAGCCCGCGGTAACCCACTGGCGGGTGCTGTCGTCCGAATACACCCTATGAAACTGCCATACCGGGCAATTGGCCGGGTTACCGGGATCGGTGCGGCGTACGCGTGCGGGATCGGTCGGCATGGTGCGGATTTTCTTGCTGACGATTTCCGGATCTTCGCGCAGCGCAATAGTGTTGTTGTAGGACTTGGACATTTTCTGTCCGTCCAGCCCGGGCATTTTCGACGCCGCGGTCAACAGGGCTTCGGGCTCGGCAAGAATCATCTTGCCGGAGCCCTCGAGATAGCCATACAGGCGTTCCTGATCGTTGACCGACAGGTTTTGTGCGTCGTTCAGCAAGGCCTTGGCAGATTCCAGCGCTTCGTTATCCCCCTGTTCCTGGTAGGCGGTACGGCACTCCTCATACAGCCGGGCTTTTTTCGAACCGAGCTTTTTGACGGCGGCACGCGCCTTGTCCTCGAATCCCGGTTCGCGGCCATACAAATGATTGAAGCGACGGCAGATTTCACGGGTGAACTCGATGTGCGGCACCTGGTCCTCGCCCACCGGCACCAGGTTGGCGCGGTAGATCAGAATGTCGGCGCTTTGCAGCAGCGGGTAGCCAAGAAAGCCATAGGTCGAGAGGTCTTTCTCGCTGAGCTTTTCCTGCTGGTCCTTGTAGGTAGGCACGCGTTCAAGCCAGCCCAGCGGGGTCATCATCGACAGCAACAAATGCAGTTCGGCGTGTTCGATCACGCGCGATTGCACGAACAGCGTCGCCTGCGCCGGGTCGACGCCCGCCGCAAGCCAGTCGATCACCATGTCGCGCACGTTCTCCTCGATCACGGCCGGCGTGTCGTAGTGGGTGGTCAGCGCATGCCAGTCGGCCACGAAAAACAGGCACTGGTATTCGTTCTGCAGGCGCAGCCAGTTTTTAAGCACGCCATGGTAATGGCCAAGGTGCAAACGCCCGGTGGGGCGCATGCCGGAAAGAACGCGGTCGGAATACATGGGTAGGTTTGGGTGCGAGCAATAAGAGATTAAGTTTTCAGGACAGCACGACCTGGATCAGGCCCAGCAGTTGCATGGACTCCAGGCCGGTAACCAATGCAATGAGGCCGATTAACACGCTGATGAGCGGCCACAGGATGGTGCCGAGGATACCGGTGAACAGCAGGCCAAGCAAAATGAAAGGCCATAGGGCTCAAGCCTGGCGAACTGCATCGCCTGTTTCATGGGCAACAGGCTGACCGCAATCCGGCCGCCATCCAGCGGTGGCAGCGGAATCAGGTTCAGCGCCATCAGGATGACATTGATGAACACGCCGGCCGCCCCCATCAGCATTAGCGGCGCAGAGGCAAAGCCACTGCCCAGCGCATGCCCCAACTGGATCATCAGCGCCCAGAACACGGCCATGACGAAGTTCATCCCCGGCCCGGCGGCGGCCACCCATAGCATGTCCTGCTTGGGACGGCGCAACTGGGCGAAGTTGACGGGCACGGGTTTGGCCCAGCCGAACAGAATCATGCCTCCGCCGAGCAGCTTGCTGCTCACCAGAATAACCAGCGGCACAATGATGGTGCCGACGAGGTCGATGTGTTTGAGTGGATTGGCCGTGATGCGGCCCGCCGCTGCCGCTGTCATGTCGCCAAAAAAGCGCGCCACATAACCGTGCGCCGCTTCGTGCAGGGTGATGGCAAATATCACCGGCAAGGCGAATACAGCAATTTTTTGAATCAGACTCAGTTCCATCGGGTTCAGACCTCAAAAGCCGACACATCGCCCTTGCCGTAGCGCTGTATAACGGGAATGTCGGCGGTGAGGTCGATCACGGTGGTGGGGGTGAGGCCACACGCCCCGCCGTCTATCACCAGCTCGACCAGATGCTCCAGGCGCTCGCGAATTTCCCATGGCTCGGTCAGCGGCACGTCTTCACCTTCCAGCAACAGGGTGGAAGACAAAATGGGCTCGCCCAATTCTTCCAGCAGCGCCTGCACGATGGAATGCGCAGGTACGCGCAAGCCGATGGTGTCGTGTTTTTTATGCAGCAGCCGCTTTGGCACTTCACGCGTACCGCGCAAAATAAAAGTGTAAGGGCCAGGGGTGTGTGCCTTCAGCAGGCGAAACTGATTATTGTCCACCTGCGCATAGCGCCCCAATTCGGAAAGATCGCGGCAGATCAGCGTCAGGTCATGCGCACTATCGAGTCCGCGCACCGCCAGCAGCTTGGTCGCGGCCTCCTTGTCGCCGATTTTACAGCCCAGCGCATAACAGGAGTCGGTTGGATACACGATCACGCCGCCGCGCTTGAGGATGTCGACCGCCTGCTGGATCAGCCGAAGCTGTGGGTTGTCGGCATTAATATTAAAAAATTGCGCCATAAATTCTCAAGCGATGGATAAGAAAGGATGCTGTGCGAGTTCGGGCCAGTTTTGCCAGACCGGCTGGCAATAATGCGGCAACGCAGGGAGGCAGCCGATGTCGACCCCTTCGCCCGGTGCGTGAAAGTCCGCGCCGCGAGAGGCCTTGAGGCTGAAAGCGCGCGCCAGATCGGCAAACTTGCCATATTCGGAAGGATGATGACTGCCGGTGATGACCTCGATCCCCTCGCCGCCCAGCGCACGGAAGGCATTCAGCAACACAAGAAGCTGATGCGCCTTGAACGCATAGCGTCCGGGATGCGCGATCACCGCCATGCCGCCGCTGGCGCGAATCCAGGCCACAGCGTTTTCCAGTGAAGTCCATTCGTGGTCGACATAACCGGGATGACCCGGCGTCAGAAAGCGTTTGAACGTGGTGCGCATATCCGGCGCATGGCCCTGCGCCACCAGCCAGCGTGCAAAATGGGTACGCCCCACCATTTGCTTGTTGGCGGCATAGCTGTCGGCGCCTTCATATGCGCCGGCAATGCCGTGTCGCGCCAGGTCGGCCGCCATGCGCTGCGCCCGCTCCATCCGGCCCAGCCGGATGCTGTGCAAACCGGCGGCCAGGTCGGGATGCAAGGGGTCGATACGCAGGCCGACGATGTGAACCGTCTGGCCGCCCCAACTCACCGAGATCTCCACTCCCGGGATCAGCGTGATCCCTGCCACGTCCGCTGCGATTTGCGCCTCTGCCAGCCCAGCGACATCGTCGTGGTCGGTCAGGGCGAGCACGTGCACGCCGTTGGCAGCCGCACGCGCGACCACCTCGGTCGGAGACAAAACCCCGTCAGAAACACTGGAATGGCAATGCAGATCGATATTGAGCATCGATGATCAGGGTCAGGGAACCAAGGGCTAAAGCACTTGGTCAGGAGGGGGAATCATAGCAAAATACACGATCACCCGAATTAACGTAGCCGTTCAGTCCCAACATAATGAAAAAACTCCTGTTCGACATGTTCCCCATCATTGTGTTTTTCATCGCCTACAAACTGGGGGATGCCAACGCCGAAGCCACGCGTGCATTCATGGCAAGCCTGGGATTGCCGCAGCCGGTGGGGGTGGGGGAAAAGCCGGGAATCTACCTCGCAACGCTGGTCGCCATCGTCGCCAGCTTTGCGCAAATCGGCTGGGTCAAGCTACGCGGCCACAAAGTTGAGACCATGATGTGGGTCACCCTCGGCATCATCGTGCTGTTCGGCGGCGCCACGTTATGGCTGCACGATGAAAGCTTCATCAAATGGAAGCCGACTGTGCTGTACTGGATTTTTGCCGGCATCATTTTTGGCGCGGCTGCGTTCGGCCGCAACGTCATCAAAAGCCTGATGAACGCAAAAATGGAACTTCCTGACCCCGCATGGAGTCGGTTAAATGCGAGTTGGGGTGGATTTTTTGCTTTCATGGGGGTTGCAAATCTGATTATTGCCTTCAACTTCTCGACTGACGCCTGGGTCAATTTCAAACTGTTTGGCAGTTTGGGGCTGATGCTGGTGTTTGTGATCGGCCAAAGCATGATGCTCACCAAATATATGGATCAAGCAGATCTGAACAAGGAAGAAAAACAATAATGTTCTATGCCATCGTCGGCCAGGATGTATCCGACAGTCTCGACCAGCGCTTATCCGTCCGTCCCGCGCACCTGGATAGATTGCACAGCTTGCAACAGGCGGGGCGTTTGCTGCTGGCGGGTCCCTTCCCCGCCATAGACAGCAACGACCCTGGCCCCGCCGGATTTTCCGGCAGCCTGATCGTCGCCGAATTCGACTCGCTGTCCGCCGCCCAGTCCTGGGCCGATGCGGACCCTTATGTTGCAGCTGGCGTGTATGCGTCCGTCAGCGTCAAACCCTTCAAGAAAGTATTCCCCACATGAACACCGCCGATCTGATCCGCCAGCGCCTCGCCGCGCTGGAACCCGAAACCCTCACGCTGGAAGACGAAAGTGCCCAGCACAAGGGGCATGCCGGTGCGGCTTCGGGCGGCGGTCATTTTCGCCTCACCCTGGTGTCCCCCAAATTCAGCAAGCTTTCCACCCTCGCCCGTCATCGATTGGTTTACGACGCCATGGGCGAGTTAATGCAACGTGAAATTCACGCCTTGTCGATCACCGCTTTATCACCAGAAGAACTCTGAAAGGAACCCGTATGCGCGTCGCACTCCTCCCCGCTTTGATCATGTTGGCGTTGTCCCCACTGGCTCAAGCCCAGGCACCCACCCCCGCTGCCGCAGCTGCGACCCAACCGCTCGCGGTGGTCAACGGCAAGGAAATTCCCGCCGTCTATGGGGAATTGATCAAGCGTGAAATGGCACAGGGCCAACCGGATTCCCCGCAACTCGACGCCCGCGTGCGCGAGTCACTGATTAACCTGGAACTGCTGTCCCGCGCTGCGCTCGACAAAGGGCTCGACAAGGAACCCCGACTGGCTGCCGCACTCGACATTCGCCGCAAGGATCAACTCGCCAAGGCCTACCTGGAGGACTACGTCAAAGCCCACCCGGTAACCGATGCCGAAATTCAGGCTGCTTACGACAAGGCCAAGGCCGAAGCCGTTGAGCCGGAATATCGCGCACGCCACATTCTGGTGAAGACCGAAGCCGAGGCCAAAAAACTGATTGTCGACCTGGGCAAGAAAGCCAAATTCGAAGACCTGGCAAAAAAATATTCCAAGGATCCGGGCTCCGCTAAAAATGGCGGTGAATTGGACTGGTCAAACCGTAGTTCATATGTGAAAGAATTCTCCGACGCCCTGGCTGGCCTGAAGAAGGGCGAGACCACCAAGACCCCGGTGAAATCACAATTCGGTTATCACATCATCCATCTCGACGACACCCGCCAACCGCAAATCCCCCCACTTGAGGCTGTGCGGGGAGAAATCGTCAAACAAACCCAGCAATTGCGGGTGCGTGATGCCATCACATCCGTGCGTGCCGGTGCAAAAGTTGAGTAATCCACTAAAAATAAACCATGCGGGGCTCCGCCCCGCTTTCATCAGACAGGGAGCCAAACATGGCCGGCAAAGAATATAACCACCTGCAAGACGTTTTCCTTAACACCCTGCGTAAAGATCGCATTCCGGTGTCTGTGTTTCTTGTGAATGGCATCAAGCTGATGGGTCGAATCGAGTCGTTCGATCAATTCGTGGTGCTGCTGAAGGGCCAGGATCAGGCCGCTCAGATGATATTCAAACACGCTATTTCCACCATCTCGCCTTCCCGCGAAGTGGTGATGCCTCCGCGCGACGCTGAAGCTTAATCTTCAACGCTGTTATTCACCAACGGCGGCCAGCAAACCGGCCGCCGTTGGCGTGTCGACCAATACTGCAGCACCTCCACGGTAAGCCTGTTTATGACGGGCTGTGAGTGCGTCCAGTTTTTGCGTGTCCTGCAGATAGACCACCACATAATCCTTGGGATGGGCCGCTAACCAGGGCTTCAAATCAGCCCCTCTCAATTCAACCAATGGCGCCTCAAGCCTGCCCAGAAACTGATACTGGGCATGGTACCTGGCTGCATTGGCCACCGTCCGCCCTTCGGACTGGACCTGTTTGATCGCCAGCGCCATCGGCTTGATGTCATACAAAGGATCAATCGACCGCGATGCTGCCAGCTGCACCAGGCTCATGCTCGCTGCGCCCAGCAGCCCAAGCAGAACAACAGGCTGGACGCCTCGTCGCGCGGCAATCCACGCCAGCAGTGCCAGCAGCATGAGCAAGATGCCCGGCCAAAGCGGCGGCAACGCGACAACCTGACCTTGTAGCGCAGCAATCTGCCCGCTGCCCGCAACAATCAATACGGCTCCCAGCGCAGCGGCAAGCAAGGCTGGCAGTCCCACGCGGGAGGGATTCCAATCGGCCAGCACCCTTGCGGCGAGCAACGCAAAAGCCGGAAACATCGGTACCAGGTAATGCGGCTGCTTGCCGCTGATGAAGGAAAACGCGATGAACACCGGCAGCATCCAGGCTATGCAAAAGCGCGTGCCGCGGTCTAGTCCAACCCGCCTGTGGTGCGCCCATGCCTTCCACAATGCCGGCCAGACAAACCAGGGAAACAACACCAGCGGCAGCAAGGGCAGATACCACCAGACAGGACGCCGGTGGGCAAAGGAGTCCACCATGCGGTCGGCAGTTTGCCCCCAGAAAATTGCATTGCGGTAGGCCTCTCCTCCGGACTGTCCAGCCGGGTACGCCCATGCCAACGCGATTGCAGCGCCGAGCAGAACCGCCAGCATCACGCCGCCAAACCAGCGTTTCCACTGCAGTCCAGGCTGCCACCACAATGCCAGCACCGTGACCGGCAACACATTGAGCAGGATGACCGGACCCTTGGTCAACACACCGAATCCAATTGCGATGCCCAGCAGGATAAAGCCGCGCCGTTTTCCATCAGACGCCATAAGGATTCCGTGCATGCCGACCAGCACCCAGAAAGCCAGGATCACATCAAACATGATTGAAGTGGAAAAAAGAATCCACAACATTGCACTCACCAGGATCAATGCGGCCCTTCCACCCAATCCGGTGTGCTGGGGCCAAAGCCGATGCGCCAGCAAGCAGGTCAGCAACAAAGAACCCGCAGAAAACAATGGCAGCACCAGCCGCGGCCACCAGTCGTTGACGCCGAACAAGGCCCAACCAGCATGAAACATCCAGAACATGAATGGCGGTTTGTGACTATAGGGCTCGCCATTCTTGAAGGGCACCAGAAAATCACCGCGCAACCACATTTCCCACGCTGCGCTCACATAACGCGTCTCGTCGATGGGGATCAGCGTGCGCGTCAGCAACGCCACGACAGTCAATCCTGCGAGCAGGATAAAACTCAGCAAAAACAGCCCGCGGCTGGAATGGTCAGGGTTTGCTTGCAGATTCATTGAGCGGGCTTCCTGGTTCGTTCAATTCGGCATCGATCTTGTCGTCGAGGCTCTGTCCATGCCGGAAACGGCGGTAAAGCCAGGCCCCCAGCGCACCCGAGAGCAGAAACAAACCTATGGCCAGCGAAAGCTTAAGCGTCGGAGCGATGTGTACGCCGCTGCCCACCAGCGCAAAAACCAGCGTCTGCGGCAGATAGCCGAGCAAGCTGCCTGAAAAAAATGGCACGACGCGGATACTTGAAACACCCGCGGCCAGATTGGTCAGCAGGTTGCTGCCCACGGGCAACAGCCGGATCAGCACCGTCATGGAAAAGGGGTGCGCGTGGATGAAGTGATCGAAGCGCCCGGCGCGCTCCCCCAGCTTTGTGCGCAACAAGCCTTTGCCAAACAGACGTGCATAACTGAAGCTCAACATGCAGCCCAATAATGCCGCCAGTGCGCCGAGCAGCGTGCCCAGCCCGATGCTGAAGGCGTATCCGCCCAGAAATGCAATGATCTGGCGCGGCAGGCCGATGGCGGTAAACAGCCCGCCCATCAGCAAAAACAACAAGGCACCATTGAGGCCATGGCCGCGCACCCGCGCATCGATCCAGGCTTCGTTGACGCTGTGGCCGAGATCGCTGTATCTGAACAGATAACCCAGCAGCGCCAGGCTCAAAATCAGCGCCAAGCCCTTAAGAATGACACGCGCCTTCATTTACAGGTCGGAGTTTTGCTCAATTATTGGCAAGCGCACCCGACGCTGCAGCCAGGCCACGCCGAACAGGTCGACGATGCCGACCCACAGCCGGTTATGCACGCCGTATTTGGAGGTGCCGCATTCGCGCGCGCGATGATGGACCGGAACCGACACCACTGCGCCGCCGTTGCGCATGACCAATGCCGGCAGAAAGCGATGCGCGTGATCGAAGTTGGGCAAAGCCAGGAAGGTCTCACGAGCAAACAGTTTCAGCCCGCAGCCGGTGTCCGGCGTGTTGTCCTTCAGCATGCGGGAACGCACGCCGTTGGCGACTTTCGACGACAGGCGACGCAGGAAGGTGTCGTTGCGCTTGGCACGCCATCCCGCCAGCAACTCCAGATTATCCGGTTGTGTCGGGTCGGTCAGCTTGGCCAGTAGCGCTTGGATATCGGCGGGATCATTTTGCCCGTCGCCGTCGAGCGTGGCGATCCATTCATAACGCGCCGCTGTGACCCCGGTCGTCACTGCGCGGCTTTGCCCGCAGGATTCGCGATGGCGGATCACCCGCAACATCGAAAACTCGGCTTTTAGTGTTTGCAAGCGTGCCTGTGTGGCATCGGTGCTGCCATCGTCGATATAGATGATTTCGAACGTGGTGTTGCCAGACAATGCCGCGGCAATTTCGCGCACCAACGGCTCGACGTTGTCCTGTTCGTTCTTGACGGGTACAACCACGGACAGCCTGCCGTGATAGGCATATTTCGGCATGAATAGCGCGAGGTCGATTTGTGTGTGGCGGGAGGGCGGGATTCGAACCCGCGTCAGGATATTATTCTAAACTCGCTTTCCAGACGGGTTATCCGCGAACATCATACCCCAACATTGACGCCATATTCAAGCGGATCGAGGCGACTGAAACAGGTTTTCGGGCACACCCGGAACCAAAACATGGCAACGCTCCGATCCACAGAAAGAACGCGGAAGCGCCGCCCGATCCGTATTCATGGTTGCCAAATCTGTTTAACTATTTATACTGAATACTTCGTTTTTACTGCACAAGGATAGGACATGACTGACGACACCAACAAGCCTGCCAAAACCGCATCGGCAGCCCGCACAAAGAAACCAACTGCGGCTGTGGCCAGGCGCAAGCCTCAAGTTGCCAAAGCGCCTGTAAAACGCACACTTCAGACCGCCAAGGCTGCCGTTGCGAAGCCGGTCCGCAAACGGACGCCAAACGCGGCCAAACCCGTTGCGACGGCAACGCGCAAGGCCCCCGCTCGCAAGGTGGCGGCGCTGAAACCGGCGCCGGCAAAAAAGGCGGCGCCCAGCGCAAAACCGGCAGCTGCGAAAAAGGCTACCAAGCCGGTCAAGGCAAAAAAAGTCAAGCTGGTTCGCGACAGCTTCACCATGCCCGAGACCGAGTATGCCGTGATTGCCTTGCTGAAAAAACGTTGTCTGGACGCAGGGGTTTCCGCGAAGAAAAGCGAAATCCTGCGTGCGGCCATCGCCGGTCTGGCCAAGATGAGCGATGCGTCGGTGATCGCTGCAATCCGCAAGCTTGAGATCATCAAAACCGGCCGGCCCGCCAAGGCAGCCAAGTAGTCGGATGCCATCGCCCTAACGGGCGATGGCTCAGTTCGCTACCCGGCGGCACTGCGCGCAGTTACTGCTGCTGCATCATCGCCAGCCGGTCTGGAAAACACCCCGGCCTGCCCACGGAAATGCCTTGACTGGAATCACAGTGGACTCGCGACAACCCGCCGAATCAAAAGCGTCCATCAAGGCGTGACGCTGAGCTTTTCGCGATCCAGGCGGTCGCGCCAGGTTTCCAGCAGGTTTTCCACTTCGACCTTTTTCAGACCGCTAAAGGGCTCAGCCTGCGCCAGCGCATCCTGGCAGGATTTGTCACGGTACTTTTGCATCATCTCGCGGCCAATGGAATAGAGCTGGCCATTGTGCGTCTGGCAAATTTTCAAGTCCTGTCGGTTTCCGGCCAATTGACTCTCCGTCTGTTTCTTCGCGGACTCGGTCTGCACAAGCGTCTCAGCGGTCGTGCGTTGCAAGGCCATGCTGTCCGCCAGTTTTTTGTCGGTGTCGGCCATGCGCAGCTTCAGCCCTTCCAGTTCCGTCTGCATGGTTTCCAGTTCGGCTTGCGTCCGACTGCGCGCCGCGCGCTCGCCCGCAAGCTGACGTTTGGCTGCGCTATCCGCGGAACGCAGCGTGTTCAACTCGCGCTCAATGGAGTCCTTGTCGGCCAGCGCCGCCGCCCTTTCCTGCTCGGCCTGTGCGCGCGCCTGGTCAATTTGCTGCACCTGCTGCTGCAACCGGCGCAGCATCTGCTTTTCGCGGCTGTCGTTGGCCGCCCATGCCGGGGCGGCTGTCATCGTGACGAGAAAAAGGGATAAGACGAACCGTTTCATTGCAAAGCCCCCACAGGCAACTGTCCGGGCGCCGCGCCCAGCTTGAGCAGCAGCCGCGCCATATCCAGGTCGCCGACCGAAAACGCCCACCACAGCGGCGGGTGGAATTTTTTGTCACCCCAGTCGAGCGGTGCACCCGCACGGGCCAGCGCGCTGGCAACATCGTACTGGCCATTGGCGGCGGCCACCGCGAGCGGCGACAGGCCCTCGCGATTGAACAACCTCAAGTCCGGACGGGCACGGCCCAGCGCATCGATCACCGCGGGATGCCCCATCAGCGCCGCGCCGTGCATGGGCGTGTCGCCGTCGTCGCTCTTGCGGTCCGGATCGGCGCCGGCGCGCAACAGCATCTCGATCAGGCGCACGTTGCCATTCCTCGCCGCCAGCCCCAGCGGGGTATTGCCGCGCCCCTTGATGTTGGGCGTGGCGCCGGTATCGAGCAGCACCTGCGCGAGTTCCAGATTGTCCTGCCGCACCGCTTCCATCAGCGGCGCATCGCGCCAGTAATCGCCCATGTTCGGATTCGCGCCGGACTTGAGCAGCGCGCGCACCGCTTCGATGTCGCCGCGCCGAGCCGCATCCATCAATTTCGCCTCGTCTCCCGCCTGTTCGCGCGGCATCACGAAATTGCCGTCGGCCGCGATCGCCGCGAAACGCTCGGGCGACGGCCGCAGGCGCGCCTCGCGCGGCGGACGCGCGTCGGTTTCCTGCGCCAGCCAGCCCAATTCAGCGTCATTCCAAGGCTGGCCGCCCCACACCGTTGGCGCGAGCAGCAACGCAAGCAGCAGGAGCCTAGAACTTGGCATTGAGGTCGAGCTGGAACACGTCGATGGAAAGCGGCAGCCCGCTGATTTCGTCCGACGACATCCAGCGCGCCGACACCGAGGTGTTCTTGTAAATCCCGTACTGGCCACCGATCATGAAGCCCTTGGCGTTGGTGCCGCCGAGGTGGAAGTCCGAATCGGTGAAGGCGTCCAGCACCGCGTCGCGCTCCAGATAGCGGTAACCGGCAAAAGCCTGCCAATCGTGACGCTCGGTTATTTTGGGATAGCCGATAGTGAGCCTGGCCTGATAACCGTCAGTCTCCGGTTGGATGTTCTGACCGGTACGCGCCAGGATCCTGGCCTGGTCAAAGCCGACGTTGCGCGCCCAGTCGAAGCTGCCAATGACGTGAACGGGGAAGAATTCGGCGAAGTCGGCGACCAGCGTCAGGTTGGCGATGCGGTAGTCGGGTGCCAGGCCGTAGACCGGATCAAGCTCACCGCTTGGGTTTCCGTTGTTGTTGGCATCACTATCGATCACGAAAAGCGAATTACCTTTCTGGCGAAACTGCGGCGCGCTGAGATCATACTGTCCTGTCGTTGTCGAGGTCGGATTTTGCACGCCCGATACATTCTTGTAGTGGTAGTAGCCCGCGCCCAGCTTGAAGCGCGCCCGCGTCGAGGGGACCCACTCCAGCCCTGCCTGTGCAGCGACCAGCCACTTGTCCCTGGACGCGACGCCGGCTTTCTCCTCGATCTCCTGCAAGGGGAAAACACCCGCTGTGACGAAAGGCTTCAACACGCGCTGAGGTTCCTTCGCCCCCGGCGCATAGCTCACCGCAGCGCCCTCGAAATTGAGGTCGTCGTCCCATACCAGGTCGGTGGAGAAGAAGGGATTGGGGATCCGTCCGCCCCACAGCGTCAGATCGTCGATGGGTCGCAGCTTGAGGAAGGCGCGGTCGAGCACCAGCGTATATTTGTTGCCGGTGTTGCCGAGCGTCTGATTGGTCGATACCGGATCGGCGGTATTGCCGGTGGTGATGCGGATACCGGCATCGACGCCGCCGGCGACGTTGGCGTTCAGCCCCAAGCGCAGCCGAACGCGCTCGCGGTGGCGGTCTTCCAGCGTGTTGCCGATGTTCTGGCCGAAAGCCTGGAAAATGGTTTCGGGCGCGTTGCCGTCGGCAAACATATCCGCCTGGTAACGCAAGCGGATATCGCCTTCCCACTTCAGCCGATCCAGCCATTCCGGCACGGCGTTGACGTCGCCCCAGCGTTCCAGCTTGGCCTGCGCCACCACTTCCTGCCGCACCTGCTCGCGGATTTCGCGCTTGACGGTCTCCGGCACATAGGTCACGCGCACCACGCCCTTGCCGGCTTCCGCTTCGGCGGCCTGGGCCTGCGCGGTTTTCTCGGCGGCGCGCTGCTCAGCTTTCTTCAGCAGCGCATCGGCGGCTTCCTGCTTCAACACGCCCTGCTCGACCAGCAACTGAATCAGGTTCAAGGTGGTTTCGTGCAACATTTCAACATCCGCGCGCTTGTCGTCGGGCGCCGCCACGGCGCTCCCTGAACAGACTGCTGCCACGGCAACCGCCAGTAGTTTTTTTCGTATCGTCATACTGTTCATTCGTCCTGTGTCAGGCGCGTGAAGTCACGCGTATTTTCATGGGTTGCGGCATATCCGCCGGCGGGCTGTCGCGCAGGGCACGCATGCCCTTCAACGCCTCTTTTAGTACTTCGTCCGCTCTGGCATCGCCCGTGCTGTCCATCAAGGCAGTACGCGTCACCTGACCGTCACTGCCGATCCATACCTTCACGATCACCTTGTAGTTCTTGTCCTTGAGCGCTTTTTCGCGAGCCAGCGCGGTTTGAACAGCCGAGTTCACGGCGTCGTTCACGAGGGCGTCGTACCACGCCCACGGATTGCCTTTGACGCCGCCACCGATCAGGTCCGCCGCGCCTTTTTTGCCGACCAGGCCAAATCCGTCGCCGCTGCCGCTGCCTTCGGCATCCACACCCAGATCCGGCCCGGGCGGCGGCGCGTCCGCTTGCTGCGGCTCGGGGGTCGGCTGCGGCTCGTCGAGCTTCACCTCCTCCTTCACCTCCGGCTCGGGCGGCTTCTGCTCCGGCGGTTTGGGCGGCGGCGGCAGCGGGCGCACCAGGGTGATCTGCTGCAGCTTCATCGGCTTCGACGGCTTGCCAGACATCAGCACCTCTCTCAGCCACAACGCTAGCAATACGGCTGCGACCAGTCCCAGCGCGACACCGCCCCAGCGCACCCATGCCGGTTTGCTGTCGTCGTCGATCACTTACTTCACCAGCTTCTGGGTGACCAGGCCGAGCTGGGTGATGTCGAGCTGACCCAATAGTTCGAGCACTTCCATCACGCGGCCGTACTCCACCACGGTGTCGCCCTTGACCACCACGGGCAACTCGGGATTGGCGGCCTTCAGCGCGGCCAGCTGGGTGCGCAACTCGTCCAGGCTCACCGGATAGGTATCGAGAAAAATCTGCCCGCCATCGGTGATGGTGATCGCCTTGGTCTGCGGCTTGGCGAGGCTGGGCGTGTCGCTCGCTTTCGGCAGGTTGACCTTGATGCCCTGCACCGAGGCGGTGGTCATGATGATGAAAATCACCAGCAGCACGTAGGCCAGATCCAGCATCGGCACCACATTGATCTGGTCGTAGGGCTCGTTGTCATCCTGAATCTGCATGGCGGTCTCCGGTTATGGACTGATTCCGTTGTCGATTCAGCGGCTGTAGTTTTCGGCCAGCTTGGTGATCAACTCGTCGTTGAACACGCGCATGTCGGAAGTGATGGCCTTGATGCGCGAATTCAGATAGTTGTAACCAAACAGCGCAGGAATCGCCACGGCCATACCCGCCGCGGTCGCCATCAACGCCGCCGCGATACCGGGCGCAATCGCCGCCACGTTGACATCGCCGGTGGCGGCAATCACGGCAAACGTGATCATCACCCCCATCACCGTGCCCAGCAGTCCAATAAACGGCCCGCCGGAAATCGCGATGGTGAGCATCACCATGAGCTTGTTCATCAACGTGGTTTCCTTCACCAGCCTGGTGTCCAGGCTGGCGCGGATCGCGTCGAGCGACTGCGGCGACAGGTTTTTATCCGCCAGATGCGCGGCATCGGTGTCCTTGAAACGATGCGACAACTCGACCGTGGCAACGTGGTAGAGGCGGTAGAGCGAGGAATGCCTGAACGCGTCCGCCATCCCCTGCGTCTTGTCGATCGCCCCCAGATCGGTCGACAACTCGCGGAACTTGTGCATGAACTGGCGGTTGGCGTTATCCACGCGATTCACATACATGGCCTTGACGACCATGATCCACAGCGCAATCACCAGCATGACCGCCAGGATGCCGATCGCGACCCAGCCATCCACGGTCAGCGCCGCAAACAAGGTGCCCCAAATGCCGCCTTCATCGCCGCCTTCGCCGAATTCGTCGGCACCCAGCGCCACCAGCGCGCCGGCCGGCCCTTGCGCCGCCTGCACCGCGATCCACGCCGCGTCGCGCGCCATGCCGCTCAATTGCACTTCATCCAGCTCGCCGCTATAGCCCGCGCCCACGGTCAGCGCCCCGGCAGGCAACGCCGCGCCGGGCGCTTCGCCTGCCAGCTTGCCATCGATATAGACCTTCAGCGTGCCGTCCACGGTGATCGCCAGGTAGTGCCATTTGCCCGCCGTCAGCGGCGCCGACGCGACGACACTGGCCGCGCCCGCCTGCACGTTCAGCACCCCGCCCGTCAGTGCCGCATTCAGCCCACCCGCCTGCACCAGCACGCCGTCGAGCGAAGCGGGCTTGACCCACATCGCCACGCTCATCCCGCCCGTCGCATTGATGGCCGGCAGCGACAGGCTTTGCGATCCGTTGAATTTCGCACCGCCGTTGGCGAACGACGCCGCCACGCGCTCGCCGCTGAATGCCGTCGCATTGAGCCCGTTCGGCCCGCTGTCCGCCGGATTGCCGCCCGCCTCGGCGAAATGAAACGCCGCGCTGGCGGCGTCATACGTTGCCTTGGCGTCGGACGCGGGCGTCGCCGCCTCGTTGCCGAAATACAGCCAGGCCTCGGTGCTGGCGGCAAGCTTGGGCAACTTCACCCATACCAGCGCCAGCTGATTGATGCCGTCCCATTTTTCGATATGGAATTTCAGTTCGGTCGCGTCGTCGCCCGCCACCACGCGCAGGTCGCTGCCGTTTTCGTTGGCCGACAGGAAATCGAAATTGCCGGTGTGCAGACGGATCAGCACCGGCGCATCGGCCACTTCGCCTGCCGGGTTCGTCAGCGTGACTTTCTTGCGCGCGCTCCAGTCCTCGTTCCACCAGGCATGGCTGGCGGCAGAAAACAGGGAAAGCAACAGGGCAATCGTAAAAGCAAGGACGCGCATGGGGGTTTCAACCGGGCTAAACCAAGCGGCGGATTATCCCGACAGGTGATGACAATGCATGGAATGGGATATGGCCCGTTCGGGCCATATCCCATTCCATGCGGACCGACCCAGCCGACTCCAGCGTCGGTTTACAGCCGCGTTTCCCCCTGCTTCTCCAACATGGCCGAATGCTTCACCAACGCGCATGGGCAAAAGAATGGCGAGCCCGAAGGCTCGCCTGGTCGGAGTGAAGTTACGCCTTCGCCTGGTTCAAGGCGCGGGGCAACTTGCCACTTTGGTTATGCGATTCTGCGCACCGGGCGCGACAGGATTATGCGCGGTGAAGTACTGCTGCATCGCGTCGAGGTCGAGGGCGCCGCCCAGCTGGGCCGTGCCTTGGTTGAACACGGTGAAATTGTCGCCGCCCGAGGCCAGGAAGGAGTTCATGGTCACGCGGTAGCTGGCGAGCTTGCCGATCGCCACGCCATTGAGCTTGACGCTGCCGTCGCAGACGTATTGGCCGCCTTTTTGCGCCGCGAAATTGACGGGCGTGGTGTCGAACGTGTGCTGATAGCTGAGGCCATTCGACACTTGCAGGATGCGCGCGAAAGGCTGCAGCGCGCCCCACTGCTGCTCCAGCAGGTCAACAATCTGCTGGCCGGTGAAGGTCTTGGTCACCAGGGAGTTGCCGAACGGCTGCACCGTGAACGCTTCGCCGTAGGTCACCACGCCGTCTCCCTCCCCCGCTGCGCTGCCCGGGTAAGTGAAATCAGCGCGAATGCCGCCCTGATTCATCACGGCAATCACCGCGCCCCCCAGTTCGGGGGCGGCGGTGGCTTGCAGTTGCGCATCGGCGATCACATCGCCCAGCGCGGACTCGCCCGCGGCATTGTTGCTGCGTGTGATGGCAGCCGTGATGTTGCCCAGGGGCGTGTTGGCCAGGGGCGCGGCCAGGGCAGTGTAGTTATTCGTCAACGCGGTCAGCGCGGCCACCGGAGCGACAGCCGCATTGCTGCGATCCACCACCACGTTGTCGACGGCGATGCCGGCCACGTCGCGCGTCTCGGTATCGATGACCAGATCGATCTCGGTGACGGTCCGCCCCTGCGCGTTGGTGCTGGTCACCGGGATGTTGCGGCCCGCACTGTTGGGCAGGCTGCACAGATAGGCCTGATGCGTATGGCCGCTGACGACCAGATCCACCGCGTCATCGAGGCGCCGGACGATGTCGAGAACCGCGCCCGAGGCGTTGCTGCAGTCGTTGATGGTCGAAGTAGCATCCCGTCCGCCTTCGTGCACCAGCACCACCACGCTTTCCACGCCCTGCGCTTTGAGTTCGGGGATCAGCGCATTGACCGTGTCGGCCTCATCGTGGAAGTCCAGCGTGGCAATTCCGCTTGGCGTGACGATGCTGGGGGTGGCTTCCAGCGTCATGCCGATGAAGGCCACCTTGTTGCCCTGGAAACTCCTGATCGCATAGGCCGGAAACAGGGGCTTGCCGTCGGCCTTTTCGGTGACGTTGGCCGCCAGGAACTTGAACCGGGCGCCCTCGAACGGGACAGGCGTGCCCACGGCATTGCCCTGGCAGGAGTTGGGGTCGGTGGGGTGGCAGCCGCCGTTCTGCATGCGCAGCAGCTCGTCGCGCCCCTCGTCGAATTCGTGGTTGCCCACGGCATTGAAGTCGAGGCCCAGGATATTCATGCCCTCGATCGTGGGCTCGTCGTGAAACAGGGCCGACACCAGCGGCGTCGCGCCGATCAGGTCGCCGGCGGACACCGCCACGCTGTTGGGCGACTTGGCGCGGATGGCGTTCACGTAAGCCGCAAGGCTGTCGATGCCGCCCACCGGCTTGCCGGCAAAATTCCCCGGGCTGGACAACTGGCCGTGGAAATCGTTGATCGCGGCAATCTTGACCAGCAAGGTCGCGCCCACATCGGACTGGGCCGCGGCGCTCACGATCTGGCTGCGTTCCGTGTTGCTGATGGCTTGCGCCTTCAGCCAGTTCTGCGTGAGCCGCGATACCGCGCTCACGAACGCGCCGTGATTGCCCCAGTTGGCGCCCTCGGCGGCAGCGTCGACGATGAGATCGTTCATGCACACCCCGCCGACCTCTTGATTGGGCACAGCGGAATCCACCGCGCCGGCAAAAACGCTGGGGCGAGTATCCAGACAGGCGGCCTGGGCTTGCACGGAAAGCGACAACAGCGCGCCGACAGCGAGAGAGGGGGCCAGATACTTCATATTTTTCTCCAGGGGAAACGACAAAATGCGGCGAACCCGCACCGCTCAGCCGTCACTCTGGAGAAAGAAGGTTACAAAACACCCATCCGGAAAAACGCAGGGAATGAGCCGAACAGACCTGTCATCCGGTTCCATCTCGAACATGGCCCGGCATGGCGCATTCATGCCGGGCCATGCTTTGTCGAACCCACCCTCACTCGCCGTGTCCGATCACCTCGGCCGTGATGAAGGTCGGCTTGAACGCCTGCTTCAGTTCTTCGGCCGCGCGCGCGGCATCGGCCAGATTCTGCGACAGCGCGGCGGTGGTCGACGACACGTCGCCGCCGGCGTTGCTCGCGCCACTGGATGCCGCCGTCACCGCGCTGGTATCCGCCACCGGCGTGCCAGCCGAGCTGCCGGATACGGTAATGTTGTCCGCCCCCAGCACCACCTGCGCGGCGATGTTGAGGTTCCCCGCGCGGATGCCGGCGTCGCCCGCGTTGACCGTGCCCCTGGGCGCGATCAGGTCGACGTCGCCGGCGGTGCCGCCCGCCGGTTGCAGCGCACCGATGCCGCTGCCGGTGGCAGCGCCCTGTAATTCCAGCGTGACGTTGCCATCCTTGTCAACCTTGATGATCGGCGGCGGAACAGTCGTCGCAGTCTTCTTGCCCTTACCCGCATCGATGTCACCTTCACTCGACCACAGCAGGATATCGCCGCCGCCCACGGTCAGGATGCGCGACTGATTAACCAGCACGTCGTCGCGCGCGAAGCCGCGTATCGCACCGTCGGCGACTGTCACCATGCCCAGCGCGCTCTTGTCCTTGGGGTTGGTGACGTTCGAAATATCAACCAGTTTCTCTGGCGTATTGCTCAGCCCCACGATCAAATCCCCCCCCGGAATCAGGAATTCGATGTCGCCACCCCGTTCGGTTCGGATGCGACTGGCAAACAGATTGACGCTCCCCTGGTACGGATTTCCGTCTGCATTGCCGATCCCCGGGAAAGCAAGTTCCAGCGCTGCATACCCGCGGGCATAGTCAGCTGCATATCCGCTGTCCGCCTGCAGCGAGTCACGTCCGGTCGCGCGCAGCGCGGTAAAGATGAGGTTGCGTACGCTGCTGCGCTTGCCTTCCGCATCCAGATCATCCACGGCCTGAACGGCGGACAGCGCATCGGCGGCACCCAAATCCTCGTTCCCGGTCAGCCAGCGTGCCAGCCACAGCGTCGTGTCGTCCGGGCTTCCGCTTTCGAGCTTTACCCGTAGCCGATCGATTGCACCGGGGTAATCGATACCACTGGCTCCCACCCCTGCCGCGACATGGATAGCCGCACCGCCAACCGGTAACGCGGAATTGTCGAGATCGCCGCGACTGGCGATGCCAGCCGACGTTCCCAGATCGATATCGCGCCCTGCGGTCACCTCCAGCCTGCCTGGCCCGCCTATCCAAACCAGCGCGTTTGGAGACCTGTCTTCCTGGCTCTCGAAGCGTAAATCCCGCCCAGCCTGTAGCACACTGACATTGGCGCTATCGACGTGCTGGATACTCACGCCCAGATTCGCAATGTCGCGTCCGGCTCGAATCAGCGTCTGCTTGGGCAGTTTCAGGTTGAACTTGTTCACCGCACCGCTCACATCGCCGCCGACTGCATATATGCGCACAGGTTCAGTGTCACCGATATGCACCGGAATTACCGCGGGTGGAGGCGGCTTGAGAATTGATTGCGAGCCGCCAGCGCCAAATTGATCATCGTCCTCCCCGGGCCTGATCGGGCTGGGTAATTTTTCCGTATCGCTCATTACCACCGACCCCGGTATGGCCACACCTCCAGCAGCCAGCAGCGTCAAGTTTCCGGTCGACGCGGGGTTCAGTATGGCCGACTGCATCTCCAGCGATACGTCCCCCTGATATGCCGTCGCGGAGAAACTCGACGGCATGATGCGCAGCATATTGGTCGTATAGAACGGTCGCCGAATATCGAAATTGAGGCGGGGGTTGTTGATCGCCGAGTTGTAGGCGCTTGTCATCAAGGTTGCTTCATGCTGTTTGACATCGCCATTCAGGCTATCCAGCGAGACGCTGCTGTTTTCTCCGTAGGTTGAAAACAGGCTCCATTTTGAATCTGTAGCGTTGGCAATGTTGCCACTTGTTCCGGTCGATTGAACGACAAGGTGCGGATTGAGCACTGCCTGGATGTTGAGCGTATCCCGTGCCCGCACCCTTGCCTGCGCATCGCCCAGCGCGAGAATCGTATAGAGCGGCTTGACGCCCGCTTTCTCGCCGGTATCGATCTTGCCGTCTGCACGGATGATCAACTCGCCGTTGTCGGCGTAATACTGTCCGCCGAGCAGGTCGCTCCCGGTTTCCACGCGCACCGTGCCGCCGCCAGTCTTGACCAGCGCGCTCGCCACGGGGGTGGTGGCGTTCATGCGCCCCTGCGTGGGTGTGCTGGCCGAAATGTTCTCGACCCTGCCCCCCGCCAGGATGCTGACATCGCCGCCGCCCAGCGCACCCACGCCCTGCTGAAATTTATCGAAGCGCACCCACCACGCGGGCTGGGTTTGCGTCGCGGTCAGCACGTCATCCTGATCACGGTACAGATACTCTTGCGTGGGGCCATCAAGATCGCCCTGACGGAACAGCCAGTTTGAATACAACTGCTGAGAACGCTTGAGGCTGGCGATATTGCCCAGCGCCGCCAGGCTGACGTCGCCACCGCCCTGGCTGAACTGCGCGTCGGCCGGAACGGTAAAACCGGCGAGCGCGTCTGCCGCGCGGCCCGCCGAGTAAATCGCGGCCTTGTTGTCCTTGAGCTCGATATTGCCGCCCGCTGCCACGCGAATGTCGCCTGTGCCGGTGCGGATGAGCTTGCCTGCCGCAAGCGTGACATTGCCGCCGCTCTCGTTGCGAATCACCGAAAGCGGGTTGGCCGCGTCGTTGTCCGCACCCGCGATCAGCCGGTACGACCAGGAATCATCAGCCCGCAACGTGGCAGGCGCTGTCCCGCTTAAAGGCGTCGCCACATTGAAGCCATCCGACAGATTGCTGTTGATCTTGAGGTTGCCGTCCGCACGCAGGGTCAGCACGCCTGCCTCGCCGCCCGCGCGGGCAGTTGAAAGATTCCAGTCCGTGGCCGCTGTGCCGGTGCCTAATGTGAGGTCGCCTGTCGAGCGCACTTCGACGCCCGACAGAATATGGAAATCCGGATCGCCGGTTTTACCCAGCCGCGATTTGATTGCGGCGTGGTTCGCTGCGAAGTCGGTGTTGTCGGCGTTGATGGTGGCAAGGCTCAGGGTCGTTCCGCTGCTGGCCCCGGTGGCGGTCAGCGTGTTGATTCCGCTGTAGGTCTTGACCGCTTCGACGGAAACCGAACGCGCGCTGCCCAGGCCACTGCTGTTTAGCGAGCCAACATTCACATTGGTCGTTGTGCGCGGCGCGCGCAGCAATACCGTGCCGCCTTGTCCGCCCGCGCCGCCGGCCACGTTGATGCCTTTTCCAGACTCGCTGGCAAACAGGTTGACAAAGCCATCGCGGGTACCGATCTCGATGTCGCCGCCATCTTCGTTGGCGCCGCTGGAGACGGCCTTAAGTTCGGCCGTAGCCAGCACGTTCACATCGTTTTTCGCAAACAGTTCGATGCGCCCGGCATCCTCGCCCGAAGCATCGAGTGCGCCTGCCACGTCGAGCTTGCCGCCGTCGGCGGCTATCCTGATGTTGAGCGCCTTGAGTGTGTCTGTAGCGGCGATGCTGACGTCGCCGGTGCGCACGCGCACGTCGCGTTCGCCGTCGAAGCCGCCGCTGTTGAGCGCGGTGTTAAGGGTAGAGAAACTGGCGAGCGATCCGGTGTCGATGACCGCGCGCGCGCCTTCGCCGCGCTGCTTTTTCGCATTCTCCGGCGAGGCGCCGCTGACGCTGCCGTCGGTCAGGGTGAACGTGCCTTTTGCCGCCCGCACGATCAGCGTGCCGGCATCGCCGCCCGCGGCGGCGGACACATCGACGTTCGAACCCTCGGCGAAATCCACATTTCCGGTGTCGCTGACGAATTCCGCCGTGCCGCCCCAGCTCGGTTTGCTCACGTCGAAGAACTGCACTTCGCGCCCGGCGACATCGACCTTTGCATTACCTCCAAGTTCGATCTTGCCGGTATCAGAAGCCGCTGGTATTACCGTAGTTGTTTCGGTTATTTTCGTAGTCGTTGTTTTGGATGCGACATCGTTCTTGATTTCAGTTTCGGTTTCCATCGACCAACTGGATGTGGTGGACGTTTCAGTGGTTATCGTAGGCGTCGGCGCCGGAACAGGCGTTGGTTTGATAGTAGTTGTGACTGTTTCCGTGGTATTCGTAGCCGTGAGTTTGAAATACCCGGATGGCAACGTTACCAACGTATCGAACAATACATCCGTACCGGCCATTGCCCATTTAGCGCCCAGCGCATTTACTGTCAAAAGCTCCCGGTCAGGCTGGATTTTAGTCGCTTCGAGCTTGCCTATGGCGTCCAGTGTCTGGTTCGCACCCATTTCCCCGCTAATGCGGGCAACACGAAGCGAGGTATCAGCAAAGATGTCGGTCTCGCCGGTGCCGCGCCCAACGAGTTCATTGGCGGTAACATTGACCGCTGAAAACCCCTGTATTTTCTTATTGCCCACACCCAGCGTCAGCGTGTCGGCGATCACGGCGAGTTTGCCGCTGCCCAGCGCGCTACCCGATGCCAGCTTGTAATCCACGCCTGCGTCATTCGCAAGCGTCAGCTTCTGCGCATTGATCTGCGCGGTCTGACCGGTGCTGGCCATGCCTGCCAGCCCAGCGCCTTGGAGCGTCAGGCTTTGCAGAACCGGTTTGCCATCGGCAAGCCGACCGACGCTGACATCGCCATACAAATCGAACGTGGAATAACTGGTGAGCGCCAGCGTTCTCAGATCGAGTGCATCCAGTTCGGCCTGGGTGAAGGTGATTCCTTCGGCACCAGTCGGCGCCTCGCCGAAGTTGATGCGCGCCGCGCCCACGGCCAGATTGCCGGCGACCGCCGCGCCGTTTTTCCTGAAACTGATCGTGCCCTGGTAGTCATTTTTCCTGGTGGCATCGAGCGTAACCGAATCGGCAGCGGCGATGGTGCTGCCTGCCTCGCCGATCAGCGTGCCCGCGCTGCGATCCGGACTGGCGCTGCGGATGAAATTTGCCGACGTCGCCGCCGCGCGCACAAATGCGCCGTTGCCTGCCGTGGTGTAAGTTCCGGCATCGCCCGCCTCGCCCTGTGCGTCGATGGCGCTGCCCTGCCTGAGCGTCACGGTGTCTTTCGCCGCCAGCATTACTTCGCTGCCTTTCAACGCATGATCATTATCGTTGGCGAGTGTCACGCTATCCGCAGCAACCGTAAATGTGGTGGTGTCGCCGCTGACGCTTCGGGTCGCGCCGAGCAGGAGACTGTCCGCGCCCAGCGCGTTGAGTTTGTCGATATCGATCCGCACCGCATCGGCGTCAATACCGCTGGGCGTGCCGCTGGTCACAGCCAGTTTCAGCGCGCTGATATCCACCTGCGCACCGCGTCCGCCTTGCCCGGCTGCCAGGTCGTAAATCGCATCGAGCTTGAGCGCATCGGCGCCGCTACCCGTAGCGCTCACCGACAACAGGCCGGCATCCTGCGGGCGGTTGCGGCTGTCCGCAAAGAAATCCGAAGCGCGGGTCAGGGTAAATTCAGAGCGCGCCCGCACTTGATCGTGCGTCATCACCTGCACGCCCTGCCAGCGCGCGTCCTTCGGCGCGCCTTCACGCGTATCCGTCACGTAGCCCGCCGCGATGCGCACGCCATCCTGGCGGCTGTAGGCCTGCCCCGGCATCACGTCCTTGATGCCGGTATCGAGCTTGACGGCATAGGCGCCGGGCAACAACGCATAATGCGCCGGCAGCAGGGTATAGACACCATCCGCCAACCCCGTTACGCCACTTAAATACACTGCCTCGCCGCGCGTCCGGTCGAATCCTTCCTGCACGTCGTCCGGCGCGAAGCCGCCGCTGTAGCCGGGCAGAATGGCATAGACGCTCTTGTCGGCGAGGATGTCGCGCGAGCCGCCCGGTCCCACGGTGAATTCGTAGGCCTGCAGGTCTCCACCGCCCGAGAGGTCGAGCTTCGCCCCCGCTTGCATGTCGACCGTCGCGCCCTGGGTACGGATCGATTTCTCAGCGAGCGCACCCTGCTTGAGCAATTGCGATCCGACTGCATAGGCCCAATCCTTCCCGTTCAACACCTTGCCAAATGGCGTCAGGCTTCCAGATTCGGCCGCCACCGAGGTGAGGCTGCCGTCCTTGAACACGAGCGATCCGCTGGCCTTGAATTCGATCTGGCCAAACGGCGCCCACAGGTTGCCGTCCTGAACGATGTCGCCCGCCTCGACCTTGAGGCTGCCGAGCGCGGACAGCGGCTGGACCGGGCTATCCGTGTTGCGGGTAAATTCGACCCGGCGGCCCGGCGCCAGGATGGCGTGCTGCGCATAGGTCGCGGGCGCGACCACCGCGCCATGGAAGACCATGTCGGCCGCGCTAGTGAGGCTGCCCGCGGGGCGCGTTCCATTGACGCTCACGCCGGCCAACCGGATTTCCTCTTTCCCCTTCAGTCCCACGTTCGCCATGCCGGTCAACGTCTGGTTGCCCGCCAATTCCAGCAATCGCGCGTCGGCCTTGAAGGTGCCGCTGCCTGGCGTTGCCGTGTTGACCACGCTTTGACGGCCGTCATCGTAGTTGCCCAGCCGCAGAACATCGGCGCGCAGCGCGGCATCGCCGCCGGCGGTTTCGATGCGCGGGCTGTCCAGCGTCACTTCGCGCAAGGGCAGGGCGCGGCCGGCGCCGAGATCGAGCCCGTTTTCAAGCCGGATCGCGTCGCGGCTCTTGAGCGCAATGCGGTCGAAGCCGGCGGCTTCCAGTGCGGCCGCACCCAGTCTGGCCTGGCCATTCACCGAAGCGGGCATCGCGCCGCCGGGTGCAAGCCCCGTGGCCTGTGCCGGAACCGCTTCCGCCAGAGCGATCACGCGCGGGTTCGTCGGGTGCCCGGCACCCGAGGGCGTTGCGTTATCGCCCAGGGTCAGGCCGAACGATCCGCCGCGATTGGGCGCACCGCCCGCGCGGGCCGCCAGCGTGCCATCCAGCAATGCGCCTTCACGCGCGACGATCGCAATCGATCCGGCGTCGCTGCCGACATTCCGGCCCAGGCCGCCCGCTTCATTCGGCACGTCGAGCCGCACCGGCGTCGCGCCGGACACGTCGATTTTCGAACCGGATTCGGTCACGACATAGCCGACCTGGGCATTGAGCGCGACCTTGCCGCCCGCCAGCACATTGCCCTGGGTCAGGCCACGACCATCGGTATAGGTGCGTGCGACGCCCGATGCATCCAGCACCGCCTGATCACCCAGCCAGATCGCGCTGGCGGGGTCGAAGGCCAGATCCGTGCTGCGGTTGAGCGTGGCGGAAATATCCCCGCCCCGCGAGCGGATCTGTCCCTGTATCTCAATGCGATGCGCCGCGTTGATCGCGAGCGCCGCCTTGTCATCCAGATCGATCCGGGCGCCTTCGCCAATACGCACGTCGCCGCGCGCGACCGAATCGGCCGTGAGCGTCAGGTTCACCGGCTTGCGCAGACGCGGCTCCAGCGCGACCCGTTTGGAGAAACCCTCGATCCGCTTGCCGCTCGCTTGCAAGGCATAGCCTGGCTGCAGTTCCAGCGTCTGCTGAACAGGCGCAAGCGACACGCCGTCGGCCACCGTCAAGCCATCACGCCCGGTCAATTTAATGTCGGAGAAGCCGCCGCGATTCACAAAATCGCTATCCAGATTGAGCGCACCCGCCGTTGTGTCTTCTGCCCCGCCGATTTGAATCTTGCCCGAAGACACGGTCAGGCTGCCGCCCTGCGTCAGGCCATAGCCGCTCAGTTCACCCGACAGCTTGACCGCGCCGGTTTGCAGACTGGTGGCCTCGGCGCCGGAATTGGCCCCCAGTTCGATCGCCCCACCCTTGCCGCCGGCGATTTTTTCATCCGCTTTGATGCGGCCGCCGCCCGTGACGTCGACATGCGAGCCTTTCCCGAGCTCGACATCGTTCACCGCGGACAGCGTGATGCGGCCGCCATCGATGCCGGCCCCGGTCGGGGAAGGCGTGCCGGCGCCGGTCGACTGGTTGGTCCACTCGCCGCGCGCCGACAGGTTCACGTTATCCCTGACAGTGACATTCAGCGTACCCGATGGAATGGGTCCGCTCGCCTGATTGCCACGTGCATTGAACGCAATGTGCCCGCCCTGCGCGACCACATCCGCTGCCACATCCACGCTCGTGGCGGTGATTTTCACGCTGCCGCCCTGGGGCGTGCGCAGCGTTTCACGAATCGCGGCTGCCTGGTTGCTGAATATTTCCAGCTGCGCGATCTTGCCTTCCCCCATGCTCGAAGGATTGAACTCAAGCGCGGATTTAAGATGGGCGGGCAAGGCGTCGCCAAAGCCGAAACTTCTGGGCAGGGTGGCCGCCGTGCTGCTGACGTCGATCCGCTGATTGAGCTTGTAGTCGCCCGCCACCGCATCGCTGCCGAGGCGCAGGCGCGCCCCTGCCGGAACCTGCCCGGCGTCGCGCTGCAATTCACCGGCGGTCGTGCGGCCAACCACATCGGCCTGCAACACCGTTGCGCCCATGCCGACCACTTGCAGCACACCGGCATCCTTGCCTTCGACGTAACCCGGGTCGAAACGGTAGCTCTGCCCGAGGTCGATCACCTCCTTGACATTCCAGCGCCCGTAATCTTTCACAAAGCGCGTGGCGATTCCGTCATAGCGCGTTTCGGCTTTGGCGTCCGCGATATCGGCCAGCTTGCCGCCGGTCGTCAACAGCGTGGTTTTCACGTTCGCCGGCGTGTAGAGAACACTGCCGCCCGACAAATCGACGACCGCGCCGCTTTCCAGAATGGCTTCGCCCTGCGAGTTGATGTTGACCGTGCCGCCGGCGGTGGAACGCTCGGCCACCGTGCGTTCCAGCCTGGCCTGATAGCTCTCCAGACTGTCCTTCGCGATCAGCGTCGACTTGCCCGCATCGGCATTGGCCAGCGCGCGATTGATGTCGACATACACCTTCTCGCCACGCAGCGCACCTTCCCGATTGATCGCGGAATCCTTCAGCTCATCGCCGCGCAACTCGACTTCCACGCCGTTGCGCGCGGCCGAGACCTGGACGTTTTCCAGACCGGCCACGTTGATACGCGCGCCGTCGGCGATATGCACGCGGGCATTGGCCGAAACCCTGCCGGTCTGCCTGAACGGATCGCTGGAATCAAGGGCAGCGTCCGCCGGCCGGTCCATGGCAACGAGATTCACCTCGCCCGAAGGCGCGTCGATGACCGCCCCCCCCTCCATGCGGACATCCTGCCCCAGCACCTGCACCTGCGACTTGCCCGGCAGCCCCTGCCCGGCCGTTCCATCCTGCGCACCCGTCGCGTCCGCCACGTCGGGCAGCACCTCGGTCAGGCTGTTCGCGCCCAGGACCACGCGCCCTGCGCGTTCCGAGCGGCTGCCGGTGTTGGTGGCATCCGGCCCCGTCACCAGAATCGCGCGGTCCTTCGCCAGCAGATACACCGATCCGTTCGCCACCACCGAAGTCGTAGCGCGGGCGATGCCCTGCTGGTTCACCGCATACCCCACCATGGTCACGTTGCCGCGTGGCGAGGTGAGCTCGCCCAGGTTGGTCGCGTGGCCCAGCTTGTCCTCGGCTGGACTGTCGACTTCGACCAGCAGGCCGCGCACATTGCTGTCGCCATACGCAGACGCAGTCCGCAGGAAAACTTTCGAGCCCGCCGCCATAATCACCTGGCCATCCGGCGCCTCAATCTTGCCTTCGTTGATCACGGTCGGCGCAATGAGCATCACCCTGCCCTGACTGCCAGCAGTGATCTTCGCGCCTTCGAGCACCTTGATGAAGCCGCGCCCCTCGCCGCCATCCAGCGCATTCTCGAATTGGGGTTTGCCATCCGTGGTCAGCAGGGTATCGGTAATGAAGCTGTCGGCGATATTGAGCGTGCTGGCGGTGAAGGTGTTGAGGTTTACCTGCGAACCGCCCATGAAGGCGATGCCGTTCGAGTTGACCAGGATCACGTTGGCCTTCTGCCCGGCCGCCTGCGAAATGCTGCCCGCGATGATGCTGGGGTTGATGTCGTGGATGCGGTTGAGCGAGGTGAAGTTGGCGCCTTGCACCAGCGCGTTATTCGCATGGCTATCAACCTGCTGGAACTGCACGTTATGGCCGGGACTGATATTGAAGCTCTTCCAGTTAAGGATGGACTTGTTTCCGACCTGATTGATGTAAGCCTGCACGCCACCCGGCCCATTGGGCTGGACGTACTTTACGTCCCCATGGGTCACGAAATTTGGAATCGCCCCACCGCTACTGGCAAACGGCAATTCCGCCCATACGGGTCCCGCCAGCAACACCCCCGCCAGCGCCAGCGCCGAACCTGTCGTCGCTTTACCCTGACGCCGCGCAGTTTCCGCCACCGGCACCATCATGCCCAGGGAAGTGCTGAAGATCAGTCGATAGCGATTGCGATTCATGGGGGGGGTTCCTTGATGTGCGCCGGGATGCCGAAAGGCTGCCCGGTATTCGTCCTAGGGAAACACTGATTAATTCGTCATTGCGAGGAGCGCAGCGACGCGGCAATCCAGAAATTCCCGCTTAATCAATGCACTGGATTGCCGCGCTTCGCTCGCAATGACAGCTATATCGAATTAATCAGCATTTCCCTAGGTGACTAGCTTAACGTTCGGGTACGTCTTGCCTGTGTCATCCGGCATGAGCCGAATGGCTCATTCACCACTCATACCCCAACCGGAAATGCGCGCGACTGTCGCCGCGTTCGGTTTTTCCCAGCGCTTTCAGCGCCACGGCCCAGTCCAGCCCGGCCGATACGCCGCCCCACCCCTTGAGGCGCAGTCCCAGGCCGGCGCCGGCCAGGGTAAAGCGGTCGTCCGCCGTAATCGGTTCGAGCACGGAGACGGCCCCGCCGTCGACGAAGGCCAGCAGATGCAGATCGTCCAGCGAGTCGGCCACTTTCTTCGCGTAGCTCGGCGTGCGCGCCTCCAGGCTCAGTGAAATGCCGTTCTCGCCCAGCGCGGCGGATTCCAGATAGCCACGCACGGTGTCGACGCCGCCGATGGCATATTGCTCGTTTGAAATCAGCGGCTGCGCGGCGAGTTGCCACCCGGCGCGCGCGTTCATGCCCCAGCCGCCGGCCCAGGTTTCGTTGTGCGATGCGGTGCCGCGCAGGTAGGCATAATTCGCCCGGCCTTTAAAGCGCTTGTCGGCGAATTCCTGCTCGTCCGCCACCAGCCCGCGCAGATGGAAATTGAACGCCATGCCGAATTTGCTGCTGCGGCGCTGCCCCGATTCGCTCTGGCCCAGCCAGGTGCCGTCCCAGCCCAGGGTGAACGGCAGGTAGGTGATCGGGGTGTTGAAATCGCCGCCGCCGATGAGCGCCACCGACTGGTCGAAATCCTTGTAGTCCACCCCCAGCGTCGCGGTATGGAAGAAGCCCTCGCCGCGGCTGCGCAGCGGCACGATGTAGCGCGCGCCGACAATCGTGCCGTTGCCCACCACATTCAGCGTGCCCACCGCCGCCACGTCGGAATCCGATTTCACGCCGTACAGCGCGAGGTAATTGCCCGACGCCAGCGGCCAGGTATAGCTGGCCGACAGCACGCGGCTTTCGTCGGTGTTCTCCGGCGCGGTCTGCAGCGTGATGCCGAGGCCGTGCTGCTTCTGCCACAGGTTGTCCCAGCGCAGGCTGGCGGTCAGCCGTGTGCGCGTGGTGTCCTGGCTATAGCGGTCGTTGAGTTCCACATTGCCGTGCAGCGGCAACTGATCCTGCACTTTCAGATCGACTTCCACCGTGCCCGGCGTCTTGCCGGGGCGCAGCACCGGCGTGATGCGGCGGTCCGATGAACGGTTCAGCGCCGCCAGCTCCTTCTGCATCTGCGGAAAGTTCGGCACACGGCCCTCGGCCAGCTCAGGCGCCGCCGCCCGGATCTCGCCCAGGCTGAAATAGCGCGACTCGACCACCCGCAGCCGGTCCACCGGCGCCTCGGTCACCGCCAGCTTCACCACGCCGCCGTCCACCTTCTGCTGCGGAATGCTCACCAGCACGGTGAGATAACCCGCGCCGTGATACGCCTTCTCCAGCGCTTCGCGCGCCTTTTCCACGTCGGCGAGAGTTTTGCTTTCGCCGAGGTGCGGATACACCGCCTGTTCAACCACCACCACCGGCAACAGCGTCGCGCCTTCCACCCGGTATTCGAATACATCGAAGCGGGCTTCCGGTTCGCGGGCCTCGGCACGGTTCGGCGTTTCCGAAACAGCCGGGGCGGCTTCCTGCGCATGAGCACCCACCCCGTTCAGGCCCATTCCGGCCACCACCACCCACATCCACACCGCTTTATTCATTGTTCACCACATCAAAACGCATCTGCGCAAACCCGCCAACAACCACTCGGCAGGCTTGCGCAGATGCCCTTGCAAAAAAAGCAAAAGGGGACAGCCCCGAAGGACTGTCCCGGACATCCGTCACGGGCGGCATTGCACCGCCCGTATATTTCGCTACTTACTGCACAGCAGGCGAGCAGGCGTTGCCCAGCTTGGCGCCCTTGGACACGTTGGCGCCGGTCACGCCGGCGGCCTTGGTGACGAACAGGCCGGTCAGGTCGGTGATGGTGGGGTCGCCCAGCGCAGCGATGGTGCCGTTGATCAGGTCGGCGCCTTCGGTGAAGGCGCTGCCTGCGGTAAAGCCGACCAACTCGTACCAGAACTCGTAATCGCCGTCGATCGCGGTCTGGCGCTGTTTGGCGTCCAGGTTGGGCGACACGCTGTTGAGCTTGACGAAGGCGAACTTCTCGGTCGTGCTCGGCACGTTTTCCAGCGACAGCACGCCGATGGCGTATTCGCCAGCGGTGGAGGCGGCGCTAATCGAGGACTTGACGTCGCCGGAACCGTTGTTGGAACGCACCAGAACCTTGCCGCCGCTGAACGATGACGTGCCGGCGGTGTTGGTACCAGCCGGGGTCAAAGCGCCAAGAGCCGGACCGGTCGCGCAAGGCGTGTTCAGGAAGAAAGCGTTGGACGACGACTGCGTGCCCGAGGTGCCGACGCGGCGCTCGATCTTGAGTACCGAACCTGCGGGCGCGCCGAACAGGGCGGCACTCTTGTTGGTCACCGCACCGGCCGAGACCACCGAGGAATACTCCTGGCGGGTAACGTTGGGCTGACAGGCGGCGGTCATGTTGGGCGAGGCAGCCGAAGCCGGTGCGTCATCGCAGCTGGCAGCAATCTTGCCGGCGGCAATATCTTTCTGCTGCATCGCGAAATACAGCGGGTAGCTCACTGCCAGACCGAAGCCTTGGCCGACGTTGGTCGGCGCTTCGCCACCGATGTCGCCGATGCTCTTGGAGACGCCGAGGTTGAGCTGATTCAGCGTGTATTCGGTGTCGGAGAAACCGCCCTGCGGCACGACGGGCACGCTGTAGGGGGTGGTGTTGGCCGTGCCGGCAGCGAAGGGCAACGACACGGTGCCGCAGTTGTCGTAGGTGTTCGCAGGCGCAGCCAGCAGGGTACAGG
>JASJPF010000014.1:0-45764 GCA_031426835.1 Thiobacillus sp.
TGGCGCAGTTACAATCACATCAAAACGTCGTTGCACTTCAGGGTTGAATCCGCCTGATCTAAACAATCCGTATCCACCAGAAGCCATCCCGGCCCGCTGGAACTTCATTAGGAGTGGATATGGAATCCCAGGTAACACAAAACAAAACTCAATCCGACGACACGTGTGGGGCAGCCCGCGCAGGCGCGGCTGACCTACGCGAGGAGTTGGATAAGGATGCGGCGCCTAGTAACACAGCATCCAACAACAGCAATTGTGAGGAATTAGGGTTTGTTCCTTTGCGTTGGGGCGTAGACAGTCTCTATCTTTCCTATCCCGGCATGCTGGCCGATTCGGTCACGCGCAAGCTGGAAACCCTCAAGAAGACTGCTCAGTCCGAACACGAGTCGGAACAGGCAAAAGCCCAGTATGTCGTCGATGAGCATGTCTTCGAGGTCAAGGACAAAGGCTCGGGGATCTTCCCGTTCATTTTGCGGGATAACGCCTTCCGTATTTCACTTTCGCGCCCTAAGTCCGGCTCGTTGCCAATGGCCTATGTCCAGGTATCCAGTTCCATGCTGTCGGCATTCTCCCCTCAGCAGGCAGAAGCAAAGCTGAGTGATGTTCTCCTCAAAATGGGCGATGTTGAATCTGCCCGGACAAGCCGTATCGATCTTTACGTCGATTTCATGTGCGATGTGGACATGGAAAGCTGGTCACGCCGTGCCTGGGTGACACGTGCCCACAATATCCAGTCTTATTCCTGGCTGGCTCAGTTTTCCGGCTGGTCTGTCGGCATGGGTGGGGTAATGGCTGCCCGCTTGTATGACAAGACCCTGGAAATCCAGACCAGCGGCAAGGAATATCTGAAAGAGCTTTGGCTTAAGGCGGGCTGGGATGGGGTGCGTCCAATCTGGCGGCTTGAATTCGAATTCAAACGCGAATTGCTCACACAGAAGGGCTTATCCAGTCTGCACCAGACTTTGCGGAACCTGGGTGGTTTGTGGGCCTACGCTACCGATGAATGGCTGCGCCTGACTTTGCCTAGCGAACAGGATTCAACGCGCTCCCGCTGGCCCGTACATCCTCTGTGGGCGTGTTTGGCGTCTATCGACTGGGGTGAGGATGGCGGGCCGTTGCTAGATCGCTTTAGCTCAGTCAGCGCCCCCAGCGAAAAGCAGGTCTTGTCCCGGATGTTGTCTTCCATAACGACCTTGATGGCCTTGAATGGGCAGGTTCGTTTGGATGATGCCTGGGATGGCCTGCGCCTTCGCTTGGATAACCATCTCCACACGTTGTGTATGTGGGAGGGGATTCATCCAGACCAGCACGTCGAGGAAAAGGTCCGGATCAAGGCGCGGCGCTTTAATTCCTTGCTCAACCAGGAGGAGGAAGCGCCTGACTATGAGGAAGAGGCGCGGCTGTACCTCAGGCAATCAAGAGGCGGCTAATGAAAGAGGAAGCTGGCCTGCCTTTGCCCGCTGCGCGTTGCCTGAACAAGGAACAAGCCGGGGACTATCTCGGCATAGGGGTGACCTTGCTCACTGAGCTGGGTGTCCCCTTCATCAAGCTGGGGCGTCGTTGTCTGTATGACAAGCTTGACCTGGATGTCTGGCTAGATGACTATAAATCCCGCGAGCGAGGGCGGGCCAGAAAGGAAAAAACCTTATGGCCCATGAAACTGGAGTCTACCGACGAGAAGATTCTCGTTACTGGTGGATTGCTACAACCCTCCCGAACGGCAAGCGAGTACGCCAAAGTACTGGGACTCAAAACCGAGAAGAAGCCGAAGCGCTGCTAGCGAAACTCAAGCTGGAAGCATTTCGGGAACATCATTTCGGCATTAAGCGCCCACGAAGTTGGCAGGAAGCTGTCGTGCGGTATCTCGAAGTGAAGTCCACATTACGGAGTATTCGGGATGTGACACGGATATGCCGGGGGTTACACCCCTACTTGGGTACCCTCACCCTGGATCAGATCAACGGAGACGTGATTTGGTCGGTTGTTCAGGGTGAATTCAAGAAGGGGAATCTTCCGGCAACCGTGAATCGTTACCTTGCCACCCTGCGCTGTTTGTTAAGAATGGCGCGGGACGAATGGCAGTGGCTCGATAGTGTCCCGAAAATCCGCATGTTGGGCGGCGAAGTGGAGCGTGACCGTTGGTTGACACGGGAAGAGGCGGATCGTCTGATTCGTTTCTGTCCGGAGCACCTGGCGGCCGTGGTTCGCTTTGCCCTGACAACGGGGTGCCGCGCTCGGGAGATATTAGGCTTGGAATGGAATCGGGTGGACTTGCAGCGTAAGACTGCCTGGATCAACCAAACCAAGAATGGAACGCCGCGAGGTGTGCCGTTGAATCGTGATGCTGTAGCCGTGTTGAGAGAGCAGATAGGTAAGCATTCACTATTCTGTTTTACCTACCGGGGTGAACCGATCAAGCGCAACATTTCCAACCATGGTTGGTTTACAGCGTTGGGTAAGGCGGGGCTGGAAGATTTTCGCTTTCATGATCTGCGTCATACCTGGGCTTCCTGGCACAGGCAGTCGGGCACGAGCTGCGACGAGTTGAAAGACTTGGGCGGCTGGAAAACCCGAAGCATGGTGGACCGTTACGCGAAGTTTGCAACGGAACACTTGGCGGCTGCTGCATCACGTATTGAGTCACCTAGTAAAGACGGCGTGATCGAATTGTCACGTTTCTGTCACGGTGCCACCGAATGAAAACGGCCCACATCGCTGTGAGCCGTTATAAAACCTGGTGGCCAGTCTCGGAATCGAACCAAGGACACGCGGATTTTCAATCCGCTGCTCTACCAACTGAGCTAACTGGCCTTCAATATCCGGCTTGATCATGAACGTGTGTTCACAAGAAAAACCGAAGCCCGGCATTTAAACCTTAAACACGCTTTTAGTCAAGAAAGTAAGCAGTGTTGCTGGTTTGTCTGCCATCCGGATTGCGCAACCGGGAGATGCCGAGCGAGTCTTTTTTGCGTAAATGAATACATACTGCGCGCACAAAACAGGAGAAATTGATGGATGAGTGGTTTGTCTGGTTGGTGCGTTTGATGTTTGTGGGTATTTTTCCGCTGGGCATCGGCATGTTGTTTCGCGCCTGGCGAATCGGCGTGCGCAAGGATTATCGCTATGTGGCTGATTGGCGTGGGCGGGTGATTCAGGGCGGAAAGCGTTGGGCCAATCCGGTGCTGGGGATCAATGGCGTTGGCGGCATCGGTTTGCTGACGGTGGGTGCGCTGGTGTTGCTGGTGGGTTTGCCCTTCGCGATGTGGTCTGGTGCAACTGCGCTCATTATCTGGAGTTATTTCTTTACCCTGCAGATAATTGTGCAGCGCGCAAAAATTGCCACAGAAAATTCCTGAACGATGCCAGACCAGCCTATCGAAGACCGCAGTATGAGAAGGGCTGCCGTTTCGTCGGCAGGTGACGATAAACGGAAGTCGGTGTAGAGTCGCTGAAAATAAAAATAAACCAATAGGTTTATTCGACTTGTTTATAAAACACTAAAGAGGAGGAGAACAACCGATGTCCAAGCCACAGGACTTTGATTCAAAAGCGTACTGGAATGCAACACTCCGGCTACTTATCATCACCCTCGTTATCTGGTTTATCGTTTCTTTCGGTGCCGGCATCCTGTTTCGCGATGCGCTCGACGGCATACACCTCGGCGGGTATCCCCTGGGCTTCTGGTTTGCTCAGCAGGGTTCTATCTATGTCTTTGTCGCGCTGATTTTCTGGTACGCACGGCGCATGGGCAAGATTGACCGCGAACACGACGTCCACGAAGACTAAGCAGAAGACCGAGGAGAAAAAACATGGATCTGAAAACACTGACGTACATCGTCGTGGGGCTGTCTTTTGCCCTCTACATCGGCGTGGCCATCTGGGCGCGCGCCGGCACTACCAAGGAGTTTTACATCGCGGGCGGCGGCGTGCACCCGGTGGTCAACGGCATGGCAACGGCGGCGGACTGGATGTCGGCCGCATCGTTTATTTCGATGGCTGGCCTGATTGCCTTTCTGGGCTATGGCGGATCGGTTTACCTGATGGGGTGGACCGGCGGTTATGTGCTGTTGGCGGTGTTGCTCGCGCCCTACCTGCGCAAATTCGGCAAGTTCACCGTGCCAGAATTTATTGGTGATCGCTATTATTCCGATGCGGCGCGGATCGTGGCGGTGATCTGCCTGATCTTCATCTCATTCACCTATGTCGCGGGCCAGATGCGCGGCGTCGGCATCGTGTTTTCGCGCTTCCTCGAAGTGGATATCACAACCGGCCTGCTGGCGGGCATGGGGCTGGTATTTTTCTACGCGGTGCTGGGCGGGATGAAAGGCATTACCTACACGCAGGTTGCGCAATATTGCGTGCTGATCTTTGCCTACACCATTCCGGCGGTGTTCATTTCCCTGCAGCTCACTGGCAATCCGCTTCCGCAGCTGGGGCTGGGCAGCAACATCGGTGATGTCGGGTTTTTAACCAAGCTGGACGGCGTCGTCACCGACCTGGGTTTCGCCAAATACACTTCGGGTGACAAGAGCATGATCGATGTGTTCGCCATCACCCTTGCGTTGATGGCGGGTACGGCCGGCTTGCCCCACGTGATCGTGCGTTTCTTCACGGTGCCAAAAGTGTCTGACGCACGAATTTCGGCCGGCTGGGCGCTGGTGTTTATCGCCCTGCTCTACACCACGGCGCCTGCCGTGGGCGCGATGGCCCGTTACAACCTCCACACCACCGTCAACAGCGCGCTGGTTACCGGCGGCGATGTCTTCGCACCCGAGGCCAGCCTCGAAGGCGAATCGCGTCCGGGCTGGATGAAACGCTGGGAAGCGACTGGCCTGATTGCCTGGGAAGACAAGAACGGCGACGGTCGCATCCAGTATTACAACGAGAAGAGCAAAGACGCGGCTTTCCTGACCAAGGCCGAGGCGGCGGGCTGGAAGGGCAACGAACTGGGTTCCAAAGCCAAGGATGGCAGTTTCGACGGCAAGGTCGACCGCGACATCATGGTGCTGGCCAACCCCGAAATCGCCGGCTTGCCCAACTGGGTGATCGCGCTGATCGCTGCCGGCGGTATTGCGGCTGCGCTGTCCACTGCCGCCGGTCTGCTGCTGGTGATCTCCTCGTCCATCTCGCATGACCTGCTCAAGGGGATCTTCGCCAAGAATATTTCCGAAAAGGGCGAACTGATGGCGGGCCGCATCGCTGCTGCCGTGGCGGTGATGGTGGCCGGTTACCTGGGCTACAACCCGCCCGGATTCGTGGCGGAGGTGGTCGCCTTTGCCTTCGGCCTGGCGTGCGCCTCCCTGTTCCCCACCATTGTGCTGGGTATCTTCAACAAGAAGATGAACAAGGAAGGCGCCATTGCGGGCATGCTGACCGGCCTTCTCTTCACCATGGGCTACATCGTGTACTTCAAGGGCATCTTCATCGAGCCCATGGCCGTGAACGAGGCCGCCAACTGGTTCATGGGCATCTCGCCTGAAGGCATCGGTGTCGTGGGTGCACTGCTGAACGTTACGGTGGCTTACCTCGTGGGCAAGGTGACGGCTCCGTGTCCGGATCATATCCAGCATCTGGTGGAAGACATCCGCTACCCCAGAGGTTCCGGATCGGCGCAGGCTCACTGATCCGCGATCCGCATTCGGTGAATGCAAAGACCCCCGCTTCGGCGGGGGTCTTTTTTTGTCTAAGCTGGCTGGATTTGCCTGAACCAGTTTTGTTCGAGCATTTTCATGTCACGAAAGCTGGCCACCCCGCGAGCCGCCAGCAGCGGCTGCAGCACCAGCAACAGTTCAGCGGTTGCCAGCGCATCGGCCAGCGCATTGTGGCGGGCGTAGTTGCTGATCTGAAACAGCCCCATCCAGTCATCCAGCGCGCGATAGCGGCGGGCGATGCGGGGATGCAGTGCGGGCGCCAGGTAGGCGAGGTCGATCCAGGCATGCTCGAAGGCAAGCCCGAGGAAGGTCTTGATCGCCCGGTTGATCATGGTCTGGTCGAAGGCGACATGAAATGCAATCAGTGGGTCCTTGCCCAGGAATTCCAGAAAGTCGAGCAAGGCTTCAACGGGCGGCGTGCCCTCGCGTTGATCTGTTCCACCGATGCCGTGAATCAGGATGTTGTCCCTGTCGCTGGCTTGCGTTTGCTGCAACACGATCTCGTGGCTGTCGCTCAACTGAATGCGGCCGTGGGTTACTGCAACCGCGCCGATGGCGATCAGATGGTCGCGAGCGGTGTCGAGTCCGCTGCTTTCCACGTCCACCACCACATAGCGGCTCATGTGTATGGGTTGGTCGAGGCGCGGCGCGGGCATCGTGTGCCAGGTCGCCAGGCGCTCGGCCTGGCGAGGCGTCAGTTCAAGGGGCGGGTCAAAAAACCGGCGTAGCCAGTTCATACCTGATAGTCCAGCCCGAGCTTGGTCTGTAATTTGCGTGCTTGCCGAAAGACTTCCTTGAGAATGCGGCGGTCCAGGTTATTGAGCGTATCGGGGTCGACCCGGTTGGTGAGGGGCTGGCCCTGTTCGTTCTGTTCGTGGTGCAGGCGTAGACGCAGCAGTTGTATGAACAGAAAGGCTTCGCAATAGGCGTCAATGTCGCGTGGCTTGATGTTGAGCGGGGCCGCGATCTCGCGCAGGCGTTCCAGGGTGTTGGTTTGCGCGCCGCCCACCGCGAGGCTGAAAATACGCGCCGCATCGACAAAGGGCGTGATGCCGTTCAGCTTGAGGTCCACCGTGTGGTCGTCGCCGGTCACAAAGTCGCGCACCACGCCCAGTGGCGGGCGATTGCGCAGGGCGTTGACCGCCAGCTGGTGCAGAAAGCGCGAGTTCTTTGGTGCCGCCTGTTGCAGCCATTCGCGCAGCGACGTCCCCAAATGCGCGGCGCCATAAATCGGGCGGAAGTCGAAAAAGATGGTCGAATGCAGCAAATCCATCGGCGCGCCATGATAGATCCAGTTATCGAAGGTGGCCTGCCACTCTTCGAGCGACAGACACCACTTCGGATTCGACGCCATGACGAAGCCATTGCACAGCGGAAACCCGCAGGCATCGAGCGCGTCATTGATCCGCTTGGCAAACGGTAGCAGGATTTCGCGTAATGCCGCCGGGGTCTGACCGGCCTTCGGCGCGAAGATGATGCCGTTGTCCTGATCGGTGTTTAACGTCTGCTCGAAGCGGCCTTCGGAACCGAGCGCCAGCCAGCAGAACGCGATGTCGGGGAGGGGGTTGGCCTCAAGTTCCCGTTCGAGGATGCGCGTGGTCAGGAGATCGTTGAGCGTGGTGATGATCTGGGTCAGCTGCTCGGCAGCCACGCCCTGCGCCAGCATGTTGCGGGCGAGCTGCTGGATGTCCTGCGCGCATTGCTTGAGCAGATCCAGCGTGGCGGCATGGCGAATGGCGTTGCTGATCCGGCTTAACCCCACGCGCTGCAGGTTGAACAAGTCCTTTTCCGATACAACCCCGGTCAGGCGGCCGTTGTCGGTCACCAGCACGTGGCGGATGCCCTGCTTCGCCATCGCCAGCGCCGCCTCGTGCGCCGGCGCATGGGGCGGCAGGGTGGTGAGCTGCGTGCTCATGATGCCGATGACCGGGCGGCTTAGGTCGGCTTCGGCCAGGACCACCCGGTCCAGCACATCGTGCAGGGTGAAGATGCCTACCGGGACCGCGCCTTCAACCGCCACCATCGCGCCCACGCCGTGTTCCTGCATCAACTGCAAGGCTTCCTTGATGGAGGCGTCCGGCGCGCAGGTCACCGGTTCGCGCCGGATGACAGCCGCCAGATTGCTGCTCATCGACTGCTGCTCCGCACTGGCCTTGGAATAGCCCGCCTGGATCAGGTGCTTAGAGTGTTCGAGCAGGTTGGCGATGCGGCGGGTGCAGAAATCGTAGAAGGCTGGCGAGAGGCGCGTCAAACGCAGAAAGTCTGTTGCCGGCACGAGGTAGCAAAATGCATCGCTGCTGGCGCGATAGACACTGGTGACCGGGCGGTCGGCGAGCAGTGCGCCGAGCGGAAAACATTCACCCTCGTGCAGTTCGAGCCAGGCGCTGTCTTCCGCCGCACCCACGACACCTTGTTCACCCTGGATGATGCCCTGTTTGATGATGACAAACGGGACGGGATCGCTCTGTTCGGGCAAGAGCACAGCTTCGCCTTTCGCGAAATAAGCCAGCGTCGCATGCTGCGCCAACCACAGCACGTGTTCGGCATCCATCTGATCAAACGGCGCAAACTGGCTTAAATGATCGGCGGTAGCCTGGATCAGCGAATTGGCTGCCTCTGGCATGGATTTTCCTTTGTTATACGTAGGTTTGTGGCCATTATTGGCAGGTGGCAGTCGGTTCTGCAAGGCGCACGTGCCTTTGGGTTCCACGCAATGCCGGGAGACCGGGCATAAAAAAGCCCCGCCGAAGCGGGGCTTTTAAACTGCCTGGACGGGCAAAAATTACATCATGCCGCCCATACCACCCATACCACCCATGTCACCACCGCCCATGCCGCCGCCCGACTTGTTGTCGTCCGGCAGATCACAGACCATGCAATCGGTGGTCAGCATCAGGCTGGCGATGGACGCTGCATTTTGCAGGGCCACGCGGGTCACCTTGGTGGGGTCGAGCACGCCCATTGCCACCATGTCGCCGTATTCACCGCTGCCAGCGTTGTAGCCAAAGTTGCCCTTGCCTTCCAGCACCTTGTTGACCACAACCGAAGGCTCTTCGCCACAGTTCTTGACGATCTGACGCAGCGGCTCTTCGATCGCGCGCAGCACGATTTTCACGCCAGCATCCTGGTCGTGGTTTTCGCCCTTGAGGTCCTTGATGCAGGAACGCGCACGCAACAGTGCTACGCCGCCGCCGGGGACGATGCCTTCTTCCACCGCAGCGCGGGTCGCGTGCAGCGCATCTTCAACGCGGGCTTTTTTCTCTTTCATTTCGACTTCGGTTGCAGCGCCAACCTTGATGATGGCTACGCCACCAGCCAGCTTGGCCTTGCGCTCCTGCAGCTTCTCTTTGTCGTAGTCGCTGGAGACTTCGTCGATCTGCTTGTTGATCTGGGCGATACGGCCCTTGATCGAATCGGCAGCGCCGGCACCATCAATGATGATGGTGTTGTCCTTGCCGATTTCGATGCGCTTGGCGCGGCCGAGTTCGGCGAGGGTGGCTTTTTCCAGCGACAGACCGACTTCTTCAGCGATCACGGTGCCGCCGGTGAGGATGGCCATGTCTTCCAGCATCGCCTTGCGACGGTCGCCAAAGCCCGGTGCCTTGACGGCGCAGGTCTTGAGAATGCCGCGAATGTTGTTCACCACCAGGGTAGCCAACGCTTCGCCGTCGACATCTTCAGCGACGATCATCAGCGGCTTGCCGGCCTTGGCAACTTGCTCGAGTACGGGCAGCAGGTCACGGATGTTGGAGATCTTCTTGTCGAACAGCAGGATGAAGGGATCTTCCAGCAACGCCATTTGCTTGTCGGGGTTGTTGATGAAGTAAGGGGAGAGGTAGCCGCGGTCGAACTGCATGCCTTCAACCGTTTCCAGTTCGTTTTCCAGGCCGGAGCTGTCTTCAACCGAGATCACGCCTTCTTTGCCGACCTTGTCCATCGCAGCAGCGATGATGTCGCCGATCGAGGAATCGGAGTTGGCCGAAATCGAGCCGACCTGGGCGATTTCCTTGCTGTTGGTACAGGCCACCGACATTTTCTTCAGTTCAGCGGTGATCGCGATCACGGCCTTGTCGATGCCGCGCTTCAGGTCCATCGGGTTCATGCCGGCGGCAACGAACTTCATGCCTTCGTTGACGATGGACTGGGCCAGCACGGTTGCCGTGGTGGTGCCGTCACCGGCGATGTCGGAGGTCTTGGAAGCGACTTCCTTGACCATCTGCGCGCCCATGTTTTCCAGCTTGTCCTTCAGCTCGATTTCCTTGGCGACGGACACACCGTCCTTGGTCACGGTGGGGGCGCCGAAGGAACGGTCGAGCACCACATTGCGGCCTTTCGGGCCCAGGGTCACTTTAACGGCGTCAGCCAGAATATTGACACCAGCCACCATGCGGTGACGGGCGGAATCACCAAAACGTACGTCTTTTGCAGCCATGTTTGTTACTCCTAAAAAGTGCTTTCACCACAGAGGCACGGAGGCACAGAGAAACCCGGATTCGGATTTCCTTTAGTGTTGTTCTCCGTGCCTCTGTGTCTCTGTGGTTAAAGGTTTGGGGGGTGGGTTTTACTTCTCGACCACACCCATGATGTCTTCTTCGCGCATCACCAGCAGCTCGTCGCCATCGACCTTGACGGTCTGGCCGGCATATTTGCCGAACAGCACGCGGTCGCCGACTTTCACGTCGAGCGGAATGATCTTGCCCTGGTCGTCTTTTTTGCCGGTGCCCACGGCCATGATTTCGCCCTGATCGGGTTTTTCAGCGGCGGAGTCGGGGATCACGATGCCGGAAGCGGTCTTGCGCTCTTCTTCCATGCGTTTGACAATCACTCGGTCGTGCAGAGGACGGATTTTCATTGCAAAGTCTCCATTGCGGTAATGTTGATAACCGGGCAGCCCAGGCTGCCCGAAAATGAGGAGGCGGCGCAGATGCAATTAGCACTCGCCGCCATCGAGTGCTAATAGTAGGGGCGGAGTGTGTCAATTTCAAGTCCATGGATGATTTATTAAACCGAACCCGTGCCGCCGTGTGGCATCCCTGCACCCAGATGAAACAGCTGGAAGCCGCGCCGCCGCTGGCGATTGCGCGCGGCGAGGGGGCCTGGCTGATCGATACCGACGGACGGCGCTACCTGGACGCGATCTCCAGCTGGTGGGTCAATTTGTTCGGCCACTGCAACCCGCGCATCAATGCCGCCATCATCGACCAGCTCGGCAAAATCGAGCATGTGATGCTGGCCGGCGCCACCCATACGCCGGTGGTCGAGCTGTCTGAGCGGCTGGGAAAACTGACCGGGCTGGGTCACGCGTTTTACGGGTCGGACGGCTCGTCGGCGACCGAGATCGCACTGAAAATGAGCGCTCACTATTGGCGCAACGCAGGCCAGGCGGAGAAGAGTGGGTTCATCAGTCTGCAGAATGGCTACCACGGCGAGACCGTCGGCGCGCTCTCGGTGACTGATATCCCGCTATTCAAGCGCACCTACGAACCGCTGTTGCGGCCTTCGGTGCAGGTGCCGACGCCCGACTCCCGCCTGGCCGAGGCAGGGGAATCGGCCGAGGCGTTCGCGCTGCGCTGCGCCGACGCACTGGAAGCCCATCTGGCCGAGCATGCCGCCACTACTGCCGCCTTCATCATCGAACCGCTGGTACAGGGTGCGGCGGGCATGGCGATGTATCACCCGGTGTATATGAGCCGGGCTCGCGAGTTATGTGATCATTACCGTGTGCATCTGATTGCCGATGAAATTGCAGTGGGCTTCGGGCGAACGGGCACGATGTTCGCCTGTGAACAAGCGGCCATTCGCCCGGATTTCATTTGCTTGTCCAAGGGTATAACCGGCGGTTATCTGCCGTTGTCAGCGGTGCTGACAACCGACGAGGTTTACGCTGCATTTTATGGCGATGCCACTGCGAGAGGCTTCCTGCATTCGCATTCCTACACCGGTAATCCGCTCGCTTGCCGGGCGGCGCTGGCCGTGTTGGATATCTTCGAGTCGGACGGGGTCATTGCGGCAAATCGCGAGAAGTCGGCCCAATTTACGAAGACTCTGGGCGAAGTGGCCGCTCACCCACGCGTTCGCCACTTCCGTCAGCGCGGCATGATCTGGGCGTTTGACGTGGCAAACACCGCAGCGGATTTTGCTTCACATTTTCACCGGCTGGCGCTGGTGCAAGGCGTGTTTATCCGCCCTATTGGCAATACTGTCTACGTGATGCCGCCCTACGTGACGGAAGCGTCTGACATGACTCTGCTGGCTCAGGTAATAATGAGCTGTCTGGCACAAACGGAGTCTTTGGGATGAAACTGACTTTTCTGGGCGCGGCACGCGAAGTGACCGGCTCCAGTTATCTGGTGGAACATGAAGGCGTGCGCTTTCTGGTCGATTGCGGCATGTTCCAGGGCGGGCGCGAAACGCGCGCGAAGAACCACTTGGCGTTTGCATTCGACCCGGCAACAATCGACTTTGTCCTCCTCACCCATGCCCATATCGACCATTCCGGCCTGCTGCCGCGACTGGTTGCGCTGGGGTTCAAGGGCTCGGTACATACCACCCGCGCCACCTGCGATCTGCTCGCCGTGATGTTGCCGGATTCGGCGCACATCCAGGAAAAGGAAGCGGAGTACGCCAACCTGCGTCGCTTCCGCAAGGATCTGGAGCGCGAGAAAAAGCGCGGGACGCCGCCGCGCGAGAATGCGCCGCTGTATACCGTGGCGCAGGCCTACGCGTCGCTCAATCAGCTCAACCCGGTCGATTACGACCTGGAAATCGCGCCGCACCCTCAGGTGCGCGCCACCTTCCGCGACGCCGGCCACATCCTCGGCTCGGCCATCGTCGAAGTGTGGGTGGGCGAAGGCAAGCGGCGGCGCAAGTTTGTGTTCTCCGGCGACCTCGGCCAGCCCGCGCGGCCCTTGCTGCGCGACCCCACGCCGATTACCGACGCCGATTACCTGCTGGTCGAATCGACCTACGGCAACCGCGAGCACAAGAGCATGGAAGCCACGCTGGACGAACTGGCCGAGGCGATCTGCAACACCATTGAAAAGAAAGGTGGCAACGTCATCATTCCGGCGTTTGCGGTGGGCCGCACGCAGGACATGCTGTATCTGCTGGCCGACCTCACTCGGCAGGGCCGCATTCCCAAGCTGACCGTGTTCGTCGATTCGCCGATGGCCAGCGCCGCCACCGAGATCACCTACAAGCACATGGAATTGCTGGATGCAGAAACCCACGCGCTGATGGGCAAACACGGCGGCGCCGCGCATTTTCGCAAGCTCAATTTTGTCGAAAGCGTTGAAGAGTCGAAGGCACTCGATCGCGTCACTGGCGGCGCGGTCATCATTTCGGCCAGCGGAATGATGGAAGCCGGGCGCATCAAGTTCCACTTGCGTGCCAATCTGGGGCGTCGCGATTCGACCATTCTGATTACGGGATTTCAGGCCGCCGGGACCTTTGGCCGCCGTCTGGTCGATGGCGCCAAGCGCGAGCGCCTGCTGGGCGAAGATATCCCTGTTCGCGCCGATCTGTACACCCTGGGCGGGCTGTCGGCGCATGCAGACCGCACCGCGTTGTTGAGCTGGCTGGGTCAGTTTCGCAGCAAGCCGCGTCAGGTGTTTGTGGTGCATGGCGAGGAATCGGTGGCAACTGGCTTTGCGGCCGACCTGAAGACGCAGTTCGGCTGGGATGCTATGGCGCCTCCTCCGGGCCACAGCGTGAACCTCGACTGAATGCAGCTGGAATATGAAACTTGATCGACATCAATTTGGCCAAGCCTCTCTCATTTTTCTCTGCGCGGGTTTGCTGGGCCAGGCAAACGCTGCCCCGGTTGCTGCCTGGGAAGGGTGCAGTGCGATTCCGGCGGACGCGGAGCGTCTGGCATGCTATGACCGGCTGGTTGGCCCGCCCCAGCCCGAGCCGGTTCCGCAGGCCGTAACTCCGCCCGCGTCTCAGGCCGCGTCTCAGGCCGCAGTGGCGCAGCCTGTCATAGTGCCGCCGGCGCAGCCCGAACCTAAACTGCTTTCAGCGCTGTCGCGCCATTGGGAACTGGATGACGAGGCCAAGCAGGGCGCTTTCCTGTTTCGGCCCCACCGCCCCAATTATTTTCTGCCGGTCAAATACAGCAACGCGCCCAATAACACCCCGTTCAAGGATACGTTTACGCAGCCCGATCTGGGACTCGACTCCATCGAAACCGAGTTGCAGCTGAGCTTCAAGATCAAGGCGATGGAAGGCGTGTTCGGTCACGACAACCTCGATTTGTGGCTCGGCTACACCATTACCTCATTCTGGCAGGCATACAACGACAGCATTTCCTCACCGTTTCGCGAGACCAATTACGAGCCGGAAGCGATGCTGGTGTTTCGCACCGATTATGAACTGGCCGGCTTCCGCGGACGTTTTATCAACCTGGGGATGGCGCACCAGTCGAATGGCCGCGGGGAAACCTTATCGCGCAGCTGGAACCGTGTCTACGCGCAATTCGGATTTGAACGCGACAATCTGGCTGTGATGATCCGGCCCTGGGTCCGCGTCCCGGAAAAAAACAGGAGCGATGACAACCCCGATATCGAGGATTACATGGGGCACGGCGACGTGTTGGCGGTTTATCGCAACGGCCGCAATGCCTACTCGCTGCTGCTGCGCAATAACCTCAAGACATCGGACAACCGCGGTGCGCTGAAACTCAATTGGAGCTTTCCGCTGTATGGGCGCCTCAAAGGCTACGTCCAGTATTTCAATGGTTATGGCGAATCGTTGGTCGATTACAACTACAAGCAGCAATCATTCGGCGTCGGTGTCAGCCTGACCGAGGGGATGTAAGTCGTTTACGGCAACGCCTGCTTCAGCAATTCTTTTACATACTTCGCGGGTATGGCGTAGCTGATGCCGCTTGGTGCGGTCAGCGCGGCTTCCTTCGCGCCTTTCACATAAACCGAATTGACCACGCCCAGCACCTCGCCGGTGTCCGGATGCCACACCGGGCTGCCGCTGTTGCCGGGATAGGCAATGGCATCAAGTTCGAACACTTCATAGGGGTCCTGCGCCTGCCTCAGGGTGCGTGCATTGATCTGGGAGGCAGCTTGCAGCGGGGTGAAGATGGGAATGATCGCGGCGAGGCCGGCGCGGTGCGTGGAGGGGTTGAGCCCCAGCACCGAGCCGATCGGGTAGCCGGTGAAATACAGCTGCCAGCCTTCGCGCGCGCGGCTGGAGTCACCTAACCTGAGTGCGGGCAAGGGATTGCCGGAAATTTTAAGCAGCGCCAGATCACGTGCCTTGTCGGTTGCAATAAGTTGTGCGGTACGCACTTCCATTTGTCGGTCATGGCCGATAAACACGGCGTGGGTTTCGTTTTTTTCGGAATCCAGTGATTTGCTGAAAATGTGTGCGCACGACACCACATAGCGTCCATCCAGCACGACAAAGCCGGTGCCCTGCAAGCTGGAGCGCGGATTGTTGGTGGGGTTGTAAGTGCCAACTCCCACCACACCTGGTTTGATATTGAGCACCATGTCGGCCAGATCGGCGCTGGCAGGCGAGCTGAGAACAAGCGCAATCATCGCCCAGTGGGTATGGTACTTGCTAGCAAGGAGTTCGGATGGCTGGCGGGTGAATCCGGGCAGCCATCCGCAAATTCGATACAATCCAGACAGAACCAAAGACTTTTTATTCATAAGGGAATCCAGGCATGAGCATTGTTGCGGTTGTTGGGTTGGGCTATGTGGGCTTGCCGTTGGCGGTTGAGTTCGGCAAAAAAATGACCACGATCGGTTATGACCTCTCGGTTGAAAAAATCGAGCAATATCGCCAATTTCGCGACCCTACCGGCGAAGTCTCGACGGAAGACCTCAAGGCAGCCACGCTGCTGACGGTGACCACCGATCCCGCCGACCTGGCAAAGGCTGACTTCATTGTTGTTGCGGTGCCCACTCCGGTCGACGCCGCGCACATTCCCGACTTCTCGCCGCTGATCGGTTCCAGCACCACCGTCGGCAAGTATCTGAAAAAGGGTGCGACAGTCATTTACGAATCCACAGTCTACCCCGGCGCAACCGAAGAGGTTTGCATCCCGATTCTGGAAAAACAGTCCGGCATGAAATGGCTGCAGGATTTCCACGTCGGTTATTCACCCGAACGCGTGAATCCGGGCGACAAGGAACGCACCATCACCAAGATCGTGAAAGTGGTGTCGGGCGATGACGCCGCCACCCTCGACAAGGTGGCCGAGCTCTACGGCAGCGTGATTACCGCCGGCGTCCACCGTGCCAGCTCGATCAAGGTGGCCGAGGCCGCCAAGGTGATCGAGAACACTCAGCGCGATCTCAATATCGCGCTGATGAACGAACTGTCGCTGATCTTCCATCGCCTCGGCATCGACACCCTCGAAGTGCTGAAAGCCGCCGGTACCAAGTGGAATTTTCTGCCGTTTCGCCCGGGTCTGGTCGGCGGCCACTGTATCGGCGTCGATCCCTACTACCTGACGCACAAGGCCGACATGCTCGGTTACCACCCGCAGGTGATTCTGGCAGGGCGCCGCATCAACGACGGCATGGGCGCCTACGTCGCGCAGGAAACGGTGAAGAAGATGATCGCCAACGGGGTGAAAGTGAAGGGTGCAAAGGTCAACGTGTTGGGGCTTACCTTCAAGGAAAACTGCCCCGATCTGCGCAACTCCAAGGTCGTCGATGTCATCCGCGAACTGCAAACCTTTGGCTGCGATGTGTATGTGCATGATCCGCTGGGTGAGTCTCGCGAAGCCGAGCATGAATACGGCATCAGCCTCACCGCGTGGGATGATTTGCCGGCATGTGATGCCATCATCGCCGCCGTTTCGCACAGCGCGTATCTGGAAAAATCGTTTTCTGAGCTGTCTGCAAAACTGAATAAAGGCGGCGCCTTTACCGACGTCAAGTCGGCTTACGATCCGGACACGGTTAAAGCGGCGGGCTTTGCGCTCTGGAGGCTGTGATGACCGCGTTCGACGCGCTGAAGAAAGCGCTCGCCGCTGAGCCAAAAACCTGGCTCGTCACCGGTGTCGCAGGCTTCATTGGCAGCAATCTGGTCGAAGCCTTGTTGCTGCTCGACCAGCGCGTCGTCGGCCTCGATAACTTTGCCACCGGCCACGAAAAAAATCTGGCCCAGGTAGAGGCCAGCGTCGGCCCTGAACGCTGGGCGCGGTTCAACTTCATGCGTGGTGATATCTGCGACCTCGCTACCTGCCACGATGTCTGCAAGGGCGTCGATTACGTCCTGCATCAGGCCGCGCTCGGCTCGGTGCCGCGCTCGCTGGAAGATCCGCTGTCGACCCATGCCGCCAACAATACCGGCTATCTCAACATGCTGGTTGCCGCGCGCGATGCCAAGGTCAAGCGCTTCGTTTACGCTGCGTCGAGCTCCACCTACGGCGACCACCCCGGCCTGCCCAAGGTGGAAGACGTCATCGGCAAGCCGCTGTCACCCTATGCGGTGACCAAGCTGGTGAACGAGTTGTATGCCGATGTGTTTGGCCGCTGCTACGGGATGGAAAGCGTGGGCCTCAGATACTTCAATATCTTCGGCCGACGTCAGGACCCCGATGGTGCCTACGCAGCCGTGGTGCCCAAATGGGTTGCCAGCATGATTCACAATGAACCTGTGTACATCAACGGCGATGGTGAAACCAGCCGCGACTTCTGCTACATCGACAACGTCATCCAGGCCAATCTGCTTGCCGCCACCAGCCAGCACGTCGATGCGGCAAACCAGGTTTACAACGTTGCCGTCGGCGACCGCACCACGCTCAACCAGCTGTTCGAAGCCATTCGTTCATTGCTGGCGCCGCAATTCCCCCATCTTGCCGACTTCAAGCCCCACTACCGCGACTTCCGCGCCGGCGATGTGCGTCATTCGCTTGCCGATATTTCCAAGGCCCGCACGCGCCTGGGATACGAACCCACGCATCGCATCGGCGAAGGCATGGCCGAAGCGATGGACTGGTACGTGCGCGACCTGGGCTGAGCTTCCCGGGTCCGCCCCGACCGGGCGCGTGTGCGGGCAAGTGCGGCGATCCGCTCCGTTTTATCTCCGTACGGGGATTGAGGTTGAGCGCTGCATGCAGATCCAATTCGCTCAAGCATCGACGTATCAGGCCGTTACCCTCTAATACGGAACGGAAGAGGACGACTTGTTTCAGGGCATGATAAATAGCGAAGAATACGCACTACAAGAGCCGGGAGGCGAAAGCGGACGGAATGCGCTGGATATCCTGCTGCGCCATATGCAGACCGACAGCGATTTCCCCGCCTTGTCCGAGGCCATCGGCGCGATCAATCGCATTGCGTCGTCCGACCGGGAGGGGGTCAGCGAGCTTTCCAACAATATCCTCAAGGACTTTGCACTTACCAACAAGCTGCTGAAGCTGGCCAATGTTGCGTTCTATAACCAGGTCGGCGGCGGCTCGATCAGCACCATATCGCGCGCGGTGGTAATCCTCGGCTTCGACGCGGTGCGATCGATCGCCCTGAGCCTGATCCTGTTCGACAACCTGGAAAACAAGACGCACGCGCAACTGCTGAAGGAAGAGTTCGTCAAGGTGTTGTACGCCGGCATGATGGCACGCGAGATGGCGAGCGAGATGCAGATGAAGGATGTGGAGGAGGCGTTTATCGGCGCCATGCTGCACAACCTGGGGCGCATGCTGGCCATGTTTTACTTTCCCGAGGAGGTGGCAACGATCCAGCAGCGGGTCGAGGCCGAAGGTCTGAGCGATGCCCGCGCCTCGACCGAAGTGCTGGGGGTGACGTTTGAGGCGCTTGGCGTCGGCATCGCACGCAGCTGGGGGTTTCCGGATCAACTGGTGCTGAGCATGAAAAAACTGCCGACCGGGAAAATCAGGAAATGCACGAACAATACCGATCGACTGCGTGCACTGGCAGGCTTTTCAAATGAATTGTGCGAGGCGGTTCTCGACACTTCGGATGCAGATCGCGGCAAGGCACTGGCCCGGCTAACCGCGCGCTTTGGAGACAGTCTGCAGGTGACGGAAAAACAGCTGGCCGGGCTGATGGGCAAGTCGATGCAGGATATCGCGCAGTTTGCCCTGGCGGTGAACGTGAACCTGAAACACAGCGACTTTGCCAAGCAGGCGTCGAAATGGGCGGGCTTGAGTGTGGCGCCTGACGTATCGCCCGAGCGGGAAGCCGATACCGGCACCGCGCAGGCCGAAGCGGTCGACGACCTGGCCGCGCTGGACACCAGCGTGTTGCAGGAACACGCGCGGATTCTCGATGCGGAATCGGGACAAGCCGGCGCGCAATCGCAGCGCACATCCGCAGACGCGCAATCCATCCTCACCTCGGGCTTGCAGGACGTCAGCAATTCACTGATCGACGAGGCTGTTTCCATCAACGATATTCTGCGCATGATCCTGGAGGCCATGTATAGCGGCATGGGGTTCGCGCATGTGCTGCTGTGCATCAAGGACGGCCGTCACAACACGATGTGCGGAAAGTTCGGCTTTGGCGATGGCGTGCAAGACCTGGCCAGAGCCTTTGATATCCCTCTGTCCGGGCAGCCGGATGTATTCCTCGTGGCACTTCAGAACAATGCCGACATCCTCATCTCCGACATCAACGATCCCAAGATCGCCGCGCGAATTCCGGCGTGGTACCGGCAAAGCGTATCGGCGCGCACCTTCGTACTGTTTCCTATCACCGTGAAGGGCAAGCCGATCGGTCTGATCTACGCCGACCGGCCTCAGCCTGGCGACATCACGATTCCAGAGAAGGAACTTTCCCTGCTCAAGTCATTGCGCAATCAGGCCGTGCTGGCCATCAGACAATCGCTTTGACGGTCGCCCGGGCGGCCTGAATGCAGAGACGCCGCTACCGCTTTTAAACCTGCCCGCCGATGCGATTGCAATTGGGTTCGCAACGTGCTGATCCGGCCGCGGGAAAATCCGTGCGCAGAATTCGGCATAATGACGTGATGTCCTCGTTTCGAATCGCCTTCCTTCTTCTCGCCGGCCTGTTGCTTTCTGGACTTGCCGTTCCCGCTCGCGCGGCCGAGCTTCCTGCCGCCTTCACCCTGGCGCTGCTGCAGGCCGGCATCCCGCTTGATCACGTGGCGGTGAGGGTGCAATCGCTGGATGCGGCGGAACCCATGCTGAGCCACAACGCCGAAGCTGCACTCAACCCGGCATCGGTAATGAAACTGGTGACGAGCTTTGCCGCCCTGAACCAGCTGGGTCCGGGCTATGCGTGGACCACCGATGTCTGGGCCGACGGCACCATCAAGGAGGGTGTATTGAATGGTGATCTTGTTATCAAGGGCTACGGTGATCCCACGCTGACGCTGGAACGAATGTGGTTGCTGCAGCGTGAATTGCGTGCACGAGGGGTACAGCACATACGCGGCAATCTGGTGCTCGATACCAGCCACTTCGATTTGCCGAAGCTGGATTCAGGTGCCTTTGACGATGAGCCGCTGGCGCTATATAACGCCACGCCAGGCGCACTGGTGACCAATTTCAATTCCATTACCTTGCGACTGAAGCCAGAAGGGGAGCAGGTTCGCGTCACTGCGGACATTGCGCTGAATGGCGTGACGCTGACTTCGCAACTGGTGCTGGAGGAGAAGACCGAATGCAATGTCAGCAAGGATGCAATCAAGCCGATGGTTTTTGCGGGAGAGCGTCGGGTGTTGGCAATCAGTGGGCGTTATGCGCGGGGTTGCGGTGAGCAGATCCTGTCGCTGAACCTGTTTGATTCTGCGACCACGTTCGACCTGATCTTTCGTGGGCTGTGGGGCGAATCGGGCGGGACCCTGAGCGGCACGACGGAAAGCGGCCGGGCGCCAGCATCTGACCCCTTGTTTAAATTTGCCTCAACGCCGCTGACCGATGCCCTCACCAAGCTCAATAAATATTCAAATAACCTGATGACTCGCAACCTGCTGTTGACGCTGGGCGCGGAAAAATTCGGCGCGCCCGCAACCCTGGAAAAAGGAATCGATGCCGTTACCGACGCATTGAAGCAGCGCGAGGTGTCGACCCGAAAACTGGTGCTGGAAAATGGCGCCGGCCTGTCGCGCATCGAGCGCATCAGCGCATCAGCATTGAGCCAATTGCTGCACGCGGCTTATCGCAGCCCGCTGTTTGCGGAATTCGAATCGGCGCTGCCGATCGTTGCCATCGATGGCACGCTGAAGAAGCGTTTCAACGGCAGCGCGCTTGCCGGCAATGCGCACCTCAAAACCGGCAGCCTGCGCGATGTCAGCGCATTGGCCGGTTATGTGTATACCGTCGACGGCCAGCGAGTCAGTTTCGTCATGCTGGTCAATCATGCCAATGCGCGCCGCAGCGAGGCCGCGCAGCGCGCGTTATTGGAGTGGGTACAGACCGGTGGCATGCCGGCACAGGAGAACGTTGCGAAATGAATCCCGGTTGCCGTGTGATGGGCCTGTTTCTGGTGGCGTTGGCACTGTTCCAGTCGCTGACCGTGGCGGTGGACGCCTGGCAAGCCGGGCAGTGGCCGGTGCGCCCCAGCGAGTGGGTGCGCCTGGCATTACTGCCGGTGGCGCTGTGGGTGTATGTGCGCTATTTCAGCGCCTGGGGGAATTGTCAGTGTGGCGACGATGATGAACCTCGATAGGATTCCTGCCTGGGTAGTGTGGCTGGCACAGGACGCGGATGGCACGATTTGGGGCATACGATTCCACACGGGCTTCAGCCCGTAGTGGATCGGAGTCCTTTAGGGCATACGATTCCACACGGGCTTCAGCCCGTAGTGGATCGGAGTCCCCTTGTGGGGCTATGAAGTCGAACCCAACAAGCAGCACAACGGATGGTATGAAAACGAAGTGGGGCGGATTGTGCGACTGGGCCAAACGGCGCCGCCGGCAGACTGGGAGGCGACCCTGAAGCGCAGGGCATAACCGGGCCTACTGCGGTTGCAGCAGATCGATCTTGAAGCTGTCCTCATACGGCGGCACATTGCATTCGATGACGTCGGTCGGGGCGACATCGAGGCGGACGCCCACGATATCGGCGCGCACCGGCAACTTCGTGGCGCCGCGATCGACCAGCACCACGGTGCGAATTTCGGCGGGTTGCTTGCCGGCCAGGTATTCCACCGCGCGCAGCATGGAATGCCCGCGATACATCACGTCGTCCACCACCAGCACGGTGTGGCCGGCGAGGTCGAGGGTGGCGTGGACCGGATTCTCGGTCAGCCGGGTTTCCGGATAAAGCAGGGTGAGGTCGTCGGCATAGCGCTTGATCTGCAGGTCCAGCCGTACGGCGTTGGTCAGGCCGTAGGTCTCGGTCAGGCGCGCATGCAGCCTGTCGGCCAGGGGCGCGCCGCGCCGCAGGATGCCGACAATGGCAATTTTCGTGGAGCCCGTCAGCAAGCCTGCAGCCTGGCGTGCCATGTCGCCGACGATGGCGTCGAGCTGCGTGGGGGTGTAGAGGCAGGTGCGCCTGCCCTGGGGTTGGTCCGTCATGCGTGCGGGCCTACAAGCCGAGGTCCTGCCACATTGCATCGACTTTTGCTTTCACCGCTGCATCCATCACGATGGGCGTGCCCCATTCGCGGGTGGTTTCGCCCGGCCACTTGTTGGTGGCGTCGATGCCCATCTTGCTGCCGAGTCCGGACACCGGGCTGGCGAAATCGAGGTAATCGATGGGCGTGTTTTCCACCAGCAGGGTGTCGCGTGCCGGATCGACGCGGGTAGTCAGTGCCCACATTACTTCTTTCCAGTCGCGCACATTGACGTCATCGTCGGTGACGATAATGAACTTGGTGTACATGAACTGGCGCAGAAAACTCCACACGCCAAACATCACCCGCTTGGCATGGCCGGGGTAACTTTTCTTCATGCTCACCACCGCCATGCGATACGAACAGCCCTCGGGCGGCAGGTAAAAATCGGTGATCTCGGGAAACTGCTTTTGCAGTAGCGGCACGAATACTTCATTCAGCGCCACGCCGAGGATGGCCGGCTCGTCCGGCGGCTTGCCGGTGTAGGTGCTGTGGTAGATCGGGTCGCGTCGCATCGTCATGCGCTCGATGGTGAACACCGGAAAGGTTTCCTGCTCGTTGTAGTAGCCGGTGTGGTCGCCGTAGGGGCCTTCGAGCGCAGTTTCGCCCGGATGGATCACGCCTTCGAGCACGATCTCGGCCGAGGCCGGCACCTGCAAATCGCTGCCCAGGCATTTCACTACCTCGGTCTTGGCGCCGCGCAGCAGACCGGCGAACTGGTATTCCGACAGCGAATCCGGCACCGGCGTGACAGCACCGAGTATCGTCGCCGGGTCGGCGCCCAATGCAACCGCAAGCGGAAACGGTTTGCCGGGATGCGCCAGTTGATGCTCGCGAAAATCCAGCGCGCCGCCGCGATGCGCCAGCCAGCGCATGATGAGCTTGTTCGGCGCGATCACCTGCTGGCGGTAGATGCCGAGATTTTGCCGCGCCTTGTGCGGGCCACGGGTAACAGTCAGACCCCAGGTGACGAGCGGCGCCACGTCGCCCGGCCAGCAATGCTGAACCGGCAGCCGGGACAGATCCACGTCGGCACCTTCCCATACGATTTCCTGGCATGGCGCGCTGCGTACTTCCTTCGGCGTCATGTTCAACACCTGCTTCAGCACCGGCCACTTGTCCCAGGCGTCGCGCAGGCCTTTTGGCGGCTCCGGCTCCTTCAGGTAGGCCAGCAATTTGCCCACTTCGCGTAGCCGGCTGGGGTCGTCTTCTCCCATCCCCAGCGCGACACGTTTGACTGTGCCGAACAAGTTTGCCAGCACCGGAATGGAATGGCCTTTTGGATTTTCAAACAGCAATGCCGGCCCGCCTGCGCGCAGTACGCGATCGGCGATTTCGGTCATCTCAAGTCTGGGATCGACTTCCACGGCGATGCGTTTGAGTTCGCCCATTTTTTCGAGTTGGGCGATGAAGTCCCGCAGGTCGTGGTAAATCATGAATGCGTGTCAGGTTGGGCGATGAAAATATTGTGGCTGAACACCTTCCGCGCGGAGACCAGAGCGATCCATGCGACCGGATCGCCTCGCCGACACAGCGTGTTCGCGGAGGCGGCCGCCATCAATTGATATATTCGAACATAACAACAACCTTGGTTACGCCACTTGTGGTTCGAGCAATTTCAGTGGCGAGCTTGGCCTCGTCTTTCGAGACCAGACCCATCAAATAAACGATGGCGACTTCTGTCACAATTTTGATTTTGGAACCGGGGACTCTTTCGTCCCGCAACATGCGTGCCTTCACCTTGCTGGTGATGGCCGTATCATTTGCATCAGACGTCAGCGACGTGGCACCCGATACGCCCAGTTCGTTGTACACGGCGCGCACATCCGGAACGGCTTTGACGATTTCACCTGCGCGCGAGCGAGTGGATTCGTCCAGTACTTGACCAGTAAGCAGCACCTGACGGTTATAACTGGTGGTGGAAATGTTAGCGGAATTTTTTGGGAAGGCCTCGCTCAGCCGGCTTTGCGCGCGCAGTTCAATTTCCTGGTCACCCACAAATACGCCTGCGGTGCGGCGATCCAATGCGACTGCAGATCCGGTTGCCGCGGCCCCTGCCACCACGGCGGTAGCGCATCCTTGCAGTTGTGATAAAACGATGCCTGCCAACGCGATTTGTATAAGTTTCTTCATTCTTCAGCTCCTAGTAAAACGCTGTCCACTCCATCGCATAGGCAATGGATGGCAAGCAGATGGACTTCCTGAATCCGCGCGGTAGATTCTGCGGGCACACACAAGAAGACGTCGTCTTCCTGCATTTGTTCCGTCATCCGGCCGCCGCTTCGCCCCGTCAGTGCAATGACATGCATGTTGCGGGCGTGAGCGGCGGCTACGGCGAGCAATACATTGGGTGAATTGCCGCTGGTGGAAATTGCCAGCAGGACATCACCGGGCTGGCCCAAGGCCTTCACCTGGCGTGCGAAAACCTGATCATAGGAGGAATCGTTCGAAATCGCCGTCAAGGTTGAGGTGTCGGTTGTCAGCGCGATGGCCGCAAGCCCCGGCCGCTCCTGCTCGAACCGGTTGATCATGACTGAGGCGAAATGCTGTGCGTCTGTTGCCGAGCCGCCGTTGCCGCAGGCAAGCACCTTTCCCCCCTGCGTAAAGCAGTGCACCAGCAGGCGTGCTGCCTGCTCAATATGTGGTGCGAGGGTGTCTGCAGCGTCCAGCTTGGCTTGCGCCGAAGCCTTGAAGTGGCCGAGTATTCTGTCTAATAAAGCCATGGCCGCAATTATCCCATATCGTCGAACGCATTTTTGATCCAGTCGGGGCGGGTGTCGCCCGACATCGCCACCACGTCGAAGCGACAGGGCGGTAGCGTTTTCAGTGTCGTCAGATATTGGCGGGCAGCGGCGAGCAGTTTTCTTTGTTTGCCGGGCGTCACGCTGGCGGCGGCACCCCCAAAGTCGCTGCGGCTGCGTAAACGCACTTCGACGAAAACTCGCGTCGCACCGTCCTGCATGATGAGGTCGATCTCGCCGAATCGACAGCGCCAATTTCGCGCAACCAGTATCAGCCCATTAGACTCGAGAAAGATTTCAGCCCGTTTTTCAGCGGATTGCCCAAGCAGGGTTTTCAACATCTGCGACAATGATCCTGGAAACCGTAGTTGGACGCGCCCGATGGTGCGTCTGGGCGCGTGGTTGCCGCGAAGCGAGGAGGCGGCAGGCCGGGGCCTGCAACGACGAGCGACAAAGGCAGGCGCACGACCAGACGTGTCAGCGGGTGCGTAGCGGAGAGCGGGGTTGTTGCCGCTTTAGCGGCTTTACAACTCCGGCCTACCCCTTGCGGGTACTCACCCTGACGGAGAATCGGATCGAAGGCATAAAAGCCAACATTCATGTGGAATTCCATAAAGTTATGAGCGGTCAACTGCGGTTTTTAGGATAATGGCCCATGAATGAATCTGCCCATCATACCCGTCTGCCGCCCGCGCTCTATGTGGTCGCCACGCCCATCGGCAACCTCGGCGATATCACCCTGCGTGCGATTGATACTCTGAAATGTGCGGACCGAGTGGCGGCTGAAGACACCCGGGTGTCGGGGCAATTGCTCGCACACCTGAGTATTTCCAAGCCTATGGTGTCGATACGCGAGCACAACGAACGCGAGGCCGCCAACAAGGTGATCGCGTGGATCGTTGCAGGTGAAGCCGTCGCTTATGTGTCGGATGCTGGCACACCAGCGGTATCCGATCCCGGCGCGCGGCTGGTGGCGGCCGTACGCGCAGCTGGATTGGTTGTGGTTCCGATTCCCGGCGCTTCTGCGGTGACCACGGCGCTGTCAGCCGCCGGTGTCGAGTCGGGGACGTGGCTGTTCCATGGCTTCCTGCCGCCTAAAGCGGGCGCCCGCCGAACTCAACTGCAAACGCTCGCAGCTTGGCCAAGCGCGCTGGTGTTTTATGAGGCGCCACACCGCATTGAAGAAACCCTGGCCGATATGGCTGCAGTGCTGGACGGTGCGCGTGCCGTCACCCTGGCACGTGAACTGACCAAGCGATTCGAAACCATCGTTACCCTGCCGTTGCGCGATGCGCCGGCCTGGCTGGCCGCCGATCCCAACAACGTGCGTGGCGAATTCGTGGTCATCGTGCATCCGCCTGCGGCTGCGGCTGCGGTGGTCGACGCCGAAGCGATGCGGGTGCTTGATGTGCTGCTGAGCGAGTTGCCGCCGACGCTGGCAGCCAAGCTTACGTCGAAAATCACCGGACGCAGCAAGGCCGATCTCTATAAAATGACTCTGGCATTAAAGCCGCAAGATCAGGAAGACGCATGACCGATACCCTCACCCTTGTCCGCCCCGACGACTGGCATATCCATTTCCGCGATGGTGCTGCCATGCAGAGCGTCGTACCCGATACTGCGCGGGTATTTGGTCGTGCCATTGCGATGCCGAACCTCAAACCTCCCGTCGTTACCGTGGCCGATGCGGCCGCGTATCGCGAGCGTCTGCTGGCCGCGGCCGCAGGAACCGCGTTCGAACCCTTGATGACGCTTTATCTCACCGACAACACGCAACCCGAGGAAATCCGTCTCGCGAAGGCCAGCGGCTTTGTGCATGCGGTGAAGTACTACCCGGCAGGCGCCACCACGAACTCCGATTCCGGTGTGACAGACCTCGCCAAAACCTATGCTGCGATTGCAGTCATGGAAGAAGTCGGTATGCCGTTGCTATTGCACGGTGAAGTGGTCGATTCCGAGATCGACGTGTTCGACCGCGAAGCGGTGTTCATTGAGCGCCACCTGATCCGGCTGATCCGTGACTTTCCCAAACTGAAAATCGTGCTGGAACACATCACCACGCGCCAGGCTGCCGAGTTTGTGGCGGCCGCGCCGGCCAACGTGGCGGCGACGATTACCGTGCATCACCTGCTCTACAACCGCAACGCCATGTTCAAGGGCGGTATCCGTCCGCATCTGTATTGCCTGCCGATTTTGAAGCGCGAGACGCACCGGCAGGCACTGGTGGCCGCTGCGATTTCCGGCAGCCCCAAGTTTTTCCTCGGAACCGATTCCGCACCCCACGCCGTCGGCGCCAAGGAGTCGTCCTGTGGCTGCGCCGGTGTGTATTCCGCGCATGCAGCCATCGAGCTATATGCCGAAGTGTTCGAGGATGCGGGCGCGCTCGGCAAGCTCGAAGGCTTTGCCAGTTTCCATGGCGCTGACTTTTATGGCCTGCCGCGCCATACGGACAGCATTACGCTCAAACGCGAAAGCTGGACGGCGCCCGCTCGCCTGGCGCTGGGCGCAGAGATGCTGGTACCCCTGCGAGCAGGAGAGCCCATTCGCTGGCGGGTCGTTGCCTGATCGTAGCGCGTAAAAAAACCGGGCAGATGCCCGGTTGCGTGGGAGACACGCGAATTACGGGAAAGCCGGAATCGTCGGCTCGACACCTGACCCCATGGCCTCGGGGTGATGCGATGCAATCAGTTTCTTGATTTCGTCGACGCGTCCGGAAGGCACATCCACCATCATCAGAATGTGTCCGGCGGCGATGGCCGATTCAAAGGTTTTAAGCCGCGAGTTGGGAATCGAGCTGGCGACCATGCTGGCAACCCAGGCACCGAATGCGGCGCCGATCAGGGCGGTGATCAGGATGGTGACGAGTTGCATATCCACGCCTGCCGGGGGAAAGAACACCGCCACCAGTCCCGCCAGGATACCGATGCCGCCACCGACCGCCAGGCCCGTCTCGGCGCCGTGGACGAAATCGGTTTTTTGCAAAATGGAGGCTTCGTGCATGCCTGCCAGCGGAATGCCGTCCTTGGCCAGGACATGGATGTGACCGTCCTCGATGCGGTTGAGTAAAAGTTCGTTACGGATTTGTCGGGCGCTCACCACGTCCGGCACCATGAAGTACAGTCGTCTTCTCATGATGGATCTCCTGTCAGGGGTCAGCATTCGGCCCTGTCATCTCTGAGTAGCAAATAGGCGGCTGAAGTCAAGGGTGGGTTATATCGAGGCAATGCGCCTTATAATGCGGACGGGGAAGCCAGTCAGACAACCGCTGCCATGCAAATGGGAGAGGAAAGTCCGGGCTCCACAGAGCAGGATGCCGGCTAACGGCCGGACGCCGCGAGGCGAGGAATAGGGCCACAGAGACGAGCGTATTAAGTTACGGTGAAACGCGGTAACCTCCATCCGGAGCAACACCAAATAGGCAGGCGATGAAGCGGCTCGCTGAGTCTGCGGGTAGGTGGCTGGAGCCGGTCAGCAATGACCGGCCTAGAGGAATGGTTGTCCACGACAGAACCCGGCTTATCGACTGACTTCCCCACTTTATATGTAATTCAAACACTTAGCGTTTTTTCCTCAAATCTGAGGTAAAAAAAGCCGCTAAGCGACGGTTTTTCCAGAAACTTATCCACAACCCAAAACCACCCCTAAGTCATTGAGGCGTAGGGGTTTTTTTGCGTCTTTTATATTGACCCCCCCAAAACTATCCCCTATAGTGGGTGGCAGTGGTGAATGGTGGGAGAATGTGGGAGAATGTGCCCATCCGATCACGGCTGAATTTCAGCCAGATCCAAATCAATAATCAGGAGTGGGCATGTTTCGGGGAGTTGCGACAGTCAGTCTGGATAGCAAGAACCGGCTTGTAGTGCCGGCGCGCTACCGTGACGCCCTGCTGGTGAACGGCGGGGGGCGCGTGGTCATCACGGCCGACCCGAGCCAGTGCCTGCTGCTTTATCCGCTGCCCGAATGGGAGCCGATAGAGAAAAAGCTCAACGCCTTGTCTGACTTCAATCCCCGCACCCGCAGCCTGAAACAGCTGCTGGTGGGGTATGCGCACGACATGGATATGGACAGTGCCGGACGCGTGCTATTGCCGCCGATGCTGCGCAAGTTTGCCGAGCTGGATAAAAACGTGGTGCTGGTGGGCCAGGGCGGCAAGGTGGAGTTATGGAACGAGGCGCGCTGGGAAGCGCAGGTGGCGCAGGCGCTCACCTTTAGTGATGACACGTTGCCTCCCGAACTGGAGGGGTTCACGTTGTGATGGATGCCGCCCATGTGCCGGTGCTGGCACAGGAGGCGGTGGCGGCGCTGGCGATTGATGTCGATGGTGTTTATGTCGACGCGACCTTTGGGCGCGGCGGACACAGCCGCTTGATTCTTGAGCAGTTGGGACCAAACGGACGGTTGATTGCGCTGGATCGTGACCCGGATGCCATCCAGGCCGGGGCGGCTTTGCAGGATGCGCGGATGACGCTGGTGCACAGTGCCTTTTCGCGATTGGGCGAGGTGCTGGGCGAGTTGGGATTGACTCAGGTGAGTGGGATTTTGCTGGATATAGGCGTGTCGTCACCGCAGCTGGATGACGCATCGCGTGGCTTCAGTTTTCGTTTTGATGCGCCACTCGACATGCGGATGGATCCGGGAAGCGGGCTTTCTGCCGCGGACTGGTTGGCAACGGCAACAGAGGGAGAAATCAGTGAAGTCATCCGCACCTACGGGGAAGAGCGGTTTGCTAAATCGATTGCGCGCGCGATTGTTGCGGCACGGCAAGAAGAAGCCATCAACAGTACCGCGCAGCTGGCGAGCCTCATCGCCGGCACGCTCAAATGGCGTGAGCCGGGGCAACACCCGGCGACACGCAGCTTCCAGGCTATACGGATTTATATCAACCGTGAGCTTGAAGAGCTGAGCCAGGTGCTGCCGCAGTGCGTGGACTTGCTCAAACCAGGCGGGCGGCTCGCAGTAATCAGTTTTCATTCGCTGGAAGATCGCATCGTCAAACGTTATATGCGTGAGGAATCACAGGGCGAACAGGCGCCTCGACGGTTGCCGATACAGGCGGCCATGTTGAAGCCGGGGCGTCTGAAGCTGATTGGGCGCGCGCAGCACGCCAGTGATGTTGAAGTGGCGGCTAATCCGCGCGCTCGCAGTGCGGTGTTACGCGTGGCAGAAAAAATGGATGTGGCGGCATGAGTCGCCTTAATGTGGTTCTGGCTTTGGTGTTGGTGGTGTGCGCGCTGGCTGTCATTCAGGCGCAACACCGCTCACGCACGTATTTCGTGGAATTGGAAAGATTGAAGAAAGAAGCGCGTGCCATTGAGGAGCAATGGGGAAGATTGCAGCTTGAGCAGAGCACCTGGGCCAATCCGGCACGGGTCGATACCCTTGCGCGCACGCAACTGGGTTTGATTCCCCCCACGCAAGAGCGCATTCGTGTTGAAACGGGTCGAATTGAATCATGGGGGGGCACGCCATGAACTTTCATACCCGCAAACTCCTCAAGCTGAATCTGGCCCCGTGGCGCATGGCAACGGTGGGCGGGCTGCTATTGAGCGGGTTGCTGGTGGTGGCCGGGCGCGCGTTCTATCTGCAGGGCCTCAATACGGATTACCTGCAGGGCAAGGGTGATGCAGTCGCCAACCGCAATCTCACCCTGCCGGCGCATCGCGGACAGGTAGCCGATCGAAACGGCCAGTTGCTGGCCATCAGTACGCCGGTTGAATCCTTGTGGGCGAGATCGGCTGAGCTTGAATTGACTGGCGAGCAGCAGGCGCATCTGGCCAAAGTGCTCGATATGCCAGCGCGTGCACTCGCGTCCAAACTGGATCGTAAAACCCGGGGTGAATTCAGCGTGCGGCGCCCGGTCACGCCGGAGCAAGCCGCCAGAATTACGGCCATGGGCGTACCCGGCTTGCATCTGCGGCGGGAGTTTCGCCGCTATTACCCCGCAGCTGAGGTGGCGGCACATGTGGTCGGCTTTACCAATGTGGATGATCTGGGTCAGGAAGGCGTGGAGCGTGCCTATCAGGAATGGCTTGCAGGGCGCGAAGGGGAACGCCAGATCATGCGCGACCGTCGCGGCAATACCATCCGTGATCTGGCGCCGATTAAAACCGCGCAGATGGGCGGCAATCTGGCGCTGGCGCTTGATCTTAAAATCCAGTACCTGGCCCATCGCGAGTTGGCGGCGGCGATTGTTACCCATAAGGCCAAGGGTGGCAGTGTGGTGGTACTCGATGCCAAGACGGGCGAAATTCTTGCGCTGGCCAATCAGCCGGTTTTCAATCCGAACAATCGCCGGGATTACGATCCCAATTCAATGCGTAACCGCGCGGTGATCGATACGTTTGAACCCGGTTCAACCATCAAGCCATTCGTGGCAGCGGCGGTGCTGGAGCGTGGCCTGCTTCATCCCGACAGCGTAATCGATACGCCTCAAACCTGGTTGGTTGGCAACAAGCTGGTGCGTGACCTGCACCCGCATCCGCAAATGACGGTGAGCGAGATCATTCAGAAATCCAGCAACGTCGGTGCCGTCAAAATGGCGATGGCGCTGACGCCACAGCAACACTGGGAAGTGTTGCATCGCTCGGGTTTCGGCCAGATGCCGGGTTCGGGTTTCCCCGGAGAATCTGCAGGCCGGTTGCGCGATGCCAATACCTGGAAACCTGTAGAGCAGGCCACCATGGCCTATGGATACGGCCTGTCGATCAGCTTGTTGCAACTGACGCGCGCCTATATGGCCTTTGCCAACGATGGTGAAGTCATGCCGTTGTCGTTTCTGAAACGTGAGCCGCAGGAAATTGTGGGCGAACGCGTATTTTCCCCCGCCGTGGCACGTGAAGTGCGCGCCATGATGGAGTTGGTCACCCAGGAAGGTGGCACCGGAACGCGCACCCGTGTACCGGGTTATCGCGTGGCGGGGAAAACTGGAACCGCTCACAAGCTGGTCAATGGGCGCTACGCGCCGGATCGCTATCTGTCCTCTTTCGTGGGCATGGCGCCAGCGTCCAATCCGCGACTCATCATCGGGGTGGTGATTGATGAGCCGTCCGGCGGCGTGTATTACGGTGGCAGCGTGGCGGGTCCCGTTTTTGCTCAGGTGATGGCCGGAAGCCTGCGCCAGCTAGGGTTGCCACTCGACGCGCCCGAAACGGCCACCAAAATGACACGGAACACGATGCCTTTGGTGGCGCGTGCAGGTGGGGGGGCGTATGGCGCAAACTGACTCCCGGTCCAGCATGGCCACAGACGTTACGCCAGATCACCTTGAATCGGTGCAGCACATTCTGGCGCGCTTGGGTATTCCCGTTTGCGAACTGGTAAGCGACAGCCGAAAGTCTGCACCCGGTGTCGTTTTTGCAGCATATCCGGGCGAAGCGCGCGATGGTCGTGATTTCATCGCTCAAGCCGTCGCACAGCGCGTCGATGGCGTGCTGTGGGAGGCGGATCATCACCTGTGGGATCCGGCGCTGGCTATTCCAAATGCGGGCGTAGCCGGGCTGAAGCGTCGCATCGGCGAAATTGCTGCCCATGTTTATGGCGAGCCTTCGCGTGCCATGCACATGATCGGCATCACCGGCACCAATGGCAAAACCTCAGTCGCGCACTGGGTAGCACAGTCCTTCGCGCAACTCGGTCAGAAAATTGCAGTCATCGGGACAGTCGGCAACGGCTTTCCTGGCGCGTTGATCCCTTCGCTGAACACCACACCCGACGCCATCGAATTGCAGCGTCGCCTGGCGAAATATCGCAAGCAGGGTGCCGTGGCATGCGCAATGGAAGTGTCATCGCATGGGTTGGAGCAGGGGCGCGTCAACGGCACCGCATTCAATGTTGCGGTGCTCACCAATTTGTCGCGCGATCATCTCGATTACCACGGTGACATGGACAACTACGCCAATGCCAAGGCGCGGCTGTTCCGCTGGCCGGGGCTGGATTGGGTGGTGTTGAATGTCGACGACGCCTTCGGTCAGCGCCTGGAGAGTGAGGTGAATGCCGCACGCGTCGCTGGCTATGGTTTTCAGCGTGGCGCCGTGGTGGGCGACAAGCTGCGTTTGTCGCAGGCCGGTCTGCATCTTCAGGTGCGCACGGACTGGGGCAATGCCGAGCTGGAGGTGCCGCTGCTGGGCCGCTTCAATGCCGCCAATGTGCTGGCCGCGCTCACCACGCTGCTGGTTTCGGGCGTGAAACTGGACGACGCCTGCCGGGCGCTGGCGCACATCAGCCCGCCGCCGGGGCGGATGCAGACTCTGGGCGGCAATATGCATCCGCTGGTGGTGGTGGATTATGCGCATACCCCCGATGCGCTGGAAAAAGTGCTCGCCACCCTGCGCGAAATTGTCAGTGGAGGTCGCCTCATTTGCGTGTTCGGCTGCGGCGGCAATCGCGACAAAGGCAAACGTCCGCTAATGGGAAAAATCGCAGCAGCAGGCGCGGACGAAGTCTGGATCACCAGCGACAATCCACGCAATGAAGATCCGCAGCACATCATTAATGAAGTGCTGGCAGGCGCAACCGACAAGCCGAACATCGAGCCGGATCGCGCGCGCGCCATCTTCGAGGCGATCGGCGGCGCGCATCACGGCGATGTCGTGTTGATCGCCGGCAAGGGCCATGAGGACTATCAGGAGATCGCCAACGAGCGTTCCCCTTTCTCCGACGTGGCGGTAGCAAACAAGGCGCTGGAGGCGTGGACATGATGCGTCTGTCTGAAGCGGCCACCATGCTGGGCGTGCCATTCAACGGCGCGGACGCCGACGTGCTGCGCGTGTCCACCGACAGCCGCACGATTCAGTCGGGCGATCTGTTCATCGCCTTGCGCGGCGACAAGTTCGACGGCGGCGCCTTCGCCGCAAAGGCCTTGCAGCAGGGCGCGGTGGGGGTGGTGCTCGACCGCACCCAGGCACCCGACATGGCAGCGGCCATCCGGGTCGACGACACGCGACTGGCGCTCGGCAAACTGGCTGCGGCCTGGCGCACGCGCTTCAGCCTGCCGGTGGTGGCAGTGACCGGCAGTAACGGTAAAACCACGGTGAAGGAGATGCTGGCAGCGATTCTGCGGGTGGAAGCCGGGTCAGAAGACGCTGTGCTCAATACCGAAGGCAACCTGAATAACGATATCGGCCTGCCACTGATGCTGCTGCGCTTGCGCGAGACGCATCAGTTTGCCGTATTCGAAATGGGCATGAACCATGCGGGCGAAATCGACTATTTGACGCAGTTGGCACGTCCCGATGTGGCGGTGGTCAATAACGCCATGACCGCGCATATCGAATTCCTGGGCTCGGTCGAAAATATTGCCCGTGCCAAGGGTGAGATTTTTAACGGCTTGACGGGCGCAGGCATCGCTGTGTTCAACGCCGATGACCCTCATGCCTGGTTGTGGCGTGAGATCAACGCACAACGCAGCGTCACCGACTTCGGCCTGACCCAGCTGGCGGCGGTGCGCGGGCAATATCAGCCAACCGAATATGGTGCTGCGCTGACCCTGGTGTTGCCCAATGCCACCCTGGAAATCGCGCTGCAGGTGCCCGGCGAACATAACGTAATGAACGCGCTTGCAGCAGCCGCCACGGCTTTTGCGCTCGATGTCAGTCACCGCAGCATCGTCGCGGGTCTGTCGGGCTTTACCGGAGTGAAAGGTCGCATGGAAAGAAAAGCCGCACTGCATGGCAGCACGTTTATAGATGACACCTATAACGCTAACCCCGATTCGGTGAAAGCCGCGCTGACCGTGCTGGCTCAGCATGCGGGCAAGAAAGTGATGGTGCTGGGTGATATGGGTGAGTTGGGGGCAGACGCTGCCGCCATGCATGCCCAGATCGGTCTTGCTGCGCGAGATGCCGGCATTGATCGTTTATTGCTCTTGGGTGATTTGACCCGGGAAACGGCAGGGGCCTTCGGCACCGGAGCGATGCATTTCGAGCGGATAGAGGAGTTGCTGGCAGAACTCGAGAACGAGTTGACGGCCGAAACCACTGTGCTGGTGAAGGGTTCACGTTTCATGAAGATGGAACGCGTGGTGCAAAGTTTTATGGAGGAACACTGACATGCTCTTGTGGCTGTTTCAACAACTCGGCCAGGATGTCCGTGCCTTCAACGTCTTCAATTATCTGACGCTGCGTGCGGTGATGGCGACGCTCACTGCATTGACGATTTCATTCATTGTCGGCCCTGCCGTGATCCGCAAGCTCGCCGCACTGAAAATCGGTCAGTCAGTACGCAGCGATGGTCCGCAAACCCATCTGGTCAAGGCCGGCACACCGACCATGGGCGGCGCGCTGATTCTGGTGTCGGTGACGATCACCACGCTGTTGTGGGCCGATTTGTCAAACGACTATGTCTGGGTTGCGTTGTTCACCCTGGTGGGCTTCGGCGTCATTGGCTGGGTCGACGACTGGCGCAAGGTGGTGGAAAAGAATTCGCGCGGCCTGCCCTCGCGCTGGAAATATTTCTGGCAATCGGTGATCGGCCTGGCAGTTGCGGTCTATCTGTGGCAAACCGCTTCCGAACCGGTGCATACCGAGCTCATCATTCCCTTTCTGAAGCATGCGACGCTGTCGCTGTCGGCTGTGGCGTTTATCGCGCTCACTTATTTCGTCATTGTTGGATCGAGCAACGCGGTCAATCTGACCGATGGTCTCGACGGCCTGGCGATCCTGCCCACAGTAATGGTGGCGTCAGCCCTCGCGCTGTTTGCCTACGTTGCCGGTAACGCGGTGTTTTCCAAATACCTGGGCGTGCCCTTTATTCCGGGCGCCGGCGAACTCGCCATTTTTTGCGCCGCGATGGCGGGCGCCGGACTCGCCTTCCTGTGGTTCAACGCCTATCCGGCTGAAGTCTTTATGGGCGACGTCGGCGCGCTGGCGCTGGGCGCCGCGCTCGGCGTGGTCGCCGTCATCGTGCGGCAGGAAATCGTGCTCTTCATCATGTGTGGCGTGTTCGTGGTGGAAACCCTGTCGGTGATGGTGCAGGTGGCGTCGTTCAAGCTCACCGGAAAACGCATCTTCCGCATGGCGCCGATCCACCACCACTACGAGCTCAAGGGCTGGAAGGAAAACCAGGTGGTGGTGCGATTCTGGATCATCAGCATGATGCTGGTGCTGATTGGACTTTCGAGCCTGAAACTACGATGAAAAGCATGAACCACAGAGACACAGAGGCACAGAGTAAGGCGCTACGGCTTGCCTTATTTGTGGCGCGTGTGAGTCGGATCATCCAAGGGATTTTCTCGGTGCCTCTGTGTCTCTGTGGTGAAAGGTTTTATCCGTCATGAACTACGACAGCCTGCAACTCATCGGCAAAAATGTTCTGGTGCTCGGCCTCGGCGACACCGGCTTGTCGTGCGCGAGCTGGCTGACGGCGCGTGGCGCGCAGGTGAGCGTGGCCGATAGCCGCGCGCTGCCGCCGCAGGCCGCGCACCTGGCTGAGAGGCTGCCGGAGGTGCCGCTTTACACGGGTCCGTTCGAGGACGCGCGCTTGCAGGCGGCAGAACTTCTCGTTGTGAGCCCCGGCGTGCCGCTGAGCGAGCCTGCGGTCGCACGCGCCATTGCCGCAGGCGTCGAGGTGGTGGGTGACGTCGAACTGTTTGCCCGTGCCATCGCGGCGCTCAATCTGCAACGTGAGCACCCGATACAGCTGATCGCGATCACCGGCAGCAATGGCAAAAGCACCGTCACCGCGATGTGCGGCGACATGTGTCGCATGGCGGGTTTGAGCACTTGCGTGGCCGGCAACATCGGCCTGCCGGTGCTGGATGCGTTGGCCGAAATCGAACAGGGTATCGTGCCGGCGCCGCAGGTGTGGGTGTTGGAACTGTCAAGCTTTCAACTGGAAACAACGACCAGCCTCAACGCCACGGCCGCCACTGTGCTCAACCTGTCGGAAGACCATATGGACCGCTATGCCGATATGGCGGCGTATGCGGCAGCCAAGGCGCGGATATTCAGCGGCGACGGCGTGCAGGTGTTGAACCGGGATGATGCACGCAGCATGGCCATGGCCGTACCCGGACGCAAGATTGTGACCTTCGGTCTGGAGAGCTGCCCGAGTGGAGAAAACTTTGGCCTGTGCGAAAACGAGTTGTGCATGGGCGACGCGATGCTGATGCCGCTGTCCGCCTTGACGGTGGCCGGGCTGCACAATGCCGCCAACGCGCTGGCGGCGCTGGCGCTGACGCGCGCACTGGGCAAGCCCATCGAGGCTTTGCTGCGCGGGCTGGCGCATTTCAAGGGGCTGCCGCATCGGGTGGAAAAAGTCGCCGAGATCGAAGGCGTCACCTACTACGACGACTCCAAGGGCACCAACGTCGGCGCCACCGAAGCCGCGCTGTATGGCATGGCCAGCAAAAAAGTAGTGGTCATCCTCGGCGGCGACGGCAAGGGGCAGGACTTCGGCCCGCTCAAGGCGGCGGTGAAAGCCAACGCCCGCGCCGTGCTGCTGATCGGGCGCGATGCGCCGTTGATTGCAGCCGCACTTGAAGGCAGCGGCGTGAATGCCTATCCGGTCGCCAGCCTGGCCGAAGCGGTCGAGGAAGCGCAGCGCCTGGCGCACTCGGGCGATGCGGTGCTGCTTTCTCCTGCGTGTGCCAGCTTCGACATGTTCCGCAATTACATTCATCGCGCCGAAGTGTTCGTTGAAGCGGTGAACAAACTGGCGACGAAAAGGTCGGCTCCCTGATGTTATACGCTGCCCGCGCCCCCAAACCCAGCGCCGAACTTGATTTCGGCCTGCTGTGGCTGGCTATGGGTTTACTGGCAATCGGCCTGGTGATGGTTTATTCCGCATCCATCGCCATTGCGGAAGCCGCCCGCTACACCGGGGGCAACGGCGAATACTATTTGATTCGCCAGGGCATCTTCATGACGTTGGGCGTGGCTGTTGGCATCGGTGCGTTTCAGGTGCCGACACGGGTATGGCAGCAGGCGGCGCCGTTCCTTTTTCTTGCGGGGCTGCTGCTGCTGGTGGTGGTACTGATTCCCGGCATCGGGCGCGAGGTCAATGGCAGCCGTCGCTGGATTCCGCTCGGCTTCGCCAACCTGCAGCCGTCCGAGTTGATGAAGTTTCTGGCGGTGCTGTATGCCGCCGACTACACCACGCGCAAGGCTGCCTTCATGCATGACTTCAAGAAGGGTTTCCTGCCGATGGCCGCGGTGATGATGCTGGCCGGTGCGCTGTTGCTGAATGAGCCCGATTTTGGCGCTTTTGTGGTGATCGTTTCGATTGCCATGGGCATCCTGTTCCTCGGCGGGCTCAACTGGAAGGTTTTCGCCGGGCTGATGCTGGTGTTGTTGGCCGGATTCGCCCTGTTGATTTTCACCTCGGAATACCGGATGCAGCGCATCCTGGGTTTCATGGACCCGTTTGCCGATCCCTACGGCAAGGGCTACCAGTTGTCGCATGCGCTGATTGCTTTCGGCCGGGGCGAATGGCTGGGGCTGGGGCTGGGCGGCAGCGTTGAAAAATTGTTCTACCTGCCCGAGGCGCATACCGATTTCCTGTTGGCGGTCATCGCCGAAGAACTCGGTTTTGTCGGTGTATCCATCGTGATTGGCCTGTTTGCCTGGCTCATCGTCAAGGCTTTCCTGATCGGTCGCCGTGCCGCCCAGCTCGAGCGCAATTTTTGCGCGCTGGTGGCGCAGGGCATAGGCATCTGGCTCGGCGTGCAAGCACTCATCAATATGGGCGTAAACGTCGGGCTGTTGCCGACTAAAGGGCTCACCCTGCCCTTCCTGTCGTTTGGCGGCAGCGGTATCGTCGCCAACTGCCTGGCAATCGCCGTGCTGCTGCGCATCGATTGGGAACACCGGCAGATGATGCGGGGGAAAACCTTCTGATGGCCGCCTCGAATCGCACCCTCATGGTCATGGCCGGTGGTACCGGTGGTCATGTCTATCCCGCGCTCGCGGTGGCCGATGCGCTGCGCGCGCGCGGCTGGGATGTGATCTGGCTGGGCACGCGCGCCGGACTTGAAGCGCGCGTGGTGCCTGCGGCCGGGATCGAGATGGTGTGGGTGTCGATGGGCGGCATGCGCGGCAAGAGCGTGTTGAAGAAGCTGCTGTTGCCATTGATGCTGCTGGTCGCTTTCGGCCAGAGTTTGCGCGTCATTCTGCAACGCCGGCCAGATGTGGTGCTGGGCATGGGCGGCTACACGGCGTTTCCTGGCGGCATGATGGCGAGCCTGCTGAATCGGCCGCTGGTTATTCACGAACAGAATTCGGTCGGCGGCCTCACCAACCGGGTTTTAGCCTGCCTGGCTGACCGGGTGCTGACAGCCTTCCCGCAGGCGTTCAAAAATGCGGCGGACAAGCCGATCCCATGCCGCAGCGTTGCGACCGAATGGGTGGGCAATCCAGTACGTAGCGGCATCGCCGCTATGGCAAACAACGAGCGCACGGATATCGCCACGACAACCCGGGTGCCGCACAGCGGTCCGCTGCGCCTGCTGGTGGTGGGCGGCAGTCTGGGCGCATCGGCGTTAAACGAGTTGATTCCGAAAGCGCTGGCGCAGCTGCCGTCTGACAAGCGCCCGCTGGTGGTGCATCAATCGGGGCGCCAGCACCTCGAGGTGCTGAGTGCGAACTATGCCGCCGCCGGGGTCGAGGCCGACGTGTGCGACTACATCGAAGACATGGCGGCTGCGTATCGGGCGTGCGATTTCGCCGTTTGCCGTGCCGGTGCAATGACCGTGGCCGAACTGGCTTGCGCGGGTGTGCCAGCGGTATTGGTGCCCTTCCCGTTTGCAGTGGACGATCATCAGACTGGCAACGCCGAATTTCTCAGCACGGCCGGTGCCGCGTGGCTGATACAGCAAAAAGATCTGAGCGCGGAAAAACTGGCTGCGTTGATGCGTGGGTTGGACCGCGCCACGCTCGCGGCCATGTCCGGGAAAGCCTTGGCCTTGGCCAAACCCGATGCAACCCGGCAGGTTGCTGATATTTGTGAGGCGCTCGCGCGATGAAGCACGCGGTCAAACACATCCATTTCATCGGCATCGGCGGCGTCGGCATGTGTGGCATCGCCGAAGTGCTGCTGAACCTGGGCTATTCCGTGTCAGGTTCGGATCTGGCCGACAACGTCGTGACGCAGCGTCTGGCAAAAATGGGTGCGCGCATTCACCGGGGCCATGCCGCTGACAATATTGCCAGTGCGGATGCGGTTGTGGTGTCGACCGCGGTGGCGGAAGACAATCCTGAAAGGGTGGCTGCCCGCGACAGCAAAATCCCCATCGTTCCCCGCGCGCTGATGCTGGCCGAATTGATGCGCCTGAAGCAGGGCATCGCGATAGCCGGCACCCACGGCAAGACCACGACCACCAGTCTGGTCGCCAGCATATTGGGTGAAGCGGGTATGGACCCGACTTATGTTATCGGCGGCAGGCTGACCGCCGCCGGCGTCAACGCACGATTGGGTCAAGGCGACTTTCTGGTGGCCGAGGCGGATGAGTCCGACGCGTCGTTTCTTTATCTGACTCCTGTGATCGCAATCGTCACCAACATCGACGCCGATCACATGGACACCTATGGCCATGACTTCGAGCGCTTGAAACAAGCCTTTGTCGATTTTTGCCAGCGCCTGCCTTTTTACGGCATGGCGGTGCTGTGTGTCGACGACCCCAATGTGCGCGAAATCATGCCGCGTATCACCAAGCCGATCACCACGTATGGCTTCGACGAATCGGCGCAGGTTCGGGCAATCGATGCGCGCTTCGAGAATGGCCAAATGCGCTTTACCGTCAGGCGTGAAGGCATGGCTGATCTTGATATCGTGCTGAATCACCCCGGCATGCACAACGTGCTGAATGCCTTGTCGGCCATTGCCGTGGCGACCGAAGTCGGTGCCAGCAATGCATCCATCGTGAAAGCGCTGGCTGAGTTCCATGGCGTGGGCCGGCGCTTTCAACGTTATGGCGAATTGCCTGCCAAGTCTGGCGGTCATTTTCTACTGGTCGATGATTATGGCCACCACCCGGTCGAAATGGCCGCGACTTTATCTGCAGCACGTGGCGCCTTCCCGGGTCAGCGTCTGGTGCTGGTATTTCAGCCGCATCGCTATACCCGAACCCGCGACTGTTTCGAGGATTTTGTCAAAGTCCTGTCGGAGACCGATGTGCTGATACTGACTGAAGTGTATCCCGCTGGAGAAGCGCCGATCGTGGCGGCGGATGGTCGGGCGCTTGCGCGTGCGGTGCGGGTGGTGGGCAAGGTTGAACCCATTTTTGTGGAAAGCGTCGACGATCTGCCTGAAGCCGTGCACGACCTCGTGCAGGATGGCGATGTGGTGCTGATTATGGGTGCTGGCAGCATAGGCCATGTGGCGCCAACGTTGGGAGAGTCGCATGCGGCATGACTACCGGATGAGCGAGATGGATCTGGGCGGAGGCGCCGCACCGACGTTGCGTGGCCACTTCCTTTACAACGAGCCGATGAAAAAACATGTGTCGTGGCGCGCAGGCGGTGCAGCCAAACGTGTTTACATCCCGGCCGACCTGGAAGACTTGACCTGGCTGGTGCGCTCGGTTCCGCTGCGTGAAGACATCCATATGGTCGGACTGGGCAGCAACCTGCTGGTGCGTGACGGCGGCGTGTCCGGCGTGGTGATTCTGCTGCACGGCGTGCTCAAGAAAATCTCAATCGAGAGCCGGGTGCATGGCTTGCCTGTCGGCCCTTCAGATGCGGATTCTTCTCTGGTTTTTGCCCAGGCTGGCGTCGCATCGCCGAAGCTCGCACGTTTCGCCGCCAATCACAATCTGGTCGGCGGCGAATTCTGGGCAGGCATCCCGGGCACGGTCGGTGGCGCTATAGCGATGAATGCAGGCTGCTATGGCGGTGAAACCTGGGACAAGCTGGTACAGGTGCAGACGCTGAATCGGCAGGGGCAATTCAACGAGCGTCTGCCGGATGAGTACGTGACCGGCTATCGACATGTGGCACTCAAACACGGCGAGCAGGAGTGGTTCATCGGTGGCTGGTTTCGGCTGCCGCGCGGTGACGGCGAGGCTTCGCGCGAGACGATCAAGGTTTTGCTGAAACAGCGCATTGCATCGCAACCACTGAATTTGCCTAACGCGGGTTCGGTGTTTCGTAATCCCCCGGGTGACCATGCAGCCCGGTTGATCGAGAGTAGCGGGCTCAAGGGCTTTCGGATTGGTGGCGCCCAGGTGTCGGAAAAGCACGCCAACTTCATCGTCAATGTGGGCAATGCCAGTGCAACCGATATTGAGCGCCTGATTGAACATGTGGAAGGCAGCGTGGAGGCGCGCACCAATGTGCGGCTGATACGCGAAGTCAGAATTATTGGAGAACGGCAGTGAATCAAATCAGTCCGGCGAAGAAATATGGCAAGGTCGCCGTCATGCTGGGCGGGACCTCGGCCGAACGCCCGGTGTCGTTGAATAGTGGCGCGGCCGTGTTGGAGGCCTTGACGCGTCAGGGCGTCGACGCGCACCCGTTCGATCCCGCCAATCGCAATATCGGCGACCTGATCACAGGCGAGTTCGATCGGGTATTCATCGCATTGCATGGTCGTTACGGAGAAGACGGCTGCATGCAGGGCGCACTTGAGCTGCTCCATATTCCCTACACCGGAAGCGGCGTCATGGCTTCGGCGCTGGGGATGGACAAATGGCGCACCAAACTGTTGTGGCGTGCCGCCGGATTGCCCACGGCCGACTGGGAAATGCTCAACGCGGCAAGCGACTTTATTGCCGTGGAAAAGAAACTCGGCCTGCCTATATTTGTGAAGCCTGCGCGTGAGGGGTCCAGCATCGGCATGAGCAAGGTGACCGAGCCGGGCACGCTGAAAGCGGCTTATGAACTCGCCGCTGAGCACGATCCGCTGGTATTGGCCGAACGGTTTATCGATGGCGCTGAATTCACCGTAGGCATTCTGGGGGGCACCGCGTTGCCGCTGATTCACCTGGAACCCGCCAAGGACAGGGCTTTTTACGACTTCGAGGCGAAATATCTGCGCAACGATACCCAGTACCATTGTCCCGCCGGCCTGCTGGAATCTCAGGAAATGGCATTGCGGCATCTGGCGCTGGAGGCATTTCGCCTGATCGGCGGGCGCGGCTGGGGTCGTGTGGACATCATGCTGGACAGCCTCGGCAACCCTTATTTGCTGGAAGCGAATACGTCCCCCGGCATGACCGATCACAGCCTGGTGCCGATGGCCGCCCGCGCGGCCGGTCTGGATTTCGACTCCCTGTGCATGCAAATTCTGGAGCAGACACTGGCATGAATTTCAACCCCTCACCACAGAGACACAGAGGCACAGAGGAACCCCGGGGGGTATTGACTTGCTTTTCTCCGTGCCTCTGTGCCTCTGTGGTTAAGGGTTTGCAGCGATGAACAGCCCCGAACTCGCCGCTCACCCCATGTGTCAGCTCGCTCGCGTGCTGACTTGGGGCGCGTTGAGCCTGCTGGCTTATGGCGGGATCAACTGGCTGGCAGCCCAGCCGTGGTTCGCCCTGCATACCGTTGAAGTCAAAACGCCGATGGCGCACGTGACCGAAGCGCAGATCCGGCTGGTGGCCGAACGTCGGGTGCGCGGCACTTTCTTTACGGTCGACCTCGAGCGGGTGCGCAGCAGCCTGGAAAAACTGCCGTGGATTCGCGAGGCGCGGGTGGAACGCCGTTGGCCCGATACCCTGGTCGTGTCGTTGGTCGAGCATGTGCCGTTGGCACGCTGGAACGACAACGCGCTGGTGAGTGAAGCGGGTGAGGTGTTCGTCGCAGCGCTGAATCAACCGCTGCCCCGATTGTCCGGGCCGGCGGAAAGCAGCGCCGAAGTGGTAACGGCATACCGCGCCTACCAGGCCGCCTTGACGCCTTTGGGCATGACGATCGATGAGTTACGCCTGTCGCCCCGTCGGGCATGGCGCATCCGTCTGGATAACGGCATGCAGATCGCACTGGGCCGCGAACAGGACAAGGTTCGCCTGGCACGTTTTGTAGCGCTCTACCCGCGCTTGTTTGCTGCACCGGCAGTGGATAACTCGGCGCTGACAGCAAGCGCAGCAGAAACCAGAACTGAAGACGCACCTGCCGTGCACCCCATTACGGTCGACCTGCGCTATCCCGATGGCTTTGCCGTCCGGATGCCCGGCGGCGTCGCGCCCGACGGTTTCGCGGTACGGATGCCCAACGGCGCATCCCCATTCAAACCGAGTACAACATGAGTGCCACGCAATATGAGTAAGCCAAGAGACCCTAAAAACCTGGTTGTCGGGCTCGATATCGGCACCTCCAAAATCGTCTGCATCGTTGCTGAAATCAACGATGAAGGCGAACTGGACATCATCGGCATGGGCACGCACCCTTCAAAGGGTTTGAGACGCGGCGTGGTGGTCAACATCGAAGCGACGGTCAATGCCATCCAGCGCGCGCTGGAAGAAGCCGAGCTGATGGCCGACTGCAAGATCCGCGAGGTCTACACCGGCATTGCGGGCAGCCACATCAAGAGCTTCAACTCGCACGGCATGTTCGCCATCAAGGACAAGGAAATCAGCCAGATGGATGTCGACCGCGTGGTGGAAACCGCCCGCGCGGTCAATATCCCGACCGACCAGCAGGTGCTGCACACCATTCCGCAGGAATTCATTGTTGACGGCCAGGAGGACGTGCGCGATCCACTCGGGATGAGCGCGGTGCGGCTCGAAGTCAAAGTGCACATCGTCACCGGCGCCGTGTCGGCAGCACAGAACATCATCAAATGCGTGCGCCGCTGCGGACTCGAAGTCAATGATCTGGTGCTGCAGCCGTTGGCATCGGCGATGGCGGTGCTCACCGAAGACGAAAAAGAGCTCGGCGTATGCCTGGTCGATATCGGCGGCGGCACCACCGACATCGCCGTGTTCACCAACGGCGCAATCCGTCATACCGCCGTGATTCCGGTCGCCGGCGATCAGGTCAACAACGACATCGCGGTGGCGCTACGTACACCGCCCAAGGAGGCCGAAGACATCAAGGTGCGCTACGGCTGTGCGTTGCGCCAGCTGGCCGACGCCCGCGACATGATCGAAGTGCCCGGGATTGGTGATCGCCCGCCGCGCACGCTGTCAAAACAAACCCTGGCCGAGTTCATCGAGCCGCGCATGGAGGAACTGTATTCGCTGGTGCAGGCCGAATTGCGCCGCAGCGGATTCGAGGAGTTGTTGTCGTCCGGCATCGTCATTACCGGCGGTTCGGCGGGGATGCAGGGCATGGTCGAACTGGGTGAAGAGGTGTTTCACATGCCGGTGCGCATGGGTTGGCCACGCTACGAAGGCGGGCTGGCCGAAGTGATGCACAACCCGCGCTATGCCACCTGCATGGGGTTACTGCTGGCCGGGTTGGAAGCGCGCGGACGCGATGCGCCCAAGCTGTCCGGCAACAACTTGAAGGACATTCTGGAACGGATGAAGAGCTGGTTCAAAGGGAATTTCTGACGGCGCCAGGCAGGGTTCAGGCAGGCGACGTTGAAACGGAATTTGATGGTCGTGCCGGATGTGTCAACACATCGCGGCAAACACATCAAAAGAGTCAAGAGTGTAGTTTTTGATTGGGTAAAAGAGGAGAGCAATATGTTTGAACTGATGGATGTAGACACCCAGGATGCGGTGATCAAGGTGATTGGTGTGGGCGGTTGCGGCGGCAACGCCGTTGACCACATGATCAGTTCGGGGTTGACTGGTGTGGAGTTCATCGCCATCAACACCGATTCGCAGGCGCTGAAACGCAACCAGGCCAAGTTGCAGCTGCAACTCGGCAATGGCGTGACCAAGGGTCTGGGCGCAGGCGCCAATCCGGATATCGGCCGTGAAGCCGCGCTGGAAGACCGCGAGCGCATCGCCGAACTGATCGACGGCGCCGACATGCTGTTCA